>JBBQWY010000023.1:0-48201 GCA_038210215.1 Steroidobacterales bacterium
CGGCGGCGAGCCTGCGCGCCTGACCTCGGATCCGGGGCATTGGTCGGCGCCGCGCTTCAGTCCGGATGGCAGGACGCTGTACGCAAAGTTCGTACGTCGGACGCAGTGGGTTTACAGCAAGACGGATATTGCGATCATTCCCTGGCGTGTGGCCGGACCGATTCGGTTGCTGACGCGCGATTTCGATCGGTCCGTCTCGGAGTTCGCCGTGTCGCCGGACTCGCGCGACATCTATCTGACGGCCGAGGAAGTCGGGCTTCGCAAGCTGTTTCGACTGGGCCGCGATGCAGTGGTGCGTCCGGTTGGCAAGCAATCAACCGGCACGTACTCGAATCTCGCGATACCTGCGGGTACGAGGACCTTGCAGTTGTTTGCCAACTTCGAATCCGCGAGCGTTCCAGCCGAAGTCGTGCGGATTGATGCCGCAAGCGGCCAACATCGCACACTGGCGCAGTTCAATGCGGAGAGAATCACAGCGCTCGATCTGCCACCTGTGGAGCACTTCTGGTTTGTCAGTGCGGCGGGTCGAAGGGTTCACAATCTGCTGGTGCGCCCGGCAGGATTCGACCCTGGGAAGAAGTACCCGCTGGTCAGCATCATTCACGGTGGACCCCATGCCATGTGGGGCGACGAGTGGGTGCTGCGCTGGAACTACCATCTGCTGGCAGCCCCCGGTTATGTGCTGCTGCTCACCAACTATTCTGGGTCGACTGGTTTCGGCGAGGCGTTTGCGCGCCATATCCAGGGCGATCCATTGCGGGGCCCCGGACTCGAGCTCGACGAGGCTGCGAACGAAGCGATCCGCCGCTTCAGTTTCGTCGACGGCACGCGCCAATGTGCCGCCGGCGCGAGCTACGGCGGGCACCTCGCGAACTGGTTGCAGGCGACCAGCACCCGCTATCGCTGCCTGATCAGCCACGCCGGGCTGATCAACCTCGAATCGCAATGGGGGACCAGCGACGTCGTGTACCCGCGCGAGCTCAATAATGGTGGGCCGTTCTGGGAGCAGGGCGCAGTGTGGCGCGAGCAGAACCCCATTCGCTTTGCCGACCGGTTTGCGACCCCGACTCTGGTGACGATCGGTGAACAGGACTTTCGAGTGCCGCTGAACAACGCGCTCGAGTACTGGAGCGTGCTGCAGCGACGGCAGATTCCCAGTCGCCTGATTGTCTTTCCGGACGAAAATCACTGGATCCAGCGCGGTGAGAACAGTCGGCTGTTCTATCGCGAGCTGCATGCCTGGCTGGACCGCTTCCTGGGGGATTCGGCGACGCCCGCGCAGTAACAGTTTGAGAAGCCAGGGCAGTTCGCTTAATATTGCGGCCCCCGCGGTACCCCTCGGTCCACGGGGACGGCGAAATCGAAAGATTTTTTCGTAAGTGCTTGAATTAGAAAGCCCCTCGAGGGGCTTTTCTTTTTTGGGCCAAAGCTTGGCCATGGCTTGGGAGATTTGCTTTGACGGCCCGAACCGCGCTGAGCGAGCAATTCATTGAGCTGCTTGAGCCGCTGGTCGGTGGGCTGGGCTACGAGCTCGTGGATGTCGAGTGGGCGGCAGGGGCTCGCGACGCGACGCTGCGGATCTATATCGATCTGCCGGCTGCGGACGGCATTCGGCCTGCCCGGCATATCGGGGTCGAAGACTGCGAGCAGGTCAGCCGCGAAGTGTCGGCGCTGCTCGATGTCGAGGACCCGGTGCCCGGGAAGTATTCGCTGGAGGTTTCGTCTCCAGGCTTCGATCGAGTGCTGCGCACGCCGGGGCATTTCCGGCGCTTCGTCGGCTCGCAGGTGCGAGTGGAACTGACGGTGGCGCGGGACGGTCGCCGTCGATACACGGGACAGCTGTCAGCCGTGGATGATGCGGGAATTGAACTTGAGGTGGAGCAGCTGCCGGTGCGGCTCCGCTTTGCGGAAATAACTAAAGCCCGGCTGGTCGTCTGAGGCGACGTTTGCAACGCGGGACTGGAGTATCGATGGACAAGATGTACAAGGAAATCCTGCTGGTCGTCGACGCCGTCTCGAACGAGAAAGGTGTCGACAAGGAGATCATCTTCGAGGCGCTCGAGGCAGCGCTCGCCTCGGCCGCCCGCAAGAAGAACGGCGACGAGTGGGACGTGCGCGTCGCCATCGATCGGAAGACCGGGGAATACGGGACTTTTCGTCGCTGGAAGGTCTTTGCGGATGATTCGAGCGAGCTGGAAGTGCCGGAGCGGGAGTTGCGTTTCGACGACGCGATTGACGTCAATCCGAAAGCGGTGATCGGCGGCTTTGTCGAAGAGCCCATCGAGTCTGTTGGTTTCGGGCGCATCGCAGCGCAGCAGGCCAAGCAGGTCATCGTGCAAAAAGTGCGCGAAGCCGAAAGGGCCCAGGTTGTTGAGGCTTACAACGGGCGAGTCGGTTCGCTGGTCAGCGGTGTCGTCAAGCGCGTCGATCGCAACGGCATCTATGTGGATCTCGGCAGCAACGCCGAAGCATTCGTTGCACGCACTGACATGATCTCCCGCGAGATGGTCAAGCCGCAGGATCGAATCAAGGCTTATCTGAAGGAGGTCCGCAGTGAGCCTCGCGGGCCGCAGCTGTTCCTGACCCGTTCCGCGCCAGAGTTCCTGATCGAGTTGTTCAAGCTCGAGGTGCCGGAAGTCGGCCAGGGACACATCACCATTCTCGGTGCGGCACGCGATCCGGGAATTCGCGCGAAGATCGCCGTGCGCAGCAATGACCCTCGCATTGATCCGGTCGGTGCCTGTGTCGGTATGCGCGGCTCGCGCGTGCAGGCCGTCTCGAACGAGATTGCCGGCGAACGCGTCGACATCATCCCGTTCAATGACAATCCGGCGCAGTTTGTCATCAATGCGATGGCTCCGGCGGAGGTGCAGTCCATCGTGGTCGATGAGGACTCGCACAGCATGGATATCGCTGTCGCCGAGGACAAACTATCGCAGGCCATCGGGCGCGGCGGCCAGAACATCCGTCTGGCCAGCCAGCTGACCGGCTGGGATCTGAACGTCATGACGGAGTCGGACGCCGAGGCCAAGAGCGAAACCGAGGCTCGCGTTCTCGTCGAGAACTTCATGAAGCAGCTGGATGTAGATGAAGACGTAGCGACGATTCTCGTGCAGGAAGGTTTTTCGACCGTCGAGGAGATCGCCTATGTGCCTCAGGCTGAGCTGGCCGGTATCGCGGAATTCGACGAGAACATGGTCAAGGAGCTGCGCAACCGCGCCCGCGACGTGCTGCTGACACAGGCCATCGCGAGTGAGGAAACTCTCGACTCGCAGCTGCCGGCCGATGACCTGCTGCTGCTCGAAGGCATGCAGCCGGATCTGGCGCTGGCGCTGGCGCGTCGTGGCGTGCGTACCCGTGAGGATCTTGCCGAGCAGGCTGTCGATGATCTGCTCGATATACAGGGACTGACGCCGGAAGAAGCCGGCAAGCTCATCATGAAGGCGCGGGAACCCTGGTTTGCGGAGGCTCGTACCTGATGGCAGACGTTACGGTTGCACAATTTGCCGAGGTGCTGAAGGTGCCGGTCGACAAGCTGCTGACGCAGCTCGATCAGGCCGGCATCAAGGTTGGCGGACCCGATGACCAGGTCACCGACGAAGCCAAGCTCGAGTTGCTGTCGCACTTGCGCCGCAGCCATGGCGCCAGCGAAGAGGCTTCGGGAGCGGCCGCCGCGCCGCGCAAGATCACCCTGCAGCGCAAAACCACCAGCGAGATCAAGCTGGCGAGCACGGCGGGGCGTTCGCGCACCGTCAACGTCGAAGTTCGTGTCAAGAAGACGTACATCAAGCGCGACGTACTCGAGAAGCAGGCCAAGGACCAGCAGGACGAGGCGGAATCACGCCGCCGCGAACTGGAAGAGACCGCGCAGGCACAACGGGACAAAGCAGAGAACGAGCGCCGCGAAGCGGAGCGGATCGAGGCGGAGAATCGTCGCCGGATCGAAGTCGAAGCCCATGCACGCAAGAATTCGGAAGAGCAAAGGCGCGCAGTGGATCAGCCGCCTCCCGTGGAGCCGGCAAAGACGGCGGAGCCGAAGCGCAAGAGCGCCACGCCGTCAGCGAAGCCGGCCGAGGAAGCCAAGCGCGGCGAGTCTGACCGACAGAGAACCAAGTACGGTCGCGAAGAGCTGCACGTCACCGGTGACGTCAGTTCCCGCCTCAAGAAGAAGAAGCGCTTCCGCGACCGCAAAGTGCCGGTCGGCATTGAATCGAAGCACACCTTCGAAATGCCGGTCGCTCCGGTCAAGCGTGAAGTCGGCATTGGCGAGACGATCACGCCGCAGGAACTCGCACAGAAAATGGCCGTCAAGGCCACCGAAGTGATCAAGGCGATGCTGAACATGGGCGTCATTGCGACGATCAACCAGCCAATCGACCAGGACACCGCTGTGCTGATCGTCGAAGAGATGGGTCATACCGCCAAGCTGCTGCGCGACGATCAGCTCGAGACGGGCGTGCAGGGTGACCAGGGCGGCGATCTCAATGTGCAGTCGCGGCCGCCAGTGGTCACGGTCATGGGTCATGTCGACCACGGCAAAACCTCATTGCTCGATCGCATTCGCACGACCAAGGTCGCCTCCGGTGAGGCGGGTGGCATCACGCAGCACATCGGTGCGTATCACGTCAGCACGCCACGTGGCGGCATCACATTCCTCGACACGCCGGGCCACGCTGCCTTTACGGCCATGCGCGCACGTGGTGCGAAGGCGACCGACGTCGTGATCCTGGTGGTCGCCGCTGATGACGGCGTGATGCCTCAGACCGTTGAAGCGATCCAGCATGCGAAGGCAGCTGGAGTGCCGATCGTCGTGGCCATCAACAAGATCGACAAGCGCGAAGCCGACATAGAGCGGGTAAGGACAGAGCTGTCGAAACACGAGGTCGTGCCGGAAGACTGGGGCGGCGAGAGTATTTTCGTCGGTGTATCAGCGCAAACGGGTGAGGGCATCGACAAGCTGCTCGAATCTGTTCTGCTGCAGTCCGAGCTGCTGGAGCTGACCGCACCGCTGGCGGGCCTGGCATCTGGCGTCATCATCGAGTCGAGCATCGAGAAGGGACGCGGCGCCGTAGCGACTGTATTGGTCAAGAAAGGTACGCTGAAGCTCGGTGACCCGATTATCGCCGGCCAGGAGTTTGGCCGGGTCCGTGCAATGTTCGACGAGACTGGCGCGTCAGTCAGCGAAGCCACCCCATCGCTTCCTGTTTCGGTGCTGGGGCTCTCTGGTGCTCCGAACGCTGGCGACGAAGTGGTGGTGGCCGAGAGCGAGCGCAAGGCGCGCGAACTTGCGCTGTACCGCCAGGGCAAGTTCCGTGACGTCAAGCTTGCCAAGCAGGCGGCTGCGGTCGGAGACGTGTTCTCGCAGATGGGCGAGGAGAAAGCCGGCATCATTCCGGTGCTGATCAAGGCCGACGTGCAGGGTAGTGCCGAGGCGCTGCGCGATTCGCTGAACAAGCTGTCGACGGACGAAGTGCGGGTCAAGGTCATCGCGAGCGGCGTTGGTGGCATCACCGGCTCGGATGTGCAGCTGGCCGGAGCTTCCAAGGCGTTGATTGTCGGCTTCAACGTGCGGGCCGACGGCGGTGCGCGCGATGCCGTGAAGGAAACGGGCGTCGAGATCCGTTACTTCTCCGTCATCTATGAAGCCATCGATGACGTCAAGCAACGTCTGAGTGGCATGCTCGCGCCAGAGGTCAAGGAGAAGATCCTGGGCACCGCAGAAGTTCGCGAAGTGTTCCGCTCCAGCAAGTTCGGCGTCGTCTCGGGATGCCTGATCACCGAGGGAGTCGTCAAGCGCAACAATCCGATTCGCGTGCTGCGGGACAGCGTCGTGATCTTCGAAGGCGCGCTCGAATCCTTGCGCCGCTTCAAGGATGACGTCGGTGAAGTGCGTGCTGGCACCGAGTGCGGTATTGGCGTCAAGAGCTACCAGGACATCCGCGTGGGCGACCAGATCGAGTGCTATACCCGCTTTGAGGTCGCCCGGACGCTCTGAGCGCCGGCAGCACCAATGGCAGGCAGTGCGCGTCGTTCGCGGATTCAGGCCGAACTGCAGCGCGTGCTGGCCGACCTGATCGCCCGCGAGGTCCGTGATCCTCGCGTGGGCAATGTCACGATCACTGCGGTCGAGGTTGCCGCGGACATGAGTTACGCGCGGGTGTTCTTTGTGCCGTTCGCGAAGGACTCGCCCGCCTCGGCCGCAGCGGTGCAGGATGGCTTGAGCCGCGCGGCGGGGTTTCTGCGCGGTGAGGTGGGAAGACGCTTGTCGTTGCGGCATGCGCCCCAGCTGCGCTTCGAGCTCGACAAGTCGATTGAGTATGGAGCCCGATTGTCTGAGTTGATCGACGATGCCGTGGGACGCGATCGGCTCAAGTCCGCTGATGACGGCGATTGAGCGGCCCCTCTGCGGCGTTCTGCTGCTCGACAAACCGCTCGGACTCAGTTCAAGTCAGGCAACCCAGCGCGTCCGCCGGTTGCTCGGCGGCGTCAAGGCGGGGCATGTCGGCAGTCTGGATCCGCTGGCGACCGGCATGTTGCCGATCTGCCTCGGCGAGGCGACCAAGGTAGCCGGCGAGATCGTGGAATCGCGCAAGCAGTATTCGTTCCGGATCGCGCTTGGCCAGAAAACAACCACCGGCGATCGCGAAGGGCAGGTTGTCGAAGAATCTGCAGTACCGCCCGCCTGCGCAATGACGCTCGCTGCGGTGCTGGAGTCCTTCATCGGGGAGTCGCAGCAGATCCCGCCGATGTACTCGGCGCTCAAGCACCACGGTCAACCGCTCTACAAGCTCGCAAGAGCGGGCGTCAGCGTCGAACGGGCAGCGCGGTCTGTCCGCATCAGCAGTTTGATTGGGATCTGGGTCGATTCGCACGCGATCGATTGCCAGCTCGTCTGCAGCAAGGGGACCTACGTGCGGGTGCTCGCGGAGGATCTGGCGCATCGAGTCGGCACCTGTGGGCATGTGGCCGAGTTGCGGCGCGACTGGGTGGAGCCTTTTGAAGGAGCCGAGATGATGAGCTTCGATCAGCTCACGACGCGGATTCAGGGTCCCCAGCCGCTGTCCCTGCTGCCGCCGGACCGTGCGCTTCCATGGCTGCCCACCGTGCAGCTGAACGAGATGCAAGCATGCCGCTTGCGGCAGGGCCAGCGCATCCACTGGCCGTCTGCGATCGCGGGCGAGGTTCAGTCAACGACAACCCTGCGTGTCTATGACGAATCCGGGGTGTTTGTGGGGCTCGCGAACCCGGATGGCCCAGATGGGCTGCGCGCCAAGCGCTTGATGGCAGGACCGATCGGGCAAATTGCGCTTGAGGCACCTCCGCCGTCCGAGTAGAATGCGCGGCCTTCAATACGTCTGTAACTACATTATTTTCAAAGGGTTTCGCGTAAATGTCGCCCAATATTCAGAAACAGGACGGATCGGTCGCGGAGCTCCGTCGCGGTGCCGCCGATACCGGCTCGCCGGAAGTTCAGGTCGCGCAGCTGTCGGCGCGTATTTCCGGTCTCGGTGCGCACTTCGAGTCGCATCCGGGCGATCACTCCTCGCGTCGTGGCCTCGTCAAGCTCGTTAACCAGCGCCGCAAGCTGCTCGACTACCTGAAGTCGGTCCAGCCGACCAAATACCAGGAAGTTGTCGAGAAGCTTGGTCTGCGTCGCTGACACCGACGTTGGCCGACTGCGGTCGTGCGCGTGGTGCGCAGCCGCCCTATCTATATTCCATGAGGCTCTAGCGTGACCGCAATCAAACGAACTTTTCCGTATGGCCCCCATTCTGTCACTCTGGAGACCGGCGAACTCGCACGCCAGGCCGACGGCGCGGTGCTGGTCTCGGTGGGCGACACTGTCGTACTTTGTACGGTCTGCGCGAAGCGCAAGCCAACTCCCGGGCGCGATTTCTTTCCGTTGACCGTCAACTACATCGAGAAGACCTACGCGGCTGGCCGCATTCCGGGCGGCTTCTTCAAGCGTGAAGGTCGGCCCACCGAGAAAGAAACTCTGACCTCGCGACTGATCGATCGCCCGGTCCGGCCGCTGTTCCCTGATGGTTTCTACAACGATATCCAGGTCGTCGCGACAGTGCTTTCGCTTGATCCGGATATCGATTCGGACATCCCGGCGCTGCTTGGAAGTTCGGCCGCGCTGGCGCTGTCCGGTGTTCCCTTCAATGGCCCGATCGGTGCCGCACGAGTCGGCTACAAGGACGGCATCTACCTGTTGAACCCGACTGCCAAGGAGCTGGCGTCCTCGACGCTGCATCTGGTCGTTGCGGGCACCAAGGATGCCGTGCTGATGGTGGAATCGGAGGCCAAGGGTCTCTCCGAAGAAGTCATGCTCGGTGCGGTGGTGTTCGGCCACGAACAGATGCAGGTCGCCATCGAGGCCATTCAGTCGATGGTCAAGGAAGCGGGCAAGCCACGCTGGACCTTCGAGTCCGATCCGATCAGCGCGGAACTCGACAAACTGGTCGCCGCAGCGGCGCATGCACCGCTGTCCGAGGCTTATCAGATCACGGAGAAGCAGTCGCGCTACGAGCGCGTCGGCGAAATCAAGAAATCGGCGACGGAGAAAATCTGCGTGGCGGATTCGCCGTTTACCGCGGATCAGGTTGACAGTTCGCTGTACCGGCTTGAGAGCAAGCTGGTGCGCGATCGCATTCTCAATGGCGAGCCGCGCATTGATGGCCGCGATGCGACCACAGTTCGGCCGATCACGATCAAGGTGGGCACCTTGCCCCGCACGCATGGCTCAGCGCTGTTTACCCGCGGTGAAACGCAGGCACTGGTCGTTACAACTCTCGGCACCGGCCGTGATGCGCAGATCATCGATGCGCTCGACGGTGAGCGCCGCGAGCCGTTCATGCTGCACTACAATTTCCCGCCGTTTTCGGTCGGCGAGACGGGTATGATGGGCTCGCCGAAGCGTCGCGAGATCGGTCATGGCAACCTGGCCCGACGTGGCGTGGCGGCCGTGATGCCGGACATGACGGTGTTTCCATACGTGATCCGCGTCGTCTCCGAGGTTCTCGAGTCAAATGGTTCGTCGTCGATGGCCTCGGTCTGCGGCACTTCGCTGGCTCTGATGGATGCCGGAGTGCCGATCAAGGCCCCTGTGGCCGGAGTCGCGATGGGACTGGTGCTGGATGGGCCTCGCTTCAAGGTCATCACTGACATCCTGGGCGACGAGGATCATCTCGGAGACATGGACTTCAAGGTTGCCGGCACCCGCGATGGCATCACGGCGCTGCAGATGGACATCAAGGTCGAAGGCATTACGCCTGAAATCATGAAGGTTGCGCTCGAGCAGGCGAAGCACGGCCGGCTGCACATCCTCGATGAAATGAACAAGGTGCTGCCGAAGACCCGCGAGAAAATGTCGGACTGGGCACCTTCGATCATCACGATCAAGATCGACCCGGAGAAGATCCGCGACGTGATCGGCAAGGGCGGTGCCGTCATTCGGCAGATTACCGAAGAGACGGGCACCACGATCGACATCGAGAACGACGGTACCGTCAAGATCGCCTCGGTCAGCGGCGCTGCCGGTCGCGAGGCCCTCGCGCGCGTCGAGCTGATCACCGCAGACATCGAAGTCGGCCGCGTCTACGAGGGCAGGGTTGCGCGTCTGATGGACTTCGGTGCGTTCGTGACGATTCTTCCGGGTCGCGACGGCCTTGTGCACGTTTCACAGATTTCGAACGAGCGCGTCGAGCGCGTTTCAGACAAGCTCAACGAGGGCGATCTGGTTCGAGTCAAGGTGCTCGAAGTCGATCGCCAGGGACGGGTGCGCCTGTCGATGAAGGAAGTCGATCAGCCGGCCTGAGAGAGTGCCTGCGCGGTCCGCGCGACTCGGTTAGTCACCGCCGCGCTTGTCGCGTTTTGATTCATCGGGGCCGGACGGTTCGTCCTTGCCCCGCTGGGTCACATTGATCAGCGTCCGATAGATTTCATCCTGTACGGACCGCCAGCGCTGAAAATTCTTCTGCGCGATCTTCGTGACCGTTTCGACTGGATCGACGCCCACGACATGCTTGACGCGCTCGCGGATTTCTCGCTGCTGGTCCGTGAACAGCTTGACGCTCTGTTCGAGGTAGCTGCCGAGCACTCCGTGCATGGCGCCACCATAGGACCTGATCACCTGCGACAGGAAATCGCGACTCATGACGGGTTCTGCGGAGTGTTCCTGCTCCGCGATCACCTGCAGCAGGATGCTGCGCGTGATGTCCTGCTCGGTCTTTTTTTCAATGACAACGAAGTCGACACGTTCCAGGACCAGCTTGCGAATGTCTGCGAGCGTGATGTAGCGGCTCTCCGTCGTGTCATACAGGCGACGGTTCGGGTATTTCTTGATGATCCGGGAGTCACTCATCTGATTGCCTCGAGCAAGGCCTGAGGCCCGTTGCAGGGTAGTACACCCCGGCAGATCAAGCCACCGCAGGAATCTCCAGAATGCCCCTCAGTCGCGCAGGCAGCCAGTTGGCGATGGCCCATGGCCAGATCTCGGCGACCGGCCAGCGCCCGATGTCGGGTGGCAGGTCCTGGCGCAGCAGCCTCAGGATCTCTGCGAGTGCCTGGCTCGGCTCGGCAAGGCGCGTGTTCGAATCCCCGGCGCTCTTCGACAGCTTGCGCGCCGCGGCGTCGAGCAACACCGGCAGATGCGTGTATGCCGGTGGTTCGCGCTGCAGGCACAGCGCAATCGCGCGCTGCCAGGGCGTGCTGGCTAAAAGATCCGCGCCTCGCACCACTTCGGCGACCCCATCGGCCAGATCGTCGACGATCACCGCCAGCTGGTAGGCGTAGATGCCGTCCCGTCGGCGAATCACGACATCGCGAAACAGTGCGGCGTCGAAACGCTGCCTGCCCTGCAGCCCGTCAACGTATTCGATGCACTGGTCGCGGAGCGAGGTCGGGAGCGCGTAGCGGATGCTGCCGTGGTCGTTGCCCCTCGGTATCTGGGCACAGTCACCAACGCAGGCAGGTTCGAGGGCGGCACCGGCGAGTCGGATATCGCGCCGCGAGCAAGTGCAGAAAAACGTGAAGCCTGCGTGCTGCAGTTCTCCCAGAGCCGCTTCATAACGTTCGAGTTGCCGGCTTTGCCAGCTGGGTGCCGCGGACCATTCGAATCCGAGCGCCTCGAGGCTTCGCAGAATGCTGTCTGCAGAACCGGCTACTACTCGCGGCGTGTCCAGGTCTTCGAATCGGAGCAGCCAGTCAAGACCTGCGCTGCGCGCGGAGAGATAGCTGCCCGCCGCGGCCAGCAACGACCCGAGGTGCAGCGAACCAGTAGGAGACGGCGCAAAGCGCCCGGCTTGCCTGTTGACAGGCCGACCGAGGGGCCGATCAACAGAGACTTCAGCGGTAGCGGTCGTCGCGGTCGCCGTACTGCTTTTCGCGCCGTTCACGGCGCTCCTGGGCTTCGATGCTCAAGGTAGCAACCGGGCGCGCCTCGAGGCGCTTGATGCCGATTTCCTCGCCTGTCTCGAGGCAGTATCCGTAACTGCCGTCGTCGATACGCTTCAACGCTTCGTCGATCTTGCGGATCAGCTTCCGCTCCCGATCGCGGGTGCGAAGCTCGAGGCTGAACTCCTCCTCCTGCGTTGCGCGATCGTTCGGATCAGGGAAATTGGCTGCTTCGTCTTTCATGTGCGAAACGGTGCGGTCGACCTCGACCATCAGGTCGCGTTTCCACTGGTTCAGAATCTGGCTGAAATGCCCGAGCTGCTGCTTGCTCATGTACTGCTCGCCGCGTTTGGCGATGTAGGGTTGGACGTCGCGCGGGCCGGAGAGCAACCCTGGATCCGCGGAGTCGGAGTCGTCACCGTCCACCGGCAGCTCGGCAGGTGGATGGCGATGGGTGCCCACCGCGACCACGGTTTGCGGACCGATATTCGTTGACCGTCGTTCGGGACCCTTGGAAGCCGGCGGCGCGGAACGGCCTGCTGCGGCGTGGGCAGCGACTTTTGCCGTTGGCGCGCGCCCGCCTGTGTGTTTGGCTTTTGCTTGGGGTTTCGGCTGGCCTTTCGGCTGGCCTTTCGGCTGGCCTTTCGGCTGGGCTGCCGTTGCGACCCGCTTTGGCTTAGGAGCAGTTTTCTTCAAGGCTCGATCCTTCGTTGCAGACGACTTCCGTTTCGACGCCCCGCGAGAGGCGGTCATACGCGGTGCCGCTTTGCGCGCAGCGACCTTGCGCGCAGCGACCTTGCGCGCGGGCTTGGGCTTTCTGGCCTTACTTCCCTTGCCTTTGCCTTTGGTTTTCTTCGAAGCCATCAAGCGCTCCTAAGCATCTCCAGGACCCATGCGGGACGCGGGATTATACCGACCGAAGCCCGTGTGTACAGGGTCAAGAAAAGCCTCTTGCAGCCCACTGCAGACCGGCCGTCAAGGCAGGTTTGGTTCCCCGCTTGCCTGCCAGCCGGGCTGGCGGTGGGTGGCGATCACGCTGGTGTATATGCCGCCGCGGACGTTGAATCGGGCCGTCAGGCGCATGTAGCGTGGATCGGTCGCCGCCGCAAGATGAGCCAGAATCTCATTGGTCACTGCCTCGTGAAACGCGCCGCGGTCGCGAAAAGACCAGACGTACTGCTTCAGGGACTTCAGCTCGACGCACTTCAAGTCCGGAATGTATTCAAGCTCCAGCGTGGCAAAGTCAGGCTGCCCTGTTTTTGGACAAAGGCAAGTGAACTCCGGAATTGACATCTGGATCGTGTAGTCCGTGGTCGTTTGCGGATTCGGAAAAGTTTCGACGCTCATGGCGGCTTGCATTGGCATGGGACTGGAAATTGTTGCGGCCGCTGCCCGGCCTGATGGCGTTTAATTTACACTACGCCGATGCGATTCGTGGAGGCGCCGCAGGCGCAGTGGGTATCTGATGCGGCTGACCAAGATCAAGCTAGCGGGCTTCAAGTCGTTCGTCGACCCGACGACGGTTGCGTTTCCGAGCAACCTGACCGGGGTGGTGGGTCCGAACGGTTGCGGTAAGTCGAATGTGATCGATGCCGTGCGCTGGGTCATGGGCGAGCTGTCAGCTAAGCATCTGCGCGGCGACTCGATGGCAGACGTGATCTTCAATGGCTCGAGCGCACGCAAGCCGGTTGGCAAGGCCTCTGTCGAGCTGATATTCGACAATGGTGACGGCAAGATCGCTGGGCCATACGCCGCCTATGCCGAAGTTGCTTTGAAGCGCGAAGTGCTCCGCGATGGCAGTTCGAGCTATTTGATCAATGGTGCGCGCTGCCGGCGCAAGGACATCACTCAGCTCTTCCTGGGTACCGGTCTCGGCGCGCGCAGTTACGCGATCATCGAGCAGGGAATGATTTCGCGGGTCATCGAGGCGAAGTCGGACGAGATGCGCGGGTTCGTCGAGGAGGCTGCTGGCATCTCCCGTTACAAGGAGCGGCGGCGCGAGACAGAGGCGCGGATTGCTGACACGCGCGAGAACCTTGAACGGCTGCAAGACGTTCGCGATGAAGTTGAGAAGCAGATCCGGCATCTGCAGCGGCAGGCGGCGTCGGCCCGCCGCTACCAGGCGCTGAAACTGACCGAACGTCGGCTTACCGGAGAGCTGCTTGTCCTGAGGCTGCGCGAACTGGACAGCGGTGCCGAAGTGCATGATGGCGCGATGCGTGCGCGTGACCTTTCGATGCAGGCGGCGCTTGCAGACCTTCGCTCAGCCGAGGCTGCCATCGAAACGCAGCGGCAATTTCAGATGGAGCAGAACGAGCTGGTGTCGACGGCTCAGGCCCGCTACTACAGTGTCGGTGCTGATGTCAGTCGCACGGAGCAGCAGATCCAGTATCTGCGCGAAACGCGCGAGCGGCAGAAGACTGACTACTCGCAGGCGCAGGCGACGCTTGCGGAACTCGCTGGCCACTTCGAGCGCGATACGCAGCAGATTGCCGCGTTGCGTGCGGAGCTGGCACGGCTCGCGCCGGAAGTGGAGCGCGCGCGGACGGAAGAGCAGGCGGCAACCGAGCGGCTTGCGGTCACGGAGGCGGGGCTGGCCGAGTGGCAGCAGGCGTGGGAGACCTTCAACAGGGAGTTGGGCAGTGCGACCCAAACAACCCAGGTGGAGCGCGCGCGCATCGAGCAGCTCGAGAATCAGTTGCGACGGCTGCGTGGCCAGTCGGACCGTCTTGCCGTGGAGCGCGACAATCTGCTTGCTCAGCAAGGCTCTACGCTCCTTTCGGACTTCGCGCAGAAGGAATCGGTTGCAAGGAGTGCGGCCGACGAATTGTCACAGGCGCTCGGGCAGGGTCTGGCACGGGTACAGTCTGTGCGGGCCGAGCAGCTGGCCGAGGAGCAGCGCCTTGAGCTCGCCCGCATTGAGCGGGAGCGTGTGCGTGCGGAGTTGTTGTCGATCGAGGCACTGCAGAAGGCGGCGCTTGGCCGCGCCGAGGCCTCGGACGCCGCTTGGCTTGCGGCGCAGGGGCTGCATTCGCACGCCCGGATTGCCGAGACGATCGAGGTCGACGGTGGCTGGGAGCGCGCGGTCGAGACCGTGCTGGGTGACTATCTCGAAGCAGTGTGCGTCGACGGCCTCGGCGAGTTGGCGCGCGCACTCGAGGCTTTCGATGGAACGCTGCTGTCAATTTTCGAAGCCAGCGGAGCGGCCATTTCGGGACGTGAACGCACGCTCGCGGCGCGGGTACGCGCGCCCGCAGCGATCAGCGCCATGCTCGCTAGCGTGCAAACCGCCGACTCGCTGGCTGAGGCGCTGGCGTGGCGCTCGGAACTCGGCCCGGAGCAGTCCGTGGTCACGCGCCGCGGCGAATGGGTGGGCCGGCACTGGGTTCGTGTGCGTCACGGCGGCGATCCGCATTCGGGCATCATCGAGCGCGAACAGAGCCTGAAGGCGCTGCGCACCGAGTTTTCTCGAGCGGAACAAGTGACGCGCGAGATCGAGGCCCGGAGTGCCGCGCTGCGCGAGGCGCTCGAGGCTGCCGAGCGTGATCGCGACGCCGTGCAGACCAGAATCCAGAGCGCGCATCTCGCACATGCAGATGTGCTCGGCCAGCTCGAGGCGACCCGCGCCAGACTGCAGGAATCCAGCTCGCGCCGTGAAAGACTAGAGGCGGAAATGGCCGAGATCGCGCGCGAGACCGGCACGACCCAGGATCTGCTGGCGCGAGCGCAGTCGGAGCTGGAGCGCGGCTTGCGCAGTCTCGATGAACTCGATACGCGACGCCGCGAGCTGGACCGGCAGCGCGAGGAACGGCGCGAGGCCGTCACTGAAGCGCGTCAGATTGCACAGCGAGCACAGGCGACGGCGCGCGACCTGCTGGTCCGAAGTGAAGGTCGACGCTCGGCTGAAGCATCGGTGGTGGTCGGTCTGGAACGAATGACCGAACAGCGCACCCAGCTCGCGGCCCGCAGCACTGAGCTCGAGCGGGCATTGAGCTCGGGTGATGGACCGGTCATGGCGATCACGGAACAGCTGCGCGGCTTCCTCGAGCGACGAGCGGATATCGAAGCCGAACTGGGCGCTGCGCGGCGAACGCTCGAAGAGGCGGAGTCCGAGCTCAGGTCGCTCGATGAGAAGCGCGTCGAAGCGGACCGTCGGGTCGGGGAAGCCCGCGAAGCGATGGAGCAGGCGCGCCTGGCCGCCCAGGAAACCCGGGTGCGCCGCGAGACCATCGCGGAGCAGTTTGCCGCCACCGGATTGGCGCTCGATGAAGTCCAGCAGGCGCTGCCGCCGGATGCGGCGATTGAAGGTCATGAGATCGAGCTCGGCAGCACCCGTTCAGACATCGAGCGGCTGGGTCCCGTCAATCTCGCGGCAATCGATGAGCTGAAGGAAAACTCTGATCGGAAGGAGTATCTCGATCGGCAGTTTGCCGACCTGAATTCGGCGCTCGACACGCTCGAACAGGCGATGCGCAAGATCGAGAAGGAAACGCGCGCGCGTTTCGAAGAGACGTTCGAACGGATCAATGCGGGGCTGAACGACAAGTTCCCCCGCTTGTTCGGCGGCGGTCACGCGTATCTGGAGCTGGTCGGCGACGATGCGTTCGAAGCGGGGGTGGCGATCATGGCGCGCCCACCCGGCAAGCGAAACGTGACGATTTCCCAGCTTTCGGGCGGCGAGAAAGCGTTGACGGCCGTGGCGCTCGTCTTTTCGATCTTCGATTTGAACCCTGCACCGTTCTGCCTGCTCGATGAGGTTGACGCACCACTCGATGAGAACAACGTCGGTCGGTTCTGCGATATCGTTCGAGAGATGTCGAATCGTGTGCAGTTCATCTTCATCACCCACAACAAGGCCACTATGGAGCTGGCTTCGCAGCTCTGCGGCGTCACGATGAACGAGCCAGGTGTGTCACGGCTGGTCGCGGTCGATGTCGACGAAGCCCTGAGGCTCGCTGCGAGCTGAGGCTCCCATGTCCGAATTGCGCTGGACGCTGCTGGGACTCGGACTCGCCTTCCTTGTCGGACTTATTCTGTGGGAGCGCCGCAAGCGGACTCGAAAGCTGCAGGCTTCGAGCGAGGCTGATACGTTTCTTGATCAGGAGCAAGACCAGCCACGCCGGACCGCTGGAGCGGAGCCTGCTCTGACTCTGCCCAGTGAGTCACTGCGTGGGCGTATACAGGATCCGCAGATCATCGAAATCATCGACCCGGCGGTGTATGACCAGCTGGAGTCGAGCGCGGAGGGTCAGCCGCGTATTAGCGACCTGCCACCCTTGCGCAATGAAACCCGCGCTGCCGTGGAGCGTGCGGCGGCCTGGGTCGGCGTGGACATCGAGGGCCCTGTGTCGGAATCAGCGCCGCTGCGAGTCGAGTGGCCGCCAGACGAGCAGCGCCGCATCGTATCGCTGCGGATCGTCCCCCGCAGTGGCGAGCGCTTCATGGGCGCAGCGGTACGTCAGGCACTGGTAGGCGAGGGCCTGGAGTTCGGCGAGTTCGACGTGTTCCACAAGCCGCTCGACGATCGGCGGGTGGTGCTGTCGGTGGCGAGTCTGACCAAGCCAGGCACGTTCGATCTGCTGAAGATGGATCCGCTGGGTTTTGCAGGGCTCAACGCTTTCACCGTTTTGCCAGGTCCGCTGCCGGCGGTCGAGAGCTTTGATCTGCTGGTCGCAACGGCACGCGCGGTCGCGGATCGACTGCGGGGCGAACTGATGGACACATCGGGAAAAGCTTTCGATGCTGCGAGGCTGGCTCAGCGGCGCGCGGAACTGGCGGCGTTGCCAACCGCTGGTGACACCTTTCCGTGACTGACCTTGCTGTGACTGAGATGGCGCGGGCTCGCGTGCGGTCGCAGGAACTGCGCGAGCAGATTGAGCGGCACAATTTTCGATACCACGTGCTCGATGACCCTGAAGTGTCGGACGCCGAGTACGACGCGCTGCTGCGGTCGCTAAGCGAAGTCGAAGCGCTGCATCCCGAGCTGATCGATAGGTTCTCCCCGACACAGCGCGTCGGTGCCGCCCCGGCTGCCGGATTCGCCGAGGTGGTGCACCGCGTGCCGATGCTGTCCCTCGACAATGCCTTCGATGACGACGCCGTGCGTGCGTTCGACAAGCGCGTCCGCGCGCGCCTCGATACCGAGGAACCCATCGACTACGCCGCAGAACCCAAGCTGGATGGCCTCGCTGTTACGCTGCGGTATGAGCGCGGTCAGTTCCGAAATGCGGCGACGCGCGGTGATGGCGCAGTTGGCGAAGATGTCACCGCCAATGTTCGAACGATACGCTCCGTGCCGCTCATCCTGCGCGGTGAGGTTCCCGAGCTGCTTGAAGTGCGCGGCGAAGTGTTCATCAGCGTGGCTGGCTTTGCCGAGATGAATCGCGACGCGACCGAGCGCGGCGGCAAGACGTTCGTCAATCCGCGCAATGCCGCAGCCGGCAGCTTGCGGCAGCTTGATCCGGCGGTTACCGCATCGCGCCCGCTCGAGGTGTACTTCTACGGTCTCGGTGCGATCGAAGGCGCGGCGGCGCCTTCAACCCAGACCGAACTGCTCGCGGCGCTGCGCGGCTGGGGACTCAGAACCTGCCCTGACGCCGGGCCCGTGCGCGGTGCAGAGGGCTGCCTGACTTACTTCCGAGCACTCGGCGCGCGACGTGTCGAGCTTCCCTATCAGATCGACGGCGTGGTCTACAAAGTCGACCAACGCCAACAACAAGAGCAGCTGGGCTATGTTGCGCGCGCCCCGCGTTGGTCGATCGCGCACAAGTTCCCCGCCGATCAAGCGGAGACCGAGGTGCTCAATATCGACTTCCAGGTCGGGCGCTCCGGCGCGCTGACACCGGTTGCGCGGCTGGTGCCAGTGTTCGTCGGAGGAGTCACGGTCAGCAATGCAACGCTGCACAACATGGATGAAGTCCGCCGCAAGGACGTGCGCGTCGGCGACACGGTATTCGTGCGCCGGGCCGGTGATGTCATCCCAGAGATCGTCAGTGTGCGACTTGAAGCGCGTCCGGCGGACTCGATTCCTGCCGATCTGCCGACTCAGTGTCCGGTTTGCGGTTCGTCGGTGCTCCGTGACGAAGGCCAGGCAATTGCGCGCTGCAGCGGCGGGTATGTCTGTGGCGCGCAGCGCAAGGAGCGTCTGCTGCATTTCTGTCATCGGCGGGCGATGAACATCGACGGCTTTGGCGACAAGCTTGTGGACCAGCTCGTCGACGCGGGTCTCGTCTCGACCCCGGACCAGCTCTACCGACTGGATGCGAAGCAACTCGAGCAGCTGGAAAGGATGGGGGAGAAATCGGCGGCCAAACTGGTGACGGCACTCGAAGCCAGCAAATCGACGACTCTGCCTCGCTTTCTGTTTGCCTTGGGAATCCGCGACGTAGGCGAGGCCACAGCGCGATCACTGGCGAACTACTTCGGTTCGCTGACCTCGCTGCAGGCGGCTGGTTGCGACGTGATCCAGCAGGTGCCCGACGTCGGTCCGGTGGTCGCGTCGCGGCTGTTCGAGTTCTTTTCCAGCGAACTGAATCGACAGATCGTGGCGGGCCTCATTGAGGCTGGCGTTCACTGGAATGAGTCGGCGGGGCTGTCCGTAGCGGAGGGCCCCTTGCAGGGCAGGACCGTGGTTGTGACCGGTACGTTTGCGGGACTGTCGCGCAGCGACATCGAACAACAGCTGCGTGTGCACGGCGCCAAGGTCAGTGCCAGCGTCTCGAAGCGAACAAATCTGATTGCTGCGGGCCAGAACGCAGGGTCGAAGCTTGCGAAAGCGCAGGAGCTCGGCGTCGAGGTGATCGAGGAGCAGCAGCTCCGTGAACTGCTCGGGCTGCCGGCCGGAAACTGACCGGCAACCCAGGCTGGCTCTGCGCGATCAGAGCTTGTTCTCGATCTTGGAAGTCTTCAACAACTCGTCTGAATAGGCGCGGAACTTCTTGCCAAGCACCACCTGATTCAGCTGCTGCTTGACCTGGTCGAACGGCGGCGCTTCGGTTTCACGCGTGTCGTCGAGCCGGATGATGTGAAAGCCGTACTGGGTCTGAACCGGCGCCATGGTGACTTCGCCCTTCTTGAGGGTCATCACGGCATCGGAGAACGGCTTGACCATTGACTGCGGCGCAAACCAGCCGAGGTCGCCGCCGCGTTCCTTCGAGGCGTCCAGCGAATTCGCTCTGGCGAGGTCGTTGAACTTCGCACCCGCCTTGAGCTTGCCGACCAGTTCGTTCGCAAACGCCTCCGTCTGCACGAGGATGTGGCTTGCACGATATTCGTTGCGGGACATCTGAGCGAGCTGCGTCTCGTACTCGGCGCGCAGCTCAGCCTCAGTGGGGGTCTTGTCCTTGAGGTAACGGCTCTGCACCGCGCGCTGCAGGATCTCGAGCCGAACCAGTTCGAGCTGCGATGCGATTTCGGGATCCTTTTCGAGACCATCTTTGACCGCCTGTTCGCTGACAACAAACGCGCGAGTCAGTGAGTCGAGCACTTCCTTGCGCTGCTCGTCCGAGAGCTCACCGGTTGCCTTGCCTGCTGCGGCCTGGACATAGAAGTCGAACAGGCCCTTGCTGATCGCCTTGCCATCCACGGTGGCGATCGTTGCCGCAGCCGGGTCTGCTGCTGCACCTGCCGCCGTCGCGGTGGAAGCGTTTTGCTGGCAGGCGGCAAGGGCCATTGCGGCAAGCAGGACTAGGGTAGACGGAGCTTTCATGCGGTGGATCTCGCTGGCAATAAGTGGGTGGGTCTGCACGGCCGGACCCGAAAGAGCTGCGAATCTTACGGTAAAAGTGCCTCAATCGACAGGGCATGGATCTGCCCGCGGAACTCGCCTGCCAGCGCCGCATAGACCAGCCGGTGGCGGGCGAGGGTCGTCAGACCGGTGAACTGGTGTGAGGCGATCTGCACCCTAAAATGACCGCCCTCGCGGGCGCCCGCATGGCCGGCATGCGCGGCACTGTCGTCGATAACCGTCAGCTCGGTCGGTTCAAGGGCAGCCAGGGCGTCGCGAATTTTCCGGACCCGATCTTCAGTCAATGACAACTCCTAGTGCGATCGCTGAGCCCCGTATCATACCGGGCAGATGGCCGAGTACCTGGAACTGCATCCTGTCACGCCGCAGCAGCGGCTTATTCGCCGTGCCGTGGAGATCGTGCGCGACGGTGGCGTGATCGCCTACCCCACTGATTCGTGCTATGCGCTCGGATGCCGGCTGGGTGACAAGGAGGCTCTGGAGACCGTGCGCCGCATTCGCCAGGCTGACCGCCATCACCATTTCACGCTGGTTTGCCGGGATCTGGCCGAGATTGCCCATTATGCGCGGCTCGAGACCTGGCAGTTCCGGCTGCTCAAGGCGGCAACGCCGGGCCCCTATACGTTCATCCTGCCCGCAACTCGCGAGACGCCCAAACGACTGCAGCACGCAAGGCGCGGCACCATCGGCATTCGCGTGCCGGATCATCCGGTACCGCAGCTGCTGCTGCACGAGCTCGGCGAACCACTGATGAGCTCGACGCTGATACTGCCCGGGGATGATCTGCCACTCACCGATGGTCCCGAGATTCGTGAACGTCTCGACGGCCAGCTCAGCGCCATTCTGGACGGCGGTCATTGTGGCATCGAGCCCACGACCGTCGTCGATCTGTCACTGGCGGCGCCTGCAGTGGTTCGCCGGGGGCGAGGGGACCTGGCAGTCTTCGGCCTCTGAGCGCGCGCTTGGCTATACTCCGGTTCCAAGTACCCCGGGCAACGGGAGCGGGGTGTCTGGAAACTATAATATGCCTATATATCAGATATCTAGAAGTATAATTTCATTTAGAATCTCAATAAACCTCCGGCTCTGGACGTGCCGATGAGTGCTGCCGTACAAAACGGTCGAGTCTTGTCTGGAATGCGCCCGACCGGGCAGCTGCATCTGGGCAACTACCATGGCGCGCTCAAGAACTGGGTCGAGTTGCAGTACCAGTACGAGTGCTTTTTCTTTGTGGCGGACTGGCACGCGCTAACAACCGGTTACGACGATACCACCAGCCTGCCTGAGTACACCCGCGAGATGGTCATCGACTGGCTGGCGGCAGGACTCAACCCGGGCATCGCGACGCTGTTCGTGCAGTCGCACGTCACGGAGCACGCGGAACTGCATCTGCTGCTGTCCATGATTACGCCACTTGCCTGGCTGGAGCGTGTGCCGACCTACAAGGATCAACAGGCCGAGTTGAAGGAACGCGATCTGGCCACCTACGGGTTTCTTGGTTACCCGCTGCTGCAGTCGGCCGACATCCTGTTGTATCGGCCGGGTTTCGTTCCGGTTGGCGAAGACCAGGTCGCGCATGTCGAGATAACCCGGGAGATCGCCCGGCGCTTCAACCATATATATGGGCGTGAACCCGGGTTTGAGGAGCGCGCGGAACGCGCGGTCAAGCAGCTCGGCACCCGCAACAGTGCTTTGTATCGTGAGCTGCGGCGTGCATTCCGTGAGTCTGGTTCAACCGAATCGCTCGAGAAGGCCCGGGCATTGGTGCGGTCAAACACCCGGATTACACTCGCGGATCGCGAACGGCTGCTCGGCCATCTCGACGGGGAGGGAGTCTCCATCCTGCCCGAGCCGCAGGCACTGCTGACGCGCACACCGAAGTTGCCGGGCGTCGATGGACGCAAGATGTCGAAGTCCTACGGCAATACGATCGGTCTGCGCGAAGATCCCGACAGCGTGGTCCGCAAGCTGCGCACGATGCAGACTGATCCGGCTCGCGTCCGCCGCACTGATCCTGGCTCACCAGAGAAGTGTCCGGTCTGGGACCTGCATCAGGTCTACTCTGATCAGAAGACGCTCGACTGGGCGGCCAGCGGCTGCCGAAGCGCGTCGATCGGCTGCCTCGAGTGCAAGCAGCCGTTGATCGACAAGGTGGTCGAGGAGGTCACGGTGTTGCGGCGGCGTGGCCAGGAATTTGCAGACAATCCCGACCAGCTGCGCAACGTGCTGGCTGAAGGGGCCGAGAAGGCTCGCGATGCGGCGCGTCAGACGCTCGACGAGGTGCGCAGGGCGATGCACCTGCGCGCTGACTGAGGCACCGCGGTGCGTCCCAACCCCGTATCCTCAAGAACATACCGATGCCCAAGCCCGATCTGAAAATCATTGTCTCCGAGCGTGCCGGAATGGCGGAGGACGCTGCGATGCCCGCGCAGTCGGAAATGCCGTTTGCGATCGTGCAGGGCGAGGCGATCACGCAGTTGCCGCGTGATCTATACATTCCGCCGCAAGCCCTGGAAGTCTTCCTGGAAGCCTTCGAGGGCCCACTCGATCTGCTGCTGTACCTGATTCGACGTCAGAATCTCGACATCCTCGACATTCCGCTGGCGGACATCACTCGCCAGTACATGGACTACATCGACCTGATGCAGGGCCTGCAGCTCGAGCTGGCGGGTGAGTACATGCTGATGGCGGCGACGCTCGCTGAGATCAAGTCGCGGATGCTGCTGCCGCGCGCCGATCAGCAAGTGGCTGTCGAGGAGTCCGATCCGCGCGCCGAGCTCGTACGACGGTTACAGGAGTATGAACGCTTCAAGCGCGCAGCCGAGAGCATTGATCGACTGCCGCGGCTGGAGCGTGATGTCTGGAGCGCTTCGGCGGAGGCGGACCTGCAGCGGCCGGACAGAACGCTACCGCAGGTGGCGCTGCAGGAGATGATCGTCGCGTTTCGCGATGTCGTGTCGCGCGCGGAAATGTTTTCGCACCATCATGTGCAGCGTGAAAGACTCTCTGTTCGCGAGCGCATGAGCCACATTCTGTCGACACTCGACAGCGCGAGTTTCGTGGAATTCGCGAGCCTGTTTCGCGCTGAAGAAGGGCGCATGGGCGTGACGGTGACGTTTGTCGCTTTACTCGAGCTCGTGCGCGAGGGTCTGATCGACCTCGTCCAGGCCGAGGCTTTCGCTCCGCTGCATGTCCGTGCTGCGCAGTCAGCACGCAAGTTACAGGTTGTCGAAGTAGAGGGCGATACGCCATGACATCGGAGCAAATCCGCAACGTAATCGAAGCGGCGCTGCTGGCGGCGGGTCGTCCATTGTCGATCGCAGAACTGGCCCAGTTGTTCGATGCGGCTGACAAGCCGGAGCCCGCTCAGCTGCGCGCAGCGATCGATCAGTTGACGGCGGACTACGCGACTCGCGCGATCCAGATCAAGGAGACAGCGAGCGGTGTGCGGGTCCAGGTTCGTCAGGAGTACGCGAGCGAGATTTCGCGACTCTGGCCAGAGCGCCCGCAACGCTACTCGCGCGCGCTGCTGGAAACACTGGCGCTGATCGCCTATCGCCAGCCGATCACGCGTGGCGAGATCGAGGCGGTGCGCGGAGTCGCCGTGAATCCCAACATCGTCAAGACGCTGATGGAGCGCGACTGGATCCGCGTCGTCGGTCAGCGTGACGTGCCCGGGCGGCCCGAGCTGCTCGGCACTACGCGCGAGTTTCTCGACTACTTCAGTTTGCGCTCGATCGAAGAGTTGCCACCGCTGGCGGAGTTGCGTTCGATGGCAGACCTGAACCTGCAGTTGCCATTGCCGGTCGCCGACGACGTTGCGACCGAAAGCGGCACTGCCTTGCCCGACATCGTTGCGGACGAGATCGAGTCCGACGAGCCCGAGGCGGGTGGCGATACAGCGCCTGGTCTGGTTGCCGCGCGATCCTCGCATCGCGAGTAGCCGTCTTGGACAAGCGGCCGGTCGAAGGTGAGCGTCTGCAGAAGGCCCTGTCGGCTGCGGGCTTGGCATCGCGTCGCCAGGTCGAGGAATGGATCCGCGCCGGGCGCATCACGGTCAACGGCGATGCCGCACTGCTCGGCCAGCGTATCGGGCCACGCGATGTCGTGCGCGTCGACGGCCGGACGCTGCGCCTGCAGCGCAGACCCACACTCGAGGTCGCCGAGACCCTGTTCCTTTGCCATCGGTCACCGGGCGACGATTTGCGCGAAGGTCTGATTCCGCGGCTGCCGACCCGCGGCGGCCGACGGTTCGTTGCGATCAGCCCGATGCCAAGCGTCGACGGTGGACTGGAACTGGTCACCGCAGATGGAGTGCTGGCCGCAAAGCTGCAGCGCGCGGTGCGCGGCTGGTCGGCAGAGTTCAGCGTGCGTTGTCGTGGTGAGCTGCCTGCCCCGCAGCAGCAAGCGATCCTGCAGGGCGCCCTCGACGACGGCAGTACTCTCTTGGTCGAGTCGCTGCTGGAAGGGCAAGCCGAGCAACTCGCCGCCAACCGCTGGTATCACCTGCGTACACAAGGAGCGAGCGGCAAGTCCATTCGCCAGCTGTTTGAACGGCAGGGTGCACTGGTCGGGCGGGTCATGCGCACGTCGCTGGGTCCACTGCAGTTGACGCGCGACCTGTCACGCGGGCACTTCCGGCGCCTGAGCGCGGAAGAAGCCGCGCTGCTGGCTGCGGCGCTGAGCGCGGCACCTGCTGCGGCGCCTGCTGCGGCTACTGGCAGTCGAAACTCAGACCCGTGATTCCGCGGGACTGCGGTCCGAGCAAGGCCACGTAGGGGGCTATCAGGGTTGCCGGATCCGGCAAACTGTCGAGGTCTTCGGAAGGGTACGCCTGGCGCCGCATTGCAGTACGCGCCTTGCCCGGATTGATCGCATTGACACGCACCGCGGTCGAATCGAGTTCCGCCGCCAGCACCTGAGTCAGGCCCTCGACCGCGAACTTGGAAACGGCGTAGGCGCCCCAATACGCTCTGCCGCGGCGCCCGACGCTGCTGGTCGTGAACAGCACCGAAGCGTCTGACGATGCGCGCAGCGCCGGCAGCAGCACCTGGGTCAGCGCAAACGCAGCCGTCACGTTGACGTGCATGACGCGTGCCCAGGTCGGCACATCGAAATGCTGGATCGGCGCAAGCACACCCAGCAGACCCGCATTGTGGACCAGTCCGTCGAGTCGGCCCCAGCGCTGCTCGACCGCTTCGGCCAGCGTGTCGAAATCCCCGGCCAGAGCGCGTTCCAGATCGAGCGGCGCAATCAGGGGCTCTGGAATCCGCGCGTGAGGATGCTGCTCCGAGAGCAGCAAAATCTCCGCGTGAACCGTCTCGAGCTTGCGCAGATTGCGGCCGACCAGGACGACTTCGGCGCCGCGCCGGGCGCACTCCATCGCGAGCGCCCGACCGATACCCGCCGTGGGGCCGGTGATCGCAATGACGCGGCCGGTGAGTTCGGCCGGGTCGAGGTTGATGCGTCGCGGGTCGAACGCGCTGACGGGGGTGCTGATCATGGTGATGTCGAGTAGCAGCGGAGCAGCGTTCTAGCTGGCGCGGCGCAAGCTTGCAGGCAGCCGGCCTTGCGATGCAAGTCTCGCGCAGCGCCACGCGACCCAGCTCGAGCGGAGCGCCGAGTCCGATTCGCTGCCGGTCTCGTGCGGCAAGCTTGCAATGATTCGCCTGGCTTGTTGCCGCGCAAGGGCCATCCAGACGAATGCGGCGCGGGCCGCGGGGCGCACTGAAACTGGCGTTGCAGCGGCGGCATTCCGTAATCTTTCGCCGGCAAGCTTGGCCCGCGTATGGACCGCGCTGGTGAGTGTCTCTGGCCAGGGCTGCTGCGCGAGGTCGCGCAGGTCCCGAGCATTGTCGCCGAGCTGGGACTCTGCCAGATGAAACTGCCCGTGACGGGCACTGCTAGCAAGCACTGACAGTCGCTCCAGCTCACGAATCGCGGGCCCGGCGGCTCCGGCGAGGGCCTGCGCTGTTGGCGGGCTCTCGGCCAGTTGCAGCGCAAGCAATGGCACAAAGATCGCGTCGGACCAACGTTGATCGTAGTCTTCGAGCTCGTGCTGCTCGATGAAACCTACCGAAGCGAGATCCCAGCGGGTCGCTTCCACCAGCGGCCGAAAATCCAGCTTCGCGCCACCGAGCGCGGCTTGCGCCCAGCGCTGACCGCTCGGGTGGTTGGGTGTGCCGTTGAAGAGGCGCGCTGCCTCATCGGCCCACCACTGCAGACGCTGATGGCTGATCGAATGATCGAGGCCAGGACGCACGCTGCTGCGGATCTGGTGCTCCAGATCGAACAGGGATTCAACCGCGGTGCGCTGCGCGTCCGGGCTGTAGAGCCAGACCAGCCAGCGCGTCGAACCGTAGCAATCACGGATCGCTGTCGGCGACATCGCGCGGATCCATCTGCGGCGTACGGGCCAGACGGTCGACCGGGGTCAGCTCCGGCAACGCAGCGCTGCCGCTGACGCCCAATTCACGAAAGCGGCGCGCCTGCGGCAGAGCGCTGCGCTCGAGTGAACCGACGGCTTCGTTGTAGGCGTCGACCGCCCCCGTCAGGCCCTTGCCGACGCGCGCAAGATGCGCGGCGAATGCCGCCAGGCGTCGGTGCAGTTCCTGGCCGAGATCGCGGATGACTTCGGCATTGCGGGCGACATCGTTTTGCCGCCAGCCGTAGGCCACCGCCTTCAGCAGGGCAATCAGCGTCGAGGGCGTGGCAATGATGATGTTGTCTCGCAACGCGTTCTCGATCAGATCGGGATTATGCGCCAGCGCGCTCGACAGGAATTGATCGCCGGGCAGGAACAGCACGGCAAAGTCAGGGCTGCTCGGGAACTGCTCCCAGTACGCTTTCGAGGCCAGCGCGCGAACTCGCTGCTCAACCTGGGACGCATGCCGTTTGAGTTGCCGGTCGCGCAACTCCTCGCTGGGCGCATCGATGGCTTCGAGGTAGGCATCGAGCGGCGTCTTGACGTCGACGACGATATCGCGTCCGTCCGGCATATGTACGACCATGTCGGGCCGGAGCGCGCCGTCGGGGCCGGCCAGTTGCAGCTGCTCGGTGAAGTCACAGTGCGGCGACAGCCCGGCCAATTCGACCACGCGCCGCAGCGTCAGCTCTCCCCAGCGGCCGCGAACCTCGGGTCGACGCAGCGCGGTGACGAGATTGCGGGTCTCTCGCGACAGCTGCCCCTGTGTGCTTGCGAGGCCTTCGATCTGGGTCCGCAATGACGAGAACGTCTGCTGGCGCTCGCGCTGCAGCTCATTGATCTGCGTTTCAGTGCGTTCAAGTGCTGTTTTGATCGGCGCGACCAGCTGGGCAATCGCCGTCTCTCGTTCACGCAGGGCGTTCACGCCCTGCGCCTGCTCTCGGCCGAGGGACTCGCGCGCCATCTGCAGGAACAGTTCGCTGTTGGATTTCAGCGTATCGGTGGCGAGCTCCGCGAACGCATGCCGCAGCTGCGCCTCGCTGCGCTCCAGCAAGGCAAGCTGCGCGGCCTGCTGTTCGGCTTCGCTGTGCAGCCGCGCCCGTGCCGCTTCAAGTTCGCCGCGCAGCGTTTCCACGCGGTGACCCATGCGCACGCGGCCCGCTAGATAGCCGATCAGCCCACCGAGCAGAATTGTGAACACCGCTCCGATCAGCACTGCCTGCAACGTCAGGTTCAATCGACGGCACTCCGCTCGAACGCCGCCAGATAGTTCACGCTGCAATCGCGTGTCAGCTTCGCGTGCCGCAGCGCAGGGTTGTACTCGAGGCCGGTGACTTCCTGCAGCCGCAGACCTGCCGCGCGGCCCCACTGCGCGAGCTCGGCGGGTCGAATCAAGCGTTCGTATTCGTGCGTGCCACGCGGCAGCAACTGAGCGACATACTCCGCACCGACAATGGCAAGCATGAACGAGCGGAGATTGCGATTGATCGTGGAAATAAAGACTCTGCCGCCGGGCCGAACCAGCGCTGCCAGTTCGCCAATGGTTGCGCCGGGTTCCGGAACATGCTCGAGCATCTCCATGCAGGTCACGAGGTCGTAGCGGCCGGCTTCGGTCGGCAGCAGCGAAGCGGTACTGCGCTGCTGGTAGTCGATGCTGAGGCCCGCCTCGAGTGCGTGCAGTCGGGCGACCTCGATCATGCCCGGCGCGAGGTCGATCGCAGTGACCGCAGCGCCGGCGCGTGCCAACGCTTCAGCGAGCAGGCCACCACCGCAGCCGACGTCGAGGACGCGGGCTCCTGCGAGCTGGCTTCGTTCGGCAATGAACTGCGCCCGGGCTGGATTCAGATGGTGTAGCGGCGCGAACTCACCGTCCGTGTCCCAGAAACGATGCGACGCGGAGTCGAATTTCGCCACTTCACGTGGATCACTCGCGCTCATTGGTTTGCCTCTTGCTGCAGTCGTTCAGACCAGAAACGCGCCCGATCCCGCAACTCTTCGATGTCCAGAGTTCGCGATCAACCCTGCTCCAGTACTGGATCGCCTCCGACCCAGCTGTCGGTAATGTCGGCATTGCCGGCATCGTCCAGAAGTCGGCGTGGCGTTGCAGGTTGACCGCAATCAGATCGGCCTGCTTGCCCGGCGCCAGCGAGCCGATTTCGCTCGCAACACCGAGTGCCTGCGCGCCTCCCAGTGTAGCGAGATGCAGCATCCGGTGCGCATCGAGCCGGACAGGACTGCGGGGCATTCCGTGCTGAATTCCTCCGGGAAGAAATACATGTCAGCCCTGCAGGTCACGCCGGCCCGCTGCAGCTGGGCGAAATACAGCTGGGTGCCCATGCGGACGAACTCGGCGCTGACCCACCTTTGCTCCAGAGGCCAGATCGATCTCCCGAGCCATTCCTGGACACTGCCTCTCAGGGGGGGCGTCGCGCAACAGGGACATCGCCGCGTGGGTATGCGCATTGACCAGACCCGCTAGCAGCACATGCGTGGGCCGCTCCAGCGTGGTTTTCGGCTGGAGTCGGGCGAGCAGGCTGTCCCGACCATCGACCGCGACGATGCGGCCGGCGTCGATGGCAACACCGCCATGCTCGATGACGAGTCCGGCTGGCTCGATCGGCATGACCCAGCGCGACAGAACGATCAGATCGAGCGGTTGCATGAGCCATTATGCTAAAATTTCTGTTTGTTTTGGCCCGCCTGACGGGCCTTGGGATCTGGCACATGACTTCTCAACATGGCTGAGTTCGCGCGCGAAATCCTGCAGGTCAATCTCGAAGACGAGATGCGGAAATCCTACCTTGATTACGCGATGAGCGTGATCGTGGGCAGGGCGCTGCCAGATGTCCGCGACGGGCTCAAACCCGTGCACCGGCGCGTACTGTTCGCGATGCGGGAGCTCGGCAACGAGCACAACAAGGCCTACAAGAAATCGGCCCGCGTGGTGGGTGACGTGATCGGCAAATATCACCCGCATGGTGATACCGCTGTTTACGATGCGATCGTTCGCATGGCACAGCCGTTTTCGATGCGCTACATGCTGGTGGACGGCCAGGGCAATTTCGGCTCAGTCGACGGCGACGCGCCTGCCGCCATGCGCTACACGGAAGTCCGGATGGCGCGCATCGCGTCGGAGCTTTTGGCCGATATCGACAAGGAAACCGTCGATTTCGTGCCGAACTACGATGAGACGCTGACCGAGCCGGTCGTGCTGCCGGCGCGTGCGCCGAACCTGCTCGTCAATGGCTCATCCGGCATCGCGGTGGGCATGGCGACCAATGTGCCGCCGCACAACCTGACCGAAGTCGTTAACGCCTGCATTGCCGTCATCGACAACCCGGAGATCAGTCTGGCCGGACTGATGCAGCACGTTCCGGGCCCGGACTTCCCGACTGCCGGCATCATCAATGGCGCGCAGGAGATTGCGACGGCCTATCGCACTGGCCGTGGGCGCCTGTCGATCCGCGCACGTACGCATTTCGAGGACGTCGGCAAATCGGATCGGCAGGCCATTGTCGTGACGGAGCTGCCGTATCAGGTCAACAAGGCGCGACTGATCGAACGCATCGCTGATCTGGTGCGCGGCAAGCTGCTCGAAGGCATTGCGAATGACGGCCTGCGCGATGAATCCGACAAGGATGGCATGCGTATCGTCATCGAGCTGAAGCGCGGTGAGAATGCAGAGGTCGTGCTGAACAACCTGTTCGCGCAGACACCGATGGAGACCGTGTTCGGCATGAACATGGTCGCGCTGATTGACGGGCAGCCGCGCCTGTTGTCGCTGCGCGAAATGCTCGACGCGTTCGTCCGGCACCGCCGCGAGATCGTCACGCGCCGGGCGGTTTTCGATCTTGCGAAGGCCCGCGACCGGGCGCACATTCTCGAAGGCCTGACCGTGGCGCTGGCCAACATCGACGAGGTCATTGCACTGATCAAGGCCTCGCCTTCGCCGGCGGCCGCGCGCGTGGCGTTGATCGAGCGCCAGTGGCTCGCGGGCGAGGTTCCGCAGATGCTCGAGCGTGCGTCCGTGTCGACCCGTCCGATAGACCTGGAGCCGCAGTTCGGACTGGTAGCCGGATCCGCTCCGCCGGTGTATCGGCTGTCCGACGTCCAGGCCGGCGCCATCCTGGAGATGCGCCTGAACCGGCTGACCGGGCTCGAGCAGGACAAGATAGTGACCGAGTATCGCGGTCTGCTCGAGCAGATCGTCGATCTGTCTGACATTCTCGCGCGCCCTGAGCGGCTGACCATTGTCGTAAGGGAGGAGTTGATCGCCGTGCGCGAAGAATATGGCGACGCGCGCCGTACCGAGATCAATCTCGATCATGTGGATCTCGCCACCGAAGATCTGATCGAGCCTCAGGATGTCGTCGTGACGATCTCGCACGCCGGTTATGCGAAGTCGCAGCCGCTCACCGAGTACCAGGCGCAGCGCCGCGGCGGCCGCGGCAAGGCCGCGACTTCCGTCAAGGACGAGGATTTCGTCGAGCAGATCATCGTCGCTCACACTCACGATACGCTGCTGTGCTTCTCGAACCGGGGGCGCGTCTATTGGTTGCGGGTATTCCAGCTGCCGCAAGCCGGGCGGGGCGCGCGTGGCAAACCGCTCGTGAATCTGATGCCGCTCGATGAAGGCGAGAAGATCAGCGCCATCCTGTCCATCAAGCAGTTCGATGACGAGCACTTCGTCTTCATGGCGACCAGTCAGGGAACAGTCAAGAAAACACCCCTGTCGGCCTATTCGCGACCTCGTCCGTCGGGAATCATCGCGGTCGACCTGCGTGACAATGATCGACTCGTGGGCGTGGGTCTCACGGACGGCAGCCGCGACATCCTGCTGTGCTCGAGTGGCGGCAAGGCGATCCGTTTCAGCGAAGAGCAGGTTCGCTCGATGGGGCGCGACTCGACCGGCGTGCGCGGCATCCGGCTTGCGGAGGGTCAGGAAGTCATCTCGCTGGTTGTTGTCGGCGAAGGTCATGTGCTGACCGCCTCCGAGAATGGCTACGGCAAGCTGACGCCTATCGACGAATTTCCGTCCCATAACCGCGGTGGCCAGGGCGTGATCGCGCTGCAGACCACCGAACGCAACGGCACGATGGTCGCAGCATTGCAGGTCACACCGGACCACGACCTGATGCTGATCACCTCGAACGGCACGCTGGTGCGAACGCCAGTCGCCGAGATCTCCATTGTCGGCCGCAACACGCAGGGTGTGCGTCTGATCCGCATTGGCGACGGGGAGCGGCTCGCAGGCGTGGTCAGGATGAATACCGAAGAAGACGCTGATGCAGACGATGAGCCGGCAGACGGCACGGGCGACAGCACGGGCCATGATTCTTCGTCGGCTGCCGGGCAGGACTCGGCGTCGAGCTAAGACATACCGAATCCCATCACATACCAGGAATCAGCAAGTCGTGCGAGTTCATAATTTCGCCGCCGGTCCGGCGACGCTTCCGCTTGAGGTGCTCGAACAGTCCAGCGGTGAGATGACCGACTGGCAGGGCACTGGCATGTCCGTCATGGAAGTCAGCCACCGCAGCAAGGCTTTCGTCGCCGTCGCGGAGCAGGCCGAGGCAGATCTGCGCGAGCTGATGCGGATTCCCGGCAATTATCGGGTGCTGTTCCTTCAGGGCGGCGCGACGGGCCAGTTCGCCGCGATTCCGTTGAATCTGACTGCCCCCGATTCGGTCGTGGACTTCATCAATACCGGCGCCTGGTCCAAGAAGGCGATCGTTGAAGCGAAGAAATACTGCCAGGTCAATGTCGTTGCAGACGAGGCCGCCTCCAGTTACTCGACGGTACCGGCGGCAGGCTCGCTGCGCCTGACGCCGGGCGCTGCCTACCTGCACTACACGCCCAACGAGACGATCGGCGGGGTGGAATTTCCGTACGTGCCAGCAACCGGTGACATACCGCTGGTCGCGGACATGTCCTCGACGATCCTGTCGCGTCCGATCGACGTCAGCCAGTTCGGACTCATCTACGCTGGCGCGCAGAAGAACATTGGCCCGTCAGGGCTCTGCATCGTCGTCGTCCGCGACGATCTGATCGGCAAGGCGCGTCTGGGTACGCCATCGATCTGGGACTACGCAGCGATGGCGAAGGACGGTTCGATGCTCAATACGCCACCCACGTTCGGAATCTACGTGGCCGGCCTGGTATTCAAGTGGCTGCTGGGGCTTGGTGGACTCGATGCCATCGGCAAGCGCAATCACGAGAAGGCGAGGCGTTTGTACGCCGCCATCGATTCCTCCGGGTTCTACAAGAATCCCGTTGCCGTCGAGGCTCGTTCCTGGATGAACGTGCCGTTCACGATCCCCGATCCGAATCTCGACAAGACCTTTATCAGCGAGGCTGGCAAGGCAGGGCTCACCAATCTCGAAGGTCACCGCTCCGTCGGCGGCATGCGGGCGAGCATATACAATGCGATGCCGATCGAAGGCGTCGATGCGCTGATCGCCTTCATGGGCGACTTCCAGAAACGTTACGGCTGAGAGTCTCATGCGCTATCGAATTCAAACCCTCAACAATGTCAGTGTCCGCGGGCTGGAGCGCTTGCCGCGCGAAAACTACGAGATTGCCACGGATATTGGCCAACCTGACGCGATCATCGTTCGATCTGCAGACATGCACGCCATGACGATACCGGCGAGCGTGCTCGCGGTGGGCCGTGCCGGCGCAGGCGTCAACAACGTGCCGGTGGCGGCGCTTTCCAAGCGAGGCGTGCCGGTGTTCAATGCGCCGGGCGCCAATGCCAATGCCGTGAAGGAGCTGGTGCTGGCGGGAATGTTTCTGGCCGCACGCAATATCTGCCAGGCGTGGGCGTTCGCAAAGTCCCTCAGTGGTGACGATAAGGCGATCGACGAAGCTACCGAGAAAGGTAAAAAGAACTTTGTCGGCTTCGAGCTGCCGGGGCGCACGTTTGGCGTCATAGGCCTCGGCGCAATCGGAGTGGAAGTCGCGAATTCCGCCGAGCGGCTCGGCATGAAAGTGCTCGGCTACGATCCGCAGATCACGGTGCAGCGCGCGTGGCAGCTGTCGTCATCGGTCGCGCAGGCGCTGTCGCTCGATGATCTGTTTGCGCGCGCCGATATTGTATCGGTGCACGTGCCGCTCGCTGACGCCACCCGCGGTCTGGTCAATGAATCGCGGGTCAAGCTCATGCGCAAGGGCGGCGTGATCCTGAATTTCTCACGTGCGCCAATCGTCGACGATGCAGCAGTCGTCCAGGCGCTCGATGCGGGTCGCCTGCACGCCTACATCTGCGACTTTCCAAACAACGCGCTGAAGGATCACCCGAAGGTCATTACCTTGCCGCATCTCGGAGCTTCCACAGTAGAAGCCGAAGAGAATTGCGCGATCATGGTGGCAGACACGATCAAGGATTTCCTCGAGAACGGCAACGTTCGCAACTGCGTCAATTTCCCGGAAGCAGTGCTGCCGCGCGCAACCGGTACTTGGCGGCTCGCGATCGCGAATCAGAACGTACCTAACATGGTCGGCCAGATTTCGACGTCGCTGGCGGACCACAAGCTCAACATTGCCGAATTGCTGAACAAATCGCGCGGCGAGTATGCCTACACGCTGATCGATGCCGAGGGCAACGCCGACGAAACGGTGCTGACCCGCATTCGCGCCATTGACGGCGTGCTGTCTGCGCGCCTGGTTTGAGGACCGTGGCGGCCCGCACTCGAACGAAATCGAAGCGCGCGCATTCGAAGCGCGCCCCTTCGAAGCTGGGCAGCAAGGGCGCCGCCGCGCTCCAGCCGCTGCGCGAACAGATCGACCAGGTCGACGCGCAACTGCACTCGCTGATCAACGAGCGGGCGAGGCTCGCGCGTCTTGCGGGCAACTCCAAGCGCGAGTCAGAGCCGCTGGCCGAATACTATCGGCCGGAACGCGAGGCGGACGTGCTGCGCAAGGCGCTGCAGCGCAACGCTGCAGCGCGCGGTCAGGGCGTATTGCGCGACGATGAGATTGCGCGGCTGTTTCGGGAAATCATGTCGGCCTGCCTCGCGCAGGAAGAACCGCTGAAGGTTGCCTTCCTCGGGCCGGAGGGTACTTTCACGCAGACCGCCGTGCTCAAGCATTTTGGCCATTCGGTGCGCGCCTTGCCGCTGGGCACGATCGATGAAGTGTTTCGTGAAGTCGAAGCCGGGCAGGCGGATTTTGGTGTCGTGCCGATCGAGAATTCCACCGAGGGCACGGTCAACCACACGCTGGACCGGTTCGTCACTTCGGCGCTGAAGATCTGCGGTGAAGTTGAATTACGTGTCCACCAGTGCCTGATGGGTCGCATGACCGAGCTCGCTGCAATCCGGCGCATCTGCACGCATGCGCAGTCGTTGGCGCAATGCCGGCAGTGGTTGGTCGAGCATTTGCCGGGTGCGGAATTGATTCCGGTTGCCAGCAACGCCGAAGGCGCGAGGCGCGCTCGCGACGAGTCTGGGACCGCGGCCATTGCCGGTGAAACCGCTGCGGAAGTCTATGCTCTGAATCTGCTGGTGGCTGATATCGAGGATCACCCCGACAACACGACCCGTTTCTTCGTGGTGGGGCGGCGCCTGTTCGAGTCGACAGGCGCAGATCGCACGACACTTCTGGTCTCGATGGGAGACACCGGCGGTCCCGGTGCGCTGCATCGCTTGCTGTCGCCGCTGGCGCAGCATGCTGTGAACCTCACTCGAATCGAGTCGCGGCCCTCGCGCAAGCAAAAGTGGGACTACGTCTTCTTTCTGGACCTCGAAGGTCATGTCGATGATCCAAAGGTCTCGAAGGCGCTGGCCAAGCTGCAGCAACATGCGTCGCTGTACCGGGTGCTCGGTTCGTATCCCAAAGCGGTACTCTGAACAGCGATGAGTGAACCCGCTGATTCGCGGCTCTGGCAGTTGAGTCCGGGTGGTGGCGCTGCCGGGGAGATCACCGTCCCGGGCGACAAGTCCATCTCGCATCGGGCGCTGATGTTGGGCGGCATCGCGCAGGGCCGCACGCGGATCAGTGGATTTCTCGCCGGCGAAGATTGCCTGGCCACGTTGCGCGCGCTGCGCATGCTCGGCGTTCCCATCGAGCAAACCTCAGCGTCCGATGTTGTTGTCGACGGGGTGGGAGGACTGGCAGGTCTGCAAACTTGCACTCGTCCCCTCGATATGGGTAACGCTGGAACGGCGATGCGCCTGTTCATGGGCCTGCTGGCAGGCGGTGGATTTGACTCGACGTTGATCGGTGACGCTTCGTTGATGCGCAGACCGATGGAGCGGGTGGCGGTGCCGCTGCGACAGATGGGCGCGCGGATTGAGACTCGTCAAGGACGACCGCCAGTGACGATCTCGCGCGTCGATCAGCTGCACGGGATCTCACTCGAAACGACAGTTGCCAGTGCGCAAGTCAAATCGGCCCTGCTGCTGGCAGGCTTGCACGCCGCTGGCACGACCCGGGTCATCGAGCCTGCGGTGAGCCGCGATCACACCGAGCGGATGTTGCGTGCGTTCGGCGTCGACATCGAAGTGTCGGGCCTTGAGGCGAGTGTCGCTGGCGGGCAGCAGCTCACGGCTACAGAGATCGCGGTGCCCGGTGACTTTTCATCGGCGGCGTTCTTTATTGTTGCGGGCTTGCTGGGTCGCGCGGGGCCGGTCCTGATTCGCAACGTCGGACTCAACCCGACTCGTACGGGTCTGCTGGATATCCTGCGCGCGATGGGCGCAGATATACGCGTGCTGGATCGACGGGAACTCGGCGGCGAACCGGTTGCCGATATCGAGGTGTTTCCCAGTCAACTGCAGGCCATTGCCGTGCCGGAGCGCTGGGTGTCGCTGGCCATCGATGAGTTCCCGATCTTCTTTATTGCCGCCGCCTGCGCTCAAGGTCAGTCCGAGTTGCGCGGTGCGGAAGAACTACGGGTCAAGGAAAGTGACCGCCTCGCGGTGATGTCCGAGGGCCTGCGGGCGCTCGGTGTCGAGCATCAGTTGCTGCCGGATGGCATCAGGATCAGCGGCGCGGGACGCGCGAACGTAGCGTTCAATGGAGGGCGGGTGGACAGCCACGGTGACCATCGGATTGCAATGTCGTTTGCAGTGGCGAGTCTGCGCGCAGGCGGCCCGATCGTGGTCGATGACGTCGCCAATGTGGCGACCTCGTTTCCGGGCTTTGAGGCGCTGGCGCGGCAAGTAGGCATCAAACTCGAAGAAGGGGTCCCCGACCATGGCGGTTGATCCAACTGTGCCCATTGTTGCCATAGACGGTCCCTCTGGGTCCGGAAAGGGCACGGTCAGTCGACAGATTGCAAGCCGGGTCGGATGGCATCTGCTGGATAGCGGGGCCCTGTATCGCCTGGTTGGACTGCTTGGCTTGCGGACCCAGGTTCGGATCGACGATGTCGCTGCCCACCAGAAGCTCGCTCTGGGCATGGACGTGCATTTCACGACCGACAGCAGTGGCGCGGAGCGGGTGCTGCTGGCCGGCGAAGACGTCACCGCAGCGATTCGCGGTGAGCAGGCGGGCCAGCTGGCATCCAGGGTCGCGGCCTGGCCGCAGGTGCGGGCGGCGCTGATCGGACGGCAGCATCAGTTCGCCCAACCGCCCGGGCTGGTGGCGGATGGACGGGACATGGGGACGGTCGTTTTTCGAGACGCCAAGCTCAAGGTTTACCTGGCCGCCACGGCCGAAGAGAGGGCGCGAAGGCGTCATAAGCAGTTGAAAGAAAAGGGGTCCACTGCTAGTCTTGCCGCCCTTTCGCGGGAGATCGCCGAGCGGGACCTGCGGGATTCCACTCGCTCGGTGGCGCCACTGGCACCGGCTGCTGATGCCGTGATCATTGATTCCACCGGGATGGATATTCCGGCGGTGGTCGAGCAGGTCATGGCGCTAGGCCGCACGCGCGGGTTGTGGGGCTGACGCGAGGGCCTGACGCGATGACGAGGTTTCTTTTATTTTCGGGTGGCCGCGCATGGATGCTTGGCCCAACCAAACAACTCCGGAGCCTTACGGATACGGCTTCGGCTACGAGTAACACATGACTGAATCTTTTGCGGAACTGTTCGAAAATAGCCTGGCCAATCAACGAATCCGGCCAGGGATGATTCTCTCGGGTCTCGTCATCGACGTGACCAGCGATATCGTGATCGTTAATGTCGGTCTCAAGTCAGAGGCGGTCATTGACATCGCCCAGTTCAAGAACGAGCGCGGCGAAGTCGAAGTCAAGCCGGGCGACGAAGTCGAAGTTGCTCTCGACGCCGTCGAGAACGGCATGGGCGAGACTGTCCTGTCGCGCGAGAAGGCCAAGCGCGCGCGGACCTGGACGCGACTCGAAGATGCCTTCGGCAAGTCGGAAATCGTCATCGGCGTGATCACGGGCCGCGTCAAGGGCGGATTCACCGTCGAGATCGACCACGTGCGCGCATTCCTGCCGGGCTCCCTGGTCGACGTACGACCGGTTCGCGATACCGCTTACCTCGAGAACAAGCCGCTCGAATTCAAGGTCATCAAGCTCGACCAGAAGCGCAATAACGTCGTCGTCTCACGCCGCGCAGTGGTGGAGCAGGAGTTCTCTGCCGAGCGCAGCGCGCTGATGGACAACCTTCAGGAAGGTTCGGTCGTGCGTGGTTCCGTCAAGAACCTGACCGACTATGGCGCATTCGTCGATCTCGGCGGCATTGATGGCCTGCTGCACATCACCGATATGGCCTGGAAGCGCGTCAAGCATCCGTCCGAAGTCGTCAAGGTTGGCGACGAAGTCGACGTGCGGATCCTCAAGTTCGACCGCGAGCGCTCGCGCGTATCGCTTGGCCTGAAGCAGCTCGGCGCTGATCCGTGGGAGAACATTGCCCGGCGTTATCCGCCGAATACCCGCGTGTTCGGTAAGGTCACCAACATCGCCGACTACGGCGCATTCGTCGAAATCGAAGACGGCGTCGAAGGACTGGTGCACGTATCCGAGATGGATTGGACCAACAAGAACGTCAATCCTGCGAAAGTCGTGCACACCGGCCAGGAAGTCGAAGTCATGGTGCTCGACGTCGACGAGGAGCGGCGACGCATCAGCCTCGGGCTCAAGCAGACTGCGGCCAACCCATGGAAGGATTTTTCCGACAACTTCAATCGCGGCGACAAGGTTTCGGGCCAGATCAAGTCGATCACGGACTTCGGTATTTTCATCGGTCTCGACGGCAATATCGATGGCCTCGTGCATCTGTCGGATATCTCCTGGGATGTCACCGGCGAGGAAGCCGTGCACAGCTATCAGAAGGGCCAGAACGTCGATGCCATGGTGCTGTCGATCGATCCGGAGCGTGAGCGCATCAGCCTCGGCATCAAGCAGCTCGCGAAGGATCCGTTTTCCGGATACATCGCCGACAACCCCAAGGGAACGGTGGTCCGGGGCGTGGTCAAGGACGTCGACGCGCGCGGCGCGACGATCGATCTTGGCAACGGGATCGAGGGCCAGCTGCGGGCTTCGGAGCTCGGTCGTGACCGTGTCGAGGACGCGCGGCAGTTCCTGAAGGCCGGCGACGAAGTCGAGGCGAAGTTCATGGGCGTCGATCGCAAGACTCGCACGATCTCGCTGTCGATCCGCGCCAAGGAAGCCCACGAGGAAAACGAGGCGATCGAGAGCTACCGCAGCGAGCAGGGTCCCGCCACGTCGGGCACCAGCCTGGGCGACCTGCTCAAGAACGCGCAGAAGACTGGCGTGGGCGACAAGGACTGATCTCGCGGGTCGCATGACTCCTGGCGGCCGGTGCGGAGCGACGCATGACGAAATCGGAATTGATCGAGATCATCACTGTGAAGCAAAAGCACCTGCCGGCCAAGGATGTCGAGCTGGCCTTGAAGCAGATGCTGGAGATCATGAGCGATGCGCTCGCCACTGGCGAGCGCATCGAGATCCGCGGCTTCGGTAGTTTTTCGCTGCACTTCAGGCCACCCCGGCAGGGGCGCAATCCGAAGACCGGTGAGGCCGTAGCGCTGGCCGGCAAGTACGTGCCGCATTTCAAGCCGGGCAAGGATCTGCGCGAACGCGTCAACGACGGGGCCGACCAGCCGATTCGCGACTAGTCTCCCGACGCCCGTCGCTCGGGAATTCGGCCAAATGCGGCAGCTTTGCCGCTCGTTGCGCCACACTTCGCGGTCTAACCTGTGACCTCGAGGACACATTCCGTGTCCAAAGGAGGTCTACGATGCCACTGCTGCATTCCCTGTTTCTGGCGTTGCTGCTGCTGCCTGGTCTCGCTTTTGCCGACGTGAATATCAATACGGCAGACGCCATCACTCTGGCGCGGGAGCTGAAAGGAGTTGGGCCGACCCGAGCCGAAGCCATCGTTGCGCATCGCACCGCAAAAGGTCCGTTCCGCAGCGCTGACGAGCTGGTACTGGTCAAGGGCATTGGTCAGCGCGTCGTCGACGACAACCGCAGCAAGATCAAAGTGGATCGACCGGCCCCGCGGGCGGCGACTACGAATCGTGAATCGAGGCCCTTGCCGGCACGACCTCCGGCGGTCGCTCCGATGCGTCCCTGAGGCGGGTTCTGTCTGCCTCCGACCCTGGCGGGGGCTTCCCGGTCCGTACCGTTCGGCGGTTTTGTGACTTACGGCCCCCGAGGTCGGGGCCCTGGCGCCGTTCGTTCGCTTAACATAGCGTCTGAAATTCGCCGCAGCAGCTGACCGGGAAGCCATGAAGAAAACGAATCGACGATCCATGATCGAAACGGCCGTGTTTCCGGTAGCGGGGCGGGGCACCCGCTTCCTGCCCGCGACCAAGGCGAGCCCGAAGGAGATGCTGCCGATCGTCGACAAGCCCCTGATCCAGTACGCCGTAGAGGAAGCGCTGGCGGCGGGTGCGCGGCGGCTGGTGTTCGTCACCGGCGCCTCCAAGCGGGCAATTGAGGATCACTTCGATACCGACCCGGAGCTCGAGCGGCTGCTCGAATCGCAGGGCAAGAAGGACCTGGCGCGGGCGGTGCGCGACGTGATCCCGAGCTATGCGAGCTGCATCTACATTCGGCAGCCCGCTCCGCTTGGACTTGGGCATGCGGTGCTTTGTGCGCAGCCAGCGGTCGGGGCGGCGCCGTTCTTCGTGCATCTTGCCGATGATCTGATCACGGCCGAGGTTCCGTGCCTGAGGCAGATGGCGATCGAGTTCGGCCAGACACACTCGAGTCTGCTGGGGGTGGAAGAGGTCCCGAAGGCGGAGACTGGCAAGTACGGCATTGTTGCCACCGATTCGCGCAGGTCGAAGGTCAGCCGCGTTCGGCGCATCGTCGAGAAGCCGAAGCCGGCTGTGGCGCCGTCCACGCTGGCAGTCGTGGGCCGTTATCTGCTGACGCCGCGAATCTTCGATCACCTTGCACGGCTCGGAAAGGGTGCCGGTGGCGAAATCCAGCTGACCGACGGAATTTCTGCGTTGCTCGACGAAGAGGCGGTGTATGCGTTTCGCTTTGAAGGGCATCGATACGACTGTGGCAGCAAGCTCGGCTATCTCCAGGCAACGGTTGAACATGCGCTGATGCATCCGGAACTGGGTCCGCAGTTCCGCAAGTACCTGCAGGGCCGCGTTCGTGCGCTGTCGGCGCGGAAATAAACTCGCGGGAGTCTTCAAATGAGATGGGCAACGCTGGCCGGAATTTCGATTCTCGTTGCGATCTTCAGCGGCAAAGCTCATTCCGCACAGACCTTCCGGGATTGCGCGGATTGTCCGGACATGGTTCGTATTGCGCCGGGCAACTATGTGCGCGGCTCGACTGCAGCGGAGACCACCCGCGAGAAAACCCCTGACCGGGATGCTGCGAACGAGAAACCCCAGATGCGCGTGGACATCCGCTATCCCTTCGCGGTTGCTCGCTTCGAGGTGACTCGGAGTGAGTTTGCGCAGTTCGCACGGGCGACGAACCTTGCCCGCACTACGGAGTGCCTGTCATGGGACCCCGGTGCGAACAGATGGGGTCGCTTTCCGGGCGAGCGCAACTGGGAATCACCCGGGTTTGCGCAAACGGATGCCCATCCGGTTGTCTGCGTCAACTGGCCGGAAGCGATGGCCTATGTGCAATGGTTGGCGGCACGCACCGGCAAACCGTATCGGCTGCTGACCGACGCCGAATGGGAGTATGTCGCGCGGGCCGGCACCAAGACTGTGCGTTTCTGGGGCGATGGGCGTGAGCGCACCTGCGAGTTCGCAAATGTGTCGGATCAAGCGAAGCGGCGGGAACTTCGTCTGCCCGCTGCGGCAGAAGAGTTCTTCGATTGTGACGATGGCTTTGCGTTCACGGCGCCCGTGGGTAGTTTCAAACCCAACTCATGGGGTCTGCATGATCTTTTCGGCAACGCCTGGGAATGGACCCAGGATTGCTTTGCCCGCTCCTACATCGGCGGCCCGACCGACGGCTCCGCGCGTCAGCCGCCGAGCGGTTCGGACTGTGCCGAGCGGGTCATGCGCGGCGGTGCCTGGCATGGCGATGCCTTCTACATTCGCGCCGCCAAGCACGATTTCGCGCCACCTCTGCTGCGTAGCGCGAGGATGGGCTTGCGGGTTGCCCGCGACTTGCCGTGAGTCCCGCAGCAGCTATTTGGCGCGCCTCTTGGCTGGGTGGGTTGCTGGCGCTGGTTGGCGGTTGTGCTGGCCAAGCCGCGCTACCTTCGAGATCACCGGTCTTGCTGCCGACGCTGGTTGCCGCGGCGGCGGGAGAGTACGACACGGTTGCGCAGTACGAGCGAACACCCCTGCAGCTCAGGAAGAAACCGGTTATCGGCGAAGAGTACGAATGGCTCGATCGGCAGCACGGCGTGTTCGAATGGGTTACGGCGCCAGCGCTCGGCACCCATGTGCTGTACCTGGAATGGCGCGGCGGAGGGCCGTCCGGGCCGATCAGTCGTCAGCGCATCTGGGTGTTCCGGTACCAGGCTACCGCCGGCTGGGTTATGGATTTCTACACGCTCGCCGATCCGGCGCCGTTTGCGCGGGCGACCCGCGGCTCGACTGCGTTCGAGAGTCTTCGGACTGATCAGCTCGTCTCCTACGGCCCAAGTTGCGCACTGCGCAGCGTGAATGAAGCGGACTATCTGGAGTTTTCGATTCCCGCGAGCTGCTCGATCGTTTCGCGCAGTGGAGCGGCGATGCGGCTCGAAGCTACAGTTCGTTTCGAATCTGATCGAATTCTTTACCGCGAGGCAGGTGTCAGGGGCGATGGCTCGATCGTGTTTCGCGTGCCGGGGCAGAACGGGCTGGCCTACGCGTTTCAGCGTGTCCCCTAGAGGCTGATCAAGAGCTACGGTCGCCCAAGAAAGAGGTACATCGCCGACTCACCACCTTCGGCGAGACCTGCGCCGAAGTAGACCGGCCCGAGCACGGTGTCGGCGGCGATGAACAGCGATCCTGCGTTGATCGTATCGTTGCGCGGCAGGGCGTTGATACGATCCTCGATCCTTGCCGCTTCCAGCGACACGCCGACATACAGGCTGCTGGTGAGCGCGCCCAGGCCGCCGATCTGATAACGGTAACTGGCGCGGGCAAATGTCGCTCGCTCCGCCAGGATCTGCCGCTCTCGCAGGCCTGAGAGATTCTGAAAGCCACCGAGGCTGATGGCTTCCACCGCAGGCAAGTTCGACCCGAAGGAGTCGCCATGGCGTAGTGCCAGATTGACGCTGTGGCGGTCCCGACCGAACGCCCGCTGCAGATCGACGATCAGCTTCTGATACTCCAGATCGCCGCCAAAATCGCGCGCGGTGTAGTCGAACCTCGCGCTGGCAAAGTAGCCTGCGCGCGGAAAATCCCAGTTGTCGAGGCGATCGAGCGTCAGGCGGGCGAACAAGCCCGCTGCATCGCGCGGCGCGTCGACGCGCGGGGCGTTGCCGGTGATTTCAACGCTCTTGAAACGCAGTTGTTCAATGCCGAAGCGCAGATCACCAGAAGTGCCGAAGCGCCTTCCAGCGTCGAGCGCGCCCCGCCAGCCGGAGTTGCGGAAACGGGAGATTTCCTCCTCACCGGCGAACTGCCCGTCGACACGCTGCTGTACCTCGACGCGCGCCGCGACGAACCATTCGCGTCGCAGATCCAGCGGCAGCAGCAGCTCGCTGCGCAGCAGATTGATGTCGCCGAGCGACGCCGTCGTCCGCCATTCGAGACCGTGATCGTTCAGCCAGGTGGCGCGATAGTCTCCGAGCAGCGTGAAGGCGCTGTCGCCCTCAAGGTTGGTTGAGAGGGTCACGCCAAGTCGCGCGTAGTTCGGGCCCCAGGATTTTTCGCGTGGTTGAATGAGCAGGGTGTTGGATCCATCGGGCTCACTTCTCAGCGAAACACTGACCTGCTGGAAATCGTCAGTGGCGTACAGCGCAGCGACGCCGCGTTCGATGCGCGTTTCCTCCGGAGCTCTACGCTGCTCGGACTCGAACGCCGCGCGCGCCGAATCACGATTCGAGAAGCGCAGTCCGCTGGTATCTACCTCCACTCTGGCAAATATTGCGGATGGCAGCTGGCGCTGCGAGCTTGCATTGCGCCAGCTGCGGTACTGTTCTTCCGGGACGGCAAAGGCGCGCAGGGGTTCGGTCAGTGCGCGGGCGGCCTGTTCACCCAGTTCGATGACCGTGGCGGCTGCGGCGAAGTCGATAACCCCGAAATCACCGAGATCGGGCGAAATCAGCAAGTCCTGGGGCCCCAGCTGCGCGAGCGAGGTCTGCACGTTCTGCTCGGTCAGGATGTTAATCATCTGGGTCGTCACGCCGACCAGTGACTCGAGTGCCTCGCGGCCACTGAGTGTGGTGCCGAGGTTCACGGCGATGATGCGGCGAGCACCCAAAGCCCGCGCGACGTCGACGCCGAGGTTGCGAACCAGCCCGCCGTCGACGAGCAGTCGCCCGTTGATGTCGTGCGGTGCAAAGGCACCCGGGACACTCATGCTCGCGCGCACCGCGTCATTGAGGCTGCCTTCACCAATCACGACCATCTGCCCGTTTTCGATGTCGGTGGCCAGCGCGCGAAACGGAATGGGCAGGGTGTCGAAGCTCTTCACGGCATTGGGGATCCCGTACAGATCTTGCAGCACGACATCGAGCTGCTGTCCGATTACCGCGCCGCGCGGCAACACGGCGCGCCGCCCGCGCAGCCCGAATTCAGCGAGCTGGATGCGCTGCCGTTGCAGTTCCTTGGTGCGCACCGAGCGCTGCCGCCGGTCGGGGTTGTCTGCCAGAACCAGATCCCAGCGGGCATTGCGGATCACTTCTTCCATTCGCTCGGGCGATACGCCGGCCGCGTAGGCCCCGCCAACAATGGCACCCATGCTGGTGCCGACGATGCAGTCGACTGGAATCCGCAGCTCATCGAGTACTTTCAACACGCCGATATGAGCCGCGCCGCGCGCGCCTCCGCCGCTCAGCACCAGGCAGGTCTTTGGCGCGCTCGACTGCGCCATCGCCGGGGCAATGCTGCCGGCCAGCAGCAACAGTGATACGACTGCGACCGCGCAGCGCTTCAGCTTGCTGTCTTGCATGAGCCTTGCTGCATGAGCCGGCGTTCCTGGCGCCTGCTCAGGGGAAATCCGCGAGTACTTCGGCCACGCAGGCCGTGATTCGCTTGGTGTAGGCGATATCCAGAAACTCGTTCGGACCATGCGCATTCGAATGCGGGCCGAGTACGCCGGTGATCAGGAACTGCGTGTCCGGAAAGCGCGCACCGAGCATGCCCATGAACGGAATGCTCCCACCGCAGCCCGCGTAGACAGCATCGCGTCCAAATACCTTATGCGATGCCCGCTGCATCGACGCTTCGAGCCATGGTGCGAACGACGGTGCATTCCAGCCGGTTTCGCCACCGGCATTTTCGAGTGCGACCAACGCACCGTACGGCGGATCGCGCTCCAGTTCGGTACGCAGCGCCGCGACCGCGGCGCTGGCCGATACGGTTGGCGGCAGCCGGATTGAAAGCTTGACCGCGAGCTCCGGCAACAGCACGTTGCCGGCCGTGCCCAGTGCTGGCAGGCCTTCGGCGCCGGTGACCGCCAGCGTCGCGCGCCAGGTGCTGTTGGTCAGCAGTTCTTCAGGGATCGAGGACAATGCGGATACGCCCGGCGCGAACGGCAGCTTGGCGGCGACCCCGGCACCGAGGACCTGGGCGGCGCGGGCAATCTGCGTCGTGCGATCCGGCGGTACGACTGCCTGCAGCGCCGGCAGCCTCAGTTCTCCGCTGACCGGGTCCTCGATGCGCGCCAGCAGCTGCTGCAGGATCCGAAACGGTGTCGGGGCGATGCCCGTGCCCATTCCGGAATGCACGCCTTCGGTCAGCACGCGCACCCGCAGTGTGGCGCTGACGATGCCGCGCAAAGAAGTCGTGCACCAGAGTTGCTCGTAGTTGCCGCACTCGGCGTCCAGACAGATCACGAGGGCTGGCTCGGGGAAATCATCACCGAGCGCTTGCAGATGTGCCGGCAGATCAATGCTGCCGCTCTCTTCGCTGGCTTCGATTATCACAACGCAGCGCGGCAGCTTGACGCCATCCCGACGCAGTGCGGCAATGGCTGCCAGCGACGAGAACACCGCGTAGCCATCGTCGGCGCCGCCGCGACCATAGAGTCGACCGTTGCGGATCACGGGCTCCCAAGGCGAGAGTCCCGGCGCCCAACCCGTGAACTCGGGTTGCTTGTCGAGATGACCGTACAGCAGCACGGCGCCCGGGCGGTCGCCGGGAATGTCTGCGAGCAGCAGGGGCGTCCGCCCGGGCAGCCGCCGCACTTCGACCTTCATGCCATCGATGGGTTGTTTGCGGCACCAGCCCGCGAGCAGCTCCACCGCCCGCTCCATGTGTCCCTCGCGTTCCCAGTCGGGCGCGAAATGCGGCGACTTGTTCGGGATCCGGATGTAGTCCTGCAGCACTGGCAGGATGGACTGATCGAACTGGTCGTCGATATCGGTCTGGAATTTCGAAGTGTCCATGCCCCGGAGTCTAGCGTCTCAGGCGCAGCAAACCATTAGCGATCGAGTTGAATGACGCTGATCCGGTCAACGCAATCGCTGGGCGCTTATCCGTGCAGCCTGCCTTGCGTTGGCGCAGGTTGCCCTTGCAGGGTACTCGCGCTGCAACTCTCGCCAGCTCTTTGGAGCAAAAGGATTGCGTGATGGAAACAACTTTCAACGCGTCGCGAAGCGCCGATGCTGAACATGCAGAATCTGAACGCCGCGCGGTAGGCGCCGCTTGCCAACGGCAACTATTCCGGTAGGGCAGTCGATACCGCTGAGCCTGTGGATTCCCGAGTGAACCCGATCACGGACGATTCCAGAGAAGTCTGGTCCCTACTGGGTGGCCCGATAGAATCGCTACGGGCCAAAAAGCGACCTGAAGCCGAAGGAAATGCGGCTCGATGTGCTGGGCGATCGGGTGATCGCTGCCAATCATTCCGCGTTCTCATTTCCCAACCCCTTCAGGGAGGCGCAGTGGCCGAAGGAGGCCGGTGGGCCGAGTTTTTCTGGCACTCGCAGTACTATTTCAATGCGAACCTCGCCGAAGTGATGAACGCCGGAACGTCGCGAGTGATGTCTGCCGTACAGTTCCAGAATCTTGTGAGCTTTCACCCATGGCGCGGGACGGGAACGACGCCTGGCCGAACGCATCCAGGAGCGGTCATCATGCGGACAAATGCTCGCTGGCCGGTGACATTGCCCGCGAGATCCGCGGAGCGTCGCAGACGGTCAGGCTCGACGTAGGCTGGATCACCGGCGAGGGGATGGAGGCGTTCTGTCAGACCCCCGGTAGTCGAAACGAACAGAATCCCGGCGGGATTCGACTACCCGTGGTGCCGCACGTAGTTGATGGCGACATTGCCGCCGAACGACCCTGCGACGACGACGGGTTTGAAGAGCTGCTTGGCGGATATCACCGCAGCGACGTCATCAGCCCATGCCTTCGTGCGATTGTAATTCTGAGGGCTGGAAGGCTTGTCCGATGCACCGTGTCCGCGCAGGTCAAACGCGACAATGCGATATCTGGCCGTCTTGGCAGCATCATGCTGGTGTTTCCAGATGTGTGTGCTAACCGAGAGGCCATGCAGCAGAAGTACAGGCTTGCCTTCTGGGTTGCCCCACTCGGCAACGGCGAGATTCAGTCCGTTGGCAGAGCGGACAGACGAGTAATGCAGAGTTCCGGGCTCCAGGCCGCGCTCGCGGGCATCAGGCAGCCGGTCCGCCCAGGCAACAGATGCATCGCGTCTCGGGATGATGCCGAGCCCAGCAAGCCCCATTGTGGCGCCGGGTACTGAGCACTGCAGGACATTGCGACGGGACTTGTGCGGCGAAGTCATCAATTCACGCATGATCAAGCTCCGGGCCGTTGAAACGCCGCAACCAACCGACCGAGCACGCTGTCGGTAGGTTCATTCCCTGAAACGCTCTGCGCGTAGCAGGCGCCAATCACCGGATTCCTCCACCAGATCCAGTTGCCAAGCTTGCGCATCCAGCTGGGTACTGCCGATCGATGCCACCCGCAACCGGACACGGGCGCGGTTGCTTTCCGGGAACTCCACCGATCGGATCTGGAGCAGCAGTTCGATTTGCGGATTCACGACAAAATAACCTCGCACCAGAGCCCGCAGCGCACGGCGGTCGCGGCCGGCGGCGTCGCTGTAGTCGTCCGACACCAGATCCATCACGGCGCCAACGTCGCGCGCTTC
>JBBQWY010000024.1:0-45550 GCA_038210215.1 Steroidobacterales bacterium
CTCCCCCTTTCCGCCCCGCGAACCCCGGGGGGGGCGCCCCCCCCCCCCCCCCCCCCACGCCAGCTGTCGCATCCCTGCGTTTACATTGCCGCCTGTGTTTGGCAAGGTAGAGGTTTGCCGTCAGAACCTTGGCGACAACACCTTGATGTTTATAGGTTTTTCTTCGTTTAGCACGAAACGCTGGAGTTGAGATGAGCGCAGTGGACGCGACAGTGGCAGATGGATTCTGGGCGAGAATGGGACGAACCCTGTTGAAGTGGTTCGACTCGGCTCGCGTGCCAAGCAAAGGGCTTGCCGAGAGCCCGATCGCTGACACCGTCGACTGGGCGCGGATCGTGCCCTTTATCCTGCTGCACGCCGCCTGCCTGTTGGTGCTGGTGGTCGGCGTCAGCCCGGTCGCCGTGCTGGTCGCAGCGATCGCGTACTTCGTGCGGATGTTCGCGATCACCGGCTTCTATCACCGCTATTTTTCGCATCGCTCGTTCAAGACCTCGCGCGCAGCGCAATTCATTTTTGGGGTGCTGGGAGCGGCGGCGGTGCAGCGCGGACCGCTGTGGTGGGCGGCACATCACCGCCATCACCATGCGCACTCGGACAAGCCGGACGACGCCCACTCGCCGATCGCGCACGGTTTCCTGCGCTCGCATATGAGCTGGTTCCTGTCCCGCAAGGGCTTCACGCCGGATCTGCGTCGGGTCCGTGACCTGCAGCAGTTCCCCGAGCTGCGCTGGCTCGACCGTTTCGACCTCCTGGTGCCCGTGTTGCTGGCCGTCGGCATGTTTGGCCTTGGTGTGCTGCTCGAAAGAGTTGCCCCGCAGCTCGGTACCAACGGTTGGCAGATGCTGATCTGGGGCTTTTTCATCTCGACGGTTGTGTGTTCGCACGCCACTTACACGATCAATTCGCTGTCCCATGTGTTCGGTCGCCAGCGCTATCGGACCGGCGACGCGAGCCGCAACAATTTCTGGCTCGCGCTGCTGACACTCGGCGAAGGCTGGCACAACAATCACCACCACTACCCGAGCGCTGCGCGCCAGGGCTTCTACTGGTGGGAAGTGGACATCACCTTTTACGTGCTGAAGCTGCTCTCCTGGCTCGGCATCATCTGGGACCTCAGACCCGTACCCGTCTCGGTACGAGATCACTCGGCGCGGCGTATCCGTCCGCGCCGCTGACGCACGCACCCGACCCCCGTCCCGTGCGCATCGCGATCATCGGTACCGGCATCGCGGGCATGACTGCCGCAGCCAGGCTCGCCCCAGATCACGAGCTGACGGTCTACGAGGCCAGCGACTATTTCGGCGGCCACACCGCGACAGTCGACATCGAATTGCACGGCCGCCACTACGCGATCGACACCGGCTTCATTGTCTTCAATGACTGGACCTATCCGAACTTCATCGCGCTGCTCGACGAACTCGGCGTCGAGTGGCAATGCTCGAACATGAGCTTTTCGCTGAGCTGCGAACGCACCGGGCTCGAGTACAACGGTACTTCGATCAACTCGCTGTTCGCACAGCGCCGCAACCTGCTGCGGCCGTCGTTCCTGCGAATGATCGCCGATATCCTGCGCTTCAACAGCCGCGCACGCGCGCTGCTCGCAACGGACGACCAGACGCTGACGCTCGGCGATTACCTGCAGCGAGGCGGCTACTCGCGCAGCTTCATCGAACGCTACATCGTGCCGATGGGGATGGCGATCTGGTCGCAACCGGAGCGCTCAGTGCTCGCGTTTCCGGCGCACTTCTTCGTCGAGTTCTTCGATAAACACGGCTTTCTGAACGTCAACAACCGACCCGTCTGGCGCACCGTGCGCGGCGGCTCGCGCGAGTACGCCCGCAAGCTCGTGGCGCCGTTCCGCAGCCGCATCCGGCTCAACCAGCCCGTGGCTGGCGTCGAGCGTCACTCCGATCATGTCCGGGTGCGCACCCGTCGCGGTGAAGTCGAGCACTTCGATTACGTGGTGTTCGCCTGCCACAGCGACCAGGCGCTAGCGCTGCTGGAACGACCGACGACCAACGAGCAGCAGATTCTCGGTGCCTTTCCGTACCAGCCCAACGAAGCAGTGCTGCACACCGATGTCAGGATGCTGCCGCGAACGCCGCTTGCCCGGGCCGCCTGGAACTATCACGCTGTCGACCGCGAACGCCACGGCCTGAGCAACGCCGGGGCGCATCTGGCACTGACCTACGACATGAATGTTCTGCAGAACATCACGGCGCCCGAAGTCTTCATGGTCACACTGAACCGTACAGCCGATATCGACCCGAAAAGGATTCTCGGCCAGTACACCTACGACCACCCGGTCTATACGCCTGCTGGCGTCGCCGCACAGGCGCGCCGTGCCGAGATCAGCGGCGTCAACCGTTCATTCTATTGCGGCGCCTACTGGCGCTACGGTTTCCATGAGGATGGGGTCGTCAGCGCGCAGTGGGCCGTTGCAGATCTGCAGCGCGTCCTGTCTGGCGATCTGTGGCGGACCCCAACGGTACAGGCAGCGAGTGCGTGACCAGCGCGCTCTACACAGGGCTGATCCGGCACCGGCGTTTTGCGCCTGCGGAGAACTGCTTCTCGTACAGGATCTTCATGACGCTGATCGATCTGGCTGAATTACCGGGGCTGTTCGACCGCTTCTGGCTGTGGTCGGCGAGGCGCCCTGCACTGGGTTGGTTTCGTCGCGCCGATTACCACGGCGATGCCAAAGTGCCCCTCGAACAAAGTATTCGCGACCTCGTCGAGCGCGAAACGGGTTGCAGACCCGCCGGGCCCATTCAGCTGCTGAGCCATCTGCGGCTGTTCGGGCACAACTTCAATCCCGTCAGCTTCTACTATATCTACGATGCGTCGGGCAGCAATGTCGAGTGCATCGTCGCGGAAATCACCAACACGCCCTGGGACGAACGCCACGCCTATGTGCTGCCCGTCGAACGCTCGGAACGCAGCGGTACCAAAGTGTGGCGCTGGCGCTTCGAGAAGGCCTTCCACGTCTCACCGTTCATGCCCATGGACATGAGCTACGACTGGCGTTTCTCTGCGCCAACGGACTCGCTGCAGGTCCACATGGAAAACTGGCGCGAGGGCGTGCAGGTTTTTGACGCCACGCTGACGCTGCGGCGCAAGCCGCTGACCAGTTGGAATCTGGCGCGCGCGCTCGGCTCCTTTCCGCTGGTCACGGTCAAGGTTGTGTCGCTGATCTACTGGCAGGCGCTGAAGCTATGGCTGAAGCGCGTGCCGCTCTTTACGCATCCGAAGAAGCTGGTGACATGAACAGCAAATCGATCTCCGAGAAGCCGACGATCATCCCTGTTGACGCGACGCTGGGGGATCCTTCGCGCCCGTCCACCCTGGCGCGGCTGGGTCGGAAGATCCTGCTCGGCCAGTTCGAGAATCTGCAGCATGGTGAGCTGCGTGTGGTCGAGGCCGGCGCCGAATTCCGCTTCGGCAAGCGAACCGAGCGCTGCAAGCTTGCCGTGACGATCTGGATCGACCACCCTCAACTTTACGCCGATGCCGCGTTTGGCGGCACGGTGGGCGCCGGCGAGGCCTACATCCGCGGCCTGTGGCGCTGCGACGACTTGACCGCGCTGGTGCGCCTGTTCGTTGTGAACCGCGACCTGATGAACGGCATGGACAGTCGCTGGTCACTCGTCAGCCTGCCCTTGCTGAAGATGTTCCATGTGCTGAACCGCAACAGCAAGCACGGCAGTGCCCGCAATATCGCTGCACACTACGACCTCGGCAACGAGCTTTACGCGCTGATGCTCGATGAAACCATGGCCTACTCCTGCGGCATCTTTCCGAGCCCGGAGGCGACGCTGCACCAGGCGCAGATCGCAAAGTTCGAGGCGACCTGCCGCAAGCTCGACCTGCAAGCCTCTGATCACCTGGTCGAGATCGGCACCGGCTGGGGTGGACTCGCGATTCACGCCGCGTCGCGCTACGGCTGTCGGGTGACCACCACGACGATCTCGCAGGAGCAGCACGACTACACCGCGGAGCGCATCGCCCGCGCCGGCCTCGGCGACCGCATCACGCTGCTGCTCGACGATTACCGCGACCTGCACGGTCGATTCGACAAGGCCGTATCGATCGAGATGATCGAAGCCGTCGGCGCCAACTATCTCGACACCTACCTGGCCAAATGCTCCTCACTCCTGAAGGACAACGGCGCGATGCTGCTGCAGGCGATCACAATCCAGGATCAGCACTACGAGCAGGCTCGCAAGTCGGTCGATTACATCCAGCGCTTTATCTTTCCCGGCAGCTTCATTCCGTCGGTGGCCACGGTCTGCGATGCCCTGTCGCGCGCCACGGACCTGAAGCTGTTTCACCTCGAGGACATCGGGCCGCATTACGCCCGCACACTGCAGCTGTGGCGGGAGCGGTTCTTCGAGAACCTGGCGACTGTGCGCAAGCTCGGCTATCCGGATAGCTTCATCCGGCTCTGGGAGTACTACCTGTGCTACTGCGAGGGCGGCTTCGCGGAACGGCAGCTCGGTGACGTACAGATGCTGTTGACCAAGCCGGGTTGCCGACGCGCACCGATCGCCGCGCTATGACTCCTGCGGCCAGCGCGGCGCTCGCCGAGCTGACGCAGCACTTCGACACCACGACGCTGGTCCGGGACCCATGGCGCCTCGCGCCGCTGGAGATCGACCACCGTGAGCGCTATCGCGGCCGGGCCGCCGCCGCGCTTTTCCCCCGCAGTACCGCACAAGTCTCTGCTGCCCTCGAGATTTGCCATCGGCACGCCATGCCGGTCGTCCCGCAGGGTGGCAATACCAGCTACTGCGGCGCTGCCACGCCGGACGCATCCGGTGACCAGTTGCTTCTGTGCCTCGCGCGGATGAACCGCATCCGTGAGCTGCGTCCGATCGACGACATCATGGTGGCCGAGGCCGGCTGCCTGCTCGCCGAGCTGCAGCAGGCCGCCACGGCAGCCGATCGGCTCTTTCCGCTGCAACTGGGCTCCGCGGGTTCCTGCCAGCTCGGCGGCAACCTGTCGACCAATGCGGGCGGAACCAACGTGCTGCGCTATGGCATGGCACGCGACCTGGTGCTGGGGCTCGAGGTCGTGCTGGCGGACGGCCGCGTGCTCGAGACGCTCGGCTCCTTGCGCAAAGACAACACGGGCTATGACATCAAATCGTTGTTCCTTGGCGCCGAGGGAACGCTCGGTGTCATCACAGCCGCCAGTCTGCGGCTGTTCCCGCAACCGCGCAGCGTGGCCACGGCCTTCGTCGCATTGGGTTCGGTGCAACAGGCTATCGAGCTGCTTGCGGAACTGCGCAGTGCGGGTGGCGAGGAACTGACTTCGTTCGAACTGATGCCGCGCGCCGCGCTGCAGTTGCTCAACCGTCATCTGCCGGACAGACAGCCGCCGCTACCGCTCGATGCGCCGTGGTTTCTGCTGTGCGAGCTCGCCACTGCCCGGCGTGGCGCCGACACGCACCACACTCTCGAGGATCTGCTCAGCGCCGCCAGCGAGCGCGGTCTGCTCGGCAATGCCGTGATCGCGCAGAATGAGCGGGAACGCCAGGCACTATGGCAGCTGCGCGAGTCGATCCCGGAAGCGCAGCGGCGCGCCGGACCCAGCCTCAAGCATGACGTCTCCGTCCCCGTCGCAGTCCTGCCGGAGTTCGTGACGCGCGGAACGGCACTGGTCGAACAGACCGTTTCCGAAGGCCAGTTGATCGCCTACGGTCACGCCGGCGATGGCAATCTGCATTTCAACGTCAGCCTCCGCGACGGAGCGGATGCTGCGGCCTTCAGCGCACGGGAGCAGACCCTGCGCCGTGCAGTCCACGATCTCGTGCACGAGTTCGGCGGCAGCTTCAGTGCCGAACACGGCATTGGTCAGTCGAAGGTCGAGGAACTCGAGCGCTACGCGCCCGCGCTTGAGCTCGAGCTGATGCGCCGGATCAAGCTCGCGCTCGATCCACAGGGCATCATGAACCCCGGCAAGGTGCTGAAGCGATGAAGCGCATCCTGCATGCGATGCTCAGGGTACGTGATCTACCAGCCATGCTGCACTTCTACTGCGACGTGCTCGGCATGCGTGAGCGGCGCCGGATCTCGTTCGAAACCGAGCAATACACAGTGGTCTTCATCGGTTATGACGAGGGCGCCGAAATCGAGCTGTGGCATGACTGGAGCCCCGCCGCCGCTGCCGCAGCGCACGGATCCAGCGGCCATGTCGGCATCGGTGTCGCGGACATACACGGCCTCTGCGCCGCACTGGTCGCGGCCGGAGTGAGGCTCACGCGCGCGCCGGCAGCGATGCGGCAGGGTGGTCGCGTGATCGCGCTGCTGCGCGATCCGGAAGGCTACGAAGTCGAGCTGCTGTCCGACGGATGAGCCGCGTATGATCTGCCCAGCAACACGGATGTAACGATGACGACACCGACCGCGGAAGACACCGAGTGGCCGCGCCCGGCGATCGCCTGGTACATGGTCATCGTGCTGATGCTCGCGTACATCCTGTCGTTCATCGATCGGGTGATCCTCGGCCTGCTTGTCGGCCCGATCCGCGCCGACCTGGGTATTTCCGAGACCCAGATGAGCCTGCTCTACGGCGCCGTATTCGCGATCTTCTACACCGGCGTCGGTATTCCGATTGCCTGGGCGATTGATCGCTACAACCGCCGCAATATCATCATCGCGGGCGTCGCCTTCTGGAGCGCGATGACGGCGCTGTGCGGCGTGGCGCGCGGCTTCGCTGAACTCGCCCTGGCCCGCATTGGCGTGGCCGTCGGTGAGGCGACCCTGTCGCCGGGCACCTATTCGATGGCGGGCGACACCTTTCCCGAAAAGAAGCTCGGCCGCGCACTGTCGGTATTCGTGATCGGCTTGCCGCTCGGCGTGGGTCTCGCGCTGATCATCGGCGGTCTCGTGATCCAGTTCGCGTCGGGTTCGCCTGAATACACGCTGCCGCTGGTCGGCACGATCAAGGCCTGGCAGCTGACATTCTTCGTGGTTGGCATTCCCGGCATTTTCCTGGCGTTGTTGATGTTCACGATCGTTGAACCGGTGCGACGCAAGAGCGGCAATGATGTCGCAAAAGCCTCGGTGGCCGACACGATCCGCTATCTGACAGGCCGCTGGAGGGCGTACTTCGCGCTGATCATGGGCTTCTCGGTGCTCGGCATGGTCATGAACGTGTTCCAAATCTACGGCGTGCAGTACTTCGTCCGCGAGCTGCAGGTGCCACTGCCAGAAGCGGGATTGCGCATGGGGCTTGCGATCGGGTTTTTCGGCACAGCCGGCGTGCTGGTGGGCGGTTGGCTGACCGACCGCTGGCGCAGCGCGGGCCGCCGTGACGCGGCGCTCCGGGTCGGGCTCACGGCAGCGCTGGCCTTGATTCCGTTTGCTGCCGGCTGCACCCTGCTGGGCGATCTGACACTCTCGACGCTGGCGCTGGCGCCGATCGGATTCTTCACTGCGTTTGCGTTCGGCGCGGGGGCCACGGGCGTGGTGGTGCTGACGCCGCCGCAGATGCGCGCCCAGGCTTCGGCGATCTATCTACTGTTCGTGAACCTGATCGGTATCGGACTCGCCCCGTACCTGACAGCCGCGATCACCCAGTACGGCTTCGAGGACGATCTGGCGGTCGGCAAGAGCTGCGCGATCGTGGCGGGCAGCGCGGCTTGCGTCGCCGCGGCGTTGTTCGCATGGGGCCTGCCGCATTTTCGCGCCGAAGTGGAATCACGACCTTAAGCACGCGAGGTATTCGATGCGCCGCTATCCCGTCATTCTTGCCGCGCTGCTGCTCATGATCAGCGTTGCCGCCTGCCAGAAACAGGCTCCGCCGCACGCTGCTGCTGCAGACGCCGCCAACGACAATGCAATGACGGGCCCCGCATTCGACGGCACACCCCGTATTGCCGATGCTCCCGGCGGCGTGCATATCCAGTACCGGATGTACGGCAGTGGCAATCCCGTCGTCGTCCTGATTCACGGCTGGTCCTGCGATTCAAACTACTGGGCCGCCCAGATCGAACCGCTGAAGGCGCGCTATACGGTCATGACCGTCGATCTCGCCGGCCACGGCGGCTCGGCGGCCAACCGCAGCGACTGGTCGATCAACGCCTTTGCCGACGATGTGATCGCAGCACTGACGGCCCAGCAGGTTACCGGCCCGGTCGTCCTGGTCGGCCACTCGATGGGCGGCCCGGTGGCGGTCGATGTCGCCCGCAAGCTGGGAGCGCAAGCCCTCGGGGTGATCGGCGTCGACACGCTGCGAATCAGCAACGCACCACCGCCCTCGGCCGCAGAGACCGAGACACGCATGGCGCCGTTCCGCGCAAACTTTATCGGCGCGACGCGTGACATGGTGTCCGGCAAGTTTTTCACGCCGAGCTCGGATCCGGTGCTGGCGCGAAGGGTCGCCGACGACATGTCGCAAGCGCCGCCAGAGGTCGCCCTGCCCGCCATGCTCGGGCTGAATGCCTGGGACCGGATCGCGGCCCTGAGTGCGCTGCAGGCACCCATTGTGCTGATCAACGCCGAACAGCCGCCCACTGCCTTGGCGCCGCTGCGAGCCCTGGCGCCGCAGCTGCGGGTGGTCACGATGGCAGGGCTCGGTCACTTCCTGATGATGGAAGACCCATCGCGATTCAATCCAGTCCTGCTGACGCAGATCGATGCCCTGACGACTGACCCGACTTGAGCCGCGTCTTCAGCGCCGAAGACGAACAGCTGCTGGCCCGCCACCGGGCACTCGCCGCAGTGTTTGATGAGGCAGTGCAGATTCCAGGCACGCGTCTGCGCTTCGGCCTCGACGCGCTGCTGGGGCTGTTTCCAGGGGTCGGCGACCTGCTCGGTGCAGGCGTCGCGATCTACGGCATCACGTTGGCGCGGCGCCTCGGTGCGCCGACTGCGGTGCAGCTGCAAATGCTGGGGAACGTCGCGCTGGATGCGCTGGGTGGCGCAGTGCCTTTCTTTGGTGACCTGTTCGATTTCGCGTTCAAGGCCCATGCCCGCAATCGCGATCTGCTGCAACGATGGCTGGATGATCCTCGCCCGGTCGCCCGCGCTTCTCGCTGGCGGGTAGTCGGTGTCGGCACGCTGGTGCTGGCGGCGCTCGCCTCGATGCTTGCAGCGCTGGTGTTTGCGTTCCGCCTGCTACTTGGCAGTTGAGCTGGCTGGCGCAGATTCTGCAGCAATGTAGTCGAGCAGCAGCTGGCGATCCCTCGGGTTCGCGATGCCGGCAAAGGCCATCGTGTTGCCTGGTACGACGCTGCTCGGCTTCTCGAGCCAGCGATCGAGGGTCACTCGATCCCAAACGAGATTCGCCGCCTTCAGCGCCGGCGAATAGGCAAAGTCAGTGTGCGCAGCCGACTTCGCGCCGAAGATGCCGTGCAGCGTCGGACCGACCTTGTTCGGCGCGCCCGCCTTCAGTTCATGGCAGGCGCGGCACTGGATGTAGAGCAATCGTCCACGGCGCGCTTCGGCGGATTCCGGCGCGGCAGCAGCGACCGGCGCCTGAGCGCCGGCAGCTGGCGCCAGCAGCCACGACAAGGCCATGCCCGTTCCCAGAATAAACGCCCCAACAACGCGCTTCGACATGACCACCCTCGACGCATGATTTACTGCGGACAATTTAATGCCTGCGGATGAACCCGACCTTAACGGCAGAAGCGTCGCCCGAGATGCGGTCAAGACGGGATTGCAGCAGGTTGCGCTCGCGGACCATCGGCTCGCACTGTACCTCGATCTGCTGATGCCGAAGAACCACTCCCGCTTCCCCAAGCTGATTCCATGCCAGAGCCAGCGAACGCCCGCTCGCAACCTCGCTCAGGCTCAGCTGCACTGAATCGAGATTGCCGGGAAAGGGCCAGTCCCGCCCATACAACCGCAGCTCGAGGCGGCGGCCGTCAGCGGTGGCGAAGCGGGCCCGGCCGCCCTGGTCATGCAGACTCAAGACAGTGGGCGCTTCCGACGCTATTGCAGTGCGATCGGTGATCGCGCAGCGGAACAGCCGCGCGTCCTCGACTTCGAAAAAGGTGTAGCCGATCAGTTCACGCTGCAGCTCATTCGGCTGCAGGGAGAACTCGCGACGACGATACCAGTACAAACCCTCACCCAGCAGCATCTCGAACTCGAGATAGTCACCGTTGTTTTCGAGCCGACAGCCATTGCCACGCGTACCCCCCCGATATTGTCCCCCATCGGACGCCAGCCACAGATTGCAACCGGGAGATTCGATCAGGTCCGCTGCGCTGAGCCGTCGCAGCAGCACAGGACTATCGGCGAGGCTCGCCCAGGCAGCCGGTTCACGAAATGCGAGCTGACGGACGCGCACCGAATTGTCGGCCGGCTCGATCACCAGCAGCCAATGCCGGCGCGGCGCCTCATCGAACGGCCCTTCGGAAGCCTTCAGCACCTTCGGGCCGAGCCAGGGCAACTGCACCGGCCGGAATGAGACCTGTACGCGCTGCTCGGACCCGACGGGTCGGGTCAAGGCCGGCGCGAGATCGTAGAACAGGCTCTCGGTCAGATCGAAGGTGCCGACCCATGCTGAAAACAGCCCGGCGGTCGGCTCAGCCGGCGCGGACTGCGCTGCAAGCAAGCCTGGCACGGTCGCCAGCGCAACCGCCGCGATCAGCGGCGAGCCCTTCATGTGCCGACGACGCGTATCAGGCCCTCCTGCGCGCAGCTGGCAACCAGTACTCCCTCGCGGGTGAAGAAACTGCCGCGGGCGAAACCGCGGGCGCCGGAGGAGCTCGGGCTGTCCATCGCGTACAGCAGCCATTCATCGACGCGCAGCTCGCGATGAAACCACATCGCGTGGTCGATGCTGGCCATGATCAGATTGCCGGTCAGGAACGACGTCCCGTGCGGCAAGGTTGCGGTATTGAGCAGGTTGTAATCCGAGATGTAAGCCAGCAGGCAGCGGTGCAGGCGCCCGTCGTCCGGCAGCCGGTCGACCGCTCGCAGCCAGATGTGCTGGATCGGCGGTGCCTTGTGAGGATGCTCGAAATCCACCGCATCGACCAGCCGGAATTCGAATGGCCGATCGCGCAGCATGAACCGCCGGATCTTATCCGGCAGCTTCGCAAGCAGCTCTGGCGCAAGCCGGTCGGTCTGCTCCACTTGCTCGGGGCTCGGCACCTGCGGCATCGGTAGCTGGTGATCGAGCCCGCCTTCAGGCTGCTGAAACGATGCCGAGAAAGTGAAAATCGGCACGCCGTTCTGGATCGCGATGACTCGCCGCGACGAAAAACTGTTGCCGTCGCGACTGCGATCGACCTGGTAGACGATCGGCAGATTGAAATCACCGCGGCGCAGGAAGTACGCATGCAGCGAGTGCACGACGCGGCCTTCCACCGTCGAGTACGCCGCCATCAGCGCCTGACCGAGTACCTGTCCACCGAACACCTGCGCGCTGCCGATATCGCGGCTCTCACCGCGAAACAGGTTGACTTCGAGCCGCTCGAGCTCGAACTGGCGCAACAGATCTGCGAGTCGTTGGTCCATCTAGCAGTTCGGAAGCGCCGTCCGGGCCGTCGTCTCAGCCGACGATCAGCTTGCCCTTCATGATCGCGAAGTGCCCCGGAAACGAACAAAAGTAAGTGTAGTCGCCTCCCTGCACGAGCCCGGTGGTTGCGAACCGGACCACGGTCGTCTGCCCGCCTCCAATCACCAGGGTCGCGGCAATCACCCGTTTGTCACCCGCTGGGACGTGCTGATTCTTGATCCCTGCCGCCATGCCAGCCGAGTTGACGGCTTGCGCATCCGCGGTCTTGGTCAGAACCCAGTTGTGTCCCATTGCCGCTGCCGGTAGCCGTCCCGAATGCTTCAGCGTCAGCTCCACGTTCTTGCAGTCCGCCGCGATCTTCAGTTCTTTCTTGTCGAACTGCATGGCGTCGCTGCTCGAGATTTCGAGCTTGCAGGTCTTGCCAGCGACAGGTTTGGCGCCTGCCACCAGCACATTGAGCCCCGGCGCGGCGGCCGCCGGTTTCGCGGCCGGCGCCTGGGCGAGGCTCACGGCCGCAGCAGCCAGCACCGTCGCGCCGATCACTGTCATGATTGTCGTCTTCATCGTCTTCATCACTTCACTCTCCTTCCTTGGAAACTTCGCCTGAGCTCGGCTCAGGCCACACCCAGTCGCTTGTGCATGATCGGGCTCGTTGTCGTGTACTGCAGAAACTGCTTCTTCTCCGGGTACAGATAGGCCTGCACCGCAAAAGCCGCCAGCGCGGCCTCATGGAAGCCGGACAGAATCAGCTTCTTCTTGCCCGGGTAAGTATTGATGTCGCCAACCGCGAAGATCCCGGCCACGCTGGTCTGGAACTTCTCGGTATCGACCTGCAAAGCTTTCTTCTCGAGCGCAAGTCCCCACTGCGCGATCGGGCCAAGCTTGGGATGCAAGCCGAAAAACGCGAACACCTGCTGCGCAGGAACCTCGTGCAACTGGCCGTCACCGTCCTTGACGCGCACGCCCTGCAGTCGATCGTCGACGACAAGCAGTGATTCGGCCAGACCCCTGATGCAACGCAGGCGGCCCGCGGCTTCGAGCTCGCGCATGCGCGCAACCGAAGCGGGTGCAGCACGGAACTCCTCGCGACGATGAATCAGCGTCAGCTGAGCGGCCGTCGGTGCAAAATCAAGCGCCCAATCGAGCGCTGAATCGCCGCCACCGAAGATCGCCAGCGACTGGGTTCGATATTGTGCGGCATGCTGGACCCGGTAGTGAATCTGTGTGCCTTCGAAGACCTCGGCGCCGGGCACCCCGAGTCGCCGCGGCTGAAAAGCCCCGACCCCGGCCGCAACGATCACGGCGCCGGCGTCGAAAACGGTGCCGTCGGCCGCTTCCAGACGAAAGCGTCCCGAATCGAGCTTCTGCAGCCCCTGAACCTCGGCACCCAGATGAAACTGCGGCTGGAACGGCTTGATCTGCTCCAACAAGCGGTCGACGAGCTCCTGTGCGCCACAGATCGGCAACGCTGGGATGTCGTAGATCGGCTTGTCCGGATAGAGCTCGGTGCACTGGCCGCCGGGCGCCCGCAGTGAGTCGACCAGATGTGACTTGATGCCCAGAAGCCCGAGTTCAAACACGGCAAACAGGCCGCAGGGCCCTGCGCCGATGATCACGACCTCAGTGCTGATCACGCTGGAATCGCCGTTGGCGGCGGTAAGCTTCGAATCCAATCTCGACCTCGGTTGGGGCAGCCAACGGCTGAACTCGCATTCTAACAGGGCGCGGGACTCGCTCACGCGCGCGCTGGCGATTATAGTGAGCGGGCAGCCACACTGGAGCGATGCAATGAAGCTGAACGTCAATGGCAAGGAAGTCGAATTCGATGTGGATCCGGAGACGCCACTGCTGTGGGTACTGCGCGACACACTGGGCCTGACCGGCACCAAATACGGTTGTGGCATGGCGCTGTGCGGCGCCTGCACCGTACATATGGATGGCGAACCGATCCGTTCTTGCGTGCTGCCCATCAGCGCCGTCGGCGACCAGAAAATCACCACGATCGAAGGTCTGTCGAAGGACCGCAGTCATCCCGTGCAGCAGGCCTGGATCGCTTTGGACGTACCGCAATGCGGTTACTGCCAGTCGGGCCAGATCATGTCTGCGGCGGCACTGCTCGAGAAGACGCCTAAACCCACCGACGCTGATATCGACGCAGCGATGGCCGGTAATCTTTGCCGCTGTGGCACGTATCAACGCATTCGCGCCGCGATTCACAAGGCGGCCGGCTCGAAAGCCGAGTAACCCGGCGCGCGCGATGGGTGCTTCCGCTCCATGACGGCCGATAAACCCAACAACAGCGAGCTGGCCGCGCGGCGCGCCGCCGCGATTCCACGCGGTGTTGGCAATTCGCTCAGCGTGTACGCCGCACGCGCGGCCAACGCCGAGCTGTGGGACGTCGAAGGACGGCGCTACATTGATTTCGCGAGCGGCATTGCGGTGCTCAACACCGGCCATGGCCATGCTGCGATCCGCGCCGCTGTCGCGAGCCAGCTGGAGTTGCTCTCACATGCGTGCTTTCAGGTCACGCCGTACGAAAGCTACGTGGCGCTCGCCGAGCGTCTGAATGCGCTGGCACCTGGGGCGAGCCCGCACAAGACCCTCTTTCTGACCACCGGCGCCGAGGCGGTCGAGAACGCCGTCAAAATCGCCCGTTACCACACGCAGCGCTCGGCCGTGATTGCATTCACGGGTGGCTTCCATGGTCGCACGCTCGGCTGCATGAGCCTGACCGGCAAAGTGCAGCCGTACAAGGCGGGCTTCGGTCCGATGCTGCCCGAAGTCTTCCATGCGCCCTATCCGATGGCCTACCACGGCATCAGCGTCGCCGATTCAATGCAGGCCATTGGCCAGCTGTTCAAGGCGAGCGTTGATCCAGCGCGGGTCGCCGCGATCATCATCGAGCCGGTGCTGGGCGAAGGTGGTTTCTACATTGCGCCACCGGAGTTCCTGCAACAGCTGCGTGCGTTGTGCGACCAGCACGGCATGCTGCTGATCGTCGATGAGATCCAGAGCGGCTTCGCGCGTACCGGCCGGATGTTTGCCGTCGAACACGCGGGGGTGGAGCCGGACCTGATGACCGTGGCGAAAAGCATCGCCGGCGGTCTGCCACTGTCGGCAGTGATCGGCAAGGCAGAGATCATGGATGCACCGCTGCCTGGCGGCCTGGGCGGCACCTATGCCGGCTCACCGCTCGCCTGCGCGGCCGGACTCGCCGTGCTTGACGTGATCGAACACGAGCAGCTGAGCAGGCGCGCAACGGAAATAGGCTCGTTGTTGAACTCGCGGCTGCGGGCGATGCAGTCACGCTGGCCCTGCATCGGTGAGGTGCGCGGCCTCGGCGCGATGGTCGCGATGGAACTGGTCCGCAATCGTCGCGCCGATGCACCGGATGCAGACCTGACCAAGGCGCTGGTGCAGGCAGCCGGCCGTCACGGGCTGGTGTTGCTGTCCTGCGGCCTGTACTCGAACGTGATCCGTTTCCTGCCAGCGCTGACCATCAGCGATGCGTTGCTCTCGGAAGGCCTCGATATCCTCGAGGCCGCGATGGCGGAGGTTGCCGAGCCTGCGCGGCTGGCAGCCGCCAGCGTCTGAACGCTCAGGCGCGACCGGCGTTCGAATCGGTCGGCGTGTGGAAGTACTCGCTCTCCTCGGAGAGCTGCTTGAGCAACCGCTGCAGTTCCGCCATCCGACCTTCGGCCGTGCTGATCGGCATGCAGTCCTGGCAGCGTGGATCGCCGCAAGGCTGGCGCGAATACAACCAGTATTGCAGCGCACCGGCGAGCAGCCCGTCGGCGATATCCCACAGATCCGCGTCCTTGTCCTTGTCGGCGATCCGGTTCCCGAGATCGACCGCCTTCGAGAAGGCTGCATCGAACGCGTCGGCAGTGTCTGGCATTGCAGCGTCCATCAATGGCGGAGCGTCATTTTAGCGGATTCGGGCCGGACCGCAGCACGTTCACGAGCGATTCGGGCAGCGGCTCCAACCTGCTGCGCGCGTGCGCATAGCCAGCGTCGATCGCCCGCTGAAAGGCCTGCCAGTTCAGCAGATCCACTGTCTCGAGCTCGGGCTGCAGCAACAGGTCGGTCTGCTCCCTGCGCGCCACGGTCGCCGCCGCGCTGTTGATCATCCCGGAGCGCCACAGCACCTGGAAAATATTCGGGCGGCGACCGCCACGACGCACCATATTCATGAACTTCCAGAAAGGTGGCGCGTCGGTTTCTTCGATGTCGGCGGTAAAGGTTCGATCCGCACCGACGTCCACGCCGATGACCGGACCGCGACCGAGCTCGCGCATGACATCGACGGGCAGATTGTTGATGGTTGCGCCATCGACAAAGACCTCGCCTCCATAGATGACCGGCGGCAGGACGCCCGGGATGGCAACCGATGCGCGCAGCCACCGCCAAAGCTCACCGCTGCGATGTACATCGGCAGCGCCGCTCGTCAGATTTGCCGACACGCAATAGAACGGCAGCGGCAGGTCTTCGATCGTGACATTGCCGAACTCATTGCGCAGCCGCTGCGTGACCCGCCGGCCAGTCACCAGTGAGTAGATCGGCAGCGTGTAGTCGCCGAGCGGATTGCTGTCGACAAAGGTGCGTCGAAAGACGTCGAGCAATTGCTCGTCGCTCCAACGATGAGCGATCGCGGCGCCCATGATTGCGCCGATGCTGGTTCCGCCCACCAGATCGATGGGAATACCGAGCTCCCGCATCGCCCGTACGACGCCGAGGTGCGCAAAACCTCTGGCGCCACCGCCGGAAAGCACCAGTCCGACGCCACGGCCGGTCAGCAGGCGCGCGACACGCTGCACGTCTTCTTCGCCGACGATATGGTGGTGGGCCGCATCGGGCAGCAGCTGCAGCCAGCGTGCCGCAGCGCCCGCGCGGATCGTCTCGAAATGCATCAGGATGAGTTCGCAGCGTTGCGTGGCGCGCTGGCTGTCGCGCAGGTCGGCCAGCGCCGCCCAGGGCGCGGGTGCAGAGTCAGCGTTCGCCAGCAGCAGCAGGGCATCGGCCTGACGCAGACACAACTTGGTCCAGGTCGTCGGCTGATGCTCGGCCACGTAGACTACGAACTCGTTGGCCGCTTCGATCCTGTGGAACCAGTGACTGGTGTGTTCGGCGCCGCGGACGCTCCAGACAATCTCCGCATGTCCAAACGGCTCGAGAGCCGCAACCAGGTCCATCGCGAACTGACCGACGTCGACATCGAGCGCCTGCGGCACCAGCGTGAACGTCCGTGGGGTATGTGCGCGGCCGCGCTGACCGCCAGTCGTGGAGGCTTCCAGTCGCGCGACGGTCAACTGCGCAATGCTGAGCATCGCTTCGGGTTGCTGGCGGAATACCAGATCAAACGCAGCGCGTGACAAGCGCACGAGCTCGCTGTCGCGCAGCGCCACGATGCTGGCTGACCGGGGTCGACCGGACACCAGGCCCATCTCGCCAACCATCTCGCCCGCGACGATCCGCGCCAGGAAGCGACGCCGGTCCGCGCCCGGCGCGGCGTAGCTGCCAAGGCAGCCCGTCAGCAGAATGTACATCGAGTCGGAGGGCTCACCCGTCTGGAACAGCGTCGCACCGCCTGGCAACGAGAGCCATTCGCATTCCGCCACGATCAATTCAATGGTCTGCGACGACAGCTCGCTGAACACCGGCACGCTTGCCAGGATCATGCGCAGATCGCTGCGGATCGTCAGCGTCTCTTCCGGGAGGTCGTTTTCCATGGACGCAGAACCGACTGCCGGGCGGGGTCGCAGCGGTTAAACTAGTCCCTGCGTGCGGTCACTGTCGAGCACGCAGCCTGTCGCAGTGTGATGGGCTTCACCCTTAAGCCGAATCAGCTCGGCTGCCCTCCATGGCCGAACCCAGCACCGCAGACCGACCCAAAGCCAAATCGATTCGACCCCTGCGGGCGTTGTGGCCATACCTGCTGCCGTATCGATGGGTGCTCGTCGCCGGCATGGCGGCATTGCTGATCGCCTCGGGCGCCATGCTCGGCTTGCCGCTGGCGCTGAAGGGCTTGATCGACACGGGCATGACCGCCGGCGATGCGGCGACCATCAACGGTTACTTCATCGCCTTCCTGGGCGTCGCGGTGCTGTTTGGCGGGTTCGCTGCGCTGCGCTTCTACATCGTGACCTGGCTCGGTGAACGAGTCGTCGCTGACGTTCGCGCCGCGGTCTATAGCAGCGTGATCCGCATGGATCCGACCTTCTTTGAAGTGACTCGCACCGGTGAAGTGCTGTCGCGTCTGACGACGGATACGACCCTGGTGCAGTCGATTGCCGGCGTCGGCTTGTCGATTGCGCTGCGCTCGTCGATCAACCTGGTCGGCTCGCTGATCCTGCTGGCGTTCACGAACTTCAAGCTGCTGGCGCTGATCCTGATCGGCATCCCTGTGGTGCTCGTGCCGGTGATCACGCTCGGGCGCAAGCTGCGCAAACTGTCGCGCTCCTCGCAGGATCGGATCGCCGATACGAGCGGCCTCGCCGACGAAACTCTCAACGCGATCCAGACCGTGCAGGCGTTCACGCTCGAGAATCTGAGCAGCCGGCGCTACAACGAGGCGGTCGAAGACTCCTTCGAGGTCGCGATCGAGCGCACGCGGGTTCGAGCCTGGCTGACGGCGCTTGCGACAATCCTCGTGTTCAGCTCGATCACAACCGTGCTGTGGTTCGGGGCGCGTCAGGTCATCGCGGGCCAGATGACCGGCGGCGAGCTGGGGCAGTTCCTGCTCCTGGCCGTGTATGCGGGCGTCTCCGCGGCATCGCTGTCGGAGATGTGGAGCGAAGTGCAGCGTGCCGCCGGCGCGATGGAACGTCTCGTGGAGCTCGAGCAGGCACGTCCGGCGATCGTCGCCCCGGCCAATCCACTGACGCTGCCGCAGCGCGGTGCAGCGGGCATCCACTTCGATGACGTCTCGTTCAGTTACCCATCGAGGCCGGAGCAGCTTGCCCTACAGCGCTTCGCGCTGGACATCGCCGCGGGCGAAACTATCGCCTTCGTCGGTCCGTCGGGTGCCGGCAAGAGCACCACGTTTCAGCTCTTGCTGCGCTTCTATGATCCGCAAGTCGGCCGCGTCAGTATCGATGGGATCGATATCTCGCGGGTCAGCCCTGAGGAACTGCGCCGTCGCATCGGGCTCGTGCCGCAGGACACCGTACTGTTCGGCGCCACCGCCCGCGAGAACATTCGCTATGGCCGGCCCGATGCCAGCGACGACGAGATCGAGAGCGCCGCCAGGGCTGCTGCCGCTGATGAGTTCTTGCGCGCACTGCCGGACGGCTATGACACGTTTCTCGGCGAGCGCGGTACGCGGCTGTCGGGCGGACAGCGACAGCGCATCGCGATTGCGCGCGCAATACTGAAGAATCCGCCAATCCTGCTGCTCGACGAGGCGACCAGCGCACTCGATGCCGAGAGCGAGCAGCTGGTGCAACGGGCGCTCGATGCGCTGATGCAGGACCGCACGACGATCATCATTGCGCACCGGCTCGCCACGGTGCTGAAGGCCGACCGGATCATCGTCATGGAGGAAGGCCGGATCGTTGCCACCGGCCGCCATGCCGAATTGCTGTCGAGCAGCCCGCTGTATGCGCGCCTCGCCGCGCTGCAGTTCACCGACATGGCGCAGTCGGTTGAGGCTACCGTCAGCGATAGCCCTGCGCTTGCAACGTGAACAGCCGCGCGTAAACCCCATCGCGGCGCATCAGCTGCTCGTGGCTGCCGAGCTCGGCAATCCGCCCGCCGTCGAGCACGGCGATCTGATCCGCCATCCGTACCGTCGAGAAGCGATGCGAGATCAGGATCGTGATCCGCTCTGCTGCGCGCTGCCGGAAATGCTCGAACACCTCGGCTTCGGCCTGTGCGTCCATTGCTGCGGTCGGTTCGTCCAGCACGAGAATGTCGGCCCGTGAACGCATGAACGCGCGCGACAGCGCGATCTTCTGCCACTGACCGCCCGACAGTTCGCGCCCATCCTTGAACCACTTGCCAAGTTGCGTGCGATACCCGGCAGGCAGCGATTCAATGAAGTCCGCCGCCCGACCCTGCTCGGCCGCATCTCTCCAGCGATCTTCGTTCTCGAAGTGCGGCTCATCGCCTGCGCCGACGTTTTCTCCGACGAGCAGCTGGTAGCGCGCGAAATCCTGGAAGATCACGCCGATCCGCTCGCGCAGTGCGAGTTCATCCCAGTCGCGCAGGTCCAGGCCATCAAGCGTGATGCGCCCGGCAGTCGGCTGATACAGCCGGGTCAGCAGCTTGATCAGCGTCGTCTTGCCCGAACCGTTCTCGCCAACGAGTGCGAGGCTGCGCCCGGGTTGCAGGTGCAGGCTGATATCACGCAATGCCGGGGTAGTCGCATCGGGATACGTGAAGCCGACGTTTTCGAAGCGGATGCCATCGGTCGGATCCGGTCCGCGCGCCGCAGCGCCGATCCGCAGCGGTGCTGGCGTTTCCAGATACTCGTACAGGGTCGACAGATACAGGTTGTCCTCGTACATGCCACCGACCGCCGACAGACTCGCCGAAACGGCGCTCTGGCCTTGCCGGAACAGCATCAGGTACATGGTCATCTGTCCGAGCGTGATCTCGCCGCGAATCGTGGCCAGCGCGATCCAGGCATAGGCACCGTACAGCGCCACCGTGCCGAACAAGCCGAGCCCGAAACCCCAGGCATCGCGGCGGATCGTCAGGCGTCGATCCTCGCGATACAGCCGCTCGAAGATTTCCCGATAGCGCGCCAGCAGCCGCGCACCGAGACCAAACAGGCGCACTTCCTTGGCGTGATCCTCGCGCGCCAGCACCGTCTCCAGATACATCTGCATCCGCGTCTCGGGCGAGCGCCAACGGAACAGCCGAAAGGCATCGCCCGAAAACTTCGCCTCCGCCAGGAACGCGGGCAGACCGGCGAGCAGCAGTACCGCGACCGCCCACGGCGAGAACTTGACCAGCAACACGCTGAAGCTGATCAGCGAAACCGCGTTCTGCGCGAGCCCGAAGGTGCGCATCACCAGCGACAGCGGCCGGCTCGAGGCCTCGCGACGTGCACGGGTCAGCTTGTCGTAGAACTCGGAGTCCTCGAACTGCGCCAGCTCCAGCGTCAGCGCCTTTTCGAGGATCATCACATTGACCCGCTGTCCCAGCTGCGCGCGCAGCAGCGACTGGCACAGGTTCAGACCGCGCTGGCCAGCAGCGACGGCAGCCACCAGCGCACCCTCGAGTACGACCAGCTCGACGACCCTGAGCGTGGCGGTGCCATCGATCGGCTTGCCGATCGCCGCGACGACCGCATCGACGATCAGCGAGCCGACGTAGGCAACAGCCGCCGGCAGGGCGCCCGCCAGCAGAGTCAACGCGCCGAGGGCCAGGGTCAGCGGCCGGCTGGTCGTCCAGACCAGATCGAGCGCGCGGCGGCTGTAGCGAAAGACGCCGAGAAAGCCCTCGCTGAAAGGGCCTTCGTTCACGGCGCTGCGGCGCGCCTCACTCTGCAGGCCGCACTCCGTCGCTGACGGCAGGCGCGGCGCCCTTGCGCAGGTGGTACTCGAAGGCTTCTTCGCGCCGGCCGCTCAGGTACGGAACCATGTAGATGATCGCCATGCCCTCGAGCGCACGCGCATTGCGGATCGAACCGGCATCGAGCGTCTCGAGCCCCATCTTGCGGACGATCGCCGCGACCTGCGCCTTCGCTGCCGTATCGTTGCCGGCGAGCGGCACCGTCACCGGGCCACCAGCGGCGCTCGCATCCGCCATGATGTGAAAGCCGACTGTGTTGAATGCCTTGACGACCTTCGCGCCGGGCGCCCAGGCCTGGATCAGCTCACCCGCCGAAGTCTCGACGGTCATTTCCATCTGGTCACCGCCGCCGAAGCGGATCGCGTTGGTCGGATCGATGACGATCTTGCCATCCAGCTCAAGTCCTTTGAGCGTCGCCTCGGTCGCGCTCCAGGGCAGCGCCACAACCACGATCTGAGCGTCGCGCACGGCCACTTCGGCACTGGCAGCGGTGGCTTTCGGCCCCGTGCGGGCGACCAATGCTTGAACCTCAGCACGCGCCGGATCCCGCGTGCCGTAGATCACGCGCATGCCCTGGCGCGCAAACTGCGGTCCCAGCGCCCCGCCTACCCGACCGGTGCCCAGCACAGCGACCGTCGTGGTCACCGAAGGCGCCTCACTGAATGAAACGCCACTGCTTGCCAGTCCGGCCAGCATCGCGATCGCTACACCGACTCGTCTTCGCATTGCGGTATCTCCGTGAGTTCATGCCAGACAGTATAAGCGGCGCAGCTACATGATCCGCGGCGCAGGATGGGCGGCCTGCATGGCTCGCGCAGCCGCCGCGGCCGCCGCTAGATCCGGATCCCAGTCCTTGGCGACCAGACGTCGGCCCGAGATCGCCGCGGAATCGTCGGCGCACAGCCACAAGGTCGGTGGCACCATGATCTCGGCCGGCAGGATACCGCCTACTCGCCCCTCATCGCCGGTCGGCCCCTTGCCCGCGACGAAATCCGCTTTGGCGCGCGTGCCGACGACCCCACCCGGAATCAGCGCCGTGTCACTCGGACCACCCGGCAGCAGCACATTGACCGTGACACCGGTGCCTTCGAGATCGCGCGCCCACACCACCGAACTGACCTCGAGCGCTGCCTTGGTGGCGCCGTACGCGGCCAGGCCCTGCATGACCATCGTCGGCAGGGACGTCGAGATATTGATGATGCGGCCAAAGCTCTGCTCGACCATACCCGGCGTCACGGCGCGCGCCATCTGGAACGCGCCGATCAGATTGCTCTCGACCATGGTCCGGTAGGCGGCAACGGGCGCCTGCCAGAAGCGCGGCTTGGCCGCAAAATAGTCGGCATTGGCTTCGAGCGGACCGCGCGCCGCGTTGTTGATCAACACATCGACGCGGCCGAACGCCGCGCGCGCCGCTGCGACGCTGCGCACGCAGTCAGCATCGATCGACACGTCCGCTTGCAGCGGCATGAACTGCCCGCCGTGACGCGCGGCCTGCGCCGCATCAGCCGCGGTTGCCGCGAGTTCAGCACCCGCCCGCGCCGACGTGCCGAGCACCTTCGCGCCCTGCGCGACCAGTCCGAGCGCCATCAACCTGCCGAGGCCGCGACCCGCGCCAGTCAGCAGCACCACACGCCCTCGCAGCGACGGGTAGCTCAGAGCCGCAAGCCGCCGTCGACGTCGATGCAGCGGCCCGTGAAGAAGTCGTTCTCGGCGATGAACACCGCCGTGTGCGCAATCTCGCTGGCCTCGCCGAGGCGACGCAGCGGCACCATCGAGGTCATCTTCTCCAGCACTTCCGGACGCATCGCCGCGAGAATATCCGTGCGGGTGTAGCCCGGTGCGATCGAACCGGTGCGAATGCCGTAGCGCGCGAGCTCCTTGGCCCAGGTCTCGGCCATCGCCGCCACGCCCGCCTTGGCCGCCACGTAGTTGGTCTGGCCCGCGTTGCCATAGCGCGAAATGCTCGAAATATTGATGATGACACCGCCGTTGCCGAGGCGGATCATCCGCTCAGCGGCCTCGCGCGCGCACAGAAACACGCCGGTCAGGTTCACGTCGATGACGGCCTGCCACTGGTCGAGGCCCATCTTGCCGACGATCTCGCCGTCCTTGACCTTGACCAGCAGGCCATCCTTGACGATGCCGGCGTTGTTGACGATCACATCGAGGCTGCCGAATTCGGCAACGATGCGATCCAGTGCCGTGCTGATCTGCGCTTCCTTGGTCACGTTGACCAGATAGTGGCGCGCCGTGACGCCAGCGGCGGCGCAGTCCTTGCAGGTCTGCTCCAGGTCGGCCGCGTTGAGGTCCAGAACGGCAATGTTTGCGCCCGAAGCGGCAAACGTCTTGGCGATATCGCGTCCGATGCCGCGTCCGCCGCCGGTCACAACGACTGTCTTGCCTTTCAACTGCATGCTGATGAATCCATGTATGGCTCTGACGACGGCCGCGATTGTGGCTTCTTGCGATGCAAAATGAAAGCCAGGTGGCAGACTGGTTTATGTCCACCGCTGGCGTGAACAGGCCCTAATAGTCGCGCAGGAAAGCCAGCGCTGCGCCGTTGAAATCATCCGCCTGCTCGACATTCGACAGATGACTGGCGTCGAGCACTTCGTAACGGGTGCTGGCGATCCGATCAGTGATATCGAGCGCATGCTCAATGGGTGTCGACAGATCACGCGCTCCCGCGATGACCAGGGCAGGTGCCCGGATGGCGCCGATCGCTTCCCGAAGGTCCAGGTCGCGCACGGCTGCACAGGCGTCGATATAGCCGAGCGGATCCGTGCCGCGCACGATCGCAAGGATCTGCTCGACCGTATCGGGATCGGCCGCACGGAACTCGGGCGTGAACCAGCGCTCCGCGAGCCCGTCGATCGCAGCGTCAATCCCGCGGGTCCGGATCGCGGCGATGCGCCCGTCCAGCGCCTCGCGCGCACCAAGGTGCGCCGAAGTGTTCGCCAGCACCAGCCGGCGCACGCGCTCGGGATGACTGACCGCAGCAGCCATCGCGGTCATGCCTCCTAGCGACACGCCGCACCAGTCAGCGCGTTCGATCCGCGCGGCATCCAGCACCGCCAGTGCGTCGGCGACCAGCTCCATGATGCTGCAATCCGCTGCTGACCCAGTCGGTCGGACCGACTGGCCGTGGCCCCGCACGTCATAGCGAATGACGCGGAACGAAGCCTCGAGTGCCGCGAGCTGCGCGCGCCAGACCGCGAGGCTGGTACCCAGCGCATGCAACAGCAGCACGGGCGGCGCGTGCACACGCCCGGACACGACGTAATGCAGCCGGGCACCCTCGCGCTCAACCTGCCCAACGACTTCGAGTCGTCGGGCAGGTGGCGCCAGATCAGTCGAGCTTGTATTTATCGTGGCAGGCCTTGCAGCTGGCCGCAGCGGCACCGAACGGGGCCTTGATAGTGTCGAGGTCGCCACTCTTGGCCGCCGTCGACAGCGCAGCAGTCTTGTCCTGCATGTCCTTTATCAGCTTCTGGAAATCGGCCTGGTTTGCCCACAGGTCCGCCTTGGCCTTGGTTGCCACACCGCTGTCAGGCCCTGAATTGGCCGGAAACGCTTCCGGAACAATGGTCGCCATGAACGCCACCCGTTCGGCAAACGTCTGGGCCTGCTTCGCATCGAACGGCGCGCGCCCTGAGACCATGCCGCCGAGTCGGCCGAAATTGCTGCCCAGAACCGTATAGGCAGACTGCCGATACTTGACTGCGGCTTCTGCCGCAGCGCGCGGGTTCGGCGCCTGCGCATGGGCGAGCGTGCCGACGAACGTGACGGCCAAAGCCGCCAGCAAAATCTTCTTCAACGCCATGGGGTCTTGCTCCTGTCCCTGGATAAATCGGTCGTGACAAACCGGACCGGCAGATTCTAAGCGGATTGAGACCGGGCGCAACAGCGGAGCGGTCGCCAGCACAACGCGTCTCTGATACGCTCCGCGGCCCTCAAAACCCCGGCGCGAGCTCTTTGCGCCCCCCAGAGCCGCATGCGCCCGCTTCGAAACATCGCGATCATCGCCCACGTCGATCATGGCAAGACGACCCTCGTCGACTGCCTGTTGAAGCAGTCCGGCACGTTTGCCGCCCACGAACGCGTCGGCGAGCGGGTCATGGACTCCAACGATATCGAGCGCGAGCGCGGCATCACGATTCTGGCCAAGAACTGCGCGATCGACTACCGCGGCACCCGGATCAACATTGTCGACACTCCTGGCCACGCTGACTTCGGCGGCGAAGTCGAACGCGTGTTATCGATGGTCGACGGCGTGCTGCTTCTGGTCGATGCCGTCGAAGGGCCGATGCCGCAGACCCGGTTCGTGACCCGCAAGGCGCTCGCGCTGGGACACAAGGCTGTGGTTGTCGTGAACAAGGTTGACCGCCCCGGCTCCCGGCCGGACTGGGCCGTCGACCGGACCTTTGAGCTTTTCGACAAACTCGGCGCGACCGACGAGCAGCTCGACTTCCCGATCGTCTACGCCTCGGCACTGCAGGGTTGGGCGTCCTTGCAGCTGACCGACACGCACCCGGACGACATGACGGCGCTGTTCGAGACGGTGCTGCAGCATGTCCCGCCGCCGCCGATCGAGCCCGACGCACCATTGCAGCTGCAGATCTCGACGCTCGACTACAACTCCTATGTGGGGCGGATTGGCATTGGCCGCATCCGGCGCGGCACCCTCAAGGCCGGCATGAATGTGGTGCTGCGCAATGGTGCTGAGGATCACGGCAGCGGCAAGGTCGTGCAGGTGCTGACCTTCCGCGGCCTCGAGCGCAGCCCCGTACCGGAGGCATTCGCTGGCGATATCGTCGCCGTCACCGGCATCGACGAGATCAACATCGGGTTGACCCTGTGTGACCCGGCAGCGCCTGTGGGTCTGCCGCCAATCAGTGTCGATGAACCGACGCTCGTCATGAACTTTCAGGTCAACACCTCGCCGTTTGCCGGCCGCGAGGGCAAATTCGTGACCAGCCGCCAGATCCGCGACCGGCTCTACCGCGAACTGCAGAGTAACGTGGCCCTGCGCGTCGAGGAGACAGCGGACGCCGACGTCTTTCGTGTCTCCGGCCGCGGTGAGCTGCACCTGACGATCCTGATCGAGAACATGCGCCGTGAAGGCTATGAGCTCGCGGTCGGCAAGCCGCAGGTGCTCAAGAAGGTCGAGAACGGCCAGGTCGTCGAACCCTTCGAGGCGCTGACCATCGACGTCGAGGAAGCGCACCAGGGCGCGATCATGCAGGAGATCGGCATGCGCCGTGGCGACCTGCTCGATATGGTCATCGATGGCAACGGCCGTGTGCGCCTCGAGTACCGGATTCCGGCCCGCGGGCTGATCGGCTTTCAGGGCGAATTCATGACGATGACTCGCGGCACCGGCCTTGCGAGTCACATCTTCGACGGCTACGACGTCGTCAAGGGCGAGATTCCCGAACGGCACAGCGGCGTGCTGATCAGCAACGAGGCCGGCGAAGCGGTCGCGTATTCGCTGTTCGCGCTGCAGGAGCGCGGCCGGATGTTCGTCAGCCACGGCACCAAGGTCTATGAAGGCATGATCATCGGCATTCACAGCCGCGACAACGATCTGGTCGTCAATCCGCTGAAGTCGAAGAAACTGTCGAACGTGCGCGCCGCTGGCAAGGACGAAGCGCTGATTTTGACACCGCCGATCGAGCTGACGCTGGAGTACGCAGTCGAGTTCATCAATGACGATGAACTGGTCGAGGCGACGCCGCAATCGATCCGCATCCGCAAGCGCCGGCTGACCGAGAACGAACGCAAGCGCGGCGCGCGCTCGGCGGCGGATCAGTAAGAACGGTCATTCTGCCCGCCCGTGGGCTTCATGGGCGCGGGGGTCCTGGAAAGAACGCATTGGTCCGGCGGATGTAGTCGGCGTACTTGGGTCGGCGCTCGCCGATATCCTTCTCGAGCAGTCCTGCACCGGAGTACTTCATCAGCAATGCCGACATGATCAGCGGCGCGATCACGCTCCACCACGCGCCTGCAGACAGGGCGATCAGGTAGAAACCCCACCAGACGCAGAAATCGCCGAAATAGTTCGGATGCCGCGCGTACCGCCACAACCCTCGATCCATGACCTTGCCGGCGTTGGCAGGATCCGCCTTGAAGCGCGACAGCTGCCAGTCGCCGACCGACTCGAACAGCAGGCCGACCGCGAACAACAGCACCCCGATGCCATCGAGCCAACCCAGTGGTTGATGACCGAACATCGCGCCGAGCAACGGTAGCGAGATGACCCAGGCCAGCACCGCCTGAAACCAGAACACCAGGTAGAGACTTTTGAACTCGAAGTTTGGCTGGTTGCGCTCGCGGATCGCGACGTAGCGACGATCCTCGCCGTGTCCCCAGTTGCGCACCGTGATGTGGATCGACAGTCGCAGTGCCCACAAGGCGACGAGCACCAACAGCACGGTGCGGCGAGTCTCGGGACCGGGCAGGGTCCCGGCGGCGGCCGGCGCGTCCCAGGTCGGCGCCTGCACGAAGTAGAAACTGGCGGCCAGCAGAAACATCAGCGACCACAGGCTGTCGACAATGGCGACATTTCGCCGCCACACCGACACACCCCAGGTCAAGGTGGCCGCCGCGATCAGCGCCAGCAGTGCGGTCAGATAGCTCGACAGTTGAAACATGCTTGATCCTTCTGATTTTGCGGTGCAGTATGGAAGCTGGGGGTTACTGGATGACAAGCCTACCCGGCTCGCGTACAGTGGCCCCCGGCTCGTGATCTTTCTCTAGTCTGTTGAGTGGCCCAGACCCGTGATTCTAAAGCGGTGTGCTTTTCCAAAGGCCAATAAACGTACTCCCGATTGTTCCCGAACCAGGTAGCGGCAACGTTGCCTCGTTGATCATTCCCTTTATTTTCTAGTGAGTTTGTAATGACCAAGTTGTACGTGGGCAATCTGCCCTTCTCAGCGACTGAAGATGCGGTTCGCACCCTTTTTGCGGAAGTCGGCCCAGTGGAGTCTGTCTCCCTGATCACCGATCGCGATACGGGCCAGCCGCGCGGCTTCGGCTTCGTGCAGATGTCCCAGGCTGATGCGTCGCGAGCCATCCAAGTGCTCAACGGCAAGGACTTCGGCGGTCGTCCGCTGCGAGTCAACGAAGCGCAGGAGCGCAGCGGTGGTGGCGGCGGCGGCGGCGGCGGTGGCGGTCGCGGCGGCTACGGCGGTGGCGGCGGCGGCGGTGGTGGTGGCGGTCGCGGTGGCGAAGGCGGCCCGCGCCGTTACAGCGGTGGCCCTCGCGGCTACTGATCACCGGCTACTGATCACCCGCTAAGGTGATACAGGCCGGCGGCGAGCACCTCAGGGTGCTTGCCGCCGGCCTTTTTTGCGCATCGGGGCGCCGATTCTAGTCCGGCTCAATGAGCCGGGCGCCCGCCGGCGCGTCGATCGCGACCGACTTGATCAGCGCAAACACCTCACTTCCTGGCTCGAGCCCAAGTTCCTGCACAGCCCAGCGAGTCACGCTCGCCAGCAGCGGCGCTTCAGCGCCGATGTCCGCTTCGATCAGGCAACCCGCATCGGAATCAATGACCCGCCCGATCCGCGCCGGCAGCACGTTGCGGACCGAAATCGAACGCGGCGGTTCGCGCGCCAGGATCACATCGGTCGCGAGCACATAGAGCCGCACCGACTCACCGACCGCGCCCGCGCCGCGCCCGACAACCAGCTGCTGCGCGCCGACCTCTACCCAGCTGGTCGCGCCCTCAATGCGCGTGACCCGGCCGCGCAGCAAACTACCGGCATCGGTCCGCTGCGCGAGAAAAGGCGTATCGGCGCGGCCAATCAAGCTGGCTGCCGTGCCTTCGGCAACTGTTCTCCCGGCATTCAGCAACACCAGATGATCTGCGAGGCGCACCGTCTCGGCGAGACTGTGTGTGACATACAGCATCGGTACGCGCAGGGTGTGCTTGATTCGTTGCAGAAGATCGAGAATCTCGCGCTTGCGCGCCGCATCGAGCGAGGCCAACGGCTCATCGAGCAGCAGCAGACGCGGCGCCGCCAGCAGCGCCCGTCCGATCGCAACGCGCTGTCGTTCACCACCCGACAGATCCCGCGGCCAGCGCCGCAGCAGCGGTTGCAGATCCAGCGTGTCGATGACCTCATCCATGCTGATCGAGTCTCCTGACATTCGCCGCCGTCGTCGCCCGTAATCGAGGTTCTGCGCGACCCGCAGGTGGGGAAACAACCGGCCATCCTGAAAAACCCAGCCGATCCGGCGTTGCTCGAGCGGCAGATCGACACCGCTGAGTGCATCGAACCAGGTTTCATCGCCGACCTGGATCCTGCCGCTGTCCGGTCGAACGGCACCCGCCATCACGGCAAGCGCGGTCGACTTGCCGGCGCCGGACGGACCGAACAACACAGTCACGCCGGTGTCCGGTGCGACGAACTCGACCTCGAACTGGAACGAACCCTGCTGTCGTTGGGCGCGGAAACTGATCATCCGGGTCGCGCCGACCAGCGTCGCGCCCAGCGCCCGAGTGCCTCGGCCAGCAGCAGCGCCGTGAGTGCGATGCCGAGCGACAGCAGGGCCAGCCGCAGCGCGGTCGATTCGCCACCCGGCGTCTGCAGCGCGCCATAGATCGCCAGCGGCAGCGTCTGCGTCTCACCGGGAATACTCGCCGCGAACGTGATCACCGCACCGAACTCGCCAAGGCAGATCGCAAAGCCGACGATCGCCGCAGCGATGAGTCCGGGCAGTGCCAACGGCAGGGTGATCGTGATGAATCGATCGAGGCCTCGAGCCCCGAGCGAGCGCGCCGCAAGCTCAAGACCCGGATCGATCGCATCGAGCGACAGGCGGATCGCGCGCACCATCATCGGAAACGCCATCACTCCGGCGGCCAATGAAGCTCCCGCCGACGAGAAAACCAGCTGGGTTCCAAAGGTCTGCTGCAACCACCCGCCCAGCGGGCCGCGCGCACCGAACAGCAACAACAGCGCATAGCCAACCACGACCGGCGGCAGCACGAGTGGCACGTGCACGAGCGCATCGAACAGCGTGCGGCCTGGAAATCGGCGACGCGCCAGCAACCACGCCGCGGCCAGTGCGAGTGGCAGGGCGAACGCGACGGCGCGCGCGCCGACAACAAGGCTGGTGCGCAGCGCCTGCCATTCTTCTGGGGAAAGCATCGCGCCATCCTACCGCCCCTTGTGCATCCGAGGGCCAGGCCGCGATGATAGCGGCCGCTAGCCGCACCGCTGAGGAGCCGACCCGTGACCCTTCGTCGCTACCTGAAACTGCTCACGCTTGGCACCCTGCTGCTCGGTCCGATGTCCCTGCTGGCGGCAACGCCGACCAACCCTGCGCCCGCGGCGGCGCTGCTGCGAACCGCGCTGCTGGTCGGCGACGTCGAGCGCTCGCTCGCGTTCTACCAGCTGCTGGGTTTTGAAGTGGAATCCGACACGCAGAACGCGCGCAACCCCGTGACGACCCCGTTTCCGCTCAATGCGCCGTCGACGGCTGTGCGTCTCGTCATCCTCGCCAGTCGCAGCGGGCGCGGCGGCAAACTCGGCCTGGTCGCCTTCAGCGCGCCTGTACCGCCGGCAATTCGTCCCGAGAGTGCTTTCGTCGGCCGTGGCGACCCGGTGCTGGTCTTCGACGTCTCCGACGCGGTGGCCCTGCATGCGCGGCTGGTCGCTGCAGGTGCGAAAGTCGTCGAGAGCCCACTTGTCTACAAGTCGCGGCAGACGGATGCAAACGGACGGCAGATGGAGGGTCGCGTGTTTCATGCGTTCGACCCGGACGGGGTATTGATCGAACTGCTCGAAGCACCGAAGCCCGTGAGCACCCCATGACCACGATGCAGGCCCGAAATCCGCTGAGCGGTGAGCTCGACTACGAGTTTACCGTCGATGACCGTGCGGCCGTGCATGCGGCGGTGGCGGCTGTACGCGCTGGCCAACCCGGCTGGCAGGCGCTCGGCGTGACCGGTCGATCTGCGGCGCTCGCGGACTTGTGGACGGCATTCGAGGCGCATGACGCCGAGCTGTTTGCGGCCCTGTCCACCGACACCGGCCGCCGGCGAATTGCACGCATCGAGATCGCCGCGGTCAAGGGCATGATCGATCTGAATATCCTGCACGCGCCCGCGGTGCTGGCCGATGCCGGCGAGCAGGCCGCCATGATTCCCGGCATCTTCGGTCGCTACCAGCGCCTGCCCTATCCCGTCGTCGGCATCATCGCACCGTGGAATTTTCCGATCGTGCTGTCGATGATCGACACGATCCCGGCACTGGTCGCCGGCTGTGGCGTCGTGCTGAAACCCAGCGAAGTCACACCGCGCTACGTCGAACCGCTCAAGCGAATTTTCGCAGCCGTGCCGGCCCTGGCAGACGTGGTGCGCATCGTGCGTGGGCCCGGAACCACCGGCGCCGATCTGATTGACGCCGTCGATGCGGTGGTCTGCACGGGCAGCGTCCGAACCGGACGACTCGTTGCCGAGCACGCCGCGCGTCGCTTCATTCCGGCCTTTCTCGAGCTCGGCGGCAAGGACGCCGTGATTGTCACCGCCAGCGCTGATCTGGAGCGGGCGAGCACCGCGGTGCTGCGGGCGGCGATCATTGCCAGCGGTCAGGCCTGCCAGTCGCTCGAGCGCGTCTACGTGGACGCGAGCGTTCACGACGCCTTCGTCGCGCTGCTGCTGGCCAAGGCCGCCGCAGTTCGCACCACAGCGGAGCAGCCGACGGGCCAGATCGGCCCGTTCATCATGGCGCGTCAGGCGGATATCGTCCGAGAGCACATCGAGGATGCGATCGCCAAGGGCGCAAGCCTCCGGCACGGCGGCCGCATTATCGAGCGCGGCGGGCGCTGGTGCGAAACCACCGTGCTCACCGGCGTCGATCACAGGATGAAGGTCATGACCGAAGAGACCTTTGGACCGGTGATTCCAATCGCGGCGTTCGGCCGGATTGCGGAGGCGATCGCGCTCGCCAACGACAGCGACTACGGCTTGTCCGCCAACGTTTTCGCCGGCTCTGAAGATGAAGCGCAGCAGATTGCGGCGCAGCTGCACGCTGGCTTTGTCAGCGTCAACGACATCTCCATGTCGAGCTTTGTCTCGGAATTCGAGTGGGAGGGACTGAACTTCTCCGGCCTCGGCCGAGCGCGCACCGGGCCTGCAGGCATCGCCCGCTATCTGCGCACCAAGGCGATTGTCACGAACCGCGGCCCGACCGGCGACGTCTCGCAGATGGCCGATCTGCCGTTCTAGCGACTCGCGGCGCTCAGCCGCCGCGGCGCAGCAGATCTTCGGTCAATGCCTCGATCAACGTGCGCGTCTGCGCATCGCGCTGCTTCTGTTCGGACTCCGGCAACACCAAGGCATCGACCTCGTCCGCGTTGAGCAACCCATGCTTCGCCAGCAACAACTCATGGGTCCGCAACCGATCGCGCAGCACCGATTGCTCCATCGCGAGCCGCATGGTCACATTGACCAGCTGTGCGACGGTCGCCGCATCCAGCGGTTGTCGCGGTCCCCGGCTGGTCATGGATTCGCGCCCGATCTCGCTGCGCCGAAAAAGTAGTAGTGACCGCTGCCGAGCGGCTCATAGTCGGCAAAAACCCGTGACACATCGAAACCTGCCGCGATCAGAGCCGCAGGGACATCCGTATCGGCGAAGCCTGTCCAGAACACCTCGCCGTTGTTGCGAACCTGCCAGTCGTTGGTGACCTGCTTCGGGATGGACATGCGCTGCGGCTGATACGGCACGTCGGCGTGCAACATGACGCCGCCCGGCGCCAGCAGGCGGTGCGTTTCGGCGAAGATTCGCGGCAACTGATCGTGCCAGGTCTCATGGAACAGGATGTGCGAGACGATCAAGTCAAAATGCCCATCGGGGTATCCAGTGGCCTGTGCATCGCCCTGACGGTAATGGATCGCGAGCCCGCGATCTTCCGCCCAGGCATGCGCGAAGCGCACGAACGGTGCCGACAGATCGAGCCCGTATACTTCGGCATCGGGAAAGGCTTCCTTCAGCGCGATCGTCTCGAGTCCTGGCCCGCAACCCAGATCAAGAATACGGCGCGGCGCGAGCGCGCCGAAGCGCTTGCGCAGCATCGAAACAATGTAGCGGCCGAGACCCGGCTCGCCGACCGGCGCGTTGGCCGTGAGCCCCTTGGCCGCGCGATACAGCTCCAGCGTACCGAAGTACAGCAAGGGCGCCATCAGGTCGGTATCGTTCGCGGCGGCAAAATAGCCGCCGGGCTGCCGATGAATCTCGACCTTGGCGATGGGGCGCGGAATCTTCAGGCCTGGATCGAGCTGCAGACTGCCGAGCGGTTGACGTACGGACTCGTTCGCGCGGGTTTCGAAATCACCGCGGATCCGCTGGCAGGTTTCGCCGACGGTCTCCCACATCAGATCCTGCGATGCGTAGACCATCGAGCCCCACAGCTGAAAGACCGGATCAGCTTCGAACAACGGCTTCGCTTCATCGCGATTGGCGGGCGCGTGCCCCGCTCGCACCTCGAAGCCGGGCTTCAGCTCATGCTCATAGTGCTGGCCAAGCCGTTCCTCGAAAGCGCCATTGGCAAAATTTTTCAGCTGCCCGACAAATCGATGCCGCGCGTTCTCATCGTGGGTGGGTCGGTACAGTTGACGCAGCGTGGCGCTGTCGGTTGCATCGTTCATCTCGGGTTCCTTCCACTGACGAATAACGTGGCCATTCTACGCCCCTGGCTGCGGAACCGGATACCATGCGCGCCTCGTTCCGGAGATCCGCCGATGGGCCGCATATTCGAAGTTCGCAAGCATGCGATGTTCGCGCGCTGGAACCGCATGGCGAAGCAATTCGCGCGAATCGCCAAGGACATCAACATGTCCGTCAAGGCCGGCGGCAGCGATCCGGCAGCGAATCCAACGCTGCGCCGGATCGTGCAGAACGCGCGGGCGATCAACATGCCCAAGGACAAGGTCGAGGCGGCGATCAATCGCGCGCTCGGCAAGGACGCGACAGCCTATTCCGAAGTGCTCTACGAGGGCTACGGGCCGCATGGCGTTGCGCTGCTGATCGAAACCGCGACAGACAATCCGACCCGCACTGTCGCGCATGTCCGCAATGTGATGGCCAAGAACGGCGGCAACCTCGGCACCAGCGGCAGCGTCAGCTTCCAGTTTCGAAAGATGGGGGTGTTTCGCCTCAGTCCTGCCGGCATCGATCACGATGAACTGGAGCTCGACCTGATGGATCATGGTCTCGACGAAATGGGCGACAGCGTCGACGAGAAGGGCGAGGCCCAGCTCGTCGTGCGCTGCGAGTTCGGCGACTTCGGACGGGTGCAGGAGCGACTCGAGCAACGTGGCCTTGCGCCGCTGTCCGCCGAACACGAGTACATCTGCCAGGTGCCGACCGAGCTGCCGGAACAGCAGGCCCATGAAGTGCTGGCGCTGATCGACAAGCTCGAACAGGAAGACGACGTGCAGCGTGTGTTCCACACGCTCGTTTGAGGGCGGCGCGCCGGCAGCGGATCAGCCGGTTGCTTTGCGGCCGCTGATCACCGGGACCATCCAGACCGCGTAGTCGTCCGGGTTCTGGATGCTCGCGATGATCTCATCGAAGCGCTTGCGAAAACCTGCCCCGGAATCGCAGTCTGCTTCCGCCAGCGCCTCCGCGTAACCGTCGCGCCAGGCGGTGATAATGTGGGCGAAAGTCGCGCGCGGTACGCGCAGCGTGTCGACAACGACATAGTCCACCAGCAGATCGACGAGACCAGCGCTGTGCATCAGGCTCCAGGTCTTGCGACCGAGGCGGGTATCAGTGCCGGTGTGCGCGCCATAGGCAACAGGCCCCAGGCGCCACAGATCATCCGGATCGTGAGGACCCGACATCATATGCAGCATCGAGTAGTCCTCGGACAGCACATGTACCCAGCCACCCGCGCGAGTCACACGTACGAGCTCCGCGATGATGCGCGCAGGCTCCGGAACGGCTTGCAAAACGTGTCGGCAGGCGACCAGATCATATTCGCCGGCCTCCGCCGCCAGCTGATACGCGTCACCCGCCTCGAACCTGAGCCGCGGCGCGAGCGCCGCATGCTGCTCGCGAGCCCGCTGCAGCGACGACGGCGTGATGTCCACACCCAGCACTTCGCAACCGGGCACGAGCTCGGCGATCCGACGACTGAACTCACCGGTACCGCAGCCAACGTCGAGCACTCGCGCGCCATCTCGCAACGCATAGCGCGCCAGCAGCAGCCGCTCCTGCGGCCAGATCGCTTCGGCCTGCGCGGCAAGCGTGCGTACCATGGATTCGTGCGCCATCTGCGCAGCCTGCGGATTGCGGTCGATCGATGTCTCGTCCATGCCGGGAATCTTGCCATAGCTTCTCGGTTGCAGAGACGGTAGACGAACCCGCGAGCTGCCGTCATGCTTGCGCCTCCCGCCATGCAGAACCTGTCCAAACCCGCTTCGACCGCTACCGCCTCGGTCGCGATCTCCCAGTCGTTGCTGCGAACCCGCGCGGTCGTGCTGTTCGCCGACATGCGCGGCTTCACGCGGCTGTCGGAGCGGATCAGCCCGAGCGAAGTCGTGGCACTGCTGAACGAGTATTTTGCACTGCTCGGAGAGATCGCCGAGAAGCACGACGGCACCGTGTTCAGCATGGCTGGGGACTGCCTGCTGGTGGGCTTCGGCGTGCCGGCGGCTCGCTCCGATCCGCTCGAGCGCGCCCTGGAAACTGCACGCGAGATGCTGCGTCGCTTTGCCTTGCTGTCTGAAACCTGGCGCGCGCGGCATCAGATCGAAACCGGCCTCGGTATTGGCATCAATGAAGGCGACGTGGTCGCCGGCCATGTGGGTTCGCCGACATACATGAACTACACGATCATTGGCGATGCCGTGAACATTGCCGCGCGGCTTTGCCAGCGCGCGCGTTCCGGTGAAATGCTGTTCTCGGCTGACGTCAAACGCGGCCTCGACGAGCGTGGCCTGCAGATCGGCGCACTGGAACTGCCGGCCCTGCCGCTGCGCGGGCGCGAGCAACCGGTCGGGATCTTCTGCATCCCGTTGCCGGAGCGCCAGTCTTCAATGGGCCATTCTGTCAACGGCCAGATTCCGTAAGCCCATACGCTACTCGTAGCGCAGCGCCTCGATCGGATCGAGACGTGAAGCCTTGCGCGCCGGATACAGCCCGAACAGCACGCCAACTCCGGCGCTGACGACCAGCGCCAGGATCACGATGTCCGAGCGAACGACCATCGACCAGCCGAATCGGGACGCCAGCAGCTGACCCACGCCGATTCCGAGCAACACGCCGATCACGCCGCCGATTGCAGCCAGAGTCAGCGCCTCGATCAGGAACTGCGCCATGATGTCGGTCGGCTGTGCGCCGACGGCCATGCGGATTCCGATCTCGCGGGTTCGCTCGGTCACCGACACCAGCATGATGTTCATGACTCCGATTCCACCGACGAACAGCGACACGAATGCAATCGAGGCCAGCAGTGTCGTCAACGTCGTGGTCGCCGAGGTCAGCATGCCCGTCATCTCTGCCATGCTCATTGTCGAGAAATCATCTTCCTGGTCATCGGCGAGCCGGTGGCGGTCGCGCAGCAGCACGCCGATCTCCTTGCGCACCAGATCGATTGCTTCGGTCGAGACAGCGCTGACATAGATCGGGCCCCGCACAAACTGGCTGAGTCCGCCCTGGATGCGCGCCTGGAACGACGACAGCGGCACGAAGATCGCGTTGTCCTGATCCTCACCCATGCCGCCCTGCCCCTTGCTCTCAAGCAGGCCGATGACGTTGTACGGCGCATTGTTGATCCGGATCACCTGACCCAGCGGATCAGTGCCCTTGCCGAACAGCTCTGCAGCGACGGTCTGACCGATGACCGCCGTATTGGTACGGCCCGCGAGATCCGACGCCGTGAACGTCGCGCCATCGGCCACGGTCCAGTTGCGGATCAGGAAATACTCCGGCGTCGTGCCATAGACGGTCGTCGTCCAGGTCGCGGTCTCGGAGATCGCCAACGAACTGGTCCGCGACAGCGGTGCCGCAGCCCGCACGCTTGGCAGCTCGGTCTGGATCGCGCGCAGGTCATCGTAGGTAATAGTCGGCTGTGATCCCATGCCGCCGCGCATACCGCCGCTGGAACTGGACCCCGAAAACAGCAATACGACGTTCGTGCCGGAACTTTCTATCTGGGCTCTAATTCGGGACTTGGCTCCCTCGCCAATCGACACCATCGCGATCACGGCCGACACACCAATTATGATGCCGAGCGCGGTCAGGAACGAACGCATCGGATTGCGACGCAGTGCGAGCAGCGCCAGGCGCAGGGTTTCAGCGAAGGAAATCATGCCGTGTGGACCTCTGGCGGCGCTTCGGGAACCTGCGGCACCTGCTTCTGATCGCTCTGGATCACGCCATCGCGCATCACCAGCTTGCGGGATGCGTAGGCGGCGATGTCGGCCTCGTGCGTGACGTACAGCACGGTGATGCCTGCGCGGCCGAGATCGGTCAGCAGATGCATGATCTCGAGACTGGTGGCTGAATCGAGATTGCCGGTCGGCTCGTCAGCCAGGATCAGCTGCGGACGGGTGACGAGCGCACGGGCAATGGCAACACGCTGCTGCTGGCCGCCAGACAGTTGAGAGGGCTGATGCCGGGCGCGATTCGACAGACCCACGCGCTCCAGGGCCTCGAGAGCCCGCGCATGCCTTTGTTCGGGCGGCACGCGCGCATAGATCATCGGCAGCTCGACATTCTCGAGCGCGGAGGTTCGCGCGAGCAGATTGAAGCTCTGGAAGACGAAACCGATGAACTTGTTGCGGATCTCGGCCAGCTGCACACGCGACAGACCCGCGACGTCGCGGCCGGCCAGCCGATAGTGGCCGCGCGTCGGCGTATCGAGACAACCCAGGATGTTCATCAGCGTCGACTTGCCTGACCCCGACGAGCCGGTCACAGCCACGAACTCACCTTTCTCGACCACGAGATCAACGTCTGCCAACGCAGCAAAGTCATTGTCGCCCGAGCGATAAATCCGGCTCAGCTGACTGAGTTCAATCAGCGCCATGGCTTTAAAGAATCCGGAAACCGCGCCGGGCGCTGGCAGGGCCGGCGCCACCGCCAAGCCCAGTGATCACGGCGTCGCCCGCTTCGATCGGACCGCTGACAACCTCGGTGTACGAGCCGTCGGACAGCCCTGTCACGACTTCGAGCGGCACCGCGACCCCCTTTTGCTCGATGTGGACGGTGCGGCTGTTGCCATCCGGGCTCGGTCGCGCAGCGCCCATCGGGGCACCGGCACCGCGCGCGGGCGCACCCGCTTCGGCTTCCGGACGGAAGCGCAGCGCCACAGCGGGCAAGCGCAGTACATCCTTGCGCTCGGCAACGATGACGGTCGTGGTTGCCGTCATGCCGGGCTTGAGGCGCAGATCCGCATTGCCGACGTCGATGACGGCGTCATAGGTCACGACGTTCTGCACGATCTGCGGCGCGTTGCGGATCTCGCGGATCGTGCCGAGAAAGCGCTCGCCGGGGTAGGCATCAACAGTGAACGAAGCCTGCATGCCGGCGCGCAGCTTGCCGATGTCCGCTTCTGCAACGTTGGTGTGCACCTCCATGACGCGCAGGTCTTCTGCGATCGTGAAGATCACCGGCGCGGACAGCGACGCCGCCACAGTCTGGCCAACATTGACGGCGCGTGAAATCACAATGCCGTCGGTGGGCGCAAGAATGTCGGTGTACCGCAAATTGGTCTGCGTCTGCTGCAAAGACGCCTGTGCCTGCGCAAGCTGACCCTGCGCTTGCGCCACGGCGCCGCGATTCGCGCGCGCCGACGAGACGGCGTTATCGCGATCGTTCTCCGAGATCAGGCCCTGACTGAACAGCTGCGTCGCGCGTCCGGCCTGCCGCTCGGCTTCCTCGGCCTGCGCCTCGGCTCGCACCAGGTTGCCGCGCGATGCAGCGACGTTGGCAGCCGACTGCGCAACCGCTGCTTCGAACAGTGCGGGATCGATCTTCGCGATTTTCTGGCCGCGGGTGACAGCCGAATTGAAATCCGCGAACAAGGACTGGATACGCCCGGAGACCTGGCTGCCGACCTCGACCGTCACGGTCGCAGAGAGCGTGCCCGAGGCGCTGACGCGGGAAACGACATCGCCACGATCGACGATCGCAGTCTGGTAGCTGGGGGCGTCATCCTTGCCGGCGGAGCAGCGATACAACCCGAATGCAGCAATCGCGGCGAGCGCCACGAGCCACACGATACGGGAGCGAAACAGAGAGGTCAGCGATGCCATATTGGGAGTGTAGACCTGCCGAAGGGCTCCGGGTTGCCGGCGGCCGACTGAACCGGCCGTTGGTCGGTCGGGCGGCCATTGCGCCAATCCGCTACGCTGCTGAAATGGACTTCCTCGCCACGCCGGCCGCGAGCCTCATTTTCGCGGTGACGATCCTGACCAGCCTCGTCGCACTGTTCGCCGTGCCGTCGCTGATCGAGCAGAACCTGTTTCGCCCCTACTGGCTGCTGCGCAAACAGCAGTACGCGACGGTCATCACCAGCGGCTTCATCCACGCCGACCTCGGTCACCTGCTGTTCAACATGCTGACGTTCTACTTCTTCGCGTTCCCGCTCGAGCGTGCGATCGGCACAACGCGGTTTTTCGCGCTGTACGTATTCGGGCTGATCGTCAGCAGCGTGGGCACCTACTACAAGCACCGCACCAAGACCGAGTATGCGAGCCTCGGCGCATCCGGCGCGATCCTCGCGGTGCTGTTTGCGTCGATCGTGTACTTCCCGACGCAGTCGCTGTTCATTATTCCAATCCCGGTGCCGATTCCCGCACCGCTGTTTGCACTGAGCTACCTCGCCTACAGCATCTACCAGTCGAAGCACTCGCAGGGGCGCATCAACCATGACGCCCACCTCAGCGGAGCCGTCGCGGGCATTGTGTTTGTTGCGCTGACCGATGCCGGCGCGTTCGCGAACGCCTTGCGAATGGTCACCGGCTAGGGCCTGTTCAGACTCAGAACCAGCCGTAGTTGAAGCTGACGCTAACGCGCTCCCCGGCTGCCGTGTTGGGCGGCACCTCGTGGCGCAGCCAGCTCTCGAACATCACGATGTCCCCGACTCGCGCGGGCAAAGTGACCCAGCACTGATTGGCGCGCGCTGCATCAGCGCGACGTGGTGGCGCCGCCATGAAGCGGTCCAGGCGCGGATCTTCGAGCTTGAGTCCTGGCGCACCGCGTGGCACGCGCAGGTACAGCGTGCCACTGAGCGTCGACAACGGATGCAGGTGCAGGCTATGCACGACCCCGGTCGGCATGATGTTGATCCAGCAGTCCGTCATGACCAGCTCGCGATGGGTCAGATCAAGCTCGAGGGCCGCCGTAAATTTTGCGACGTGGCGTCGGAGCCGCCGCTCCAGTTGCGCGAACGTCGTCGATGTCTGGTGCAGCCGATGCACGGAACCGTAGGACGTGTAGCCGCCGGGGTATCGGTGCCGCGACCAGCGTTGCCCGGCGGTATCGTCGCTGCGAATCTGCTGGCACTCGCGCTGTAGTTGACGAATGAACACGCTCGCCGCGCGGCCGCCGAGTGCAGCCCAATAGACCTGGGTCGGAAAGAATGATTCGATAGACATCGTAGAACAGCATGATGCCCGACGACGCGGCCGTGCGGTACTGCAGGTGCGCTACGAGGCGGAAGCTACCCCGACGCACTTCTCTGCAACCGCTGCTGAATCTGCTTCCATCCCGGCGAACGGCTCGGCAGCCATATAGGCCGTGAAGGCCTCAGCGTCCAGAGGTCTGGAGATCAAATAGCCCTGAGCGAAATCGCAACCGATCCGCGCCAGCAACTGCCAATGCTCGACTGTCTCGACCCCCTCGGCCACGATCCGCAGTCCCATGGTGTGGCCAAGTTCCACGGTTGACCGGACGATAGCGGCGTCGCCGTCGTCTGCGACAGCGCCAATCACAAACGACTTGTCTATCTTCAATTCATCCACGGGCAGGCGACTCAACTGCGAAAGTGAGGAGTATCCGGTACCAAAATCGTCGATGGCGAAACGTACTCCCGCGTGCCTGAGCAGCTGCATGTGACGAGCTGCGGCGTCGACATCCCGCATGACAGCGCTCTCGGTAATCTCCAGCAGCAGAGCGGTCGCCGGCAGCTTGTTCAGCCGCAACTGCTCCAGAACGAAATCGGGAAGCCCCGGATCGACGATATCGACCGCTGACAGGTTCACCGCAACGTCGATGGGTAGACCATCCGCATGCCATATCGCGAGCTGCCGCAAGGATTGCCGCAGGACCCAGCGCGTCAGCAATGCAGCAGCGCCGGTCTGCTCAGCCAGCGGCACGAATTCAGCCGGAGAAATCACTCCGAGATCCGCGTGGTTCCAGCGAACCAGCACCTCGGCGCTTCGGCACGCGCGATCACGCAGAGCAACCTTGGGCTGATACACAAGCCTCAAGCGCCCGGCGTCGATCGCTTCAGGAAGATCGGCACTGAGTCGGAGCCGTCGTTGCTGCAGCTGATCCCGCTGCGGATCGAAGACGGCCACAGCGCAACCGCGAGCGAGGGCATCGTAAAGCGCCGTTTCGGACTTTCGAAGCAACTCTGAAGCGCCTTCGTCCTGCGGCAGCGAGGTCGCTATGCCCGTGGCAATGGTGAGTCGAGTAATGACGGTCCCTACACGCACAGGCGTGTGCAGCGCTGCATCAATTTTTTCAGCAAGAACCTGCATCGACGCGGCGCTCGCACTGGGAACGGCGTATCCGAAGCGGCCGCCTTCGAGTTTCGCGAGCAAAGCATCGGGGCTAAGCTCGTCCTTAAGCCGGCGCGCGATCTCGAGCAGCAGCTGGTCGGCAAATTCGAACCCCAGCGACCCTGAGAACTCCCGCAAGTTTACAACCTCCAGTATCACGGCCGTAACTCCAGGGTCTTTCGCATTTCCAACGGACCTGACTTGATCCAGCAGTTTGTTGAGCTGCGTCTCCATTCGCTGCCTATTGGGCAGTCCGGTCAGCGAATCGTGGTGGGCCTGGTGCGTTATTCTTGTCTCGCGCTCCGCGATCCCCATCTGCATTGCGTTGAATGTGTTTGCGAGTCGTTCAAATTCAGCACCACCGGCGATCTTCACGAGGCCACCGTACTCACCCCGCTCGACACGCTGTGCGCCAACCACCAGGTCGTCAATGGGTCTCACCGCGGCGCGACCCAGCACGACGCCAACCGCAGTCGCCAGTAAGGCCGCAATGGCCGTGATCCCCCAGAGCGTATTCCGTAGCTCGACAAAAGGAGCGCGAACCTTCTGCATCGGCTTTAGTAGCGCTACGGACAAGCCTTCAGTGCCGCTTGCGAGTTGCCTGAGCGTCGCCAGATATTCCTTGCCTTCACTGTTGCCGATCATCAAGGTCTGCGCATCACCTCGCAGTGCATCCTGCGCTGGGAGCAACGAACCGAGGGAACCCCCTTGAGTGTCGGCGACGAGATCGAATTCGGCTCCGGTGCCGAAAAAGAAAGCAATATCCACATCAACGAGCCGTTGGACTTCCAGCGCAAGCGCTTCGTCAATCCGAAATCCGATGGCTACTCTCCCCACCGGCTGAGGAGCGCGCACTGCGGCCGATAGCACTTGGAACGTGTCCTCGCCCAGCCGCACGAACTGACCGCCCGCCGCGACGGAGTCGGAATCCTGCATGAGTGCTTGGGAAATCCGCGGATCGAGGGAAGTCTCTCCATGGCTGGAGACAACAAGCTTGCCGTCGTTGTCCAGCACAAGCAGAAGGTCTGCCCCGATTCGTCTGCCATGGTTGGCGGCCGCGGACAGGATTGTCGGCGCATCGGCTGTGGCCACGGCCTCGCGCAGACCAAAGTCGGCGGCCAAGACGCCGACTGCGTTGGAAAGCTGCTGGGCCCGGAAATCAATCAGACGCTTCGCAACAGTCGCGCCTGCCAGCAACTCCTCCGCCGCGCGCACCTCAACCGCGTCACTGGTGCGGGCAAGAACTGCCAACAGCGTCACAGTCTGGCCGACGACTACCAGCCCGATGATCAGTACGAGAAGTCTATTGCGGTAAGTGCGCATGGCCACGCTTAAGTTACGTCGCTCGATCCTATGTGGCCGACCGCGAGCACGCGACACGGATGCGCTGAAATGAGACCTGATCGTCCACGGCAGGGATTGCCGATACCTGAAGCGCTTGCTGCAGCTGTGCTAGTACTGCTGTTCGGACTTGGCGCGATACCGACATGCGCGCGACCGCTGCTGCTGTCCGTGATCGAAGCCGGCGGCGCGCCTGTCTCTGGCGCTGTGGCAACGATCAACGGTCCTGCTACGCGACGGACACCGGCTCTGCCGTTGAAGGCGGTCATGGACCAGGTGGGTCTGAAGTTTGAACCTGCTGTGTTGGTTGTGCCGGTCGGCTCGCAGATCTCGTTCCCGAATAGCGATTCCGTAAGTCACCAAGTGTATTCGTTCTCGCAAGCCAAGCGCTTCCAGCTACCACTCTATCGCGGCAAACCATATCCACCGGTTCAGTTCAGTGTGCCCGGACTCGTGACACTCGGGTGCAACATCCACGACGCGATGATCGGCTATATAGTCGTAACGGATGCCCGACATTTCGGCAAGACGAACGGCCAGGGCGCGTTCCAGACGGAGGATCTCGAACCCGGTGAGTACGAGCTACTGATCTGGCATCCGCGGCTGCGGGACGCCCAGCAGCCTATCCGTAAGCGAATAATCATCAATACCGATGAGACAGCGATTGAGCTGACTGTGGATGCGCGCGCCGCGTTGCGGCCCAAGCGCGACTTTCCGGGCCGTGCGGACTGGGACTCCTACTGATGAACATCGCGCGAGTGCTCATGCTGCCTGCATTGCTCTTGGGAGCAGCGGCCCATGCGGGAGACTTTGATATTCAGCTCGATGCGCGGATCGCGGTCAGCGACTCTCGCACGTCGTTTCTCGACGGTGGATTGGGGAAGTTGCGGTACGGCGAAGGCGGTGACGGTTTGAAAGTCGGTCGAATCCGCATGGCCTATCGGACCGGCATCGGGGAGATTGCGCATCTGACGATCGATGCGTCCGCCTGGTCTGTGGCAGACACGAATCCCGTAGATCTCACGGAAGCCTTTGTGGAGCTGCGGCCGGTGCCAAGTTCAGCTTGGCGCTCACGGATCAAGCTCGGCGCCTTCTACGCACCGATCTCACTCGAACATCGCGCTAGCGGTTGGACAAATCCCTACACACTGAGCAGTTCTGCGCTGAATACCTGGGTCGGCGAAGAGTTGCGAACCATCGGAGCACAATACGAACTGGACTGGTTGGGTAGCCGCGACGGGGGCGCCTTCGATCTGGGTCTGACTGTCGCCGCATACGGCTGGAACGACCCGGCAGGAGTCGTGATTGCCCTGCGGGGCTTTGCGCTCCACGATCGGCAAACGCCCTTGTTTGGCCGGCTCCGCACTCATGTCGAGGGGGGGCCAGAGAGTCGTGTGATCTTCGAGGAGATTGACGATCGACCCGGCTATTATCTCGGCGTAAAAGCGCGCCATGCAGGCGGCACAGAGTTGCGTTTCCTTCACTACGATAACCGCGCGGATCCAGCCGCATTCGATGCGAGTATTCAGGACTACGCGTGGGAGACCCTCTTCAATTCAATTGGCTTGCGGCACGAAAGTCCGTCGGGTTGGACGCTGATCGGACAGTGGTTGGACGGCGTTACCTATGTCGGGCCCGGTAGGCACGACGCCTGGGATTTCGATTCCGCCTTTTTGCTGGTGGCGCGACAAGTCGGCCGCCACCGTCTTGCGGCGCGCGTAGAGCAGTTCGCAATGAACCATACGCGCACGACGGTATTCCCAAGTCTGTCGCGCGATCGCGGAACCGCCTGGACGCTTGGATGGAGTTTCGAGCCACGAGAGCGGCTCGAGCTTTCAGCCGAAATTCTGCAGGTGCGCAGCGACGTCGCATGGCGCGCTCAGCTCGGCGAGCCCAGTGACGCCACCGAAGATTCACTGCAGCTTGGTGTTCGCTACAGCTTCCCGTTCAGCGGTCGCTGAATCCGCCAAACCACCAGTAAGCCGCCGCCGCAATCAACACCACGTCGCCGATCAGCGCCCACCTGATCAGCTTCCGCCGGAAGGCTTTGCGACCCTCATCGATCCGCTTCTGCAGCAACGGATTCTGCGCGAGATACCGATCTACACGCGCTTTCGCCGCTGAAAGATCCACGCCCTCTTGCTGACGAATGACCCTGATCGCCTCCACGAGCTGGCCGCGGCTGATCGCCAGCGACGCTGCAACGGGCAAGGATTCATCGCTGCTCGATTGGTTCATGCTGCCTCGAGGCCGCGGAGAAACGTCACGATGACCGCGGTGTACTCGGCTGCGCGGGCCTGGTCCATCAGGGGATGCGAACCGGAAAAACAGTGTTCCTCGACGTTGCGCAGCAGACTGACTGCGCGCTGATGGCCAGCCCGCAGCGCTTCCTTCTCGGCGGTCAATGCGAGCACCGGCACCGGGATCAGCGGCCACCGCTCAATGGCCTTGTAAGTCGCAAGCCC
>JBBQWY010000025.1:0-43006 GCA_038210215.1 Steroidobacterales bacterium
ATTCCAGCACTGCCCCCGCAACGGTGAATGGGTGGCGCTGATCAATCAGCCACTGCGTACCGGCGCAATGCCGGCATGTGGGAAGGCGATCAGCGCAGCATCGGTGCCTGTCTGGCACTGATCAATCCATGAGTCCGGAGACCGGCCTCGACAGAACCCCTAGTGCGCGCGGTGGGCGGCACGGCCGGGCAGGCTGCACGTGCGCCTGCTTGATCCTTCTTCCATCGCGTCCTGGGATTGTCAGTCCGAAAGGGCGCGGGCGTGCGTCCTGTGGAGAAGTCTCATGCGATTTTCAATCCGAATCATGCTCGCGGTATCAGCACTGCTGCTCGCGATGCCTGCTGCCGCCGACTCCCGCCCGGCCGAGCAGGTAATCGTGACGGCGACCCGTCTGCCGGAAGCACTCGATTCAACCCTCGCGTCGGTCACGGTAATCGATCGGAACCAGATCGAGTCGCGGCAGTATCTGACCTTCCAAGAAGCGCTCGCCTCAGTGCCTGGCATCGCCATTTCCAACAATGGTGGCATCGGCAAGGGGAGCTTCTTCCTGATTCGTGGCGCCGAAGCGGACCAGAACCTCGTACTGGTCAACGGACTGCGGATCGGTTCGACCACGCTCGGCACCGCAGCGATCCAGGATCTGCCGCTCGAGCAGATCGATCGCATCGAAATCGTGCGGGGTCCGCGTTCGGCGATCTACGGCGCCGATGCGCTGGGCGGAGTGGTGCAGATTTTCACGCGGCGCGCACAGGCGCGGGACGGTCTGCAGAGCGATTTCTCCGTGGGGTCCGGTACGAACTCGACGCATCGAGCCAGCGCAAACTTTGGGCAGCGCAGCGAACGCGGCTACTGGCAGTTCGGGGCGAGCACGCTGCAATCCGAGGGCACCAACGCCTGCGCCGGGTTTGGATTCCCGATCTTTGTCGGTTGCTTTACCGATGAGCCCGACACAGATGCGTATCGCAATCGCTCAGCGACACTGCGCGGCGGACTGAACCTGTCTGACGCGACGACGGTTGAACTGTTTGGCCTGATGACGACGGGCCGGGTGGAGTTCGATGGCTCCTTCGGCAACCTGGCCGAGATCGATCAACTCAGTGCCGGCGCGTCGCTCGAACACCGCTTGGGCACGCGCTCGACGCTGCGGGTGCAGCTGGGCCGCGCGACCGATGACAGCGAGAACTTCGATGGCACGCTGTCGGTATCGCGCTTCGACACGACCCGCGATACGGTCTCCGCGCTGCTCGATACCCAGCTCGGCGCTGTGACGGTGCTGTCGCTGGGGCTCGATTATCAACGTGACGCCGTTGACAGTGCGCTGCGCTATGACGAGCAGTCACGCCGCACCGTCGGTGCGTTCACCCAGCTGCAGTGGAGCTACGGCGCCAGCGTTCTTCAGGCGAGCCTGCGGCGCGATGACAACGAGCAGTTTGGTGGTGAGACCACAGGCTCGGTAGCCTGGGGCTACAGGCTCTCGCCCGAGTGGCGGGCCACGCTGTCGGCTGGCACCGGCTTCAAGGCTCCGAGTTTCAACGAGCTGTATTTCCCCGGCTTTGGCAATGCCGCGCTGACGCCCGAGACTTCGCTCGCGCTCGAGTCGGCGTTGCACTGGCAGCGACAGAACACCCGTGCGTCGCTGACGGTGTACCAGAACCGTGTCGAGGACCTGATCGGCATTGACGCCAACTTCAGCCCGATCAACATCGACAGCAGCCGTACTCGCGGCCTCGAACTGGAGTTCGCGACGCGCTATCGCGGCTTTGACCTGGCCGGCTCCGCAGAGTGGCTGGACCCCGAGAACCGCAGCGCCAATGTGTTCGACGGCAATGTGCTGCCGCGGCGCGCGCGGAACCTGCTGCGCGCCGAGATCTCGCGCGATCTCGGTCCCGTGCGACTCGGCACGCGCGCTCACTATGCCGGTGCCCGCTTCGACAATCTCGCCAATACCCGTAGGCTCGGTGGCTACGCGACCTTCGATCTGCTCGCCGACTGGCGGCTGCTGCCGCGGTGGCGCCTGCAGGCCCGGGTCGCCAATCTGCTGGACCGCGACTACCAGACGGCGGCGTTCTTTCCGCAACCGGGGCGCGAACTGCACGTGACGCTGCGCTACGCGCCCTAGCAGCAGCAACTCTACGGCAGCACGTAGATCCGGCTTCGACGGTAGTCGATCACGAGCTCACTAACCGTACCGATCACATCCATGCCGAGCAGCAGGGTCGGTTCGTCGGCAAAACCCCACAGCGCGAAGATCGGCAGATCCGTGAACGTGACCTGCAGCCCGCGCACCGCAACGCTGCCCATGCGAATCGGTGGTGCCTGAAGCAGCCCACCCGTGATCTGTTGCTCGGTCGCGCCGATCACCACGGATTCCGGCAGCTCCGAGTTGTCGCCGGAGCGTCGGCGCAAGGCCGCGAGCAAGGTAAGGTTTCCGACCGAGCGTTCGGCGCCGGTGTCGACGATGGCCTTTACGCTCTGGTTGCCGACCCGGGCATCGATGACCATCAGGCCTCCAAAGCGCATGCGTGCCTGTATGTGCAGGTGACCGCGTTGGCGAAATGGACGCCGTGCCTCGACGACAGTGACTTCATCGGCCCGGAAGTCGACGATCAGGCGCTTGTTGGCGAAACCGTCGATGCCCAGGATGCCATCGACATTGGCGGCCACGCTCGTCAGCAATACCGGCAGCCGCAGGCTCGTCAGCGACAGTGCGCCGATCTGTAGTCGGTCGATCGCAACAGCCGGTACGATCGATGTGCCGGTGACGCTGTTCAGCTGAATCCCGTTGCCCGGATCGATTTCGAGACCGAGCTTCTGCACCAATGCCATCGACAGCGCTGACGAGTTCGCGCCTGTGTCGACGATCAGGCGATACGGCCCACCGCCATTGATCAGGACCGGAGCCACGACGCGCCCGATCCGATCCAGGCGCGTGCTGGTCGCAAACAGCGGCGCCTCGTCTTCCTCGGCTGCCGTCGTCGTCGTCGCCGCTGTCGCTGCGCCCAGCAACAGAATCAGGATTGACAGCCGACAGAGAGCAGGGCGAATGACGTTGTCCTCGAAGCGCAGTGGTCATTGTAGGCGCACCTGTGAGAGCTGTTTCACACTCCCCTTCGCAGTCCCTCAAGAAACAGTGACTCGCTCCGCTAATTGTTGCGGAGCCTAACCATGCCATCCATCTTTCGAAAGTCAGCGAGTCGGCGCGGTCGCATCGGTTTCAGCTATGCGCGCGGCCAGGTGGTCGTTGCGCACGTGGAGCCGGTTGCCGGCGGTCGGTCACGCCTCAGCGGCTTCCAGACCGGTAGCGCGGAGTCGTCTGCTGCGGCGAATGCCTGGCTCGCTGCCTGGATCGGCGCGAACCGGCTGCAGTCACTGCCGATAGCCGCCGTGCTCGATCGTAGTGACTACGAGCTGGCGCTGATCGACGCGCCGGACGTCGAAGCCGGCGAGCTTCGCGCTGCGGTTCGCTGGCGTCTGCGGGGCGTCATCGAAATGCCGGTCGAAGAGGCGGTGATCGATCTGTTCGAGATGCCCAAGCGTGTCTCTGCGGCGACAGGAGGAAGTCTGTATGCCGTGGCAGCGTCGCCCGTGGCGGTCGCGCGCGTCACCGAGGCAGCCGACGTGGGCGGCCGGCTGGACGTCATTGATATCCCGGAGCTCGCGCTCCGCAACCTGGTGCAGCTGGCCGCGCCCGCACCGAAAGGCTGTGTCGCCCTGGTGCTCGAGAGGCGGCATGCACACGCCGCAGTGACGGCACTGGGAACGCTGTACCTGCTGCGCCGTTTCGAGCTGCAGCGGCCGTTTGCTGCCGGGAACGGCGTGGATATCGACGTCGACAGCCTGATGCTCGAGCTGCAGCGCTCGCTGGACTACTACGAGAGTCACTTCGATCGCGCCCCGCCATCCGACATGATTCTGATGCCGCGCACCGAGCGGGATCACGAGCTTGCCACCGTGCTGGCTGCCAGTACCTCGATGCGCATCACCGTGCTCGACCTGAACCAGCTGTTCGAAGTGTCTGAGCCGCTCTCACACGAGCAGCAGCTGGCGGGGAGCCTGGCGATCGGTGCAGCGCTGCGCACAACCCAGGCGCTTGCAGCATGAGTGCACCGCAGCAGATCAACCTGCACCAGCAGCAGGTTCGCGGCGGCGCGGCTCGCCTGTCACCCTCATTCATGCTGGTCGCGATGGCTGCGGCCGCTGTGGCGATGCTCGTGATCACCGTCATGGCAGCGCGAACCGTCGAGCGAGCCGAGGCGCAGCTTGCGCAACTGGAAGGCTGGCAAGCCGTGCAAGCCGAGTCACTCGGAGCACTGAGCAGCGGCGACGCAGCACCGTTCGATTTTGCGGCGAGCGAGGCTCGGCAGCGTGCGACCCGCGCACAGATCGCTGCCCAATATGCTGCGGTGAAGAGCGTCGCGAGCGGCGCGGTGGGCAGTGTGGATGGATTCTCGGACAGGCTCCTCGCCTTGGCGCGCCGTCCCGTCGGCGGATTGTGGTTGGAGCAGATCGTGCTGTCCTCGGAGCCGCAGTCGGCTCGCTTCCGCGGAATTGCTGAAAGCCCGGAGCTGGTGCCGCAGTTCATCCAGCGCCTGCAGCAGGAAGCTTCGTTGACCGGCCAACGCTTCGATGTCGTGCAGATTCACAGCGCGAAAGATGGCGCGTATCGGTTCGAGTTGGCGGATGCGGCGCTGGTGCCGGCAGACGCCGCCGAGGAGTCGAACCTGTGACCTGGCAAACCGCCTGGCGTCTGCTCGAGCGGCGACTCGCGGCGCTGTCGCTGCGCGAACGTGGCCTCGTGCTGGGGTTAGCGCTGGTGTCGATGTACATGCTGTGGGATCTGGCCGTGCTCGGTCCCTTGAACCAGCGCGAGGCGCAGACGCTGCAAGCCTTGCAGGCGCTGGGCGAACACAGCTCCGATGGCGAATCCCTGGCCGGCACGATCAGTGATCTCGGTACGCGAATCCAGGCGGCCCGCACCGGCGAGGCGAGCGCGGAAGCGGAGCTCACCGCGCTCGATGCCGAGTTCTCTGACCAGACGCGTGCGCTGATCGCACCGGAGCGGATGCCCGTCGTGCTGCGCGATGTGCTCGCGCGTCAGTCCGGTCTCGCGCTGGTCCGCCTCGCAGCGCTGCCATCGCGTCCGTTGGTTGCGCCGGCGCCTGCCGGCGTTGCGACAGCGGTGTCCGGCCCGGGAGTCTTTGTCCACAGCTTCGAGATTGTGCTGTCGGGCGACTACCTGAGCGTCGTCGATTATCTGCGCTCGCTCGAGTCCATGCCCTGGAAGGTCTACTGGAACCGCATCGAGTTGCGGACCGAGGCTTACCCGCGCAACCAGGTGCGAATCGTCGTTGCGACTCTCAGCCTGGAACCCAGGGGTCTCGGTACGTGAGTGGCAGAACCCTGATGATCGGAGCGGCCCTGTTGCTGCTGGCTGCAGCCCCGCAGGCGCGCGAGCCCTTGCGCGATCCGATGCGACCGCGCGTCACCGGTGCTACGGGTGCGGCGACCGCTCCGCAGCGTCTGCAACTGCACGGCGTGCTGATTCGTGCCGACGATTCGCTGGCCCTCGTCAACGAGCGCGTGGTCCGTGCCGGGGATCAGATCGGTGCCTGGCAGATCCTTGCGGTGCATGCCGAAGGCATCCGCATACGGGCCGGCGGCCGCGAACAGGATATCCCTCTCAACTCCGGTCGCAGAGCGCTGCGGCTGAATCGATCTGCCCAGGAATCGACACCATGAAACCGCTCTCATTGCGCCTGCTCAGCCTCATCCTGTTGCTGACCGCACCAGCGGTCGCGTTGGCGACCGAATCACGCCTCGACGTCGATGTGGCGGGTGCCCCGGCGCGCGCCTTCTTCACTGCGCTGGCCGTTGGCACGCCCACCAATCTGGTGGTCCATCCCGGCGTCAGCGGCAGCGTCACACTGCGGCTCAAGCAGGTCACGCTGGTCGAAGCGCTGGAGGCGGCGCGCAGTGCCTACGGTTACGACTACCGACCCCTTGGCAACGGCTACATGATCCTGCCCGCGACGCTGCAGACGCGGATGTTCCGCGTCAACTATCTGAGTCTGCGACGCGAGGGTGTCTCGCGGACACGCGTCAGTTCGGGGCAGATCACCGAATCCCAGGGTGGAGCCGGCGCCGGTGTGGGCGGCGGCATTGTCGGAGCCGACTCAGCCGGTTCGGGGGACGAGCAGTCCTTCTCGACCCAGGAGGTCACGGGAACGTCGATCCTGACCTCTTCGCGATCCGACTTCTGGGGCACGCTCGAATCCACGGTGCGCACCTTGATTGGCGACGGCGCCGATCGGCGTGTCGTTGCGAATCCGCAGGCGGGACTGCTTGCCGTGCGAGCCATGCCCGACGAGCTGCGCGAAGTGGCCGACTATCTGCAGATCGTCGAGCGCACGGTGACCCGGCAGGTGCTGCTCGAGGCCAAGATCATCGAAGTCGAACTGAACGATCAGTTCCAGGCCGGCATCAACTGGGCGGCGGTGCTGCGCGACGGTCAGGACCGCTATCTGATCGGTCAGCGCTCGCCCGATTCCGGCTTCGACGGCGATCTGCTCAACAGCAATCGGCAGGACATCACCGTCGGGCCGGGCAACCCGGTCACCGAGTTTGCGAACCGCTCGCTCGGCGGGGCGTTTTCGCTTGCCGTCGATTTGAAGGACTTCAGCGCCTTCATCGATCTGCTGCAGGTGCAGGGCAACGCGCGGGTGCTGTCGAGCCCGCGGGTGGCAACGCTCAACAATCAGAAGGCGATCATCAAGGCAGGTTCCGATGAGTTCTTTGTCACGGACGTTTCGACCAGCACCATTGCGGGGACCAGTCCAACCACGACCCGTGAAATCGAGTTGACGCCGTTCTTCTCCGGCATTGCGCTCGACGTCACGCCGCAGATTGCCGACGGCAATGAAGTGATCCTGCATGTGCACCCGACTGTCAGCGAAGTTCGCGACCAGACCAAGGTGCTGACGATCGCGGGCACGACCGACACGCTGCCGCTCGCGTTCTCCGAGATCCGCGAAGCCGACACTGTCGTGCGGGCCCGCTCCGGGCAGGTCATCGTGATCGGGGGGCTGATGCGCAATTCGCGCGCTGACAGCAACTACCAGACGCCGGTGCTCGGTTCGATCCCGGTGCTCGGCAGGTTGTTCAAGAGTACGCGCAAGGTCGAGCGCAAAACCGAACTCGTGATCCTGTTGCGACCCGTCGTGGTCGACTCGGATGCGCAGTGGTCCAGCCTGGTCGATGAGCCGATGAGTCGCGCACGGGCGCTGGATCCGTCGGTTCCGTCTCCCTGATGGCCGAGTCTGCCAAATCCCAGGATTCATCCGCCGCGCCGCGCAAGCGCGTGCGCCTGGGCGAGTTGCTTGTCAGCAGCGGCAGCCTCAGCCCCGCCCAGCTCGACGCGGCACTGGCCGAGCAGAAACGCACCGGCCGCAAGCTCGGACGCGTGCTCTCGGATCTTGGAATGGTGCTCGAGGATGATCTGCAGACGCTGCTCGCGCAGCACCTGAAACTGCCGTTCGTGCAGCTCGCGCAGTTGCAGCTGCACCCCGAAGCCGTGCGTTTGCTGCCGGAGGCCCTGGCGCGGCGCTTTCGCGCCATTGTCATCGCCACCGATGAGCGCGGCGTGCAGCTCGGCATGGCGGATCCCACCGATCTGTTCGCCTATGACGAGATTGCCTCCCGTCTGAAGCAACCGATCCGGCTGGTGCTGGTGGGCGAAAGCGACCTGCTCAGAGCACTCGATGTGGTCTATCGGCGCACCGAGGAGATCGCCTCGCTCGCGCAGGAAGTCCGCGAGGAGCTACGCGAAGGCGATGTCGACATCGATCGACTCGGCATCGACGAGGGTTCGGCGGACGCGCCGATCCTCAAGATGATCCAGTCGCTGTTCCAGGACGCTCTGCAGGTGCGCGCCTCGGACATTCACCTTGAGCCGGGTGACAACCATCTGCGTGTCCGGCAGCGGGTCGATGGCCTGCTGCAGGAGCAGCTGATCGATGGCCGCCGCATCGCCGGCGCGCTCGTCACGCGCCTGAAGTTGCTCTGCGGTCTCGATATCAGCGAGAAGCGCCTGCCCCAGGACGGCCGCTTCAGCGTGCGCGTTCGCGAACGTCTGATCGATGTGCGCCTGTCGACGATGCCAACCCAATACGGTGAGTCCTGCGTGATGCGGCTGCTCGACTCCGGCGCCAGTCTCGTGCCGCTCGAGGAGCTAGGCATGCCGAGTGGCATGCTGGAGCGCTTCCGCGCCGTGATTGAGCGCAGTGCCGGGTTGCTGCTCGTGACCGGACCGACGGGCAGCGGCAAGACCACGACGCTGTACTCCGCGCTGAGCCATCTGAATCAGGCCGATACCAAGATCATCACTGCCGAAGATCCGGTCGAGTATCGGCTCGAGCGCGTCAATCAGGTGCAGGTCAATCCGAAGATCGGGCTCGATTTCGCACGCGTATTGCGCACCGCGCTGCGCCAGGATCCCGACATCATGCTGATCGGCGAAATGCGCGATGCCGAGACGGTCAACATCGGCCTGAAGGCTGCCGTGACCGGCCACATGGTGTTCTCGACGCTGCACACGCTGAACGCCGTCGCCAGTCTGCATCGTCTACTCGACATGGGCGCGCCGGGCTATATGGTCGCCGCGTCGCTGCATGCGGTAGTTGCACAACGCCTGGTGCGAAAACTCTGCACGAACTGTGCTCGCCCGGCGGCGCCCAACGGTCGTGAACTGGCCTGGCTCGCCGCGCAGATCGGCCGCGAGAAGGCGCGAACCTTTGAGGCGGTGGAGGCACCCGGATGTCCGGTCTGCAATCACCAGGGTTATCAGGGTCGCGCGGCACTGTATGAGTTCCTCGAGATCGACGGCACGCTGGCGGATCTGATCCGGCGCGGCGCCATCGAGGAATTCGGTCGTAGGGCCGTCTCGCGCCCTGACTATCTGACGCTGGCGCAATCGGGGTTGCAGTTTGCGGCAGCCGGGCACACGAGTCTGCGCGAGGTGATCAGCGTGACGAGTGGCGCAGAAGAGCGCGTCGGACCCGTCGGCGCGGGTCTGCCGAGCGATGCGACGGAGCTGTCCGATGCGGAAGCCGTTCGCGTGCTGGCAGGCTAACGGAATCACGTAGTGCCCCAATTCCAGTACCGCGCACGCGACCGGCAGGGCAGCCTGATCAGTGGTCGGATCGAGGCCGACTCGGCGGGCGCCGCTGCGGGGCGACTGACCGGAACTGGCGTCACGCCCATCGTGATCGAGGCAGCCGCTGCGCGCGCGCTGCAACTGTCGGTGTACCTGCGCCGTCTCGGCATCGGGCGGCCGCGCACCGTGGATCTGGTGATGTTCTCGCGGCAGATGTACACGATCACGAAGTCCGGAATTCCCCTGTTGCGCGGCCTGCGTGGCTTGTGCGACTCCACCCACAACGATGTGCTGCGCGAGGCGCTGCAGGACGTCATCCTCAGTCTCGAGGCAGGGCGTGATCTGGCCGGGAGCCTCGCCCGCCATCCGGATATCTTTTCAACGCTGTACGTCAGCATCGTGCGCGTGGGGGAGTCCACCGGCACGCTCGACACGGCGTTCCTGCGCATGTGCGAATACCTGTCGCTGGACCAGGACGTTCAGGATCGCGTCCGCGGCGCGATGCGTTACCCCGCGATGGTCGTGCTGGCCGTCGCTGCTGCGCTGGCGGTGATCACGATTTTCGTGATCCCCAACTTCGCGCCGATTTTTCGAGTTCTCGGTGACGACCTGCCCATGCCGACGCGGATCATTCTGGCCGTCTCCAGCTTCGCCCAGCAGCACTGGCGCGAAGTGCTGGCCGGCTGCATCGGCCTGTGGCTGGCCTTTCGGTACTGGGTCCGCACAGATGCCGGCCGCTATCGCTGGCATCGCGCCTTGCTGCGCATGCCCGCCGTCGGCACCATGCTGCATCAGGCGATTCTTGCGCGTGTCGCGCGCTCGCTATCGGTGTCGCTGAACGCCGGGTTGCCAATGACGCAGACGCTCGCCGTGATCGGACGGTCTGCCGGCAATGACTTCATGGCCGAGCAGGTGGACCGCGTCCGCACTTCTGTCGAGCGCGGCGAGAGCCTCAGCCGCGCCGCGCTGGCCGCCGGGATGTTCCCGAGCCTGGTCGTGCAGATGATGGGGGTTGGCGAAGAGACCGGCGAACTGCCAGCCCTGTTGTCCGAGGTGGCCGACTATTACGAGCGCGAGGTCAACCATGCGCTGAAGAACCTCAGCGCGACCATTGAGCCGACCCTGATCGTCGCAGTGGGGGGCATCGTGCTGGTGCTCGCGCTCGGCGTGTTCCTGCCGTTGTGGGAAATGATCGGCAAGGTCGCAGGTCCCGCCTGATGCCGCGCGCGCCTGAAGTGAACTGCGTCACGCTTTCAGCGAACCTGCTCAAGCGGCCGTGATCCAGACCGATATTCAGTTCAGACACGTTCAGGAGTCTGCAATGCTTCGGATCAACAAACAGGGCTTTACGCTGATCGAGCTGGTCGTCGTGATTGCGATCCTCGGCATTCTCGCCGCCTTCGCCGTGCCGCGTTTCATGGCGCTAGAGGGTCGGGCTCGCGCCGCGACGGTCGAAAGCCTGGCCGGCAGCCTTCGCAGCTCCGCAACGATGGCCCGCGGCATGTGGATGGCTTCGGGCAACCCGACCACCCTCGTCGTCGATGGGCTGACGATCCGCATGGTCAACGGCTACCCGAATCGCGCCACGATCGACGATACGATCGTCGACCTGGCCGGCTTTCGCTACACCCAAGGCAACGGCGTCTTCCAGCGCCAGGGCGCGACGACGCCCGCCAATTGTCGTGTGACCTACACGCCGCCGGCGGCAGCGAACCAGCCTTTGACGGTGGTGTCGGTAACGACTGGCTGTTGATGCGCCGGTCCAGCTATGGTTTCAGCCTGATCGAGCTCGTCGTCGTACTGGCTGTCGCTGCGATCCTGGTCGGCGTCGCCGCGCCGCGCTTCTTCGATCGTACGGTGTTCGCCGAGCGTGGCTATGCGGACGAGCTCGCCGAGTCCGTCCGCCAGGCTCAGCGCACCGCCACACTGACTGGCTGCGCGGTCGAGATCCGAATCAACGCACGTGGTTTCAGAGCGCGCATGCCGCAATCGATCAATGGCCACTGTGCGCCACTCGCTGCATCGAACTGGAGCACGCCGCTGCGCCGTTCCGATGGAGGCGAACTGGACAGTGTGCCGCCAGCTGGCGTGCGGATTCGCGGCAACACGCGCATGGTCTTTGGCGCCGACGGTCGTGCTTCCAATCCGAGTGCGGTGATCGTGCCCATCGGTGTCCGCCGGCTGCGGGTTGAAGCCCAGACCGGCCGCACGAGCGTGCTGTGAGCACGAACCTTCAACGTGGCGTGACGCTGGTCGAGCTCGTGATCGTGATCGCGGTGCTGGGCATTACCGCCGCGACGATTCTCGGCTCGGTCGCCGCCGTCGCGAAAGCAGGTGGCGACAATCTCGCTGCCCAGCGCGCCGCGCGCGTCGGGGCAGGCTACCTCGAGGAAATCCTGGCGCGCTCGTTCGCCGACCCGGATGGCGTAGTTGGCGAGACCGTGCGCGGCGCCTTCGACGACGCACGCGATTACGATGGCCTCAATGACGCGGGCGCCCGCGGCCAGCGGGGTCTGCCACTCGCGGGTCTCGAGGCCTTTCGCATTGCCGTGCAGGTGCGGCCGACCAACCAGCTGCCCGGCATTCCGGCCGTTCACGCGCTGCGGATCGATGTGCAAGTCACTGACCCGACGGGCGCGCGGACGGTCGTTGGCGGCTATCTGACGCAGCGCTGACTGCTGCCCCGCGATGCGGATCCACTCCAGATGCAGCCGCGGTTTCACGCTGATCGAGCTGGTCGTCGTGATCGCGATCAGCGGTGTTCTGGTTGCCGCCAGTGCCGCCCTGATCGTTGCGCCGATCAATCTGCAGCGCGACCAGCAACGCCGCGCGCTGCTCACCGCTGACGCAGACGCCGCGTTGCGCGCCCTGCAGCTGGATCTGCGCAGCGCGGTGCCTGGAAGCGTGCGGGTATCCGCAATGCCTGGCGGCGCGACGCTCGAGATGCTGCAGTCGCGCGGCTCGGCGCTGCTTCGAACCGGTGACACATCGGTCACGGCTGCGTGGAACCTCGACGCGGGGGTCCCTGATCCGGCGTTCAGCACCTTGAACGAACTGCCGGGCCTCGTACGTCCGTTGGTCGCGTCGATGCAGTCGCTGCTCGTGTTCGATCCTGCGCTCGGCGCCGATGCGGCTTACGATGCAGCAGGCGCCTTGACGCCGCTCGGCACCAGCGTCTCGATCATCGCCGGACCCGCGCTCGGGCAGGATCTGATCACTTTGTCACCGGCGTTCACGTTCAGCGCGCTTGGCGCGACACCGGTCTTGCATCTCGTGACGGGTCCCGTCGCGTGGGTGTGCGACACGGGCACGCGCCGGCTGCTGCGAATTGCCGGCTACGCAGTTGACCCGGATCGCAGCCGGCGCGACAGCGTTGCGGAACTTGTGGCTGCCGGAGGCAGCGGCGCGGTGATGGCGACCGACGTCAGTGCCTGCGCGTTTGCGACCGGCGCGCCTGCTGCGAACGGCACCGAGGTCGTAACCTTCTCACTGAGTGTGCAGCGCGCCGGTGAGCAGATCACGTTGGCCGGGCAGCAACTGCTACAGGTACTGCTGTGATTCGACAGCAACGCGGCAGCACGATGATCCTCGTGATCTTCGTCATCGTGATCGCGTCCCTGCTCGCAAGCTTTGCTGCGCGCTCCGTTGTGACGCAGCGTGATTCAGTGACGATGGATCTGGTGGCGACGCGCACGCTCGCCGCCGCGCGCGCCGGACTTCAATGGAGCGCTTACCGCGCGCGGCAGCAGAACAACTGCAGCGCGGGCGCCATGACCTTTCCACCCGGCCCGCTGGCGGGTACGCGCGTCCGCACCGATTGCGTGATGCGCGAGCACACGACCTCTTCAGGCATTGTGCGCGTGTTCCGGATCAGCGCCTTCGCGCAGTATGGAGTCTATGGCGCGGCGGACTACGCTTCGCAGCGCGTTGAAGCGCTGACGCGGTGACGAGGCTGACGGTGCTGGCAGCGCGCGCGGGGAACGCGTCAAGAGTGCTGCTTGAAGCGGGCGAAAGCCGTCAGCACAAACAGGTTGATCAGCGCCAGTGCCACTGCATAGCTCCAAGCGCCTACTGCGACGAGCGGGAAAGTTCGAATTCCGACGATGTCGTTGTGCTGTTCGCGATTCCACCCGATCGGGAAAGCCAGAGCCAGCGCGCCGATCAAGGCGGCGTACGGGGTCAATAGCTGCCAGCTGAACTCCACTTCCATGCCCTCTTTGGCCCTCTTTGGCCCTCTTTGGCTCCGGGGCGTCGGCAGACCGTCTCTACCGAGTCATGCCGAACTTGTAGGTCGCCCCAAGAGTGATCAGATCGAGGTCGCCGACGACGTCAGTATCGAGATCCTCGTACTCGCCGCGGATCGACAAACCGCGCCAGCGCCAGGCCAAGCCTGCGCCATGGGCGAACTCCGTCGAATCATCGTCAAAAGGTATACCGCCGAAAGCACCTTAGGAGTCGATCCGGGCCGCGCCCAGCTCCGCGAAGAGGTCGAACCACGGCAGCGGCAGGAATCCAACACCGTAAAGCGCGAACGCCTTCGTTTCGGCGCCATCGATGCCGGGAGAGGGGGTCGTCGCATTGCCAAAGTCAATGTAGTTGGCCTCGACCGCGAAGGCATCGACGAAGCGAAACCCTGCAATCACTTTCCAGCTGTTGTCCTCATCGTCAACGTCAGCGACGCTGAAGTTGTCATCATCGAACCGGGGGCCAGGGCCATCAGTGACGCCGCTACCGCTCCGCAAAGTCGCTTCCGGAAGCTGTTTCCTGTTGAAAGTCTCGCCGTTGATGGGCGTGCGTGAACTTTCAACGAGGCAATGGTTGCGCCATAGAGGCGGGAGCGCTGCTTCGCAGTCGGCGCCCTCTGACCCACGTCAATCTTGCCAGAATGCTCCTACAACAATCGCAGCGGTGAAGGAAGCGCCGCTTCGTTTTGATCATCCACAATGCAAGCCTCCCGATGAGGTGGAAGCTTCATGCTGCAGCCGACGAGCGACCTGCTTGACGGGTTGGATCCCACCCGCGACCGGCTGGCCGAGTCGACCGTCCAATTGCGCGAGCTGGCCTGGAACATTGTCGACTACCTGCCTCTGTTGATCGTGGCGATACTGATCGTTGTGATCTCAAGCTGGATTGCGGGCCGCGCATCGCGCGCTAGCAGCCTCACCAACTGGCTCGGCCGCAATCCGTTCTCCCGGGGAATCGCTGCGCGGCTGCTCCGTGGCGCAATCGTGTTGACGGGAATCCTGCTAGCGCTGCAGTTGCTCAACGCAACATCCATGGTTGGCGCCGTACTGGGTGCTGCGGGCGTCGCAGGGCTGGCTTTGAGTTTTGCATTCAAGGACTTGATCGAGAATTACATCGCCGGAATCCTGCTTGCCCTGCGGCAACCGTTCTGTCCGAACGATCACGTCGAGATCGAAGGGCACGAGGGCAGGATCGCCAGGCTGACGACACGCGCAACCATCCTGGTCAGCCTGGATGGAAACCATATCCGACTGCCGAACGCGCTCGTATTCAAGTCCGTTATCACGAACTTTACTCGGCGCCCGACGCGCCGGTTCGAGTTCGAGATTGGTCTCGGTGTCAACGAGGATCTGTTGCGAGCGCAGGATACAGCCGTGCGGACACTTTCGGCGATGGTCAGCGTCGAGAAGAGTCCGAGCCCAGAGGCGACAATTATGACTCTGGGCGACTCTTCAGTGGTCGTGGCGATTCGCGGCTGGGTTGATCAGGGTCGATATGACTTTCTAGCGGTTCGAGGGGCTGCAATTGTCGCCGTCAAAGGCGCCTTCGATGCATCTGGAATCGACATGCCCGAACCGATCTATCGCGTTCGTCTCGACGGCCCTATCGGAGCGCTGCTTGCGCCGTCGGAACCGGTGACGCGCAAGCCACCAGAGCCGTTCATTGCAGTGGAACCTGAAGCGCGCGGTGCCGCGTTGCTCGCGGACTCGCATATCGAGGAGATGGTCAGGGAAGAACGGGAAGGAAGCGAAGATATGCTGCAGGGTAACCAGCCACGTGAATAGACACTTGCGACAGCGCTACCGACGTTGCGACACCTCGAGCTTCTCGCTCTCGGTGCGCAAGTCCGATTCTTCCCCAGAGATCGCCGCTTGGGCAATCGAGAAAAGTTGCACCAGTTTGCTGTCGGGACCGTCCCAGTACTCAGCGTGTCGAATCAAGACCTTCAGTGCCGCAAGGTCCGGATCATCGGCTCCTTCGGGAAACCAGATTTTCGCCAACGGGGTCCACAGGCCCTGGATGAGGTCGCGATCCCGCAGGATCCACGTGTCGCCGCTGACGGAAACAAAATCGGAATCACCGTTGCTGTACGTCAGCCCCACCTTCGCGTGATGATCCAGTTCCGCAACTTTCGGCGAAGAGATGGATGTCAGGAACCAGAGAGCGGGTTCCGAATCCATCCTCAGTGTGACCAGCGGACGGCTTCGGAGGGAGCCGTCACTCTCTAGTGTGGTCAGCATGCCCGTGCGCAGATCCTTGATCAGCTTTCCAAGATGCTCGAGCTCGTCGGTTCTCTGCGACTCCATTTCCATGCGGGTGTCCTAATCTTGATTTTTCGTAGAGCCTCAGACTGTCGCAGCAGCTCCCCTGCGATCCAATGGGCATCAGACTACATTCGCTGTAGGAAACTGCCGACTTCCGCGGGTGGCGCGTGCGCTTTGGGATGAAGCCGATACGCGATCGCAGCCAGTTCTCGCGCGAGCGGTGCAACGACGCCCGGAGGCTGAATGATCACGGCCATGGGAGAGTCAACAGAAAGACATTCACCGCCCAGAAAGTACGCGGCGCCGCTTCTTCAGTTCCGCGAACAGCATGACAGTTGATTCCTACATTCTCTTCCTGCTTGGACTCGGCGCGGTGGTACTGCTCGTCAGCTGGGCGCCAATCGGACTCAGGCGCTTGCCGTTCAGCCTTGCAATGGTCTGCGTGATTCTGGGGTTTCTGCTCTTCAATGCCCGCTTGCTTTCGTTTGATCCGAATCCCAGAACGTATGACACCTTGATCGAGAGGATGTCAGAGCTGGCGCTGATCGTCGCACTGATGGGAGCGGGCTTGAAGCTGGACCGCCCGTTCGGTTGGCGGTCATGGTCGAACACGTGGCGCCTGCTGGGAATCGCGATGCCGTTGACAATTGTGGCGATCGCCTGGCTCGGTTGGGTCGGGTTTGGTTTCAGTCTGGCAATGTCGATGCTGCTTGGCGCGGCGCTGGCGCCGACCGACCCGGTGCTGGCAGCGGAGGTTCAGGTCGGTCCGCCGCGATCGGGCGACAACGACGAAGTTCGCTTCAGCCTGACGTCTGAAGCCGGATTCAACGATGCACTGGCGTTTCCTTTTGTGCATCTGGCGATACTCTTGTCCGTGGCGGCCACCGCTTCGAGTGTCCCAATCGGCGACTGGTTCGCGTCGGACGTAGGCTGGCGGTTGGGCGCCGGAGGGCTGGTGGGGTATCTCGCCGGCCTGGTTTTCGGTCGCCTCGTCTTCTCGAGCCGGCGCTTCTCCCTGTCGAACGCCGGCGATGGACTGGTAGTGCTTGCCGCGACGCTGCTGACTTACGCCGCCTGTGAGTTGGTTCACGGCTACGGATTTCTCGGTGTTTTCATCTGTGGTCTGACGATCCGCTCGGCGGAGCGTAGCCACGAATTTCACGAAGTCATGCACCAGTTCGCTGATCAGCTCGAGCGCCTGCTCATGATGTTGTTGCTGGTCTTGCTCGGTGGCGCCATCGCCAGAGGCGTGCTGAGTTCCCTTTCGTGGTCGGATGTTCTACTCAGCGTCCTGATTCTGTTCGTGGTCAGGCCGATCAGTGCCTGGGTCGCGTTGATAGGCAGCGGCGTACCCAGCTCCGATCGCCTCCTGATCGCATTCTTTGGAATCCGAGGTCTCGGGACAATCTACTATGCGGCCTACGCGATCAATCATGGAAGCTTCGGCAACTCGGAGCGATTGTGGGCAGTGATCTCCGTGATTGTTCTGCTTTCGATCTTCGTGCACGGCGTTGCTGCGAGCTTACTGATGAGGCGTCGGGAATCCTAGAGCCTGATCCGTACTGCGTTGCAGTTGGCATTACCCTGACCTGGCATCAACACACTCGTTGCCATCATTCATTGCCCAAAGAATGAAGGAGAGGCTGCAGTGCAGCCTCTCCTTCGGGATTGCCAAGGGGTTTGAGTCAGTGAAGAGCTGCTTAGCGATGCAATCGGCGTAGCATCCCTCCGACACCAGCAAAGCCCAGTCCCAGGAGCGCCAGCAGTGGCAGCGCCGAGGCGGAGTCCGGCAGGCGCGCGGTCGAACTCGCATAGCGCTCGCCGCTAGTGGCAGTCATTGTCCGCGACTCCGGTCGCGGCACTGCGTTAGCCGAAGCAGCGCGGGCGGCCGCTGCGACTTCACGACCATTCTGGGCGATTGCCTGCCGAGTATTCGCGTTGAGAGTTGTCTCGCTGCGAATCGATCGTGCGTAGGGACGGTCATTCATTTGCTCGAAGCGCAGCAGCACAGTGTCACCCTTGCTGAGATCGGTGAGAGTCCCTGTACGGTCGCCCGTCAGCATGTAGGTGCGGCGATCCAGATCGAACTGGATCTCGGCATCCGAGGGCACGGAGTACGTGACCGTGTCACTGGATCCGGCCGGTCTCTGCGCGCCGGCTTCAGTCACGCGAACCACGATCTCACGCGTACCTTCCTTGATTTCCACGAGCTCGCCGCGTACTTCGTTCGGCTCTATGGCCAGTGCGCTTTGGCTCGTCAAAGCCAGAATGGCAGTGGCTAGCGGTATAAGAATCTTCATGGGTAGATCTCCTGGTTTCGACTTGGGGGTTGGTGGGAAGCGGTGATGGGCAATGCCAGTTCAGCCTGGACGATGTATCGTTGTGGGGCTTTGCCAACGAAGAAGAACGGATAGCAGGTAATCAGCGTCAGCGTCGGCTGGCGGGTGGGTGCGAGAATCTCGGTGTCCTCGGGCGCCACGATCAGAGTCCGGCTGATCCGGTACTTCCAGAGTGTGCCTTCGACTTCGAGCTCCAGGGTGTCGCCAACCCGCATGTCTTTCAGGGCTCTAAAGGTGCCGTCGCGATGGGCTGTTATCGCGATGTGCCCGTTGCTGCCAACCGCACTGGTTTCGCTGAGATGCCCCGCGCCGATGGTCATCGAGAACTCGCTGACTCCTGCGTAGACCGGGACGCCGCGACTGAATCTTTCAGAGCGCAATGTTGCGATGGGCACAGGTCCAGCCCATTCGACCAGCCGCCCGAAGGCCGAGCGGCGCGCATTAGACCATTCGGTCATGACCGGACCGACGACCGTTTGATCTGGCACGAGTGCATTAGCGACAGGGGCGACAGACGCCGGTGCCGAGGCGGTGGTCGTCTGCGGCACCGCGAGCGGTGTCTGAGCGAGCAAGGAACGCCCGCCCGTCGCTGCTGCCCATGGCAGCACGCACAACGCGGCGAGAATCCAGCAGGTTCGTTCGGGTGCTCTCATATCGCCTCCCTTTTATTGATTGAGCTCGAGCCACGAGGTTGAGCCACGGGGTACACCCATTTACCCTGCTCCGATCACTCGACTCACGCTGTCAGCGGGGAATGGCGCGGTGTGTAGGATTCCGCCGCATGCGGTGCGAGCAGATGTAGGAAGTGACTCACCCGATTTCCTCTGCCTGGACTATACGATCGACTTGCGCTGCTCCTCACGATGTCGGGCATGGTTGCGCAAGGGTTGAAACATCGTCGCCGGTCGATCGGTGCTGTCGTGGCGCTGCTGTTCACCTCTGTCAGCATGGTTGGGTGCTTCGGGCGGGCGCAGTTGCCGCTGGCGGCAAGCACTGGCGCCAATCCGCAACTGCCCGCACCGAAGCAGAGTCTGATTCCGACGGTGGATATCGCACCCGCGATCGGCTGGGGTCGCGATGAAGCGCCAACGCCTGCGTCAGGGGCTCGCGTGCAGGCGTTCGCGCGGGGTCTGGATCATCCTCGGTGGCTGCATGTGTTGCCGAACGGCGACGTACTGGTCGCGGAGTCCAATGCCCCGGAGCGCAGTCGCGACAGCCGGGGGCTGCGCGACTGGATCATGAAGCTGGTGATGAAGCGGGCCGGCGCCGGCGGGAAGAGCGCTGATCGGATCACGTTGCTTCGCGATGGCGATGGCGATGGTGTCGCGGAGTTTCGCTCGCTGTTCCTGGCGCAACTGAACTCGCCGTTTGGAATGGCGTTGATCGGAGAATGGCTCTACGTTGCCAACACCGATGCCGTGTGGCGCTTTGAGTACCGGCCCGGCGCGACGCAGTCCGCCCATCCCGGCACCAAGATCGTTGACCTACCTGCTGGCGAGATCAACCACCACTGGACCAAGAACCTGATCGCGAGTCCGGATGGCCAGCGGCTCTACGTCACGGTCGGTTCCAACAGCAACGTCGCTGAGAACGGCATGCAGGCGGAGCGCGGCCGCGCGGCAATCTGGGAGATCGATCTGACCTCCCGCAAGCACAGATTGTTCGCGACTGGATTGCGTAATCCCAACGGCATGGCCTGGGAGCCCAGCACCTGCACGCTCTGGACGGTGGTCAATGAGCGCGACGAGCTGGGAAGCGACCTGGTTCCTGATTACCTGACCTCAGTGGTTGATGGCGGCTTCTATGGCTGGCCGTACTCCTATTTTGGTGATCATGTCGACCCCCGCGTCCAACCGGCACGCCCGGACCTGGTTGCCAGTGCGCTCGTTCCAGACTACGCGGTCGGGACACATACCGCGCCCTTGGGCCTTGCGTACGCGGCAGGGAATGCCGTGCTGCCTTCGCTCGGGACCGGCATGTTCATTGCCCAGCATGGCTCATGGAATCGCAGACCCCGCAGCGGTTATCGCGTCATCCACGTGCCGTTTGACAACGGACGGCCCTCGGGGGAGCCACGCGAGTTGCTTGCAGGATTCGTGAATGCAGACGGCAACGCCCACGGGCGACCGGTGGGAGTGGCGCTCGATCGGCGCGGAGCCCTGTTGGTGGCGGACGATGTTGGCAACGCGATATGGAGGGTCGTCGCGGAGCCATCTTTGGAGACGGGATCAGAGCAGCTCCCGTCAGATTCCGACCTTCCCTCGGCGATGTGTACACCGCCGACCACAAACGAGAGGTAACGACGATGCAGGACAGAAACCAGCCAAGCCAGCGTGGCAGCCGTCGCGATGAGGCTTACGAAGGCGATCGGCAGATGCAATCCGGCCCGAATAAAAGTCCTTACAACGAGGAGCAGGACTTCGGCCGAGCCGGCGGATACGGCAATCGGCCCCGGTCATCGGGGGAATGGCGCGGCGAGAATCGCGGCTACGGGTATGCACAGTCGTCAAATATCGGCGATCGATCCGATGACGCCAATAGCGACCGAGCCAGCCACCGCGGCAAAGGACCGGCGTCATACAAGCGCTCGGACGACAAGATAGAGGAGATGATCTGCGAGCGGCTCACTGACGACGATGACATCGATGCGACGAACATCACCGTGTCGGTGTCGAAAGGCGAAGCGACTCTAAATGGATCGGTCAGTAGCCGGCGGGAAAAATATCTGGCCGAGGATTGCGCCGAGCATTGCGGCGCAAGCGAGATCGCCAACAACCTGAAGATTGACGCGTCCCGCAACAAGGCAGGCGAGCGCAGTTAGTTCAGCTCGAAGCCGACTCGTCGGCGGTGCGGCGAAGCTCAGGAGCGAATGTCCTGCGTCGCACCGCCTTTACGAGCCGCTACGATCGCCACCGCGGCAGATACAACTATGGATCTCATTCAGTGGCCCGCCATGGTCGCCACAATACTGGCTACCTGGTTTGTCGGTTCGAAGCAGGAATCGCGACGCAAGATCGGATTCTGGATCTTCCTGCTCAGCAACGCGCTGTGGCTCCTGTGGGGCCAGCATGCAGGCGCCTACGCGCTGATCTTGCTGCAGATCGCACTCGCCGCCATGAACATACGCGGCGTGCGAAAGGCCGCATCAGGCTGACTGCACTCTCGTTTTTCTCCCAAACCGCGTTTTCTCCTACAACGCAAAGAGAACGTGGCTTGCAGGTTTCGCCGCTCCGGCGTGCGACAGTCTTCTGAGCATATAAGGAGAATTGCATGACTACTTCCGAACTTCTTCCAGTCCTGTTTGGCATGACGGCGGGGGCTGCGCTGTTGTTCGCCGTCTGGCAGGTGATTAGTGTGACGCGTTCGCGCAAAAACCGTTCCGACGTGAATCAGAAGACAACTCGCAACGAGGAGGCACGATGAAACAGAAACAGACCCCGGCTGAGAGGCCAGAGGAGCTCGAAGACCACACGCTAGCCGAGGGGACTGGAGCGTTAGCTGGAGCCGCCGCAGGAGCTGCGCTCGGAATGGCGGCGGGTCCGATCGGCGCAGTGGTTGGCGCGGCTGCGGCCGGCTACATTGGCGCGAAGGCGGGTGAGCATATCGCCGAGTCGATGGATCGAGACGAGTATCTTGAGCATTTTCAAAGCAACTTCCGCAAACAACCGTACTTCCGCGTGAGCCGGACCTGGGACGATTACGGCCCCGCCTACTCGTACGCGTTCGAGCGGCACAGCGAGCTGTCGGATCATTCCTTCGAAGATGCCGAGCAGCAGCTCGCCACCCGCTGGCGTGACGGCCGCGGCGCGAGTCGTCTCAACTGGGATGAAGCGCGTGGCGCGGTTCGCGACGGCTGGTTACAGATGCATCGCGTTCGTCGATGAAACGTCGCGGCCGCAGGATCGCATAGGTCCTGCGGCCCCGCGGCCAGAATAGACCGGGTTACCCAGCGCCTTCGGCTCGCGACAACCACACCGAGAGCCGTCGCCGGAGAAGTGCGCCTTTCACAGCCCTCGGCGACGACCGAACGATCAAGTAGGACCTGACGCGCGTTGCGCCAGTTCGCGCCTGTCAGCTGTGTCCGACGTTCTTATGAGAACGGCACGCCGGGTTTACGGGGTGTCGTCCGGCGTCCGCCGGCCGTTCAGCTGCCAAACAATGAGTCCTCCCTAGCCACTCAGTCACACGAGGAGTTCGTCATGGCAGCAAAACGCAAGAAAAGCACGTCTTCCAAAAGTCGCTCCAAAGCCAAGCAGGCGGACGCAATCACTCTTTTGAAGGCCGATCACGCCGAAGTCGAGAAGATGCAGAAGAGATTCAAGAAGCTCGTCAAGCAAGACGCGGGCGCAGCTGAACGAGAACAGCTGGCCCAGGAGATATGCAGCGCTTTGACCAAGCATGCCGCCATCGAGGAGGAGATCTTCTATCCAGCCCTCCGGGAAGCTCTCGAAGACGACGACATCGTCGATCACGCTGACGTCGAGCATGCCAGCGTCAAAGATCTGATCGCGCAAATCCAGAGCATGGGAGCCGACGACTCCCATTTCAATGCCACGGTGCTGGTGCTGTGCGAGTACGTTGCGCACCACGTCGAGGAAGAAGAAGGGAAGATGTTTCCCAAGGCCAAGAAGGCGGATCTCGACCTGGCTGCCCTTGGCGACGAGCTGCGCGAGCGCAAAGACGAGTTACCAGACATGGCGCAGCCAGGCCGCGCAAGACGATCGAACGGTGCAAGGTCGCGAGCGCCTTGAATCAACTGCAGGGATCAAACCAAAAAAAGCCACCGGCGCGAGGCCGGTGGCTTGTCCGAGTGAACGTCGTCCTCGTTCTGCGAATCGTCAGCCACGCTCTTGGCGCCGCGCGACGCATTTAGTTCGCTTTGCCGTTGAGAGTCACCTTCGCCGCTGCGCTGCTACGGTTCACGGTGGGTATCGCCGATGCATTGGGTCCCGCCGGCAGACTCGTCACGGGCCGCAGCGAATAGCTCAGCGACGATAGAGTAGGAATAGTCCCGCTATCAGCAGGGCGATTTCGAGTGCAGCAACGCCTAGCGTGATTCCACCCACCGGCCAGAAGCCGGCAATCGTCACAATCCTGTACAGCACGATCGGCACATACAGGCACAGGGCAAAGATCAGTCCCAGCTGGATGGTCTGCGGGTTGCGCGCGAACAGATAGAACGCGGCCGCCAGGCCCAGCTGCAAGCCCCCATAGATGACCAGATACTCTGATCGCCCGGATGCGGACAGCGTTTCGTAGCCCAGATTTCTTGAAGTGCTTTGCGACGCCAGCGTGCACCAAACAGCAAACAGCGCGTAGAGCGCCGAGTTCAGGTACAGGTAAGCGGCCGTCATGGATGGCCTGCCTTGTTGATGAACGTGTCGAACTCCTGCAGGAACGAGACACGTTGTTCAAAGTAGGGCATCGCCCCCGTCGAGAAAACCGTCCGCCGCCATTTCCCGGATGCGACCAGTTCCTTCGCACCTTCGAAATGCGTGAAATCACCGCGCGTGCCATGGGCGAGCCATACGGGCTGCGAAATCTCCCGGTAAACCCGGTTGATATCCGCCGCGAAGGGCTGTGCGGCCAGAAAGGCCAGTGGCGCGTGCGACGCATTGGGCTGTCGAGTGGTGAGCAGGCTGTATCGGTACAGGCGTTCGTCGATCTGGTCGGAACCGAACGTTCGCTTGAGGAAATAGCGAACCACCGCCGGCCTTCTGAGCAGGCCGAATAGCTGCTCTCGCCAGAAATCTCGAGTCAGCAGCCAGTGCAGCCAACGGATTTCCCGGGACGCAGCAGGTTTGCCGAAATGCTTCTCTTCGCGTTCGAGGCCCGTCGGACTGACCAGCGCCAGCGTGCTGAACGCGGCGGGACGCTCGACTGCTGCGCGCGCGACAAACTCGCATCCCAGCGATACGCCCATCACGTCAATCGGCGTGTCGCGATACTCAGCGGCAATGTGCGCGACCAGCGCGAGCACAGCATCCGTCATGAGCCGCGGCGTGAAGTCGCGCTGACTGCGCTCCGAGGCGCCGAATCCCGGCAACTCCAGGGCGTACACGGGACGCGTCCTGGCGAAGTGCTCGAAGACGGGCCGGACCTCGGCCGCTGAACCCGCCGCGTTGACGCTGTGTACCAGCAGCAGGGGGCGCCCCGCGCGCGGGCCCGCCACGTAGAACGCCAGTCGCCCGGCGCTGCTGGCCAGCCTTTCGAGCAGCCCGGGAACCGCATCCGGCAGTTGCGTTGCGCGTGACGCCCGTTCGAGCGTGGCTGGCGTTGCAGGCGCGAGGTCAGAGGTAGTCACTGGTTGTCTCCTGGCGGAAATCCTGCAGCCGAGAGTCTCCGAACCGTCGCGCTGAAACTGTCAGTCCAATGCTTGCGCCCCTGCCAGCGCCAGCTGTCGGCCGTGTCTGACGGACAAACAGGCATTGCGGCGACAGCGCGGCGCCACCCGCGGGGCGACCATGGGGGTCTACTGGGGATTCCCGATGAACATGACCCGGGATCTGCAGCTGCACTACGGCCGGTCTCCCTGGATGGGGCCCGGGACCGTGGCTATCCCGTTTTCCCCGATGACCCGTGACCGCAAAGCAGACGTCGTGATCGTGGGCGCCGGGATCTCCGGTGCCATGATTGGCGACGCGCTCACTGAGGACGGCCACGCCGTGATCATCCTGGACGGCCGCAAACCCGCCAGCGGCTCGACGGCCGCATCGACAGCGCTGTTGCAGTATGAGATCGATACTCCGTTGTCAACGCTCTCCAAGCAAATCGGCCTTGAGCGCGCGCAGCGCGTTTGGCGCCGCTCCCGCCTGGCGCTGTCCGCGTTGCGCGAGCGGCAATGCCGCTTGGGAATCGACGCCGACTGCCGCGTCCGCGAGTCGCTGTACCTGGAAGGCAACGTTCTTGACGCCTCGGAGCTCGAGGCCGAAGCCCGCGCGCGGCAGCGTGCGGGTCTCGAAGTCCGTTTCATGAGCAGGTCTGCTGTACGCGATGAGTACGGCATCAGCAAGCGCGCCGGAATTCTCGGATACAACAACCTGTCGGCAAACCCCCGCAGGCTGGCAGCGGGATTCCTCGCCGCAGCCTGCGCGCGCGGCGCCAAGATCTTTTCGCCAGCGCTGCTGCAGGACGTTGAGACCGACAACAGTGGAGTCGTCGCGAAAACTCACCAAGGCCCGCAGATCCGGGCCCGCCATCTCGTGTTTGCGACGGGTTACGAGATTCCCGTTGGGGTGCCCCGCAAGAACCATTCCATCACGTCGACCTGGGCAATGGCCACTGCGCCTCAGCCGCGCGCGCTGTGGCCCACAGGCTGCATGATCTGGGAGGCTTCAGACCCCTATCTTTACCTTCGCCCCACTGCGGACGGCCGGGTGATCTGTGGCGGTGAAGACGAGCCCTTCGAGAACGAGTCCTTGCGCAACCAGCTGCTTGACTCAAAGACGCACACGCTGCAGCGTAAGCTGCGGCAGATGTTTCCGAGTCTGAAGGTCGAAGCCGAGTTTCGCTGGTGTGGTTCGTTTGGCGCTTCGAGCACAGGAATGCCGAGCATTGGGCGTGTCCCGGGCATGCCCAACTGCTACGCCGTGCTCGGGTACGGCGGCAACGGCATTACCTTCTCGATGATCGGCGCGCAGATCATCCGCACACAGCTGCGGGGCGAGCGCGATCCCGACGCGCACTTGTTCTCATTCTGGCGCTGAGCACCGATGCTCGGCGCCGCCAACGCGGGGTCCAGGAGGACACCATGCCGGGAATAGAGCGCACGCCCCTGACATTGTCGCTGTTGCTGTCGGCGTTGTTGCTGCTGGCGGGATGCACGGCACTGCGCGGTCTGCCTGACCCCGACTTTCGCGCCCTGCACAAGCTACAGCGCGATAGCAAGGCGCTGACCATGATCGGCCCGGATGGGCAGCTCAGCGGGAGCTTGCGCCAGCGGGTGTCGGCTCGGCTCGCGGAGCTGGGATCCGACGACCTTCTTGCGCGGCAGCTCGCGGCGACGGAAGCAGTGAGCGGCGCCCCGCTGATTGCCGGCAACGCCGTCGCTCTGCTGGTTGATGGTCCCGAAACCTATGCAGCCATATTTGCGGCGATCTCCACGGCCGCCGACCACGTCAATATCGAAAGCTACATTTTCGAAGACGCGATCCATGACGGCGTTTCGCTGCTCGCGTTGCTGGAACAGCGCGCGCGAGCGGGGATCCGTGTGAATCTTCTCTACGACGCACTTGGATCTTCGGAGCTCGAAGCAGCAAGCATCGAGCGTTTGCAGAGCGCGGGTGCGCGGCTTTGTGCCTACAACCCGCTGAATCCGCTGGACAACCGCAGCGGTGACTTCGTTCGCCGCACGCACCGGAAGCTGGTCGTGGTCGACGCGCGGCGCGCGTTCAGCGGGGGACTCAACTTCAGCGCAGAGTACGACAGCGCATCGAGCTCCATCATTCGCAGCGGCAACGCCACGCTAAAGGACGGCTGGCGCGACACGCATATCCAGATGGACGGTCCTGCGGTGCAGGTGATCCAGAAGCTTTTCCTGCGTTCATGGGCGCAGCAGCAGTGCCCGGACCTTCTGGCCGTAGAATATCTGAGGCAGCCGGAGGACGCCGGCCAGATACTGCTGCGAATCGATGCGAGCTCTCCCGACGATGACGCCTTCGCGACTTACGTGGCGGCTCTCGCGGGCGTCAGCTTCGCGAACAAGTCCATCGACCTGACCATGGCCTACTTCGCGCCCGACGATCGACTGCAACGCGCGCTCATCGATGCCGCCGCGCGTGGCGTTCGAACCCGGATACTTCTGCCCGGCTTCAGCGATTTCTCGGGGCTGCTGTATGCCGGGCGCGCGCACTACGACGCTTTGCTGCAGGCCGGGGTAGAGATCTTCGAGGAGAGAACCGCATTCATTCACGCAAAGACCCTGGTCGTGGATGGAATTCGCTCAACCGTCGGTTCAGCGAACTGGGATTACCGCAGCTTCTCTTACAATGACGAGCTGAACGTCGTGGTGATCGACGCCGACTTCGGCGCCCGGATGGCGGGTTTGTTCGAGCAGGACCTGCGCACGGCCTCGCCGCTGTCCTTGCAGACGTGGCGGCAGCGCCCGTTGTGGCAGAAGCTGGCAGAGCGGTTCTGGGTGCTTTGGGAAAGATTCCTATAGCGCGACAGACTGGCAGCGCCGGACGGGGAGTAAGCTACCAGACAATATGTTCAAGATTAGAGTCTCAAGCGGCCGGTGCGGCAGGCATTTGTGCATTGTCCCAGACCAACAGCCATCCCGAGAATCTGCTGCGCAGCTGATGCCGCAGACCGATGACATGCCGCCGACGGCGGGCGCGCTGGGCTGGCCGTGACATTCAGCGATGTGACAGCGCTCGAGGAGAGCGAACATAGCCTGCAGGTCTTGATCGATGCCGTGCCGGTGATGATCGCCTACATCGATGCGGATCGAAAATTCCGTTTCGTCAACTCGGAGTACGCGAAGGAGTGGGGCCGGCCACGCGAGTCGTTCTTCGGGATGCACGTTTCGGAGCTGCTGGATCCGACCCGGCATCGTTCGATGATCGACAGTCTCGATACGGCACTGGCCGGCAAGTCGGTCCGCCACGAGTTCGAGCTGGAATTACCGGGGCAAGGCCGAACGGCCTACAAGGCAGCGACCTATGTCCCCCACATGGCAGACGATGCTGCGGAGGTCCGCGGTTGCTATATGGTTTTTGTCGATCTTGCCGCGCGACGCCAGGGCGAGCGCGAGCTGGCCGGCAGCAGGCGCCGTCTGAAACTCGCACTGCAGTCCGCGCAGATGGGGTGTTTCGAATGGAATCCGCTCACGGATGAATCCATCTGGGATGACCAGATGTGGACGACGCTCGGCTTGCCCCAGGGGGTCGCCGTAGGAAAAAAATTCTTTGAGCTGATACATCCGGACGACATCCAAGCGCTGGATCGCGCCGTCGCCGAGGCGCTGCGGACGCACGGGAGCTTCGAGGCGGAGTTCCGTATCCGTCGACCCGATGGTGAAGTTCGATGGATTGCGGCACGCGGTCACGTGCTCGAATCCCCGCAAGATGGATCCGCACGGATGTTCGGTCTCAACTGGGATATTACCGACCAGCGGGACGCAGCCACGCGCCTGCTCGACGTCGAGGCGCATATCCGGCTGGCTTCCGAGGCCGCCGGGTTCGGCACCTACCATTATGATGTCGACCGAGGCACGATCGAGTGGTCCGGCAACCTGAAGTCGATTCTGGGTTGGCCTAACGATGTGCCGCTCGACATCCGGCCTGACATGGTATCGGATTTGGTGCATCCCGATGATCGCGACATGGTCACCAGGCGCGTTGCCGAGATTCTTGCCGACACAGAGCACGATACACACTCGTTTTCGCACAGAATTTTGCGCACGGACGGTGAACAGCGCTGGCTGCGGCTGCAGGGCCGCACCTTCTTCCATCCGGGCAGTGGTCAGGGTCGACGTGCGCAGCGGATACTCGGGGCGGTGCTCGACGTCACCGAACAGACGCTTTATCAAGAGTCACTCTTGCAGGCGCAGCGGAATGCAGAAGCGGCCAATCGGGCCAAGAGTGATTTCATCGCGAACATCAGCCATGAGATTCGCACGCCGATGACTGCAGTGCTCGGCTACACGCAACTGCTCGCCGCCAAAGAAGTGGATCCGGAGAGGCTCGAGTATCTGGATACGATCCAACGCAATGGCAAGCATCTTCTGGAGCTCATGAACGATATCCTGGATCTCTCGAAGATCGAAGCAGGAAAGTTCGAGGTCCAGCTCTCGGCGTTTGGCCTGCACGAGTTGTTGATTGAAGTCCGTTCGATGCTGGTCATGCGCGCCCGCAGCAAGGGTCTCCGGTTCGAGTTGCGGTATGAAGGGGCCGTTCCCGACAAGATCCTTTCCGACCGCAAGAGCGTCAAGCAGATTCTGGTCAATCTGCTCGGCAACGCCATTAAGTTCACGCAGCACGGCAAGGTCGAGCTGGTGATCCAGCTGCTTGCGGGCGAGTCCGCTGTTCTCCAGTTCGACGTGATCGACACAGGAGTGGGTATCAGCTCGCAGCATCAGGAGCAGTTATTTCAGCCTTTTTCCCAGGGTGATGCGTCGGTGGCGCGGCGCTTCGGCGGTACTGGTCTCGGGCTCGACATCAGTCGGCGCCTTGCCCGCAGGCTGGGAGGCGACGTGGTGTTCACCAGCGAGGAGAATCGCGGCAGCACCTTCACCTGCACCATTGCCGTGGGCAGCATCGAGTCGTCGGTCCTGGTGCAACCGCAGCTGGAGGCGACCGGGGCGTTCGAACAGCCATCACCGCAGGCGCAATCGTTGCAGTGCCGCGCGCTGGTGGTCGATGATCACAGCGATGTCCGCGATCTTGCGCGCCGGTTTCTCGTCGCCGCAGGCGCGCAGGTGGAACTTGCGGCAGGCGGAAACGAAGCTCTGCAGCGAGTGGGCATGACATTGGAGGGCAGCGGTCCGCCCATCGATGTGGTGCTACTCGATATGCACATGCCGGACCTCGATGGCCGGACGGTCGCGCGTCAGATGAGGGGAATGGGATTCTGGCAACCCATCATTGCCCTGACGGCCGAGGCGATGCACGGGGATATGCTGCGGTGTATCGAAAGCGGGTGCGACGGCTATCTCAGCAAGCCGATCGACAGCGAGGCTCTGGTCGCCCAAGTCACCGCGTTGATTGCCATCGCGGAGGCCAGCGAACTCGAGCAGCGCCGGGCCACCACGCTTGCCTCCAACGGAGCGCACTGACTCGGCTCGCTGTCGATCGTTCGAATGCCTGCCTGCTACCAGTAGCGCGGCGTCTGGTAGTAGTCGTAAGTCCGCTCGCGGTAGGCGAGACCATCGTCACGCGTCAGTGCTTCGAGCGAATCAGCGGGCGCTGCCTTCAGCTGTTCTTTGGTGTACGAGACGACATAGCCGTCCTGCGCGTCCTGATAGTCGAGCGCCGACCAAGGCAGCGGATGATATTTCTCACCCATGCCGAGGAAGCCGCCGAATCCCACGACGGCAAACATGATGTTGTTGGACTTCTTGTCGAGCACGATGTCCTCGATCTCGCCGATCTTGTTGCCAGCCTTGTCCTTGACGTTGGTGCCAATCACGCGCTTGGCGCAAATGGCAGAAGTGTGTCCTGATGCTGTGGTCATCGTTATCTCCTTAGTGAATACCCGCAGAGGTTATAAGACTGCGTCAATGCTCGGCATCGGCGCAGACGCTCAAACCTTGTCAGCGCTTTCTGGCTCGCAGCTCTTCGTGGGTTCGGAAGACTGCTGCGTGAAGCCGCGGCGGTGTAGGATGGTGCGATGACTACTGCAACGCACACGTTTGATCGGCAAACCATGGTCGAAGTACTGAACCAGCAGCAGAAGCCGTGCCTGTCCATTTATCAGCCGACGCACCGCACGCACCCGGGGAATCAGCAGGATCCGATCCGGTTCCGTAACCTGTTCAAATCAACCGTCGCGTCCCTGGAAACTCTGGTCGGCAAGCACGAAGCCACCGACTTGCTTGCGCCGCTTCAGGCCATCGCCGAAGACGCTGAGTTCTGGAACACCTCGCTCGGCGGACTGGCGCTGCTGCGCTCCACGAACTACCTCGGAGTCTTCAGACTTCAGCAGGCCGTGCCGGAGCTGGCAATTGTCGCGGAGACCTTTCACCTCAAGCCGTTGCTGCGCGCCTACCAATCTGCGGACCGTTTTCAGGTTCTGTGCTTGAGCAGGCAGGAAATCAAGCTCTACGCGGGGACGCGCTACGGCCTTGATGAAGTACCGCTGGCTGCTGGCGTGCCCCACACGCTCGAAGCAGCGTTGGGAGAGGAACTGACCGAGCCACACTTATCGGTGGGATCGTACGGTGGAGTGGGATCGCAGCAGTCGGCAATGCATCATGGCCACGGAAGCAAATCGTCTGAGGTGGAGCTGGACGCCGAACGGTTCTTCCGCGCGGTCGATCGTGCGATCTTCACGAGCCATTCACAAGCGGCAAGAGTGCCGTTGATATTGGCGAGCCTGCCCGAGCATCGACAACTGTTCCATTCGCTGAGCCGTAACGAATACCTGGCTGACGAAGGGATTGACGGAAATCCGTTCGCGTTGACACCCGCAGAGCTGTGCGACCGCGCCTGGGAGGTTGTGCGCCGGGTGCAGCGGCAGCGACTCGAGGCTTTGATGGAACGATTCGGCGCCGCGAAAGCGCGCGACCTCGGCTCGGATACGCTAGCCAACGTGGCGCGCGCCGTGGTGGCCGGCCGAGTTGACACCCTGCTGGTCGACGGCGACCGCCAGATCCCCGGACGCATCGATGCGACGACCGGTTCGGTGGAGCCGCGGCCGCTGAGCGATGCAAAGACCGATGATGCGCTGGACGACCTCGGGGCGTTGGTGCTGAAGATGGGTGGCGAGCTCATCGTGCTGCAAAGCCAGCAGATGCCGACCGACACGGGCGTGGCCGCCATCTACCGCTACTGATGCCGTCTGACACACCAGGTCTCCCGTGTCCGGCCCGCACCTGACGCCAAACTGATCGATTCGTTGAGGGCGCAGGCTGGTCAGGACAAGCCCTGCCACCGCTTGGCTCAACCTTTGGCGCGCGATCGTCCCTTTTCTTCGGCTTTGGCCAGCTCGCGGACTTCCTGCTTGTTGCCCGGTTTCGCAGCCTTCGCAGCACGCTCGATGTCTTCGTGCTCGACGAAACCCTCGACGTCCTTTCGATAGCGGCGCGCCGCGTCGTAGTTGCCTTCGCCCTGCAAGGCCTTGTCCTTTCCACTCATGATTTTCTCCTCATGTGCTTCAACATACTGGACACTTCTTCCGCATGCTCTTCCTCGGCCGCGAGGATCTCCTCGAGCATTCGCCGCGTGGTCGGATCACCGCCGCCGATGAAGGCAATCATCTCGGTGTAGGACTCTATGGCGACCCGTTCGGCGACCAGATCCTGCTCCAGCATCTCGCTGAGGCTTTCGCCTTCGCCGTATTCGGCATGACTGCGTCGGCTCAGCGAGTCCGGGTTGAAGTCGGGCTTGCCGCCCAATTGGACAATGCGCTCGGCGATCTGGTCGGCGTGCCCTTGTTCTTCCTTCGCGTGCACCATGAACTCCTGCTTGATCGCCTCCCCAACGGCCCCTTCCGCAGTGAAGTAATGCCGGCGATAACGCAGCGTGCAGACAATCTCCGTGGCCAAGGCCTCGTTCAGAAGATCCAGTATCACCTTGCGATCGGCTCCGTAGCTGGGGGTCACGGCCCCGTCTTCGATCTTTTCGCGTGCACGCTTGCGGATGCTTTGAATGTCGCTGAGGAAGCTTGGCCTGTCGGCGCGCTTCTCGTTCGGTGCGGGCTTAGCGGCCATGGCGGTTCACTTTTTCGTGGGACGCGCTCAGCAGAGTCCCTGCGCGCTTGTAAAGCGCATAGGCCGTCAGGCCACCAGTGCCCACAGCACGGAGCGGCAGCCGACGCGCGGCTACGACGGCCAGTACCGCCGCTCCGAGCAGCCATCCCCAGCGTTTACGCGGAGCCAGCATCGATTGCAGCAGAGCGCTGCGGGGAAATTCACCTGGGGGTTTGTCGATCAGCGCGCGTAGTTCCGCACGCGAGCGTTCGAGATTCTCGATTTCCGGGGCGCCAACACTCATGCTTAGTCTCCGAGCCGTAAAAGCAATGCCTTGTCCATCTCTATCTGTGCCCGCAATTGGCTGCGCATCTCGGGCGCCGGGCCGTCCCGCAGGGCCACGGCAGCCGCGGCAACGGCTGAAAGAAGCAGTGCCGCCGCGAGGCCGATGGCGACACCGTCGCGCCAGGGCGACTCCCAGAGCATCAGCACGATCGACGCGCATCCGACCACGATGCCGCAAGCGCCAAGCAGCATGGCCAAAGCGGCCGCAAAAAGCCGGCGGGACGCGAAATTAATCCACTCGTCACCCAGCTCAAAGATCAGATCGACATAGCCGCCAAGGTGATGGACGGCCGTCCGAGCGATCTCGCGTAGCTGCAACATCGACTAGCGCCGTAGCAGCACTGCACCGAGCAACAGTCCCGCAACCGCGGCGATGCCGACCACGTTCCAAGGCTTCTCGTGGGCGTACTTGTCGGTCGCGAGGGCAGCTGCCTTGGTCGATTTCTTGATTCGGTGAGTCTCGCGCGCCATCGTGTCCTTCGCCTTGTTCAACGAGGTTTCAACTTTGGTGCGGAGGCGGGCGGCGTCTTCATCTTTGACGTGGGCAACGGAGACCAGTAGCTGCTCGACATCGTCGAAGAACTTGCTCATTTCACCGCTATCCCGCTCGTCTTGATCGTGGGACCGCGCATCGGTGGATTCAAATGTGGCAGACATCTCAGACTCCTTTTCTAATAAAACTCATGACTAGTGTTGCGACCGCAAAAATCAGAAACACGAAGAACAGGATCTTCGCGATCCCGGCAGCGCCTGCTGCAATACCGGTAAAGCCGAACAGGGCCGCGATGATGGCGACCACAAAAAAAATGACTGCGTAGTGAAGCATGACAACTCCGATCAGACGGCAGAGCGGGCCGCCACGGGAGCATGCGACTGTCGCGACCGGATATCAGTCGGTGCGAAGCCGTGGAGAATGTAGGACGATGCCTGCGCGCGGGCTGAGCGCAGCCGTTGCGCTAGGGTCCGCGCGCGCTCGACAGGGCGTCGATGACATCCGGGAGCAGGTGATACTCGTGGGACTTGTCGAGAAAATACTCGATGCCGAGTGCCAGCGCGCGCCGCCTGTACTCCGGCAGCGCATAGTTTGTCAGCACCACCACGGGTGGCCGGGTTGGACCGAGCCGCGCAACCACTCCAAAACCAGTCCCTGATTGCAACTGTAGATCGAGCACCAGCGCGTCGGGCTTGCTGTCGAACGCCATGCGCACGGCGCCGTCTTCATCGGGCACGGGGCCGAGCACGGTGACGCCCGGAATGGCTTCAAGTTGCTCACGAATGCGCTGCGCCAGCAATACGGAGTCCTCGACTAAAAGAACCGTGAAGGTGGTTGCAGCTTTTTCTTCGGTCATTGCATCAGGTCGTTACGTAGCGCATAGGTTGTGATATCGGCATTGGTGCGAAAGTTCATTTTCTCCAGCACGCGGCTCCGATAGGTGCTGATAGTCTTTACGCTGAGACAAAGTTCCTCTGCGATCTCGGACACCGCGCGTCCGGTCGCCAGCTTCGTGAAGATCTGGAACTCACGCTCCGAGAGCTGGGCATGCATCGGCTTGTCGGAATCGGCGTCCAGCTCCTTGACCAGCAACTCGGCTAGGGCCTGGCTGACATAACGTCGACCTTGCAGAACAATCCGCACGGCTTTGAGCAGTTCTTCCGGGGCACTGTCCTTGGCGAGATAGCCACCCGCACCCGCTCGCAGTACATTCACCGCGTATTGTCGTTCCGGAAATCCGCTCAGCACCAGTATTCTTGTGTCCGGGAAGCCGGACCGCACGTGCTTCAGGATATCCAGCCCGCTTCGGCCCGGCATCGAGATATCGAGTATCAGCAGGTCCCAGCGGCTTTCACGGAGCCGGTCCAGCGCCTGTTGGCCCGTTGCCGCTTCGCCCACTTCACGCACGTTGCCGTCATCAAGCAGGAACTGTCGTAGCCCTGCGCGCACCACGGCATGATCATCCGCAATCAGAATGCGAGTCATGTTGGGTTCCTCATATTGATCAAGAGTGTGCGGCGGGTTCGACCTCGGCATAGAGGCGAAGCTTGTTGTACAAGGTCTTCAGGCTGCATCCAAGTGTCAATGCCGCTTTTGCCTTGTTCCCATCGAGGTGCGCAACAGTCGCCTCGATGATGACCCGCTCGGCATCCTGCAGGCTCGTGCCGACCGGCACGGTCACGGCGCGGCTGCCGTCGGCAGCGGCGGGCTCCTCCGTCAGCAACGCGTCAAACGCCGGCTCGAGGTCAATCTCCTCGTCCGCAAGCAGGAAGCCGCGCTCCACGATGTTGCGCAACTCGCGGACATTGCCGGGCCAGCGGTACTCGCGCAGAAAGTGCACGGATCGCGTCGACAGGCGCTTGTCGACGTCGCGAGCGGCATTCAGCTGTGTCAGGAGTCGCGCCGCGATCTCGCCGGCGTCCGGACCGCGCTCTCGCAGCGGTGGCACGACCAGCGGGAAAACAGCCAGACGGTAGAGCAGATCCTCCCGCAGCAGCCCGTCGCGGACGGCTCGCAGCGGATTGCGATTGCTGGCGGCAACGATCCGCGCTGGGGTTGAAAGTTCCTTGCTGCCGCCGATTCTGTAGAACCGCCTGGATTCGATCACTCTCAGCAAACGTGTCTGCAGTTCGATCGGCATTTCTGCAATCTCGTCGAGGAACAGAGTACCCTCGCCGGCGCGCTCGAAAACACCGGTGTGCGCGCGTGACGCGCCCGTGAAACTGCCTTTCTCATAGCCGAACAGTTCAGCTTCGATCAGACTTGCGGGCAGCGCGCCGCAGTTGACGGCCACAAAGGTCTCTCCCGAGCGGCTGCTGTTCTCGTGAATGGCGCGCGCCACGAGCTCCTTGCCCGTGCCGCTCTCACCGATGATCAGTACCGTAGCTTCGCTGTAGGCCACGCGCGCAATCTCATTGCGCACCCTGCCAAGCGCAGCTGAGCTCCCCCACATCTGTATGAGCGCCGGACTGCTGCGTGTGTTTTGCATTATTTACCTCGTCGTGGAAATCCTTGCAGGGATTTCTACAATCCACGGGACTTATCATGAAGCACCCGCCGACCCCACACTGCTCGCGGACTGCGCCTGCCAATGTAGGTGTACTCCTACCTCTGCCGGCAGTCGGTCCCCCGCAACGGGCAATCGCGGTGATCCGCGGACTGGCGCTGCGGTCGATCGTTTCTGCCGCGCCATCTGGCATGCACGTTGCACCTTGCTTCATCGATCGACAACCTTTCGGGAGCACGGGAAATGAAGAAGATCTTGACCTTGGCCGCCCTTGTGGCGCTCAGCGGCGCGCTGGTCGCCTGCAATAAGGCAGAAACCCCGCGGGAAGTCGCCGCGGATGTGGCTGACGCCCGCCAAGACGCGCGCGAGGACGTCGCAGACGTGCAAGGGGACGTTGCGGAAGACATCAACGACGCCACCCAGGACGCTACCGAGGAGTCCGCGAAAGGGGCCTATGAGATCGCCATCACGCGTGCTGAAGGGCAGCACGATATCGCCACAGAGAAGTGCGAGGCCATGGCAGGCGCGGCCCAGGAGTCTTGCAAGGACGCCGCCGACCGTGAGCTGGAGACTGCCAAGCAGACCGCTGAGACGCGCCGCGACGAGATGCGTTCCAGCTGATCGAAAAATCGGTGATCAGCGTAGCGGCCCGCTCGCCGACGCGGCGACCTGCAGCACCCAGCATAAGGCTTCGGCTTCTTTCTGCGTCCGATGCTTTCGGCATGAACATGGACTGAAGATCAGGGGGGCAGTTGGTCGACAAGACGCGCGTTGTGATCGCAGAAGACAATGCCGATCTGTGCAAGCTTCTTGTATTGATCGTCAACGCCGAAGTCGACATGCGCTGCGTCGGCGCGACCGCTTCATTGGCTGACATCACCGCGATCGTCAATGCCGAAGCGGCTGCGGTGTTGATACTCGACAACGAGCTACAGGGGGAGTCCGGGCTGCGAGCGCTGCAGGGAATACGCGCTGCCTGTCCTCAGCTGGCGGTGATCATGCACACCGGCCACGCACATCCACAGCTCGCGCAGCAGGCGTTGTCGTCAGGCGCCGCAGGTTACGTCGCAAAGTCGGGCGACCTCGATGAACTTCTGGCTGCGGTCCGCGCCGCAGCCAGAAGCCGTCTTTGATCGCTCAGCTGCGGAAATCGTCATCGCGCAGGGTGCTGCGCCAGGTATCGATTTCCTTCTCAGCCTGATCCTTGCTGAAGCCATAGGCTTCCTGGATCTTGCCTGACAGCTCCTCGCGCTTGCCGGCGATGACGTCCAGCTGATCGTGGGTGAGCTTGCCCCACTGCTGCTGCGCTTTGCCCTTGGCCTGCTTCCAGTTTCCTTCGATACGGTCCCAGTTCATTGCGAACTCCTTTCAGTGTATGTCACGTGCACGCTTGAGACAGAGCAAGCATCGTGCCAGCCGCCATCGCGTGCTCTGGCGCATCGAACACCGACGACAACCCGCAGGCGTTCTAAGTGCCCACGCCCCGCTTGCTGGCGGCTTCAGCCTGGGCGGCCTCGAAGCGTTCATCGCTTTCTTTCTCACACTGCGCCCGGACTTCTGCTGGCCGACGCGCACATTCTTCGTGCTCCTGGAAGTGATCCGCCCGCGCGCCGGCGATCTCGCTTTCATAGCTCGGGGCAACCGGCGGAGGGGCGGGTTCGTCGGAGTCATATTTTTGGAATTCGGTGATGGTGGCCTCAGGCCCATCGCTGCATCCGCCGAGCGTCATGCACAGCAGCGTCAGGACGGAAATGCCGCCAACGATCCTCAGCCCACGAGTGCGGGTCATTATGTTCGTCTCTCCCCGCCGCTGGCCGCGAGAATGGAATCCAGTGGCACGCTGACTTCCACCACCGTGCCGCGCCCCATCTCGTTCCGCTCGATGACCAGCGTTCCACCCAGTGCAGCCACCCGATGCCGCATGCCTTTCAGCCCGTGAGACTGCGGCAGATCGATCCTCTCCAGAGGGATCCCCGCACCGTCATCTACGATCCGCAACTGCAGCCGACCATCTTTGGACCGGAGCAAAACCCGCACCTGGCTGGCGCCCGCATGCTTGAGCACATTCATTAGGCTCTCCTGCGCGATCCGGAACAGTGCAATCCCCGCCTCGGCGGACACTTCCGGCATATCTTCCGGGAGATCCAGTTTGCATTCCAATGAGGCACGATTGCAGTTGTCTTCCATCAGCCAGCGCAACGCAGCCAGCAAACCCAGGTTGTCGAGCAGTGTCGGGCGCAGGTTCTCGATGACCCGTCGCTTGAAATCGACGCCGACGTCCAGAGCCTTCAGGATTCGCTCCCAGCGTTCCTTCAGTCCCGCCTCCTCCTTGTTCACGCTGCGTCGCAGCGCAACCACGTCCATCTTGGCTGAGATCAGCAGACCGCCCAGCTCATCATGCAGCTCGCGTGCGAGGGATGCCTTCTCTTCTTCGGTGATCCTCTGCAGGTAACTCGACAACTCGGCCAGATCCGCGGTGCGTTCCGCCACCTGTTGGTCCAGTCGTTGGTTGGTATCTTCCAGCGCCGCGGCGAGACGCGCCCGCGCCCGCATCCTTCGCGCCAGCAGCGTACCGGCCAGAATCACCAGAAAAATATTGATCAGGCTGGCGAGGGCGAGCAGGGTGCGGTTGAACATCAGGTCTCGCCGCCACGCGCGTTCCCGCACTGCGGCATCGCGGCTCTCGGCGCGCATCAGCGAACTTACGGATTGCCGCAGCTCGTCCATTACTTTCTTGCCGTAATCCGTACGCACTATTCGAAGCGCCAGCTCCAGTGAGCCCTCCCCGTACAGGCGGAGCGTGGCGCTCATTACCGCCTGCCTGGCGGCAGACAACCGCCTCAGATCGTCGGTGGCCGCAGGCATCCCCTGCAATGGCACGCGGTCATAGCTCTGCTCGAGTTGATCGAGCACGGCTTCGATGCGGGTGATCGCCGGATCGAAGCGTTCCAGATACCGGCGGTCCTGCATCAACAGGAAGCCGCGCTGGGACGACTCGGCTTCCAGGACCAGAGTTAACAGCTGTTGTAACGCAGTCTGCCGCCACTGCGATGCCGCCGAAGCGGCCATGGCATCCCGCAGCCGTGCCTGCCCCGCCTCCGCGGTGCTCCACAGCGCAACGAGCAAAGCACTGATCAGGACGACAGGAATCCAAAGATAACGGCGACGAATGAACTGCGTCTCGAGCTTTTCGATGGCCGCGCTGCTGAAAATGCGATCCATGTGGCGATCTTACGTGACTACCCGTCACCGGCGGGGCCACCCGCGGGCCGTTCATCCACGTCGGTGTCGTCTGACATTCGCTACCGGCGTCCGCCACTGCCCCGCCGGACCTTCTGCTGCAAAGATACGGCCGAGCCAGTAGAGGAGAACGTCGATGACCCTGCTTTCAAGTTCAAGCCCTACCGGCCATCAAGCGGTCAACCACAAGGCAGAGACTCCGCGCCGTGGCGCGAGTGATACGAGCCCGCGGTCCGGGCTTGAGGCGTCGACGATGAACCGTTCCGTTGCGGAGGGCCCGTTCAGGCTGACAGAGCTTCCTTTCAAGCAGGCTGCGCTTGCGCCGGTTGTGTCGGAAGAGACGATCCGGTTGCACCACGGCAAACATCACGCCGGCTACGTCGAGAAGGCCAATGCCGAAGTCGCCCGCCTCGGGATCTCCTCATCCAGTCCGCTGGCGATCATCCGCCATGCCCGGGAAGCTGCTGAGACCGATCTGTATCGAAACGCCGCCCAGGCCTGGAACCACGATTTCTACTGGCGCTCGCTCTCGGAGAAAGGCGGTGCGCCGGCTGGCGCGCTGCAAACAGCAATCAAGCACGCCTTCGAGTCGGTGCAAGCCTTGAATTCGGAACTGGTCGAGAAGGGTGCCGGACAGTTCGCGAGCGGATGGCTTTGGCTCTGCGCCGATGACCAGGGCGAGCTGTCCATCGAGACGACCTCGAACGCGGATTCACCCGCATTCGACGGCACCACCTGTCTTCTCACGGTCGATGTATGGGAACACGCCTATTACCTCGACTACCAGAACGAACGCAAAAGTTATCTGAAAGAGATCATCGAGACACGGCTGAACTGGGACTTTGCGTCCAGCAACTACCAGACCGCGTTGCCCACCTGATTGGAGTCAAGAATGAGAAATTTCGCAAACAGATCGGCATTGCCGGCCGCAGTCGCCTTCATGATGGTGGGCTGCGCCTCGACCCCGGTGGAAACCGTCGAACGGGTGGCAGAAGCGCGAACGCTGGTGCAGCAGGCGGAAGCCTCTGGCGCTGCCGAGTATGCAAGCGACGCCTTGAGCCGTGCGCGCGACAACCTGCAGCAGGCTGCCGTCAGACAGGACAACAACCGACCCAAGGAAGCGCTGCGCCCGGCCGAGAAGGCTGTAGTGGACGCTGAACTTGCGCTCGCGGCGACGCGAGCGGCAAAGGCCCAGCAGGCGGAGGCAGAGCTACGCAGCAGCGTTGATGCCTTGCGTCGCGAATCAAGGAGAACACCATGAGGATTGTCAATTCAGCCGTCGCCGTCGCCGTAGCGCTTGCGCTCGGCGCCTGTGCCAGCACGCCCACGAGCATCCCGCAGTTGGAGGCAGCCCGCGACGCCGTGAACCGGGTCGAGATGATGCCCGACGCGGCACAGCTGGCTGGCAAAGAGCTCGAAGCTGCGCGTAACAGCCTGAGTGTTGCGAATGAGGCAGCAAAGTCGCGTGCTCCGCGCGACGAAGTGGAGCATCTCGCCTATCTCGCACAACGCCGCGCGCAGATTGCCGAAGCGCAACTGAACGCAGGCCGCTCCCAGCAGAACATCGAGCGGGCGCAGGGCGAACGGGACGCTGTGCTGATTGAGGCGCGCGAGCGCGAGGCGGCGGCATCGATGCAGCGCGCCAACAACGCGGAGCTGCTCGCGGCCGCGCGCGGTGCCGAGGCAAATCGCACGCAGCAGGAGCTCGATGCGGCGCGGCAGGAAATCGTGCAGCTCAAGGACGCCGTGCCGACCGATCGCGGCATGGTCCTTACACTTGGCGACGTGCTGTTCGATACGGCTTCGGCAACCTTGAAGCCGGGTGCGGATCTGTCGCTCTCGCGCGTTGCAGATTTCCTTCTCAGCAACCGCGATACGCGGGTTGTCATCGAGGGTCACACGGACAGTGTCGGCGCGGACATGTATAACCAGCAGCTTTCCGCGCTACGCGCACGCGCCGCCGCAGACCAGCTGCTTGCCCGCGGCATCGAGCGAAGCCGGATAGAGTCAACGGGTCTCGGCGAGGCGTATCCCGTCGCCAACAACGGCACGGCCGCTGGCCGGCAGCAGAATCGGCGCGTGGAACTCGTGTTCTCGGATATCGCCGGACAGTTCGCGAAGCCGGGTCGTCAACCCTGACGCTGACAGGAAGGGAGACGGAGTCCGGGCATGAACGCAAGAATCACCGTTGTGCTGGCGGCACGCACAGACCCTGCACGCGAGACGGCTCAAGACATGCGTCGGGACGAGTAATTCGCGATGACGACCGAAAAAAGCGCACGACAACCCGACCGGGCGGAGGCTGATCTGCAGGCGCGCCTCCGCAAGGTCGAGCAATCGATCCTCGATCTCGAGGCGGAGATGCGGGCTGCCGACGAGAGCATGACCGCACCTACGCCTGGGCGGGTCGCCGAACGCTTGCAGCTGGCTCATATCGAACGCGACGCGCTCCAAGACGCGCTCGGCGTGCGGCCGCCGCCAGGCTAGCCGCTTTCGGACCCCATCGGCTGCAAATCAATCTGTGCCAGCACCAGTCGTGCATCGTCTGGCGCTGGCGCGGTACGCAGCCCGAGAAAGTGCAGCAGGCGGATCATCCGCTGATTGCCGGCGAGCACCGTGCCGTACACGCGGGCAACGTCATGCTGCGCCGCATAGTCGAACAGGATGCGCGTGATCTCGCTGCCGACGCCGCGGTTCTGCCACGCATCGGTGACCGTGACGGCGAATTCTGCCGGCCGCCTCGTTCCGGTTGTCGGTGGGTCGCAGGCGTAGCGGGCAACGGCGATGAACTGCTCGCCCGCCTCGCTGTCGACGGTGGCCACAAAGGCCATCGTCTGATTGTAGTCGACGGTCACCAGCTGTCGCAGCTCCGCTGCGCCTGGCGGCTTGCGGCGGTACATGAACCGGTCGTACAGGGTTTCTGCCGAAAGCGACCGCACAAATTGCAGCTCGCGCTGTTCGTCTTCGGTGCGGATCGGACGCACTTTATAAGGTGCGCCGTCCCGGCTCAGCCGCTCGTACGTCCACCGTGTCGCGTCCATGGATTCACCAGGACGCGAGGACCGGACTAATCGTCCCGGACGCCGGGCGGCGTCGGTGCGACGTCCGCTTGCGGCGGATCAGTGACCCGAACAGCGGGCTTGATGGGCGCTCTGACGGGTTTGGGACGCGGCATGGCCTGCGGCTTGGGCAGGAGCCGCTTCGGCGCGACCGGATTTGCCTTGCGAGGCTTGGTCTTCGGCTTGGCCTTCGTTTTTCGCGCCGGGGTCTTGGTGGCTTTGGCCTTGGCCTTCGGCTTGGTCTTCCCTTTCGGCTTGGTAGCCACCTTCTTGGCCGCAGACTTCTTGGCGTCGTCTTTCGCAACTTCCTTCGCCGCTTTCTTCGCCGCCTTGCGGGCGGCCTTCAGCTGCTTGCGCGCGAGCTTCCAGCGCTGGCGCGCTTCTTCGGCGGCTTCCCGGGCGGATTCGATCAGCGACTGTCCGGCGGCAACGGCGCTGGACAAGCGGCTCTTTGCGGGGCGGGTGGCATTCTTCATCAAAGGCTCCCTGTCTGGATGTCATTCGGCACACAAGTGTAAGCCGATCCGAGCCGGCGGCGTAACCGCGGCTTTATACTCTGCGGGTGCAGACCCTGAAGGTTGAACTCGGCGCCCGCTCCTACCCGATCTTGATCGGACCGGGGGGCTTGAGCAAGGCAGAACTGCTGCAGGAGCACGTCGCGGCGCAGGACCTTCTGCTGGTCAGCAATGTGATCGTCGAGCCACTGTACGCCGAGCGGTTGCGGGTGGCGCTGGCCGCCAGCGGGCCGCGCCGCATCGTCGACGTGGTGCTGCCCGATGGCGAGGCGCACAAGACCCTCACCACAGTCAGCCGGATTCTGGATGTAGCCGTCGCCAACCGGTTTGGTCGGGACGCCTGCGTGCTGGCGCTCGGCGGCGGGGTGGTCGGCGACATGGCGGGATTCGCCGCTGCCTGCTACCAGCGAGGCGTGGACTTCGTGCAGCTGCCCACCACGCTGCTTGCACAGGTCGACTCTTCGGTTGGCGGCAAGACCGGCGTCAATCATCCGGGCGG
>JBBQWY010000026.1:0-38163 GCA_038210215.1 Steroidobacterales bacterium
ACCTGGGATCTGATCAAAGACACTGACCGGCCGTACTACGCGGGCGGTCCGCCAATCCTGCCGGATGTGCTGCCCGGCAACACCCCCGACTTCCCGAACTACACCTGGCGCGAATATGGGCAGCGCGTTGGCGTGTTCCGCTTGTTCGACCTGTTCGACGAGATGGGTGTCAAGCCGTCCTGCACGATCAATGCGGTCACGGCGCTGCGGCGCCGCCAGATGCTCGACGCGGCGCTGAAGCGCGGTTGTGAAATCCTCGCACACAACTACGAACAGGGTGAATTGCTGACGGATTTTGCCGCCAAGCCGGCCAAAGAGCGCGCCATCATCGAGCGGACGCTCGCGGTGTACCAGAAGGCGGTTGGCCGCAAGGCGCGTGGCTGGCTGTCGTCTTCGCTGCGAGGCACCTTGAACACGGCCGACATTCTGGCCGAGCACGGCCTGAAGTTCTACTGCGACCTGATGAACGACGATCAGCCTTACCTGATCCGTACGCCGCATGGGCCGATCGTCTCGACGCCGTACACGAACGAGATCAACGATTTCACGATCCTGACGCGCCGCAATCATACGACCGATGAGTTCCGCGACATTCTGATCGAGGAGTTGAGCGTGCTCTACAAAGAGAGTGCGACGTCGGGCCGAATGATGAACGTCGGCCTGCACCCGCACGTCAGTGGCCGCGCCTACCGGGTGCGGGCGCTGCGCGAGTTCATTCGCTACGCGAAGTCCCTGAAGGGCGTCTGGTGGGCGACCCGGGAGGAGATCGCTGACTGGTACCTGAAGAATCATCAGCAGCACATCCCGGCCCAGCGTAAATTGACCCAGCGCAAATCGACCCAGCGTCGCTGATCGAAACCCGGGAGCCGTTTCGCTTATGACTCAGGGGCGACTCTCCGCATCAAGGCTGCTCGCCTACGCGGCACCTACGGTGGCGCTGCAGTCGATGATGGTGCCACTGCTGATGTTTCTGCCGCCCACCTATTCGCAGGTCGCCGGTCTGTCGCTGAGTGTGGTCGGTCTGATGTTTGCCATCGGCCGCGGCTTCGAGGCTGTTACTGATCCGTTGATCGGGGCGCTGTCGGACCGAACCCGCAGTCGCTTTGGGCGCCGGCGCATCTGGATGGCGGTCGGCGTACCGATTGCCCTGTTTGGCACCTGGGGTTTGCTGAATCCGTCCGCCGATACCAGCGCGATGGAACTGCTGCTCTGGTTGATCGTGTTCTACCTGGGCTGGACGTTCGTGTTCATTCCGCACCAGACCTGGGGCGGTGAACTGACCGGCGAATATCACGAGCGCACGCGCATTGCGGGCTTCCGTGAAACGGGCGCCTTTGTGGGCTATCTGCTTGCCTCGCTGATCCCGCTGATCTACCTGCAGGCGATGCTAGGCATCAAGGTGCCGAGCTTCGAACAGATCGTGCACACTGTCGGCTGGTTCTTCGCGTTTGCCTTGCCGGTAGGCGTGTTGTGGTGCTTTCTGGCGGTGCCAGCGCAGCAAGCCGGCGCTGGCGAAAAGCTGCCGTCATGGACCGAGCTGTTCGCGATTCTGACCCGCAACAAGCCGTTCGCGCGCCTCGCCGGAGCCTACCTGATCGATCGCCTGGCAATGGGCACGTACTTTTTCGTGCAGCCGATCTTCATCGGCTATGCACTGGGTCTGCAGCAGTACATCCTGTGGGTTGCGCTGGCCAACACCGTCGCCGCGGTGCTGCTCGCGCCGCTATGGGTGCCCATCACGAGGCGACTCGGCAAGCACCGCACCTACTGCGTCGCGAACCTGGTCACGATGTGCGCCTACGGACTACTGTTCTTCGTTGCGCCCGGTCAACTCTGGCTTGCAGTCGTCGCGAACGTACTGATGGGCTTTGGCAATGGCGGCACCATGATCACGCCGCCGGCCATGGCCGCCGACACCGTGGACCACGACGAGCTGGCATCCGGCACGGCGCAGATGGGCGGGCACATGGCTTTTCTCGCCTTTGTCTTCAAGGCGGGGATGGCGCTGGGTCCGTTGATGGGCGGGGTGTTCCTGGCCATGTTTGGCTACGAACAAGCTGGGCAGGCGCTGACGGCGGAGAGTTCGCTGGGGATTCGCCTGTGCGTCTCGGTGTTGCCGATCATGCTGCTGATCCTGCCAGTTTTGATGATGTGGCGATTCCCGATCGACGCGGAACGTCATGCGGCAATCCGCCGCGAACTCGATGCCAGGCAGGCGAGGGCCTCATGAAAATTCTGCGGCTGATCGGCAAGATTCTGCTTGGACTGCTGGCGCTTATCGTCGTGGTCGTGCTCGGCTTCTACTTCGCGGACCCGAGCATCATGCGCCGCATGGTCGCAGGACCCGGCATGGGCGTCGTCGATCAGACCCAGAAGAACACGCCGCAGGAGGCGGTGCCGGGCGTTGAGCGCGAGGATATCGCGACCGGTCCGCCCGAGACGATCGCGCCCGAAGGTTACGCAGCGGCGGAAGCCTATGCGGCCGAAATGAACTCGGTCGCCTTGCTGGTCTATCACCGTGGCGCGCTGCGCTACGAGAAGTACTGGCCCGGCTACGATCGGGACTTCCGCACCGATCCATTCTCGGCGCACAAATCGGTGATGGGTCTGCTGTACGGCGCGGCGATCGCCGACGGGGTGATCAAGTCGATCGACGAACCCGTCTCGACTTATCTGCCCGAGTGGGCCAACGATTCGCGCGGCGCAATTCGTATCCGCGACCTGCTGACAATGTCGAGCGGCCTCGAAGTGCCGCCGTTCACGACCTGGGCTGGCATGCGCATCACGCTCGGCAGCGACAACACCGCCGCGGTGCTCGGTTTGCCATTGGTGGAAACTCCCGGGCAGCGCTTCCAGTACACCAATGCCCAGTCGCAGTTGCTCGGGGTGATCCTGCAGCGCGCGGCGGGCAAGCGCTACGCGGAGTATCTGTCCGAGCGGCTCTGGAGCCGGCTCGGCGCACCCACTGCTTATCTGTGGCTCGATCGGGACGGCGGCATGCCGCGCACGTTCTGCTGTTTGTACACAACGGCGCGCGCATGGCTGCGCGTGGGCCGGCTGATCATGGATCAGGGCAGGGTGGGGGATGACCAGGTGGTGCCAACGGAGTGGATCCAGGCCATGACGACGCCGGCGCCGACCAATCCGAACTATGGTTACCAGATCTGGCTGGGCTCGCCTGCCGGCACGGAGCGCGCGTACAACGACACGACCATCAAGGCCCTGCACTCCGAGCCATTTGCGGCGCCGGACATGGTATTCATCGACGGCTTCGGTGGGCAGCGTGTGTATATCGTCCCTTCGCAGCAACTGATCATCGTGCGTACGGGCGAGGCAAAGTTCGATTGGGACGATGCGCGGATTCCGAACGCCATACTGCGCGCCATCAGGGACGAGGAGTCGCCATGAGTTCGGCAGCATCCGGCGGGTCCGCGCGCATCGCTGAACGGATTCTTGCGGTCGCGATTTTTGCACTGGCGCTTTACCAGCTGTATCTGTCGAGCAAGGTTGGCGTGACGCCGCGCGGCACGCCCGCACGCGAGGCGCTGCAGCACATGCACGTCTCCCTGGGCCTGACGATCCTGTTTCTGTTGCTGCCCCGACTGTGGTTGAAGTGGCGTTTGCCGCGCGAACCGAGGCCCGCGCGCGTTCCGGCCTCGGCGGACGCATTCGCACGCTGGTGCACGACAGGTTTTCTCGCCACGCTGCTGCTGCTGTGCCTTTCGGGGCCCGTGTTCGCGTGGTCTGAGGCCCACAAGGTTTCCTGGTTTGGCATTCTCAATTTCCCTGACCTCGTTGCAGCGAGTTATCGAGTGCAGGTGGCGCTCGGCTATCTGCACAGCGTGTTCGGTTTCGTGATTTTTTACCTGGCCGGCCTGTGCGTCGTGACCGCTTTGTGGCAGATGGTCCGTTACCGGGTGTCGCCGCTGCGGATGCTGCCTGGCTTTGCCTGGTCAGCGGCAAGTGAGGGTCATACGCCCGGTCCGGGGTATGCAAAGTGAGCGATCCGAACGTCTATTCACTCGGCGCGAAGTTCGCTCACGCCAGTGTCTTTGCGCTGCTCGTCGCTGCGGCCGCGTATACGCCTTACAAGGTTTTTGGCGTGGTGCCATTCACGACCACCAAGCAGCTGGTCGACTCCGGTCCGCCGCCTGCCGTCGACCCCTACGAAAACCTGCCGCCAGTGCCGGTCCTGACCGGCAAGACGCAGAAGGACTTCATGTGGTGCCGGTTCTGCCACACCTTTGAAGCGGGCGGGGCGCATGGCGTCGGCCCCAACCTGCAGCGCGTGTTCGGTCGCCGGGCGGCCAGCGCTCCCGGATTTTTCTACTCGGAAGCCTTGGTCGAAGCGGGGCGAGAAGGGTTGATCTGGGATGAGGAAAGCATTGCTGCGTTGATTGCGGCGCCCGAAGTGTTTCTCGGTGGCCGACATCGGATGCGCTACGCACCCATTCCGGATCCTGCCGAGCAGACGCTGATCGTCGCGGCGTTGAAGGACGCGACGAAGTAGCGCGAAGCTGCGCCCTGACTCAGGCTGGCGCGCGTTGCTGGCCTGCGCCTCGCCCTGCGAGCCGACCCAGAGTGATCGCCATGCATAGCCCCGCACCGGGCAGGTAGCCGCGCACATCGGGTCCGGAGATGCTGCGTGCAGCACCGCCGCCAGCGAACAGGTTGGGCAGCACTGCGCCGCCTGCGCGCATCACCTGAGCATCGGCATTGACGACCAGCCCGCCCTGGGTATGAAACAGCGCGCCGGTTACGCGCACCGCACAGAACGGCGACTCCAGTGGTGCGAGCCCGGCGAACGAGCGGCCCAATCGGTCGGCTTTGCCGGCATCCCGCGCCGTATCGATCTCGTTGTTGCTGCGAGCGAAGGATCCTGGCGGTACGCCGCAGACACGCTCAAGCGTGCTCCAGTCGCCGCCGCGACGCACGGCGCCAACTTCCTGCAGCTGGCGTTGCTCGACCGAATGCGCCAGACACTCCTGGTGCAATCGTTCATCGAAGACGACCCAGGCGAGCCCTGCCGGTTGCTGCAGGACCGGCACACACATGCCGGATATGTTGTCGAGTTCGTGGGTGAAACGCTCGCCATGGATGTTGGTCAGGAAGCCGCCTTCGATCAGCAACGGGTGCGGCACGATGACCTGTTGCGGGTCCGCGAGCGTGCCGAGTCCCTGGTAGGCCGTCATGTCCGCCAGCTGCGCGCCGAGTTCCAGGCCCCAGCGGATGCCGTCTCCCTGGTTGCCCTCGTGACCGAAATAGCGCGCGCTGGCCATTTCGGGAATATGTTCGGCGATCATCGCGTGATTGCCGCCGAAACCGCAGCACGCGAGCACCACCGCTCCGACGCCCAACTCTTCGATTTCATTGCCGGGACGGCTGACGCGAATACCCGTGACGCGCCCATCCGCATCCGCAAACAAGTCGGTGACGCGGGCCTCGGTCATGATCTGGGCGCCGGCGCGCTCGGCCGCGTTGCCAAGGAGCGCCAGCAGTTCCTCGCCGTTGCGACCCGGTGGCAGATGCAGGCGGGGCTTGGAGTGCCCGAGCCCTGTCCATTTGAAATCGAGTTCGAGCGCGACCTGATGTGCGGTGGCCAGCCAGTCCACCGTCGGTCCGGACTGCGCTGCGATGATGCGCGTCAAGGCAGGGTCGGCGCGGCCCTCGGTCTTCGCCATGACGTCGTCATAGAACAGTTCGGTGCTGTCCTTGATTTCATGCCTGGCGTGTTCGTTCGACGCGGCTGCGCACATCGCGCCCAGCGACATCGAGGTGCTGCCCCAGGGACGCTTGTCGCGCTCCAGCACCAGCACTTCGGCACCGGCATCGCGTGCCGCAAGCGCGGCCGTCAGCCCGCAGGCACCGGCACCGACAATGGCGACATCGATGGAATAGTCGAAGCTCTTGCTGTCGCGAATGATGCTCAAGGGGCTCGCCGCTGCCGTTGGTCTGGAAGGATCGCAAGATTAGCAGTTCGGTTCCCGCTGCGGCTTCGAGTAGACTTTGACGGTCCCCTGTAGGAGCAAGATCCATGCAGCAAGCTGTCAGCATGATGCGCGGTTCCGTCGAAACCGCGATCGCGGAACTTACGCGCATTCTCGGTGCCCAGAACGTCATCACTGATCGTCGGGAGCGCGAGTTCTATTCCCAGGATGTCTATCGCGCCGGTGAGCTGCCGGCCGCGGTGATCAGGCCCGCAGACACAGATCAATTGAGCGCGGCGCTGCGGGCCCTGGCGCCGTCGGGGCTCGATGTGGTGCCGCGCGGTGGCGGCATGTCCTATACAGATGGCTATCTGCCGAAGCGACCGGACGCGATCATGGTCGACATGCTGCGAATGAATCGCGTGCTCGCGGTCAACGAAGCAGATGCCTTTGTCACGGTCGAGTGTGGTGCCACCTGGAAAGAGCTGCACGACCAGCTCGCGCCGCGGGGTGTTCGCACACCCTACTGGGGTCCACTTTCGGGCCTCAAATCAAGCATTGGCGGCGCCCTGTCACAGGGCAGCATCTTTCTCGGCTCGGGTCGTTATGGTGCCGTTGCCGAAAGCGTAATCGGTCTCGATGTCGTGCTGGTCGATGGCAGCGTGCTGCATCTCGGCAGTCACGCGAACCGTCGTGGCGAACCGTTCTATCGACAGGTCGGCCCGGACACGCTGGGCATGTTCCTGTCGGATACCGGCGCGCTTGGCATCAAGACCCGCGCGACGTTCCGCCTGGTGCGGGTGCAGCCGGAGAGTCGCTTCCTGTCGTTCTCGTTTACGGATCACCGCGAACTGTTCGATGCGATGGCCGAAGTGGCGCGTGCCGACGTGATCTCGGAGCAATTCGGCTTCGATCCCGGGCTACAGGCCGTGCGCATGAAGCGTGTGAGCCTGGGTGATGACCTGAAGGCGGCGGGCCAGGTCATGAAGTCCGCGGGCGGTGTGCTGAAGGGGCTCAAGGAAGGCGCGAAGATGGCGATGGCCGGTCGCAGTTTCCTCAAGGAAGGCACGTTCTCAGTGCATCTGTCGCTGGACGGGCGTGATGCCGTCGACGCAGAGGCCAAGGCCAGAATCGTTCGCGACATCATGGCGCGGGGCGGCACCGAGGTCGAGAACACGGTGCCGAAGGTCATGCGTGCCAACCCGTTTGCCGAGGTCAGCAGCATGCTGGGTCCGAACGGTGAGCGCTGGGTGCCGGTACATGGCACGGTGCCATTCTCGAAAGCGGCGGCCATGTACGACGTCTGCGAGGCAGTCTTTGAGCGGCACGCCGCCGCGAGAAAGCAACACGACATCGACCACGGCTATCTTTGCTGCACGGTTGGCAACGCCGGCACGCTGCTCGAACCGGTGCTGTACTGGCCGGACGCGCGCAATGCGTTTCATGAGCGCGTGCTCGATGCCGACTATCTGGCCAAGCTGCCGACTTACGATCGCAACCCGCCCGCGGCGGCGGCCGTCGCGCAGTTGCGCGAGGAGCTGGCGATTGCGTTCATGGAGCAGGGCGCGGTCAGTTTTCAGCTCGGCAAGTTCTATCGCTACCAGGAAGGGCTCGATGATTCGGCTGCAAAGCTCCTGAAGCAGCTGAAGGCGCTGGTTGATCCGGACGGGCGCATGAACCCGGGCGCCCTCGGTCTCGGTTGAGCACCGGTCCGCTCAAGCGCGTGACCCTGTGGGTGCGCAGTGCCGAGGCATCCCTCGCGGTTTATCGCGACGCGCTGGGCCTTGAGGTGCTCGAAGACAAGCGAGTCGAGGGGCCGGCGATTGCGAAGATGGTCGGTCTCAAGCAAGCGGCGCTGCGGATCGTGCATCTGGCCCCGGCCGGCGCGACCCACGGCTGGATCGGCCTGTATGAGATCGGCGCGACTGCGCCGCGCCAGATGGAATCGCTGCCGCGACCCAACGGGTTTCCGCTTTACGGCCAGGCAACGCTGGTGCTGACAACGAGCGAGATGGATGCGGTGGTCGGGCGCCTGCGCGCCACGACGGGCGTCGCAATGATTACTGAGCCAACCCGCTACATAAAAACGGAAGCCAGCGCCGCCATGCCGGCCGGTATCTATAGCGAGGCGATTTTTTTCGATCCCGACGGCATTCCCGTCAGCCTGCTCGGGTTCGAGCCGCTGGAACCGCAGTAGCTTCTTCGCCACGGCGGGTCCAGTCCGCGATCAGGCGGGCGGCATCGGAGGTCGCCGACCAGACGCCGCGCGGCGCGACACAATCGCCGATCGCGATGCCGTCCTCGGGCCAGGGGCGCGCAGCCGTACCGGTGGCCAGGATCAGCTGGGCGTAGGGACCCAGTGTTTCGCCTGAAGACAATTCTATAAAGCCTTTATTATCAATAGATTGAACGCTAGACTTCGCGTGAATTATGAGTCTTCCAGATTGCACCCTTTCGTGCAGCCCGGCGAGCCGCGAGGTTTCGAAGGTGATCGACAATGTGGTGTGCGCAAAGGCCGCTTCGGTCGTGATCATCTCGACTCGTGTGACCTGCGGTTGCTGCAGCAGGAATTCCAGCTGAGACAGCGCCGACCAGCCGCCTTCTTCATCGATCAAGGCCACCGCCCCGGCAGCGACCGGCCCACCGGCCAATAACTCGCGTCCGTGAGTCGCCTGCGCTGCGCCGGGAATGCCGTCGAACAGATACGGTCGCAGACGCCAGACTGCGGTCTGCGCCGGCGCGGCGCCGATCGCCCATACGGTGCGGCCGGTTTGCGAGGGCTGCGCCGGATCGATGCTCGAGTTCAGATGGATCCGCACCTGCAGGCGCGCCAGCTCCGATTGCCACCAGCGCAGCGACAGCGCCAGTTCTTCGCGCTGCGGCGCCATCGCAGCCAGGCGCCACTGGCCGCCCAACGCTGAGTCGGCCTCGTGCAACGTGACTGAGTAACCGGCTTCGGCAGCCAGCCGCGCAAACTCAAGACCGGCAGGCCCACCACCGACCACGGTCACATTAGGTTCGGATGCGGGCGCCTTGCGGATCGAGCGTTCCCATTCAAGTTCGCGACCGGCGCGCGGATTCAGGATGCAGCTGCCCGGCATGCCGCGAAACACCGCGCCGACACAGCCCTGGTTGCACGACAGGCAGGGCCTGATCTCGGCCTCGCGGCCGCTACGAAGCTTCTGCGCCCATTCAGGTTCTGCAATCCAGGTGCGCGCCATCGCGACCACGTCGGCCGTGCCGCTCGCGATCAGTTGGTCGGCTTCGCTCGCGGTGCGGATCCGACCCGCGATGAACACCGGCACCTTGAGCGCGCGCTTGAACGCAGCGGCTTCGGTCGCCAGCATGACGCGCGGACGATGCATGGCCGGGATCGACGCGCCCTCGGCCCAACCGGAACCGGCCATGACACTGACGTAGTCCACGAGTCCCCGACGGTCCAGCAGCTGCATCGCCGCAACGGATTCATCGAGCGTGTAGTCAACCGTGGCGCCCGGAATGTCGTGACTGCTCGAGCAGCGCACGCCGACCGCGATGTCGGGGCCGGCCGCTTCGCGAACGGTCTCGAGTACCTCGCAGACGATCCGGGCCCGATTCTCTGCCGAGCCGCCATAGGCATCGCGGCGGTGGTTCAACGCCGGCGACAGGAACGAACCGAGCAGGTAGTCGGTCGCGGTCTGCACCTCGAGGCAATCGAGCCCGGCGGCGCGACAGCGTGCCGCTGCGGTGCCATAGGCCGCTACGATTTCGCGAATCTCTGCGATCGTCAGCGCTCGCGGTACTTCGCCGGCCATGTTCGGAATCGGCGAGGGCGCCACAGACCAGGGGCCGCGCAGCGCGCCATCCTTGTGACCGCCATGCCAGAGTGTGATCGCAAGTTTCGATCCCGCGGCGTGCACGGCGTCGGCGAGCCGTCGCAGGCTGGGGACACACTCGTCCTGGTCGAGTCGAATCACCAGGCTGCGGCTGAAAGTCGAGGCGTGGATGGGCGCGGATTCCATGCCGATCATCGCGGCGCCACCGCGCGCCCGTTCCAGCAGGTACTCGTGGTAGCGCTCGCTGACGCCAGGTCCGCCAGCCCCAAGACCCATACCGTGCGCCGACATGATCGCGCGGTGGGGCAGGGTCACCGGTCCGATCTTTATCGGTGCGAACAGGTGCGGGTAGGGCGTGTTCATGCAGCGACTCAGTTCCAGGAGGGTTTGGTGACGCCCAGCAGCGCGATCAGCAGCACCGCGAGCCACAGCGTCAGGGCGAGCCGCGTCGCTGAGTTCGAGGCGCTGGTGATCCGCGCGTTGCCGGCATCGGCGCTTGTCGCGTCGTTCAGCTGCGCAAAGCCCGCGGCCCAGTCGCCGATCACGCGGCGCAGCAGCAGTCCGAGGACCACCGCGACGCCAAACAGCAGGAACTTGCCGGCGAGCCAGAAGGGCAGTGGCGCCACGACCGCGAGGCCAATGAACGTAGCCGCGACGCTCACCCGTAGCGCCACGTCGATTCGAGTCAGCATCGCCAGCCGAGCGCTTTTGGCCGCCAGCGCCAGGTACCAGGCGAGCGCGAGCCACGCCAACGCGGTGATCCAGAGCGCGGCAAGGGCGCCGGGGCTCAAAGCCACGATGCCGAGCCCGCTTGCAAGCATGACGCCGACCGGGATCATCAGAATCAGTGCGGTCCGCGGCCCGAGATCGATCTGCAGCGTCAGGCGCAGGAACCTCAGCCGCTCTGCGGTGGGCAGATCGGAGCGCGTCACGTAGCGCGATGCCAGGAACACGCCGAGGTCGGCGCCGAGCCAGTACACGAACAGCACAATGTGGACGTACTGCCACAGCGAATAGCCACTGATCATGGATTCAGTATGATCGGAGCATGCAAACCCGCCAACTGAAAGTCGAGCCCGCCACAGCTGCCAACGTCGCACCCTTCGGAGTGCTGCTTGGCGTCAGGGCGGACTCGCCACCGCGCCATTCCGCGTTCTATGGCGATTCCGTCGAACTGTGGGCGCCTGGACAGTTTCAATCCGATGCGGACACCTGTCTGTCGCTGGCGCGGGTGCATCCGCGCGCCAACGACGTGATCTGGATGGAGCGTCACTTCAAGCACACGCAGGCGTTCATTCCACTCGGCGGCGCGCCCTTCGTGGTGGTACTCGGTGCGCCGACTGAGACGCACACGCCAGATCCCGACTCGGTCAAAGCGTTGCGCTTCGATGGCCGCGCGGGCTTCATGATGCATATCGGCACCTGGCACGAATTCCCGTTTGCGATCGACGCTGCCACCGACATGATCGTCGTGCTACGCAATGAGACCAACCGCGATCTCGAGGTCCGGGAGAACAACGAGGCCGTTGGCGGCGACCTGGAGAAGCGCAACATGCGCACGCGGCTTGGTTTCAGTTTCAGCTTCAGCTAGCGTCGGATTCCATCGGCAGGTCAGTCGGGCCCCATTCGCTCATCGATGCGTCATAGATGCTGACTTGCCCGCGACCCAGCAGATGCAGCGCAAACGCGTTGGTCGTCGCGGAAATGCCGCCGCCACAGTAGTTGATGACGGGTTTGCCATCGAGCAGGCCGGCGGCATCAAGACGCCGATGCAACTCGCCAGCCGAAAGAAACTGCTGGGTGTCCGGATCCAGCAGATCCTTGGCGAACAGGTGCACGCTGCCCGCAATCCGTCCTGGCCGACCGTAAGGCGCGACTTTGCCCGCGAAAACCTCTGCCGACAGCGCGTTGACGACATGCGAAGTGCCCGTCTGTACTGCGGTCAGCACCGCGGCCTGATCGACGAAGATCCCGCGACGTGGCCCGAGTTCGAACTGCGCAGGCGGATATCGGCACGCTGCGTCGCTGACGGGGCGACCTTCAGCGCGCCAGCGGTCGAAGCCGCCGTCGAGCACGCGCACGGCATCGAAACCAAATTCGCGCAACATGAAGAACACCCGCGTTGCCCACCAGGTTGGGCCCGAGTTGTAGAGCACGACGTGGCTGCCGGGGCCTACTCCGTAGGCAGACATGCGTTGCACGAACTGGTCAGCGGGCGGCAGCATGAACCGCAGCCGGTGCGCCGGATCCGACAGTTCGTCGGCGACGTCGATAAAGCCTGCGCCCGGAATATGCTGTGCCGCATAGGCCTTGCGGCCCGATTCGATCTCGTAGCCGCCAGGTTTAGGGCTCATCAGCACGCTGGTGTCAAAGATGCGCAGATCCGCTTGATCGAGCTCGGCCTGCAGTCCGGCGGTCGAGATCAGGGCTGGCGGTGCTGTGGAGCGTTCGGTCATCAGGCTACCTTGCGGGACATCGCGCGAGTTTCTAGACTGCATCGGACAGGGACGAATCACAACGAAAGGAATCCTGCATGACCACGATCGTCGTACTCTTCAATCTGAAGGCGGGTGTCAGCGTCGCTGACTACGAAAAATTCGCCCGCGAACTCGATATCCCCGAGGTCAATCGCCTGCAGTCAGTCGACAGTTTCGAGGTCCTTAAGGCCCAGGGTCTGCTGGGCGGCGGCGAGGCGCCCTACCAGTACATCGAGCTGCTGCGCGTCAACAGCATGGAAAAGCTCGGCCAGGACACGCAGTCCAGCGTCATGCAGGGCGTGGTCAGCACGTTTCGCGCAATGGCGGACTCGCCGCAGTTTATCGTCACTGAATCCCTGTGACTGAGACGGCGGGCGCCACGGCCCGCGCCCAAAGTGGCTTCGGATTTTACGGCTGGTGGGCGATCGTGCCCGCCGTTTTCCTTATTCTCCTTGTCACCAATGCCCTGACGGTTGGGGGCATCGCTGCGTTTGACCCGAGCTTCATCAGCCAGTTGGGTGTTGCGCGTGCGGATATCAAGCTCGGCGATGCGATCCAGCTTGGCGTCACGGCCTTCGTGACGATCGGCAGCGGCTGGCTCGCGGATCGTTTCGGCGTGCGAATTGTCATGGCGACGGGCGCGGCGGCACTGGCCTGGGCGTTTTTCAGCCTGGCGCATGTCGAGACGCTCAATGACTACTACTGGTCGAGATTCTGGATGGGGGTGGGCCTCTCGGGAGCGGGCCTGGCGATCTGCGTGGTGGCCGTGTCGCGCTGGTTCCTGCTGCGGCGAGGCCTTGCACTCGGCATCGTGCTGGCAGGCACCAGCCTCGGCAACGCAATTTTTCCGCGCCTTTTCACCGAGCTGATCGAGCGCGACGGCTGGCAGTCGGCAGCGCGTGTCGGTGGCTGGCTGCTGATTGCCTTGCTGCTGGTGATCGCTTTCGTCGTCAAGGAATGGCCGGATCGATTGGGGCTGAAACCCTACGGCGCTGATCTTGCAGCGCCCGGCAGCGACGCGCAGCAGATTGCCGGCCCGGAGCTGAGCTATGCGCAGATTCTGGGCCGCCGCGAATTCTGGCTGATCGGAATTGCCGCATTTGCAACGTTCTATACGATCCTTGGCTACTCGAACAACATGATCCTGCACATGCAGAATCTGGGCGTGCAGCCCAAAGAAGGTTCGCTGTTGCTGGTTCCGTTGTTCCTGGGCGGTCTGGTCGGCAAGCTTGCAGCGGGCTGGCTGACCGACAGCTTCGGACGCAAGCCCGTCTGGCTGGTGTGTCTCGGACTCATGGTGGGCGGCTCGGTGCTGTTTGCGACGCTTTCAGCGGAACTCGCGATCGTGGCGGCGTCGCTGATGGGCCTGGGGTGGGGCGCGAACTACACGCTGTTGCAGGCGGTGCTCGCCGACGTATTCGGCACGCGCTCACTGGGGCGCGTGATGGGGGCGATTACCGTGCTCGACGCCAGCGGCGGCGCGCTCGGCCCCTACGTGACTGCCCGCTTTGCCGATGCATCGGGCGATTATCAGAGCGGCTTTCTGCTGATCACCGGGTTGCTGCTCGTGGCCTTTGTCTGCGCGTCGCTGCTCACCGTCGCGACGCCGGATCTGATCGCCAAACGAGCCAAGCAGGCTGCAGGTTGATGCTGCGTTATGTGCTGCGCCGCCTCGGCGGCGTGATTCCGACGCTGTTCATCATCATCACGCTGTCGTTCTTCGTGATACGGCTTGCACCGGGCGGGCCGTTCGACGAAGAACAGGCGCTGCCGCCCGAGATCAAGGCCAACCTCGAAGCCGCTTACGGGCTCGACCAGCCGCTGTACGTCCAGTACGGCCGCTACCTCGCCGCGCTCGTGCAGGGCGACTTCGGCCCCTCATTCAAGTTCAAGGATTTCAGTGTCACGGAGTTGATCGCGCAGGGCCTGCCGATCAGCCTCGCGCTCGGGTTCTCGGCGATTCTGCTGTCGCTGCTGATCGGAATACCGCTCGGTACGCTGGCCGCGCTGCGTCAGAACACCCCCACCGACTACAGCCTGATGGGTATCGCGGTGCTCGGGATTGCGCTGCCGAGTTTCGTGACCGGACCGCTGTTCGCACTGGTGTTCGGGCTGTACCTGCGCTGGCTCCCCGTGGCGGGTTGGGAGACCGGCGAGCTGCGCTACCTGGTGCTGCCGGTGATTACGCTGGCACTTCCCGTCATCGCCTACATCACGCGCCTGACTCGCGGCAGCCTGCTGGAAGTCCTCGGTAGCAACTTCGTGCGCACGGCCCGCGCCAAGGGTCTGTCGGAATACAAGGTGATCTTGCGCCATGCGCTCAGGCCGGCGCTGCTGCCCGTGGTCAGTTACCTGGGGCCCGCGACCGCTTTCGTCGTGACGGGATCACTGGTCGTCGAGACGGTGTTTGGCCTGCCGGGCAGCGGCCGATATCTGGTGCAGGGCGCGATCAACCGTGACTACACGCTGGTGATGGGCATGATCGTGGTTTATGGCTCCCTGACGCTGACCTGCAACCTGATCGCCGACGTGCTCTACGGCTGGCTCGACCCCCGGGTGCGTTATGACTGAAGCAACGACCGTCACCGAAACGGCCGACGCCGCTGCGCAGAGCGTCGCCTCGCGAGGCTTCTGGGGCGACGCCTGGCGCCGGCTGCGACGCAATCGCGCCTCGATGGTGGCCGGTACCCTGATCATCCTGATCACGCTGATTGCCTTTATCGGTCCATCGTTCTCGCCGCATGATTTCGATGCGATTGACTGGGACAACATGGCCGTGCCGCTGGGCGGACCGAACGATCACTGGCTCGGCACGGATCGACTGGGGCGCGATCTGTTCGTGCGGACCTTGAACGGTGTACAGATCTCGCTGCAGATCGGGCTGCTCGCGACACTGGTCAGCCTGATTATCGGGGTGGCATGGGGGGCCACTGCCGGCTACGTCGGCGGCCGCATCGACAACACGATGATGCGCGTCGTCGACATCATGTACTCGCTGCCGTACATCTTCATCGTAATCATCCTCTCGACGCTGTTCGACCGCGGCAATATCTTCGTACTGTTTCTTGCGATCGGCGCAGTGGGCTGGTTGACGATGGCGCGGATCGTGCGTGGCCAGACGCTGTCGCTGAAGCGCAAGGAGTTCATCGAAGCGGCGCTGGCAAGCGGCGTCGGTACGCCGAGCATTCTGTTCAGGCACATTGTCCCGAATGTGATCGGGCCGGTCATCATCTACGCGACGCTGACGATTCCGCAGATGATCCTGTTCGAGAGCTTTCTGTCGTTCCTGGGGCTCGGTGTGCAGGAGCCGCAGGCGAGCCTCGGCAGCCTGATCAACGAGGGCGCCCAGGAAATGGAATCGGCGCTGTGGATGCTGATGGTGCCCGCAAGCTTTCTCGTGACGCTGCTGGTCTGTTTCAACTTCCTGGGCGATGGTCTGCGCGATGCGCTCGACCCGCGGGACCGCTGACGTGAGCGCTGCCGCAATCCTCGAGATCGAGCACCTGAACGTGCAGTTCGCGACGCCGGACGGCGCGTTGCCGGCCGTCAACGAGTTCTCGCTGACCGTCCACGCCGGCGAATGCATCGGCATCGTCGGCGAGTCGGGTGCGGGCAAGAGCCAGTCGTTCCTCGCCGTAATGGGGTTGCTCGCCTCGAATGCGACGGTCAGCGGCTCTGCGCGGCTCGAGGGCCTGGAGCTGCTGCAGCGTCCGGCTGAAGAGCTGAACGAGGTCCGTGGCGCGAAGATCGCGATGATCTTCCAGGATCCGATGACTTCCCTGACTCCGCACATCAAGGTCGGCGATCAGATCGCCGAGTCGATCATCGAGCATCGGGGCGTGTCGCGCCGCGAAGCGCGTCAGCGGGCGCTGCAGCTGTTGCAGCGCGTGCACGTCAACGATGCCGAGAAGCGTCTCGAGCAGTACCCGCATGAGCTGTCGGGCGGTATGCGGCAGCGCGTGATGATTGCCGTCGCACTCGCCTGTGACCCGGTCATGTTGATCGCAGACGAGCCGACCACGGCTCTCGATGTCACGATCCAGGCGCAGATCCTCGGCCTTCTGGCTGAGCTCAAGCGCGAGCAGGGCACGGCCATGGTGCTCGTGACCCACGATATGGGGGTCGTTGCGGGAGTTGCCGATCGCGTGGCCGTCATGTACGGCGGTCGCATTGTCGAACTCGGTTCGGTCCGAACGGTCTTGAAGCAGCCCTTGCATCCCTACACCGAAGCGCTGCTGCGCTCGATGCCTCGCGTCGATGAGCCTGCAGACAAGCCGCTGGTCACGATCGCCGGACAACCCCCCAATCCGCGGCGTCTGCCCTCGGGTTGCAGCTTTCATCCGCGCTGCAACTTTTCGAGTGATGTCTGCCGCAGCGACCGGCCGCCGCTGGTGGCAGCGCGGGGCGGCGGGTTCGTGGCCTGCCATCATCCGCGCCCGGAGCCCACGCCATGAGCGAGACCCTGCTGTCGTTGCGCCAGCTGCGCGTCTGGTTTCCGATTGGCGATCGGCTGTTTGCCAGAAAGAAAATGCTCCGGGCGGTCGAGGGCATCGACCTCGATGTGCTGACGGGCGAAGCGCTGGGCGTCGTCGGTGAGTCTGGCTGCGGCAAATCCACACTCGCGCGAGCCGTACTGCAACTCGTCAGACCCACGTCCGGCACGGTCGTCTGGATGGGCAAGCCGCTGCAGAGCCTGTCGACACGCGCCATCCGGCCGCTGCGCCGCGATTTGCAGATCGTGTTCCAGGATCCGCTGGCAAGCCTGAACCCACGCATGACGGTCGGCGACATTGTCTCGGAGCCGCTGCGGGTGCATCGACCGGAACTGTCGGCCGCGCAGCGTCGTGAGCTGGTCGGCGAGATCCTGCGTCGTGTCGGTCTGTCCGAAGAGATGATCAACCGCTACGCGCATGAGTTCAGCGGCGGACAGTGCCAGCGTATCGGCATTGCTCGCGCCATGGTGCTGCGACCGAAGCTGCTGATCTGCGACGAGCCGGTCAGCGCGCTCGACGTCTCCATTCAGGCGCAGATCGTCAACCTGCTGAAGGATCTGCAGCGTGACTTTGGCATGACGATCCTGTTCGTGAGCCACAACCTCGCCGTCGTGCGGCGCCTGTGTGATCGCGTGCTGGTGTTGTATCTCGGTCGGGCGATGGAACTGGCGACCACCGATGAGCTGTACTCGCGACCGCTGCATCCGTACACGCGCGGCTTGCTGGCGGCCGTGCCGGTGCCCGACCCCGATATCCAGCCCGCGCGCCTCGGTACTGCACTCGAAGGCGAGCTGCCGTCACCACTGAATCCGCCGTCGGGATGCGTGTTCCGAACGCGCTGTCCGCATGCGATCGAGCGCTGCGCGGTCGAGATTCCGGAGCTCGAAGCCGTGCAAGGCGGCCGCAAGATTGCCTGTCATCGCTGGCGCGAACTGGCGGAGCCAAAGCGCCCATGAAGCGCCCATGAAGCGGCCATGAAGCGGCCATGATGCGGCTAGAAGGCAAGGTCGCGCTGGTCACCGGGGCCGGTCGGCGCAAGGGTCTTGGCGAGGCGATCTGTCATCGGCTGGCGCACGAAGGAGCGCTTATCGTTGTGACGGATCTGGGCGTCGCGGCGGCGAACATGCCAGCGGATCGGATCGGCACGGCGGCCGAGCTGGAGCAGATTGCGTCAGAAGTTGCCGTGAGCGGACCGGGCGCGATCGCCGTGGCGCTCGATGTGCGCGATGAGGCGCAGGTCGAAGCCGCCGTTGCAAAAACGCTCGGTGCTTATGGCCGGCTCGATATCCTGGTCAACAATGCAGGGATTGGCTATCTGATGGAACCCTTGCTGGAGATGCCCAAAGAGCGCTGGCAGGCCGTGCTCGACGTGAATCTGATGGGTGCCTTCCTGTGCACCAAGCATGCCGCGCGCGCGATGATCGCCGGCAGGGCGGGTGGCCGCATCGTCAACATCGCCAGCCAGGCGGCAAAGTCCGGCGCCTGGCACCTGGGCGCGTATTCGGCATCGAAGCACGGCATGATCGGACTGACCCGCACCGCAGCGATTGAACTCGGAGTCCACAAGATTACCGTCAATGCAATCTGCCCGAACCATGTCACGACCGGTCTCGGCAGCGTTCAGAACGAGTACCGATCCAGGGTTCGCGGTCAGTCCGTCGACGAATACCTGAGCGAGATGCGATCGCGTATTCCGTTGGGCAGGGTGGGCCTGACCGAGGACACCGCCAAGGCCTGCGCCTTTCTTTGCTCGGATGAGGCGGCTTACATTACCGCCGAGGCGATCAACGTTTCCGGCGGCGCGGAGATGCACTGATGGCGGTACGAGGCAAGGCAAAGGCGAAGCGCAAGACGCCAACCACCCGCGCTGCGCCGTTGCGGCGTTTGCCGCGTGCAGCGAAAGGCAAGCGCGCGCAATTTTTCGATGACCCTGCTGTGGATCAGTTGTTCGCGATCGTTACGGCGCTGACCGGTGAGATCAGCGTGCTCAGCGAGCGGTTGGCGAGCGTCGAGCGCCTGCTGGTTGCAACAGGCACGTTGCCGGACGGTGCCGTTGAGGCGTTCGAGCCCGAGGGACAGGAAGCGCAGCGACGCACTGAAGCGCGCGAGTCACTGATCGAGCGCGTTTTTCAAGTGTTGGAAACAAACATCAGTCGCTAGGCCGTCGGGCGTCATTGCCGACAAGTGCGTTTGCATCGGCGCCCGATTTGTTCTATTTTGATGACGAGTTGGGAAAGGCTGGCCAACCCTTAAAAACGCTTTGGTTATTCGGAAAGTCCTGCGGGACGAATAAACTGGGAGATGCATGCATGCGGCGACAGGTTCAGTACGGCACAGCTCTGACGGGCTTGCTTGCGGTTGTGGTATCGGCGCCACTTAGTGCCCAGGACGCGTCAACGGCCCAGGCCACCGCGCCGGTGGGACTGCAGGAAATCGTTGTGACCGCACGTAAGACCGAAGAGCGGCTGATCGACGCTCCTCTGTCCATCACAGCGTTCAGCGCTGCGGACATCGAAGAGAAAGGCTTCAAGACGCTCGAGGACGTGGCTCGAAGCGCGCCTGGCGTGCAGTACTCCAACCAGGGCGGTCAGACGCCAGGTCGGTTCGCTTCTGCGATCCGTTTCCGTGGCATGAACGTGAACTCGGACAGTCCGTCCTTGCAACTCGGTGCGCTGTTTGTAGACGGTGTCTACGCGCTCGGTGGAACGCAGTCCATTCCCTACGACGACGTCGAGCGCATCGAGGTCATCAAGGGTCCGCAGGCGGCGCTCTACGGGCGCGGTACCTTTGGCGGCGCAATCAACTACATCACGCGCACGCCTTCGCTGACGGAATACTCGGGCAGCATCAATGCGCTGGGCGCCAATTACGGTGAGCAGGACATCTCTGCCAATTTTGAAGGACCGTTGCTCGGCGACACGGTCGCATTCAGGATTGGTGGCCGGTATTACTCTCGCGGCGCCATCTTCCGCGCCTCCGATGGTGGCGGGCTTGGCGAGGAATCCAGCACGTCCGCGCAGCTGACGCTGTATGCAAAGCCGGCAGACTCGGTCAGCCTGCGATTCCGAGCGTTCTACAACGAAGACGAGGATGGTCCTGCGGCTGGAGGTCTGATCCCGGGCATTCGCAATGACAGCTGCACCGGTCAGCAGATCGCGACCCAGGACCCATTGGTTCCGATCGCCTCGCCGATGAACTACATCTGCGGCCTGGTGCCCGCACAGGGCGATGCGATCTCGGCGACTTTTGATCGCCAGATCATCAACACCGTGACCAGCCTGCGTCCACCCCAGGCGATCGCGAATGGCACGCCGAACTTCATTCTCGACAATGTCGTCAACTCTCCAGCGCCAACCGTCAACGGACGACCGATCGTGCTGGACGTGCCGGCCATTGATCGGATGGGGCTCGTACGGAACGTCGTACGTCTGTCGTTTGAGGCGGATTTCGACCTGCCGGCGGACTACACGCTCTCGTTCCAGACCGGCTACAACGAACTCGGTGCCAACTGGGTTCGTTCATTCGGTCTGAGCGCATTGGGTCGATGGTTCTCGCGTGATCCACAGGACTCGACCGACAAGAGCTACGAGTTGCGGCTGACGTCTCCGACGGACGGGCGATTCAGCTGGCTGGTCGGCGCGAACTACTACGAGCAGCAGTTCATCCAGTCAGGATCGGGTGGCGACACGGCTTGGCTGTGCGCCAATTTTGGCCTGGGCACACCCGGCGCACCCTGTTCTGGCGTGAGCGTGATCTTCCGGAATACGCTTTTGCAGAACAGCGACGAAGTCGAAACGACAGGACTCTTTGCTTCCGTGAACTATGACATCACTGACACGTTTACCGGCAGTCTGGAGGGGCGCTACCAGCGGGACATCTCGCGCAGCGGCGTGCTGCTCGCAAATCCGACCGAAATCGAGCAGAAGGAATTCTTGCCGCGCGCGATCCTGCGCTGGCAGCCGACCGATGAAACGAACGTCTATGCCAGCTTTTCGAAAGGCATTCTGCCCGGCATCGTCAATGCCCAGATCTCGAGTGCAACGCCTCGTGAACTCGCCCAGTATGAAGTGCAAGCTCCCGGGCAGGCCTTCGCAACGGTTCCTGGCGACGAGCTCGACATGTATGAACTCGGCTGGAAACAGCAGTGGCTCGACCGCCGGGCTGCAACGAACATCGCGGCGTATTACGGCGAGTGGGCGTTCCAGAAAGGACGCAGCGTTGCGCTGATCCAGGAAGACTGCGGCAGCCCATCGCACCCCGTGAGTGCCGGTGGTTGCCCCAACGGGGCCAACGGTCTGCCGGCAATCAATGCCGATGGCTCACCGTTCCGCAACTCACGTAACTTCAATATCCCGGGAACGTCGAAATTGTGGGGTCTGGAGTTCGAAGGCGCATTGCTGATCACCGAGCGCTGGGATTCCAAACTCACGCTGACCTACGCGAAGTCGGAGTACGACGACTTCCAGTTCAATTTTGTCGCCCCGATCGCCGGTTTCTCTCAGCAGAAGGGCAATTCCAACGCGCGCTTCCCTGAATGGTCGGGCAGCCTCGCGAGCGGCTACAGCGCGCCATTCAAGGAGAGCGGTTGGGATTGGTTCGTCAACGGGGATATCAGCTACTTTGGTAAGACGAACGTTGACGAAAGCAACCTTGCCCAGTGCGATGCCTACACCCTCGCAAATGCACGCCTCGGTGCGGAGAAAGATGGTGTTCGCATCGAGGGCTTTGTCCGCAACGTATTCGACGACGACAGCTGGACGGCCTGCGCACGTTGGACAGACTTCGACTTCGCTCCGGGTCTCGGTTCGCTGACCAGGTTCCAGGGCGTGGCGGTGTCTCCGCAGGTGCCGCGGCAGTACGGCATCCGCGCGTCGATCAAGTTCTAGCATTCGCTGAATCGACCGGAACAGACGCCGCCCCTTGAGCGGGGCGGCGTTTTCCTTTGCACGATCGGTCACGGCGCGGCACGATGGCGTGATGAAGCTGCTCTACACACCGATTCATGGCTACGTGCATACCGTCGAAGCGGTCATCAACTACGCCGACCTTCGTGACCGAATCGAACCAGTCGCGATCAAGCCCTTCGGCGACAGTGCGACGCAGCTGACGGCCGTCAATCCTCTCGGCAAGGTTCCGACGCTGCAATTGGATTCAGGCGAGTACCTGGCCGGCGGGCCGGTGATCTACGAGTACCTCGACTCCCTCCACAAGCGGCGCCGTCTTTATCCTACGCGCGCACCGCGGCGCTGGCGGACGCTGCGCCAGTGCTGGATGGCGGACGGGCTGTTCGACACGTTCGTGCTGATCATCATCGAATCATGGGAACCTGCGGCGCAGCAGCGCCAAGCGTATGTCGCGCGCTGTTGGGGCAAAGTGGAATCCATCCTGAACCAGCTCGAGCGCGACGCCGCCACGTTCGAACGGACCGATATTGCGCAATTGCGCGCGGTAGGGGCCTTGCAGTTCCTGGAGCTGAAGCTGGCGCAGATCCGCGAGTCCGTGCCGTCGCTCGCGACCGTCGAAGGACCGACCATTGGCCGGCCAGCGCTGGCCGGATGGTTTGCGCGAGCGGCCCGCGACCCGATCTTTCACCGACCGCTCGTAAGTCTGGAGTAAGCCATGCCGATTCCGCACCGTCGCATCCGCGGCAAGATCCACTACAGCAGCGACAAGCCTGGGCGCGAGGGCGCGGAGCGCGGGCGCGAGTACTTCACGATCAGCGTTCACGGCGACGGCCGCCGCACGCTACGGGCGTACACCGAGATCGATGACGCACCCAATGTGATGCGCGATGTCACGCTGAGTCTGGGGAGCGACTGGAGCCCGACGGATTGCTTCGTCCGGCTGTCGGTGGGCGACGCCTTCACAGGATCGAGTTGGTTCCGGTTCACGGACACCGAAGCCAGCTGCGAGGGATTTACCGCCGCAGAAGGGCGGATCTCACAACGCTTTGCGCTGCAGGCGCCAGTGCCGGCGTTTGGCACGCACCCGATCCAGGGCGACGCGTTTCTGATGAACATGGTCGACACGGCAGCGGGACCCAGCCATAAGGTCTACCAGAACGTCTTGATGTGCTCACTGGACCACCGCGGCGCTACGGGCCCGATGATCATGCCGCATCCTCTGGGCGTGCCGATCAGCTTTATCGGCAAGGAGCGCATCACGGTGAAGGCCGGTACATTCGATGCGCTGCACTTCAGGATTTCCGAGACGAAGGACGATAATGCAGAAACCCGTAACGAGCCGGGCAAGCATCCGCCTTACGACCTGTGGTGCACGGCAGATGGCGAATACGTCATGCTGCTCGCGTACGTCACCGGCTACATGATGACCCGCTACGAGTTGACGGAGTACGAGCAGATCGATGCCCGCCACTAGGCGCACCACGGCACTGACCACGCTGCTGCTTGCCGTAGCGACCCTCAGCGCGGTGCCCTATGCCGCAGCGGAGAGCGCGCTGCGCCGCTCCAGCATTGGTGAGCCGCAGACGCTCGACCCGCAGCTGTGGACGTTCGGCCAGGACGGCAACCTCGCCCAGGATCTGTTCCAGGGGTTGACCACGGTCGATGCCGCGGCGCGTACGGTGCCGGGTGCTGCGAGGAGCTGGGTCATTTCTGCCGACGGCAAGAGCTATCGATTCTCGCTGTATCCGGATCTGCGCTGGTCTGACGGCGCCGCGCTGACCAGCGCCGATTTCCTGTACTCGTTTCGGCGCCTGTTCGATCCGCGCTCGGCCGCGCCTGGCGCTTCACTGCTCTACGTCATTCGCAACGGGCGCGAGGTCAACACCGGCCAGATGCCCGTCGAAAAGCTCGGCGTCAGTGCGCCCGATGCGTTGACGATCGTGATCGAGCTGGAGCACCCGGCGCCGTATCTGCTCGACCTGCTGGTGCATCGGGCGTTTCCGGTGCCGCGCCACGTGCTCGAGAAGCATGGCCGCGACTGGACCAAGCCCGGCAACCTCGTTTCGAATGGCGCTTTCGTGCTCGCGGAGTGGCGACCCAACAGTCACGTCAAGCTCGCCCGAAACGCCCGGTTCCGCGACGCCGCGACGGTGCGGCTCGATGCGGTTTATCACCTCCCGATCGAGGACCCGAAGGCGGCCCTGACGCGCTACAAGGCCGGCGAACTCGACATCGCGGTTTCTCTTCCATCGGAGCAGATCGCGGAGCTGCGACGGGAATTCGGCAGCCAGCTGCGGCTCGTGCAGCAAGTCGGCCTCGAGTACTACGCGTTCAATGTGCAGCGGGCGCCTTTCAATGACCCGCGCGTCCGGCACGCACTTGCGATGGCGATTGATCGGGATTTGCTATCCAGCCGCATCCTGCTGGCCGGAGAACCGGCGGCCTATTGCCTGGTGCCACCCGGAGTCGAGAACTATCGCAAGGTCGACTGCGCCGACTATGTACGCCAGCCACCAGCGGCCCGACTCAACGAAGCGCGACGCCTGCTTGCGGCTGCCGGCTACTCGCCGTCAAAGCCATTGGCGGTCCGGCTGCGCTACAACAACAACGATACGCAGAGGAAAATCGCACTGGTCGTCGCCGCCATGTGGCAGCCGCTTGGGGTCCGCACCGAGCTGATCACCGCGGACCTGCGCGCGCACCAGATCGCGATCCGCGAAGGGGATTTCGATGTCGCCCGCGCTTCGTGGTATGCGGAGGATCTGGATGCGATTTCCTTCCTGCGCCTGCTCGACAGCCGCGCGCCGAGCCTGAACATCTCTGGTTATCGTGAACCGCGTTTCGAGGCCCTGCTGGACCAGGCCGACGCCTCGGCTGATCTCGTCGCCCGTGCCGGCAGTATGGCTGCGGCAGAAAAGCTTGCGATGGGCGAGCAGCCGATCGCACCGCTTTACTACTACGTCAGCCGGCGTCTGATCTCGCCGCGCGTGCAGGGCTGGGTCGACAACCCGCGCGGGGTGCACATCAATCGCTATCTGTCGATCAAGGCGCGCTAACCACATCGTCGAGCACGACTTCGATCCATTCGCCCGCGGGCCCGATCAGCATGCCGGCGCGGCGGCCGTCATATGGCGCGTCCGTGCGGGCCGTTGGTCCGACCGCCCACGGCAGGGCATCGACATTCAGATCCGTTGCGGCAAAGCTGACGATCGCCATGCCTGGTGGCAGATCGCCGTTGCGGACCGGGCGTGCCGTGGCTTGCGGCGGATACTGATCCAGCTCAATCAGAAAACCCGGGGAAATCGCGACCAGCGCGAGCTGGGTCAGGTGATCGGCCGGCAGACCATAGGCGTCCTGCAGCACGTTGACGGTCGTGTCATAGGGTGGCGTCACTGTGGTCTTCAAAACGTCGCCATAGAAGCTGCGCATGGCGCTCATGTCTGCGCCTCCGAGAACCACGATGAACGTCCGGTCGACCTCAGACACCGCCGGCGTCTTGATCATCGTGCCGCCCTCGGGCGGAATCCGCGTGAAGTAGTTCAGCTCGCCGGCGGGTCCGATCGCCTGCATCGCCCGTACCGTCGAGCTTGATGACAGCGGGCGAGGCGGACCGATGACTCTGAATGGGGAATCCGCGGCCGCGAAGCGGGCCGCCAGCGCATCTGGATCCTTGACCAGAATCTCGTTGGCATTCCAGCCGTGGGTCTTGAGGGCCGCATAGCCCGGTGTCACAGGGCTCTGCACGATGCGCAGGTAGGTCGGCGCACCGCTTGCCGGCTGCAGCAGCACAAACTCGCGGCCCTCGGTCAGTGGCGCGCCCCAGCTGCTCGCCAGGGTTTGCGAGACCAGGCCGCGATCCACGACCTTGTAACCAAGCCAGGTGGTGTACGCGGTTTCGGTCGCGCCCAGATCTGGGGCACTGAGCGTCACGGCGATGATTGCGGTCAGCATCTTCAAGTCTCCTCAAGCGATCAGGTGCCGGTAAGATGAAGTCCAGATTACCGCATCCTGTGCGCCAGACGTGGAGTGAAGATTGATCGACCTTTATTACTGGCCCACGCCAAATGGCCACAAGATTCCGATCATGCTCGAGGAGACGGGCCTCGAGTATCGCGTCCGTCCGGTCAACATGCTGCGCGGCGAGCAGTTCAGACCGGCATTCCTGAAGATCAACCCGAACAACAAGATTCCGGCGATCGTCGATCGCGACGGCCCGGGCCGTCGACCACTTGCCTTGTTCGAGTCCGGCGCCATCCTGCAGTATCTGGCAGAAAAATCCGGCAAGCTCTTGCCCCGTGACATGCGCAGACGCTACGAAGTTCTGCAATGGTTGACCTTTCAGGTCGCCAATGTCGGGCCGATGTTCGGTCAATGCGGGCACTTTCTGGGCTATGCACCCAAGCGGATTCCTTACGCGATCAAGCGCTATCGTAACGAGACTCTCCGGTTGTACGGAGTCATGGATCGGCGTCTGGCGCGCGTCGAATTCCTGGGCGGACGCTACTCGATCGCCGATATTGCGACCTGGCCCTGGGTGCACGTTCGCTGGTTGCACAAGATCGATCTCGACGAGTTTCCCAACGTGCGCCGTTGGTATGACGTGATTGGGCGCCGGCCGGCGGTGAAGCGCGGCGTCGCCTTGCTGGAGGATCAGATGAAGATTGGCAACCCGGATCGCGAAGCGCGCAAGGCGTTGTTCGGCAGCAGGCAGATCACCCGCCGGCGGGCGTCATGAGATCCCGGCACTGCGGGAGTAGGCACCTCCGACGCAGCGGCCTTCGCCTGCTGGTGGCGCTTGTGCTGGCGTCGACGGCCGTCGCCACTCATGCGGCGGAACGTGTCGTGCATCGGGCCGGCACTGATGACGCCACCACACTCGACCCACAGAAGGTCGGTTTTCCTGGCGAGACGACGATCATGTCGGATCTGTTCGTCGGGCTGACGACGCTCGACGAGAAGGCGAAGGTGATTCCAGGATCGGCGGAGTCCTGGACGATCAGTCCCGATGGCCTGCGTTATACCTTCCTGCTGCGCAAGGATTTGCGCTGGTCGGATGGCAGTGCGTTGACGGTTGCCGACTTCGACTATTCGCTGCGTCGCGCACTGAATCCTGCCACGGCCTTCCCGTATGCAGGGCGGCTATACATGATCCGCAATGCACGCGCGATCGCCTCGGGCCAGAAACCACTGGCGGAGCTTGGGGTGCGGATCGTGGACGCGCGCCGGATCGAGATTTCGCTGGAGCATCCCGCGCCCTATCTGCTCGAGGTGCTCGCGAGTTTTGCGATGCCGGTTCCGAAGGCTCGGGTCGAAAAGTTCGGTGCCGACTGGATACGGGGCGGCAATCTCGCCGTCAATGGCCCGTTCATGCTCGCGGAATGGCGACCGAATGCTTTCATCAGGCTGAGCAAGAACCCGAACTTTTACGATGCAGCGAATGTGAAGGCCGACGCCGTCGTGCACTACCCGGTCGCGCAGCCCATGACAGCGATGCGTCGCTTCAAAGCCGGTGAGATCGATTTCGTGCTGACCGTGCCGCCGGACCAGATCGATTGGGCACGGAAGGAGTTTGGCAGCCAGCTGCGGATCGGGCAGGGCCTGGGGGTCGAGGCCGTGGCCTTCAACACCGAGCGCGGCGTCACCAAGGATCCGCGCGTGCGCCGCGCACTGTCGATGGCCATCGATCGCGTGGCGCTGGCGCGCAACGTGCTCGGCGATCCGAAGCTCGCAGCGTTCAGCTATGTCTCGCCGGGCGTGTCGAACTACCCGATAGCGGTGCAGGCGGACTTCGCGAGCTGGCCGATGGAGCGCCGCCGTTCCGAGGCGCGTCGCCTGTTGCAGGAGGCCGGCTTCGGTCCGGGCAAACCCCTGACCCTGGGGCTCGCTTTTCCCGCCAACGACATCAATCGACGGATTGCCGTGGTCGTGGATGCCATGTGGCGCGGCGTCGGCGTGCGTGCCGAGCTGCAGGGCAAGGAGCAACGGGCGTTGTCTGCCGACGTGGCCCGCGGCAACTTCGATGCCGTGCGTGTGCTGTGGCTCGCGGGGCATAGCGATGCCCTGGCGTTCCTCGAAAGACTCGAAGGCGCCTCGGCCGGCTCGACGATGAATCCGTCGCGCTATGTGAATGCTGCCTACGATGCCAAGTTGACAGCAGCGACACGTGAGCCGGATCTGGCCCGCAGGGCTGCACTGCTGCGTGAAGCGGAAACCATCGCCCTGGCCGACATGCCGGTTGCGCCGATCTACTTTTTCGTCGGCCGCAGACTGGTCTCCTCACGGCTCACAGGGTGGTCAGAGAACGCACGAGGCATTCATGTCTCTCGCTTCATGAGCGTTCCTGCGCGATGATGCCCTTGTTGTAGCGGCGCGACCGCTTGGGTATAAGTGTTTTGAAACCCGGCAACCGGGGTGAGGGGAGTCATCGATGAAACTGATCCATCACAAGCGCACGCGAGAAGTCGAAGCCTGGCTCAAGAAAGAAGCCGCTGAGCAGAAAACGCGCTACCGCAAGATCGTCAAGGAACAGGACGATCTCACGCCGAAGCGTGACAAATGGATCGCAGCTTTCCTGCACCGCATCCAAACCCGAGGCTTCCACGTTCATTTCGACCAGATGCGCAAGATCCGGCCGGAGGAAGTGCCCACCAAGCCGCGTCGTAAATTCAAGGTCGTATTCTAAGGGGGTCAAGTCATGCCACGTCCACATATCGAACCGTTTGTCGACCGAACCGTCCCTTTCAAGAAGTTCAACCTGCCCGGTTTCCCGAAGGGCATGCAGTACAAGATGCTCTCGCTGGACAACGACACCGGCGCCTGCTCGATGACCGTGCTGTTCGAGCCGGGTTACCAGCAGCCTCCCGGCATGAGTTACTCCGAGTACGAGATGTTCGTGATGTCGGGGTCGATTACGGTCGGTGAGAAGACCTGGACGGCGGGCAGCTATTTCTTTGTCCCCGCAGGCGTTGCGCTCGAGGCGATGTCGTCACCACGCGGTGCGACGGGGCTGCTGTTTTTCAACTACGGCGAACCGTCGTTCGTCGAGTCCGACTCTGACCATGCCAAGGCAGAACGAACCGATTTCAAGATCGTCAATGCCTACGAAAACCTGCAGTGGTCCTCGACCAATTTCTATCCGGCGACGGCGCCGGGTTGCATGGTCAAGGTGCTGCATTTCGACCAGCGCACGCAGGCATTCACGTTCCTGTACTGCATGACGCCGAACTTCTGGCAGGACAACATTTCCTACCACGACTGTGCGGAAGAGGCGTACCACATCTGGGGCACGTCATGGATGATGCAATTCGGCGACCTGCCGACTGGCGGGTACTTCTATCGCCCGCCGTACATCAACCATGGTGCGTTCGGCTGCAAACTCGGCACGCTCGCAATCGGAAGAACTGACAGCCAGCTCTACAATCACTTTCACTTCAACCCGTGGACTAACATCGAAGAGAACCGTGAGCGCGCAGCCAGCCGCATCCAGCAATGGAAGCCTGAGCTATACCAATGGATCAACATGCAGGGCCACAATCACCCGGTTGATTTCGAGTATGACCACGGCCATGCGCACGGCGATCACGGCCATCATCACGGCGACGGACTGGTCGAGCACGCGCACAAGAAGAAGCGCCGCAAGACGCGCTGAGCGACTGCGGCGCGGCGGGTTGACGCTTCTGGCTGGCCCTACTTGATGGCGCCGAAGATGAACCAGCTGGCGCCGTTGCCATGTTGCGGCGCTGGCCGTTTGCCGAGCACCACCTCCGCAAACTCCTCGTTCGGCACTGTGCCGTAGTTCGGGATCCGCGTCGCAAAGTAGGTCTGCGCCGGGAAACCCGCGCGCAGGGTCTCGGCGCGAAAATCCAGTGCACGGAAACCGGCATAGTGCGGTTCGTTGTTGTAGTACGCGTCCCAGTCCAGGAAGAAGTTGTAGTAGGGGTCGACCTCGCTCGCGGGGGGCAGCTCCATGTGCACCATGACGCCGCCGGGGCGCAGTACGCGATAGGCTTCCTTGAGAATCCGCCGATTGGTCATCTTGGATTGCTCGTGCAGAAAAAAGCTCGAGACGACCAGGTCAAAGCTCTGATCCTCAAACTGCAGCCGCTGGGCATCCTGCTGCCAGAAATGCGCGTTGTAGCCGAGCGCTCGTGCGCGGGCGTGGCCGAAGCGCAGCACGGGCGCAGCGACATCGATTCCGTGCCCCTCGGCGTCCGGGAAAGCATCCAGATAGGGCAGCAGCTGGCTACCAGCCGTGCAGCCGAGGTCGAGCAGCTGCCGGGGCCGGAAGCCAGGTAACTTGATCTTCAGCGCTTCGGAGATCGAACGCGCCACGCCGCCGCCGTTGTGGCGTAGCCGCAGCCCGCCGCCGAACACCGCTGTGCCGTGCCAGTAGACGGCGCCCACCGCGACATCGTCCGGCTGATATTCAGTGTGAAAACAGCCTGGCATCAGGTGGATGTCCATCGCCGTCACATCGCGTGGAATTGGCAGGGACGGGTCCAGTGTCAGGGAGCCGGGCCCGTCCGCTTCAGCCGCCTGCCGCGCCAGCGACACCAGCGGCTCGAGGTCCCGTTCGACCTGCGGGATGACGGACCACCAGGTCATCTCCTGTGCGGCATAGCGAACCGCGCTCCAGGCGCGAAAGTAGGGCTGCTTGAGCATCGCGCGGCGGACTTCCAGACCGGTGCGCGGCGCATGGCCGTGCTCCCGCCGAAAAGCGGGTTCGACTTCGGCGCCGTAGCCTTCGCGCATCCGCGCTGCCATGTCGACCATGACGCGTTTGCGCAAGGTCGAGACAAAGCGCTGGCGCGCCCGCTCATCGTGGGTCGGTCGAGTAATGTTTTCGATGTTGGTCAGCATGGCCAGGTCCCTTTGGTCAACACGCCACTAATCTAGCACGGGCGCCCAGTTCATCTGGCCAGTTGTGCACGGGGTTTCGGGGCGAGCTATTCTGTCGAATCGCGCAACCAGGGCCAAGCGAACATGACCGCCGAGACGATGATCCGCACCAGTGACAGCCTGCGAAACGTCCGCTACGAGATCCGCGGTCGGCTCGCACGCCGCGCACTCGAACTGTCACGCCAGGGCTACGAGATCATTTCGCTGAACATCGGCAATCCTGCGCTGTTCGGATTCCGGACACCCGAGACGATGCGTTTGGCCATGATCGAGAACTTCTCGGACAGCGAGGGCTACTGCCATCAGAAGGGGATCTTTCCGGCGCGCGAAGCGGTCGTCATGCAGCAGCAGGCGCGAGGCGTCACGGGAGTCAGTGCGGAGGACGTCTTCATCGGTAACGGCGTCAGCGAACTGATTGACCTGTCGCTGCGAGCGCTGCTCAACGACGGCGATGAAGTGCTCGTGCCGAGTCCCGACTATCCCCTCTGGAGCGCCGCGGTGAACCTGAACCGCGGGCATGCCGTTCACTATCCGTGCCGCCCCGAGAACGGCTTCGTGCCCGATCCGGCCGAGATCGAGGCGCTGATCACGCCGCGAACCCGCGCGATCGTCGTCATCAACCCGAACAATCCGACCGGCGCGGTCTACCCGCGTGCCGTACTGGAGCGGATCGCCCGTCTCGCCGAACAGCAGTCGCTGGTGGTGCTCTGCGATGAGATCTACGACCAGATTCTCTACGACGGTGCGCAGTTCGTCCCGATGGCAACGCTGGTGCATGACACCCTGTGCGTGACCATGTCGGGTCTGTCGAAGGTTTACCGGGCCTGCGGTTACCGCGTCGGCTGGGCGGTGCTGTCGGGCAAGCTTTCGATTGCGCAGGATTTCGTCGACGCCCTGGAATTGCTTGCGTCGCTGCGCTTGTGCGCGAATGTGCCGGGGCAATGGGCAGTGCAGACGGCCATTGGCGGCTACCAGAGTATTCGGGAGCTCATTCAGCCAGGCGGTCGCCTCTACGAGTCACGGCAGGCGATTCTGGACGCCGTTGATCGCAGCGACATGCTGACACTGCAGAAGCCGACCGGCGCGATGTACGCGTTCATCGGTGTCGATACCGAGCAGTTACCGGAGTTCGACGATCAGGCGTTTGCGCTGAACCTGCTTGAGAATCATCGTGTGCTGGTGGCTCCGGGGGTCAGCTTCAACGTCCCGTACCGAAATCATTTTCGTGTTACCAATCTGCCAGATGCAGCGACCCTGAGTACTGTCTTTGAACGTATCGATACTGCGCTCAATGACTATCGCCAGACGGTGTCGCGACCGAAGCAAGCGCGCGTCGTCGCGGTGTGAATGTAGAGCCTGATCCGGTTTTCGAGGCGCTCGAGCGGCGCCACACGCTCATCCTGCCGTCCACCCAGCGATGCACGGCGGTCTCTCTCATGGTGGCCCGCAAGCGTCTGCAGCTGGGCGATCGCGTCTGGCAAACGCCGAAGGTCCTGACACCGGTTGGCTTTGCCAACCAACTGCTGGCCGCGGCCCGTGCAGCGGGCCAGGACATTCCGCGCTTGCTGACAGGCGCACAGGAATGGCGGCTGTGGGTCGAGGTCACGCAAAGACTGATTGCGGAGTCGGCGAGCGCCTTGCTGGCGCCGCAAACGCTGGCGCGCTCGTTGCAGCGAGCCGCCTCGCACGTCGCTGCACAGGGCATTCCTCCAGCTGAGCTTGCAGGGTTCTTCTCTGACGAGACGCGTTGGCTCGTCCGCGCGATGAGCGCCGTCGAGCAGCATGCGCAGGCGTCGGGAGCGCTGCCATCGCACCGCGTTTTCTCTGCTCTGGCGTCGGTCCCACCACCGGTGCAAGCTGTGCTGTTCGCCGGCTTTGTGCCGCAACTCGCACCCGCCTGGCGGCGCCTTGTGGTTGCCTGGCAAAAGGCAGGCGCCCCCGTTTCTGTTGACGACAGCGTTGCCGCCAGTTCGGGCGCGCGCAGCGCCCAGCTGGTCGCGGCCGCCGACCCGGAGTGCGAACTGCGGGCTGCAGCACACTGGTGTCAGCAACAGTTGCAGCAGCATGCAGCCGCACGGCTGTTGATTGTCGTGCCGGACCTGGCTGTGCGACGTTCGCTGGTGCAACGCGTGCTGCTCGAGTATCTGGACCCGGCGGCGCTCGCGCGCGGCGATCGGGAATCGGACCTGGTCACCTGCGAGGGCGGAACCAGTCTCGCCGAGTATCCGCAGATTGCCCTGGCTATTTCCTGCCTCGGCTGGTTGACGCAAAGCGCACCGCTGCACGAAGTGCTCAACCTGCTGTTGATCGAGGCGGGCGTTTCGGACCCGGACGGATACGCGCGGCTCGAGGTCCGGTTGCGTGCGCGGTTGCCGGATCCGTGTACGCCGCGGAATCTGCTGGATGCGCTGCTCTCTTTCGATGGGGCGAAGCTGCGCGCTGTGGGCAGGCTCTCTGCATGCACGTCCGCCGCGATCAATGCCTTGCAGTCGGAGCCCCACTCGACGCTGTTCGATTGGGCATCGCGGATGACTGCCGCCCTCGACGCGTTCGATTTCTGGAACATGAGTCCGCGCGATAGCGCGGCGCAGCAGACGCGTGCTCGCTGGCAGGAGCTGCTGGAGGACTTCGCCGAAGCGGACGCGGCTGGCAGCCACTACGATGCGCAGGCCGCTTGCGCGCTGCTGCAGAGTCTGGCCCAGCAGGCGAGCTTTGCGCCGGCTTCGGATGACGTCGCCATTACTGTGACCGATTATCTCGATGATCCGATTGCGCACTACGACGGCATCTGGGTGAGTGGCTGCAGCGCCAGCTCTTTGCCAGCAGTACCGCGCCCGGATCCCTTCATTCCGTGGCAACTGCAGCGTCGCTACCAGCTGCCAGGCATCCACGCGGATGCGTGTCTGGCCGAGGCGCGACAACGTCTGGCGACGTGGGCGGCACGGGGCGACGCGCTGCGGCTGTCCTTCGCGCAGAGGGTCGACGCGGCGCCGGCGAGTCCCAGCCCGCTGTTGCATGACCTGCCAATGGAACTTGTCGCGGAGCAGGTGTCGCCGGTCGAATCGCCCGAAACAAACCTGGAAGCTTTCGTGGATCCGCGCGGCGCGCAATGGGATACGCGCCGGCCACTGCCGCGGGGCAGCAGAGCGATTGAACTGAGCCTGCAGTGTCCGTTTCGCGCCTTTGCGGAACTGCGTCTTGGCGCCACTGCGCTTGAGCCGCCCCGTGCCGGCATCGATCCACGTGACCGTGGAAGGCTGCTGCATGCAGCGCTCAACCTGCTGTGGCAGGGCGGTCCCGAGCGACAGCGGCTGTTGCTGCACGGCACCGAGATCGACGTGCAACGGGAGATCGCAGCAGCGGTCGACAAGGCATCGAGCGGCCATCGGGCGCCCATTCGCGCAACCGATCCGGCGATGCAGCGCCTGTGGCAGCGCGAGCGACGGCGGGCGCAGCGGCTACTGTGGAAAGCGCTGTCGATCGAGCGTGAACGCGCGCCTTTTCAGGTCACGCATCGGGAACAGGCTACTTCGGCAATACTCGCCGGCGCCACGGTCAATCTGCGCGTCGATCGAATTGATCAGCTTGCGACCGGTGAATGGCTGATCATCGACTACAAGACCGGCAAACGGCACGCGATCAACTGGTTCGAGCCGAGGACCAACGCGGCGCAGCTGCTCGTTTACCTGAGTGCAGTCGGGCAATGGCCCGAAGCCAAGGTCCGCGGCCTGGCGAATTTCCACCTGACGACCGAAGGCGCGACGTTTGCCAGCGCGTCGACACGCGCTGACGCGTTTCCCGGTCGCGTCCAGTTCGTTGACGACTGGGCGGGGCAGGCGAGTCGTTGGCGCCAGCTGGTCGCCGACGCTGCGGCGCAGTTCGTCAGCGGTGACGCGCGCGTCGACCCTGTGAAGGGCGCTTGCGAGCATTGCGATCTGCCGCTGCTGTGTCGTCGCAGCCAGTTTGTCGGCGTCGTCGACGCGGATGCAGAGGATGCATTGGGGCGCGATGATGAATGATCCGCCAATCGAAGCTGCCGATGCGCAGGCGCGCGAGCTCGCACTCGATCCAGCCCGTTCCATCCTGCTGCAGGCGCCAGCGGGCTCCGGCAAGACCACCGTGCTGACGCAGCGTTTCCTGCGCCTGCTGGCCGAAGTCGACGAACCGGAACAGATCCTTGCGATCACGTTCACGCGCAAGGCAGCTGCGGAAATGCTGACACGTGTCGTCGAGGCCCTTGCCTGGGAGGCAGCGCCCGGTAAGGCAGACCAACGGCGCAGCCATGAGCTCGCACAACGCGCTATTGCGCGCTCGCGGGAGCGCGGCTGGAATCTGCCGCAGAGTCCGTCGCGCTTGCGAATCCAGACCATCGACGGGCTCTGCCACCGGCTGGCCGCCTCGCTGCCCGTCGGATCGCGCGCGGGAAGTGCGCTGCAGATCGACGAACGCCCCGATGATACCTACTCGGTTGCGGCGCGACGCACGTTGCAGGACGCCGAGCGCGATCCGGCTCTGCAGCCTTACGCTGAGCTGTTGTTCACCCGGCTCGGGAACGACTGGAACCGCCTCGAGAGGCTGCTGGCCGAGATGCTGCGTTCGCGGAACCATTGGTTACGGCATCTCGCCGCAGATCAATTCGCACAACTTCGATCGCGCGTCGAGACCACGCTGGGTGAGCTCGCCGCTGAGGCGCTGGCGCGCGTCGACAGCCAGGTCGGCGCAGACTGTCTGCGCGAGGGCGCGCGCCTCGAGCGTGTTGCCGCTGAGTGTCTGGGCCAGAGCGCTCGGCCGCGGATCGACGCAGCCGAACCGGGACTCGAAGCACGGCTCGCGGCATGGCAACGCTTTGCCGGCATGGTGTTGACCGCTGCGAATTCCAGCAAGCGTGCGCTGCGCAGGAAAGTCGACAAGAACCAAGGCTTCCCGCCAAAGTCAGCCGGCAAGGCAGCGATGCTCGAGTTGCTCGCCGCCCTGGCAGAGCGCCCCGATGCCGAGGACGCGTTGCTCGGGGTTGCCGCTACGCCATCGACGCGGCTCGATCCGGACGATGTCGCCGCGCTCGATGCGCTGACGCCTTTGCTGCAGTTCGCAGCGGCGCAGCTGGGCGTCGAATTTGCCGCGCGCGGCATCGTCGACTATCCGGCTGTCAGCGCTGCCGCACGCCAGGCTCTGGTCGAAGATGGCTATCCGACCGAGCTCGCGTTGCACCAGGGGGCGCGTCTGCGGCATGTGCTGGTCGATGAGTTTCAGGACACCTCGATCGAGCAGTTCGAGCTGTTGGAAAATCTGGTTCGCGGCTGGGATGGCGACACACAGAAGTCGCTGTTCCTGGTGGGCGATCCGATGCAATCGATCTATCAGTTCCGCGAGGCCGAAGTCAGCCTGTTTGGCCGCGCGCAACAGCAGGGCGTCGGTGGAGTTCAGCTCGAATCCCTGGCACTGGCCTGCAACTTCCGCTCTGATGCCAGCGTCATTGCCTGGTGCAATGGCAGTTTTCCGGGCGTGTTTCCCGCGGCGGGCTATCCGCGCGAGGGGAGCGTGCCGTTCTCGGCCAGCGTTGCCGCGCGTGGCAGCGCCGGGAGTCTGAGCGCCGGTGTGTTTTGGCATCGCTTTGCGGAACCGACTCCGAACGATGAAGCGCAGCAGATCGTGCAGATCGTGCAGCAAGCGCGGGCACAGAAGCCGGACGCATCGATAGCGGTTTTGCTGACCTCGCGAACCCATGCGGCACCGATTGTCGAGGCGCTGTGGGCGGCCGAACTGGCGGTGGACGGCGTCGAGCTGGTGCGGCTCGACGAAGTCAGTGCCGTGCAGGACCTGCTGGCGCTGGCGCGGGCGCTGCTCCATGCCGAGGACCGTATTGCCTGGTGGGCGCTGCTGCGCGGTCCCTGTTGCGGACTGACTCTCGATGAGCTCGAGCATCTGGCCGCTCTCGCCGTCGATGATTCCCTTGTCGTGGCGATGCGTCGGCACGCCGCGCAGGCGGATGTGCGAGCCGATACGCGCCAGCGGCTGGCGCGCGTCATCGCGGCCATGGAAGCTGGCGAGCCGCACCGTGCAGTGCGCAGCTTTGCGCAGCGCGTCGAGGCCGCCTGGCAGATGCTCGGCGGTCCTGCAAGCTGCCGCAGCGATGGCGACCGCAGCAATGCCCGCAGATTCCTGGTCGCGCTGGATTCCCTGCCGCCGAACCCGCTGCAGTTGACCAGCGAGACGATTGCAGGACTGGTTGAAGGGCTTTACGCCGCCTCGACGCCGGGCCCGCTGGCCGTGCAGGTGATGACGGTCCACAAGGCCAAGGGTCTGGAATTCGACTGCGTGATTCTGCCGAGTCTGCACCGCGGGCTGCAGTCCGACCGGGAGTCGTTGCTGCGCTGGGCGGAATGGCCGCGGCCAGACGCAGATCCGGCGCTGCTGATCGCGCCGGTTGGAGATGATTGGAGCTCACAGCATGCGCCACTGGCCGAGTGGTTGCGTGCATTACGGCGACGCCGCAGTGAGTGCGAGCGCGCACGGCTCGCCTACGTCGCAGCGACCCGTGCGCGGCAGCAGCTGCACCTGCTGGCTGCCGATCCGCCCACGCGGGTCAATGGCAGTGCGCCGCAACCGCGGGCAGGTTCCCTGCTGGCAACGCTCTGGCCAGCCGTGCAGCCGCAGTGGTGGCAACTGCCGATGGCCACCCGTGGCATCGCGGCGCCGGCAATCGATCCGCTGCCAGCGGGAACTGAGGGGCAGCGGTGGTGGCGACTGCCGGCGGACTGGACCTTGACGCTGCCGTCGGCCGTCGTCGCTGCGCCTGTGCAGCGTGTGTCGCGCGTGCTGGCCCGCGAGCGGCCGGACTACCAGTGGGTCCGACCCGTGGGGCGCTACATCGGCACCGTTGTCCATTCAGAATTGCAGCGCATTGCCGAGTCGCGCTGCCTGCCGAACGCGGCTGAGGCGAGCAGTCGGCGCGCACGCATCGTCGCGCAGCTCAGGGCTGCGGGCGTCGCAGATACCGATATGGGCTGGGCTGCTGAACGTGTGGAGCTGGCCCTCGGCCGCACGGCACAGGATCCCCGCGCTCGCTGGCTGCTGCTCGAGCCGCATCGGGACGCCGCCAGTGAGTTGGCGTTGACGGGCATCGTCGACGGCAGGCTGACGCAGATCGTCGTTGATCGCACGTTCGTCGATGCCGGAGGGACGCGCTGGCTGGTCGACTTCAAGACCAGCTCGCACGAAGGTACGGGCCTTGAGGATTTCCTGGCGAACGAGGCCGAACGATACCGGCCACAACTGCAGCGCTATGCACGCGTCAGCAGTGGTCTCGGGCCGGAACCGGTGCGCGCCGCACTGTACTTTCCGCTGTTGAGCCGCTGGGTCGAAGTCCTTTAGAAGCTGGCTTCCTGCGAGAAGCCGCGTCGCCCCGCGGCATCCGGGCTGCCGAGAAACGCGATCTGACGGACCAGCGCTTCGCTGGCAGAGGGCCTGGCCGCGACCGTCCCCTGCAGCAGGTAACCGGGTGCCGGCGTCAGGCGCAGACTGCCCTGAACCTCGAGCGGCCCACCGAGATCTCGAACCGCACCCGGGATCGAACCGTCCGGTTCAGCGGGAGCGCTGAACTCGATTCGATAACTACCGAGCGGCGCACGGTTGTTGAGTTGTGCGAGATC
>JBBQWY010000027.1:0-36729 GCA_038210215.1 Steroidobacterales bacterium
TCTGGTCAGCGTCTGGTTGGTGCTGCGCTATCTGGTAACCGGACATGGCGAGGCTGCCGCGACGATATCGATCGTCATCAAGACACTCGTTCTCTACCTGATCATGGTGACCGGCGCGATCTGGGAGAAACGCGTCTTCGGGCGTTACCTTTTTGCTCCGGCTTTTTTCTGGGAAGACGTCGTCAGCATGGGAGTCCTCGCGCTGCACACTGTTTATTTGTACGCGCTGATGACTGGCGCCTTGCCGACCCGTGAACTGATGTACCTGGCGCTGGCAGCCTACGCCAGCTACGTAATCAACGCGGCCCAGTTCCTGCTGAAGCTTCGGGCAGCCCGGCTCGCGCATCGCGCCAATGCTGTGATCGGCAACCCTGCGCTGGCCGCCCCAGAATGATCGGCGCAAGAATCTCCCGGTTCAATGATCGGCTCGCGCAGCGATGGAGCAGTCTCGGGCCGGACTTTCTTCCCTTTGCGGACGCGGCTTCGACGGCATTGCCGTTGCGTCAATTGCTGCGGTTGTCGCTGTTCCAGATCTCGGTCGGCATGGCGACAACGTTGCTCACCGGCACGCTGAATCGCGTGATGATCGTCGAGCTCAGCGTGCCCACCTGGCTGGTTGCGACGATGGTCTCGCTGCCTCTGCTGTTCGCTCCGTTTCGCGCCTTGATCGGGTTTCGCTCCGACAATCACCGCTCGATTCTGGGTTGGCGCCGCGTGCCCTACATCTGGATGGGCACGTTGCTGCAGTTTGGTGGTCTGGCCATCATGCCGTTTGCGCTGATCATTCTGTCCGGCGACACGCATGGCCCGGTTGTCGTCGGGCATGTTGCGGCGGCACTGGCCTTCCTGCTGGTCGGCGTGGGCTTGCATACGACCCAGACCGCCGGACTCGCGCTGGCAACGGATCTCGCACCCAAGGAAGCACGCCCCCGAGTCGTGGCACTTCTCTACGTCATGCTGCTCGTGGGCATGGCCGGTAGCGCTCTGGTGTTCGGCGCGCTGCTGCGGGACTTCAGTCAGATCCGCCTGATTCAGGTCATTCAGGGCACGGCGCTGCTGACCATGATTTTCAATCTGGTCGCACTCTGGCAACAGGAGCCTCGCAACAGCACCTGGATGCTTGCCGAGGAGCGGCCTGGTTTTCGTGCGACCTGGCAACAGTTCGCCGGCGCTCCGGGCGCTCGCAGGCTGCTGTGGGCAGTGGGTCTCGGGACTGCGGCCTTCACGATGCAGGACATTCTTCTCGAGCCCTACGGTGGCGAAATTCTCGGCCTCGGAGTCAGCGCAACCACCGTGCTGACGGCGCTGACCGCCACGGGTGCGCTCGCTGCGTTTGTGCTGGCGGCCCGCCGGCTCGCTGCCGGTGGTGATGCGCATCGCCTTGCCGCATCTGGCGCGCTGGTGGGGCTCGGTGCCTTTGCGGCAGTTATTTTCGCAGCGCCGCTGGCATCGGATCTCCTGTTTCGCGTCGGCGCGGTCATGATCGGCTTCGGCGGTGGTTTGTTTGCGGTCGGCACGCTGACTGCTGCCATGGGCCTGGATCATCTTGGCAACCATGGCCTCGCACTGGGCGCCTGGGGCGCCGTACAGGCAACTGTCGCGGGTCTGTCCATCCTGGTCGGCGGCGGCATTCAGGATTTTGTCTCCCATCTGGCGGCAACCGGTCGTCTCGGCGTGGCCATGAGCGGACCTTCCGTCGGCTACAGCGTGGTCTACCATCTGGAGATCCTGCTGCTGTTTGCAACGCTCGTCGCCATCGGGCCGCTGGTTGGTACGACGGCCCGCAGCAGAGAAACCCCCCAATCAAAGTTTGGTCTGGCACAATTTCCGAGCTAGACCTGTACCCCAGCAGAGGACTCCGTCATGGAAACCGGCGCTATCACCAGTTATTTCGACGTCGCACAGGTCGTGCTGTACGGCTTCTGGTTCTTCTTCGCAGGTATCATTTACTACCTGCTTCGAGAGAACAAACGAGAGGGCTACCCGCTCGAGTCAGAAGGTCGCGGTTCGGTGAGGGTTCAGGGCTTTCCGGCCATTCCCGAGCCGAAGGTTTATCGACTTGCCAACGGGACGACGGTCGCTGCGCCACCCGGACAGACTGCAGAGCGGGAGATCAAGGCCGTGCCGAGCGCGGCTTGGCCCGGTTCTCCGCTGGAACCCACCGGAGACCCGATGGTCGATGGCGTCGGTCCAGCCAGCTATGCACTGCGGCATGAAGCACCGGACATGACCCTGGAAGGTTTGGCGATGATGGTTCCGATGCGGATCGCGCCGGAATTTTCAGTGGCGGAAGGCGATGCAGATCCGCGTGGCATGTGGGTGCTTGGGGCCGACGGGCTCGAAGCGGGCAAAGTCAGCGACATATGGGTAGATCGTGCGGAACCTCAGATCCGGTATCTTGAAGTGGCGCTCGACAGCCCGGCCGGTCCGCAATCGGTGCTGTTGCCGATCACGCTAGCGCGGATCGACTCGGACTCGCGCAGAGTCCGAGTGCAATCGATCAAGGCCGAACAGTTCGTCCGGGTGCCGCGGCTCGCGAATCCGACCGAGGTCACGTTGCGCGAAGAAGATCGCATCACGGCTTACTATGCCTCAGGCAATCTTTATGCTGATCCGTCACGCCTCGAACCCATCCTGTAAAACGATCTCGTGAGCATTGATCCGTCCGAACACGACTCTGAACCTGTCCGGGGGCTGCCCGGAGATTTGCCGGCAGGAGAGTTTCAGGTCTGGCAGGGAACGCCAGACTGGAAGAGCATGGCATTGCGAGCGTTGCACATTCGAAAGATCGCGATCTATTTCCTGCTGTTGCTCGTTGTGGTGGGCATAAACGCGCTGGTGGAGGGGGCGACGTTCATGGTTGCCGTCGCAGGTGTGGGACGGTTCGCCATACTCGCGGCGGTTGCGCTGGCCGTGTTGGCCCTGCTCGCGTGGCTGATGGCTCGCACCACCATATATACGATTACCAATCGGCGTGTGGTGCTGCGATTTGGCATTGCATTGCCGATGACGGTGAACATTCCGTTTGCGATCGTGACCGCAGCGGCGCATCGACCCCACGGCGACGGAACAGGTGATATCTCGCTGAGTCTTTCTGGCGAAGATCGACTCAGCTATCTGATCCTGTGGCCGTTTGCCCGCGGCTGGGAAGTTGCGCGTCCACAGCCAACGCTGCGGTGTACGAGCGACTCTGCTGCGGCGACTGCCGCACTGGCAGAGGCGCTGCACTCGCGCCTGCCGCCGACCGGCAACACCATGCCTTCCGGCTCCTCCGCGCTGGCCTGAGGCCAGCGCTCCAGTCCTGTCTTCGACATGTCGAGCGCGATTCCCCGCGGGGTTTTAATAGGCGTAGCAGCGCTACTCGTGCTGACTGCTGCATTTGCTGCTTTCGTACGCCTGACGGGAAGCACCGAACGAGCCGTCATTCCTGCAGGTTCGATCGTCAGCGAGCGCGAACTTCGTTTCGAAGATCTCGCCGATGGCGGTCTTGCTGTGATTGACGCGGACTCTCGTCAGACGATCGAAGTCGTGCCTGCCCGAACCAACGGTTTCCTGCGTGCGACCCTTCGCGGTCTGGTCCGCGAACGGCGGCGTAGTGGCCTGGGTCCGGAACAGCCGTTCAGTCTGGCACGCCTCTCAGACGGGCAGATTGTTCTCAGCGACCCGGCGACGGGTCGAACCGTATTTCTTGCAGCCTTCGGTCAGACCAACGCCGAGGCGTTTGCGAGCTTCCTGCCCGCATCCCCGCCAGCGACGAGGTAGGCCGATGACGTCATCCAGTGCGCGGACTGCGCGCGCATGCTAGATCTTGCCGTACCCGTCCTGGTTGCGATCGCTTTGTGGTGGCTCAGCACCGGAGTTGTCTTGATTGCTGTGCGTCGCGCGCCGGTCGCTAGCGCGGTGATCGGTGCGAGCGTCGTGCTGCTGGTATCGCTTTCTGGAGTCTGGGCCACACGTTCGCTGGAAACGCCTGCCGCTGCCTATATGGCCTTTGCCTCTGCTCTGGGGGTCTGGGCCTGGGTCGAGGTGCTGCTGCTGACCGGTGTCCTGACGGGGCCGCGTCGCACAGCTTGCGCTCCTAACTGCAGTGGCTTCAAGCACTTCCGGCATGGAGTTGAGGCTCTACTGCACCACGAATTGGCGCTGCTCGGACTGGGTTTGCTGGTTGCTGCCATGACCTGGCAGGCGGCAAATCCGGTTGCGCTATGGGCCTATGCGCTGCTGTGGATCATGCGCCAGAGCGCGAAGCTGAATCTGTTCTTTGGCGTGCCCAACCTCAGCGAGAATCTATTGCCAGTACAGCTGGCCTACATGGCGAGCTTCTTCAAGCGACGGCCGATGAACTGGCTGTTTCCGGTCTCGATCACCTTTGCGACGGCACTGACAGGCTGGCTCATTTCCGGTCTGTTGATCGGCGATCACGGTCCCTACGAAGCTGCCGCGCTGGGCCTGATCGCAGCCCTGGCTTTGCTCGGCGTCATCGAACACTGGTTGCTGGTGCTACCGATACCAGTCGCGGCGCTGTGGGGCGTGGATACCACGCCGGAAAGCGTAAAGCCGGCGGACTGACCCAGTCCGCCGGCTCATCAATGTGTTTCAGCCCCCGGCGTCGCTTGGCAGGTCGTCTGCAGCGATCGCCGGATCGACAGGCTCTGGTCTCGCGGGACCCAGCTCCGGATAGGACTGATACAGAGAGCTACCGTAGAGCGGCTTGTTGACGCCCTGATGGCAGGTCGTGCAGTTGATCTTCGCAACGTCACCCGTCGGCCCGAGGCGATTCTTCGGGAACTGCCCCTGGATCGGTAGCAGGTACTGCACGTTGAGATCACGCGCCATCCGGATGCCGTGCCAGGCTGTCACGCGCTGCGGTGTGCTCTCGGTCCAATTTGAGAACTGCCGGCTGTTGTGACAGAACGTGCAATTGACCCCGAGCCCATCGGACATGTGCATCATCAGCCCGTAGGTCCGTTCGGTATCGTGGATATCCTGAGTGTAGTTCGTTGGCAGAGCGCGGCCCGGGACCACCCGTATATTGTTGGCTTCCTTCAGGAAAATGGAAAACGGGTCATAGGGAAGCGAGGTCAGTGCCACCGACCTCGACGCATCATTCTGACCTGCGCGATTGCCCATCGAGCCCACCGCGCGCAGCTTCGCCGGGTCTTCGAACCAGACATTCGCGGGAACGTTCTTGCCACGATGACAGGTAAAGCAGGTGACTCCCGTTTGGGCGACGTGCGCACCCCATTCACTGTTGATATGTCGCGTCATCGCCAGCATCTGGCGTGAAACCGTCTTGGTGTACAGCGAATCGTCCGCAAGACTTTCGCCTTCCACATGGCAGTAGTTGCAACCCTGTTCGGGTGCGACCCATTCAGTGAGAGACGCCATCAGGCGCGAGAACTCCGCGACGCTCAGATCACCCAGCACCTGCACGTTCTGGAACACTTCGCGCGCCCTCGGACCATCCGCTGCCGCAGCAGGCAGGGCCACTGGCACGACATTGGCGTCCATCAGTTCCGCAACCCTTCGGGGGTTGTTGATCTGCTCCATGCCGGTACCGCGATAGCCCTTCTGCACGGACTCTATGGGCGGGCGTTCACAGCCTGACAGTAGCAAGGCACCACAAGCGATCAGCGCAAAAGTCTGAACGGTTGGCTTCATGGCGTGCCTCCGGTGGTCAGTGGATCCACCACTCCTGGATAGACGTCTGGGTATGAGGGTGCGACGCCGTGTTTGACTCCCCAGAGGAACCAGTTATCGACGACCGTACCGGTCAAAAGAATGCCGATGCCGCCAACAAGTGGGCACAGCACCGCAAACCACCAGGCCCAGCGATGGATCGATTCCATCGTGGCGTTGAATCCCATCGTCCAGCGCCAGAACAGCGCAGCACGTTCGCTGGCGGTGCCGCGATCGACAATCTGTTCAATCTCGCGATCGCCACCGAAGCGGCTCACGGCCAGAATTGTCGCACCATGCATCGCAAACAGCAGCGTGGCGCCGTACAGGAACACAATCGACAGCATGTGGAACGGGTTGTAGAACAGATTGCCGTAGCGAATCGAAAACGCTGCGGTCCAGTCCAGATGCGGGAAGATTCCGAACGGTACCGCCTCGCTCCAGCTGCCCATCAGCAGTGGGCGAATGAAGCCGAGCACCAGATACAGCCAGATGGCCGCCATGAAGGCCCATGCAACATGGGTTCCCATCCCGAGCGCCCGCGCGCGCCGGTAGATCCGTATCCACCAGAGCAGGATCGACGCGGTCAGGAAGAAACCTGCCATCAGCCACCAGCCGCCTTCGGCCAGGGGTGGAATACGCAAACCATATTCCGGTGACGGTGGCTCAAGCGCGAGCCAGGGCAGCAGTCGAACGAACTGCACCACGTCCCAATTTACGGACGCGAGCATGTTCAAACCGATGATCTCGAAGGCAATGAAGCCGCAGATCAGCGAGGCGACGCCCGTGGCGCCCAGATAGATCGGCCCCACCTGTGCGTCGCCAAACCAACCCAGCAGCTTCGAGAAGAACGGCGTACCGCTGCGCTTCCAGCTGTCGGTGGCACTCGGCACACCTGCATAAGCCGGTCCGCGAATCTGGACCTTGGTGAAAATATTCTGATACTCAGCCATTGCGCGACTCCTGGTTCAGCGCCATACCGGAAGATCAAGCCACCAGTTCCACCACTCCGGCCAGCCTCTGGTCCAGAACGGTCCGCTGATGATTATGCAGATCGCGCTCCAGAAGCCCGCGCTGAGCGCGAGGAACAGTCCGAGCCGATGGATGCCGAGCGTGCCGATCGAGTAGCCGATCGTGTCGCGGAAGAACGTGTTTTCGTGTTCCGCAGTCTTCACCGGCTCACCCTTCTTGGGATTGGTTGCCGACAACACCAGCGAGCCGTGCAAGGCGAGCGCCAGCACGGTCGTGAAGAAGAAAGTCACGGCAAGCATGTGCGCCGGGTTGTAGTGAAAATGCAGGTACTGATAGCCAACGTTAGACACCCAGTCGAGGTGACTGATGATTCCGTACGGGAAACCGTGGCCCCAGGCACCCATCAGCACCGGCCGGATAACGACCAGCGCGACATACGCGAAGATTGCAACGCCGAACGCAAACGGCACGTGGTAACCCATGCCGAGCTTGCGGCAGATCTCCAGTTGCCGAAGCATCCACGAGACAAACGCCCCGATGGCACAGACCGTGATCAATTGCCATAGACCCCCGTCCTGCAGAGGCGCCATGCCCAGACCATATTTGAGATCGGGTGGCGCGATACTGATCTGCCAGAGGTTCCACGTGGGGCCAAGCGCGGCACCCCATACGATCAGAGCGGTTCCGAGGACCGCAAAGAAGATCGTCGTGACACCGAAGAAACCCACATAAAAAGGCCCGACCCAGAAGTCGAACAGGTTTCCGCCCACCAGCGTGCCGCCACGCACTCGGTATTTCTTTTCAAAACTCAGCATCGCCACGGTTCATTCCTCCGGTTGGCTGCGATCGGGGAGCAGCTCAAAACTCTGCTCCCCGACCGCGGCCGATGGCTAGAAACGCTAGTTGAGCGTTACCTGTGCCACGGTTGCAGCAGGCATCGAGGACACCTCGGCAGCAATTGCCGCGCGCGGACCCTCGATCCAATTGAACCGATCGGTGCTGAGCAGGATGAAATGAATCACCAGCGCCAGCACAAACAGGAACGTGAACATCGCGATCAACGTTCTTCGCGGATCGAAGAGATACCAGACTCTCCACATGGTTCTTTCTCCTACACCAAGAACGTAATCAATGCGCCCACTGTTTCGCGAGCGCCGTCGATCATTGAAGTGTAGCCACCGGTTCCGGGGAACCAGGGGCGCCACTGCCACACCAGGAAGTGCGCAACGATCGCGATTACCGTGAATACAATGAACCCTGTCATGAAGAGGCTATGGAATGCCTTAGCCTCACCTTCAGTCAGCCCCGATAGAGCCATACTCATCACCTCCAAATGGCCTTGCGGCCGTTACCGCGCCCGTCCCGCGCGGCTGGGATTGTCGTAGTTACAATTACTACACCAACCGTAAAAACTCATGCTGCCCGCCCGGCGCTCATCGCCAGTTGCGTGCGAGCGACCCGCTCTGCCGTCACGCGCCGCTCGGCCGCGGCCTGTGCGTCGCGCTCGATCTGATCGCGCAGCCTCTTCGCAGCTGAAATACGCACCAGCACCGGCTCGTTCTCGACAAGCTCCTCCAGCATTCGATGTGCAGCCTCGTCCCAGGGCATCGAGACTTCCCGATGCAACCTCGCGGGCGTTGCCTCGACCCGATCCATGTCGGTGGCCAGTGGCAGGATGTGAAACAGGGCGTCGAACAGCGCGTTGCAGACTTCCTGCACGAGGAAGGTCGCGCCCGAATAGCCCATGAACGGCGTCCCTGTATGGCGGCGCACGATCGTCAACGGAAAGGATGCGGGAATGAACATCGCCCGGCCGCCCTTCTCCGCGAGATACATTCGCTCATTGTAGCTGCCGAAGAGGATCAGTGGCGTCTTGGTGTGTACCGAGGCACGTACCGCTTCGTTGTCGGTCTTGCCACCAGGCTTGCGCGCCACCGAGAACGTGCAGGGCAGTCCCATCTCCGTCTCGAGGAAGTTGCGGACGCCGCGCTCATAGGTTTCGTTGGCAACGATGGCGAAACTGGCTGTGCCAAAGAAATCCTGGGTCACCGAGCGCCACAGATCCCAAAGCGGCTTGATGGTCGTGTGCTTCTCACGCTCGATGAAGGGTTCCGGATCAATGCCGAGCAGCTCGCCGAGCTTGCGCAGGAACCGCGTCGTGCTGTGCAGTCCGATCGGCGCCTGCAGGTAGGGTCGATCGAGGGCCTCGCAGAGCAGGCGCCCGTACTCGCGATACATGCAGACGTTGACTTCGGCGTTGGCAAGATGACCGACATCGGCCAGATGGCTGCCCAGCGGGAACACCATGTTGATCTCAGCGCCAATGCCTTCGACCAACCGGCGGATCTCGGCAAGATCCGAGCAGGTGTTGAAGTAGCCGTAGGTCGGACCGATCAGGTTGACGCGAGGCTTCTCACCTTCTACCCGCGGTTTCGGTGCCGGCACCGTCTTGCCGCGAGCACCGTACTCGGTCCACAGCCAGTACATTGCGCGGTCCGCAGTCTGCCACTGGTCTTCGTCGATGGTCCGGGGCAGGAAGCGCTGGATGTTGGTGCCCTGCGGGGTAACGCCGCCGCCGATCATTTCGGCAATCGAGCCGGTAACCACGACAGCCGGCAATTCCGGATCCAGCGACTTGTGAGCGCGACGCATGGCACCTTCGGTGCCGTGCTGGCCCAGCTCCTCCTCCGCCAGCCCGGTGACAACCGTCGGCAACTCGTGCGGTGGCAGCGCGTCGGTGTAATGCAGCACTGAAGTCACGGGCAGGTTCTCGCAGCCAACGGGTCCATCGATGATGACCTGCAGACCCTTGATGGCCGTAAACACATATACAGCGCCCCAGTAGCCACCCGCACGATCGTGATCGAGGACGAGCATCAGGCTCCCATCTCCTCGGCCTTCAGCTTGGCGGCCTGCTTGGCGAGCTTGCGACGGTACTGCTCGCGGAACTCCGGTCGGTCGCGGGGCGTGTCTTCCCAGATCCCTGCGGCATACCCCTCACCGACCCCCGCAAAGAAAGCCTGCATTTCATCGAATCGGAACTTGCTGGCCAGCGCCGCATTGATCACCGTCGCCAGCGAGCCAGCGCCAGCGGGTCCCATCAGCGGTCTGGCTGATATCAGGTTGGTAAAGTAGAGACTCGGTATCGCGCGGGCCTTGGCCGCCTGCACGACGGGCGTGGTGCCCACTGCAAGGTCTGGCTTGAACTCCTCCATCGCCGCCAGATCCTGCTCCAGCGAGGCGCGATACTGCACATGCACGCCCTTCTCTTCGAGCCATACGCGGTCGCTGTCGGACCATGGCGTGCGTGGGCAGGCGGTGCCGACATAGCGCAGGTCCGCGCCACTCTCGACCAGCAGGCGACCGACCAGCAGTTCGGAACCCTCGTAGCCGCTCAGCGTGATCCGTGCACTGATCGGCGCTTTGGCGAGCGCAGCGCGGATCGCAGGCAGCAGTTGATTCTTGGCCGCACCGATTCGGTCAGCGGGAACATTGCACGCTGCCCCGATCGAATCGAGCCAGTCTGCCGTGCCGTCGCAGCCGACCGGTGCGGAGCCGACGACTGTCCTGCCAGCGGTCTGAAACTCGCGGATCGATGCGGTGTAGAACGGATGAATCGCGGCCACCGCCGCGCAGTCGAGTGCCGAATACAGCTCGCGCCACTCGCGCGTCGGAACTACGGGTCCGGCAGCAAGACCCAGGGGTTCAAGCATCATGCCGATGCCCACCGGATCGGCCGGAAACATCTCGCCGATCAGTGTGACCGTCGGCTTGCCCGCCCGACCCGCGCGCGGCGCCTGCACGGGACCCTGCGACGCTTCGGTGCGCGCATAGCGCAGCATCGCGCCTGCCAGCACGTCCTTGGCTTCGGCGTGCGTCGGCACGCCAAAGCCCGGCACGTCGATGCCGATGATCCGCACGCCGTTGATCTCTTTCGGCAGCAGTTGCAAGGGCACGCCAGAGGCCGTCGGCACGCACAGGTTGATGATGACAACGGCGTCGTACAGCGCCGGATCGGCGAGCTTGAAGACGCTCTCGCGGATATCTTCAAAAAGCTTGCCGGTGACCAGTGATTCCGAGTTGAACGGCACGTAACCGACCGTGCGGCGCGCACCATAAAAATGCGAGGTGAACGTCAGACCATAGACGCAGCAGGCCGAGCCGCTCAGTACCGTCGCGGTACGCCGCATCCGCAAGCCGACGCGCAGCGAGCCGAACGCCGGGCACATGCTCTGCGGCTGATCGTGCGGACCCGCGGGATAGTCCTTGGCGTATTGCGCCAGCGACTCGCTCTTGCCGGCTGCCGCTGCCGCGCGACGCATCTGATCCTTGCCCGCGTGACAGCCGAGGCCGTCGCGCTGCGCGGCGGGCACTGACGAGACCTCAGACGGCATCGTAGATAACTTCCAGAGTTGGTTTGGCGGTCACGGTGCCGCCACACATGTCCTCGAAAGAGGCCGGCTCCAGTTTGACGTTGCGCCCGACAGCCTCGCCCTTGAACAGCCCGAGCAGCGCATCCTGAGTCAGCGGCTTCGGCCGAAGTGGCGGTGCCTCGGCGACATTCGTCGCGAGCTCTTCAAACAGCGGACCCCACTGGCCACCGATCTTGCCGACAATTTCGTAGTTTGCGCTCTTGCGGCGAATGTCATCGTGCGCCGGAATTGCGGCCAGCACCGGGATGCCTGCGGCTTCGGCAAACGCCTGCGCCTCTCCCGTGCCATCGTCCTTGTTGATGACGAGGCCGGCGACGCCGACATTGCCGCCGAGCTTGCGGAAGTATTCCACCGCGGAACAGACGTTGTTGGCGACGTACAGCGACTGCAGATCGTTGGAGCCGACCACAATGACCTTCTGACACATGTCGCGCGCGATCGGCAGACCGAACCCGCCGCAGACCACGTCGCCGAGAAAATCCAGTAGAACGTAATCGAAACCCCAATCATGGAAGCCAAGCTTCTCGAGGGTTTCGAAGCCGTGAATGATGCCGCGCCCGCCACAGCCGCGGCCGACCTCCGGGCCACCGAGCTCCATCGCAAACACGCCATCGCGCTTGAAGCAGACGTCACCGACCGAGACCTGCTGGCCTGCGAGCTTCATTTTCGAGGATGTTTCGATGATCGTCGGGCAGGCGCGCCCCCCGAACAGCAGCGAAGTGGTATCGCTCTTGGGGTCGCAGCCGATCAGCAGTACCCGCTTGCCCTGCTGCGCCATCATGCAGGACAGGTTGGCGAGAGCGAAACTCTTGCCGATGCCGCCCTTGCCGTAGATCGCGATGATCTGCGTGGTCTTGGCGGCCGGCGAGGTCTGCACCGGATCGGGCTCGATTGCAGCTTCAGCCTGCAGGTTGACCTTGATCTGCTGCAGCGCTGCAGCGGCGGAGATGTTCGGTTTCGCGTTCATCCGTGATTTCTCCAATCCAGAACCATCTTCAGGCAGCTGGGGTCGCCAAACGCCGTCCGATACGCGCCGGCCGCATCTGCAGCCACCGCCTGGTGAGTGATCAAGTCGTCGAGACTGAGACTTCCTTCGGCAATCAGCTTGCTCGCGATCACCAGGTCCGCTTCCTTCCATTCAGCGGCGACGCGCAGGCGCGCCTCGCGCATGAAGGCCGGCGCAAACGAAAAACTGAGGGGCTCGCTGTAGAAACCGGCCAGCACGATCTCGCCGCCAAAGCCAAGCCGCGCGATCAGCTGATCCAGTAGGCGCGGGTCGCCGCTGACGTCGTAAATGGATTGGTAGTCGCGTCGCGAGTCTGACTGCGGGTCAATGACTTCATAACCCGTGGCGCCACTGCGTCGCGCCGCGTTGACTTCCCAGACCACCGGTGCTGCCCCGCCATGCACAAGCGTGAGCCGCGCGATCAGCCGTCCGAGCACGCCGTGGCCGATGATCAGATCCGGCAAGCGCGCCAGGGGTGTGCCGATTGCATGCTGGGCCGTCGCGGCGAGGGCCAGCAGCACCGCCTGCGGGCCGAGTTGACTCGGCACCGGCACCGTGCGGGCGCCGCTCAACACCAGTCGAGACGCTGCACCACCAAACAAGCCGCGAACATTACCGAAGCACTTGGCGCCTGGAACGAAAACATGATCGCCTACCCTGCGGCCCGAGCTCTCGCCGGCGGTGACGACGCGCCCGACTGATTCGTAGCCCGGGACGAGTGGATATCCCATACCCGGGAAAGCAGGCATCCGGCCTTCCCAGAGCAGACGCTCGGTTCCCGTGCTGATACCGCTCCAGTCGACCGCGACAACGACATCTTCGGGCGTCGGTGCAGACAAAGGCAGCTCATTGAGCGACAGACGCTCAGGTCCTTCTAGCACCACCGCAACGGTGTTCAAGTGCGCGGCCAGATCCCCTCTCCCGCTGTGCCTGCTCCTCGGGCAACATACCCGAGGTCTCCAAGCGGCGACTGTTAGTCTACGCTGACGGTTAAAAGCGTCAAGCTAGGTTAACAGTCAAGCGGGCGATTCCAATTCATGGCCGCGTGCCGGTCAGCAGTTGCGCGTGGATTTCCAGGCGGGTTGCAAGCCGCCGCACCTTGACGAATCCGGCGCTGCGCATCAATTCGGCGATCTCGACGGCTGATCGCGAACGTCCCTGCCCCATCGCAAGGAAATACAGGCCAAAGTACGCGGCGCCGATCCGGCCCGCTTCGCGTGAATCAGCCATCGGCTCGGCGACCAGCACCTGGCCGCCGCCGGGCAGACTTTCGAACACTGAGCGCAACAGCCGCGCGACAACCGCATCGTCATGGTCGTGCACGACCCGCACCAGCATGACCAGGTCGGCTCCGTGTGCAGGCAGCGGTCCGTTGAAGTTGCCGGCCAGCAGCTCGATATTCGCCGGGAACTCACCGGCCCGTTGGCATCGCTGCACTTCTTCGATCACTCCGGGCAGATCGAGCAGGACCAGCTGCAGGTTCTTGAACCGACCCGCAAGATACGCCACGAACTGACCATTGCCGCCACCCAGATCCAGCACCCGCTTGTGGCGACGCAACGGATACGCCGCTGCGATTTCCTCGGCGACGAACGAATTGGAAGCGGCCATCAAGCGACTGTAGGCCGCCACCTCGGCCGCACCCAGCTGGGTGGGATCGCGTCCATCCGCATAGGACCAGAAACTGCGCAACTCTGCGCCCTTGCCGCGCTCGCGCAGCAGCCTTACGGGCTGCTCAAGATCCCGATAGAACATCGGATGATGCTCGACCATTGCCAGCACTCCGGGGTTGCCGACGGCTGCGGCACCGAGCGCCGCCAGTCCGTACCGCCCCTCACCGCGCGCTTCGATCAATTCAAGTTCGCAGCCTGCGCTCAGCAGGCGCCGGGCGGAGTCCTCCGGAAGATCTGCAGCGGCGGCGAGCTCAGAAACGGAACACGGCGATTCTGCCAGTCGCCGCAACCACCCGGTCTGCACGAGTGCCAGCAACACTTGTGAATAGACGAATCCGGCACAAAGGTCGAACAGCCGGCGTGCCCTTCGCCTGGCAATCCAGCGAGCCGGCGGAAAGCTCAGCGCGGCGCTCTGAAAACGCTCGCTGGTCAAGAGGCGATCGCGAGCCCTGCGCCAGCGACCGAGGAGCCGCAGCAGCAATTCAGGCGCTGGCGGTTTGTCCACGCCGTGGCCGTTCGTGCACCATAGCGCGCTCACGCTCTTCAAGGCGCGCAAACAACTCGACAACCCACTCGATGCCGCCAGGGCGCGCGCTGGGGTTCGGTGCGGCGCCCACGGCATCGACGAGAAACTGGGCTGCGGGCATCACGGATGAATCAATGGCCGGCGCCCAGTGCGGTGCGGCAACGCTGCGCGCGAGCAGCACGAGCTGCCTGCGGGTCGGAACCACCGCGCGACTATTGACCGAGTCGAAATCTCGCCGTGCGACTTCGACGCCGATCTCCCGATACAGCAACGCTGCCGCACGGATGCCAGATCGCAATCCGAAGGGCAAAGCGGAGATACCGGCACGGGCCGAGTCATAGAGCGCATCTGCAGCGTGTAACAGGCGCGCTATGGGCTGCGTCAGGCGTTCATCGAAACAAGGCTGGCGAATCCACGTGTCCGGATCAATGCCCGCGGCGTGCAGCCACTGCAGCGGCAGATAAATCCGATTAGCCCTGGCATCCTCACCGATATCACGCACGATGTTGGTCAGCTGCATGGCCACCCCGAGATCCGACGCGCGCGCGACCATGGCGGGATCGCGGACTCCCATGATCATCGCCATCATGGCGCCGACGGTGCCTGCGACCCTGACCCCGTAAGCGTGCAGCGCATCGAGATCTTCGTAGCGGCGCTTTTCGGCATCCCATGCGAAGCCTTCGAGCAACCCCTGCGGCAAGGCACGCGGAATGGCGTACTCGGCCACCAATACCGCGAATGCGCGATCCGCCGGAATGTTTCGGGGCGTGCCGGCGTAGGCAAGATCCAGTCGGTGTTCCAGATCGGTCAAACGCAGCTGCGCGTCTTCCGGGTCTCCGATATCGATGGCATCGTCGGCAAGGCGACAGAAGCCATACAGTGCCTCGGCGGGCTGACGGACATGAATCGGAAGAAGTCTTGAGGCGAGAAAAAAGGTTCTCGAGCCTCTCCGAAGCAGGGTTGCACAGTCATCCGATGCTGTCATCGCGCTAACATACCATGACATGATCGAGCGCAATGCGGCAGCTGATCTCGAGGCCTTTGATTGCGAAGTGCCTGACGACGGCTATGTCTGGTGGTATCTGGATGCGGTCAGCGACGACGGGCAGCATGGCCTGACCCTGATCGCCTTTGTCGGCAGCGTGTTCTCACCGTATTACGCCCGAGCCCGGCGACAGGGACCTGCCGATCCGCAGGAGTTCTGCGCGCTGAACGTCGCGCTTTATGGTGTTTCGCACAGACGCTGGGCACTCAGCGAGTATCGTCGCGAGGCCGTGTCGAGGAGTGCGAAGATATTCAGGCTGGGTCGCAGCCAATTGAGTCGGACAGCAACCGGATTACAGATCCGTGTGGACGAGCGTTGCGTGCCGATGGGTCGAGCACTGCGCGGCACCGTAGAACTTGAGACCGTCACCCGATTCAGCGCATCGAGGTTGCTGGATTCTCGCGGCCATCATCAGTGGTGCGTGTTGGCGCCGTTTGCCCGCGTCTCGGTCAGCTTCGATCAGCCGCGGCTCGCGTGGCAGGGTGCAGCCTATCTGGATACCAACAGAGGATCCGCGCCCCTCGAGCGCGATCTGCGCCACTGGACCTGGTTGCGAACCGTCGAGCAGCGTGCCACGACCGTGCTCTACGACGTCGTCGATCGAAACGGCAAGGATGTCATGCACGCGTTGCGTTTTCTGGCCGACGGTTCCGTGCACACACCGGCAGCTGGCCCGACGCTGCAAGCGACCACACGAACGGGTTGGGGCATCCGCCGGCCAGTGCGCAGCGACCCAGAGTCTCCTCCCGGGGTCATCGCAACACTTGAGGACACGCCGTTCTACAACCGCTCGCGTATGCGGCTGTCACTTGGTGGCCAAGCGCTCGAAGCCGTTCACGAGAGCCTGGATCTGGATCGCTTTGCAAGTCGCTGGGTGCAGGTCTTGCTGCCGTTCAAGACACGCCGAGCCAAGTCAAGGTAGGCTTTGCGCATGTGGCAATTCAACGTGCTGATCGGGGCCCACATCGTCACAGGCACGCTCGGCGCGGTCTCATTCTGGATCCCGGTGCTTTCACAGAAGGGCGGCCGGAATCATCGGCGCTGGGGGCGCGTGTTCTTCGTGGCCATGCTTGTCACCGCTTGCCTGGCGATCTGCATGAGCCTGATGTCGCTGCGCTGGCCGCTCGAAACTCATCCGCTGATGCAGGATGTTCCGCTGATCCGCGGCGTGTTCGGCTGGATGATGCTCTACCTGGGGATCCTCACGATCAATCTGGCGTGGTACTCGTGGCTGTGCGTCAGAAACGTTCGGAATCATCGCGGGAATCTCGAATGGCGCAATCAGGGGTTGCAATGGATTCTGCTGCTGGCGTCGTTGAACTGTGCCTGGCAGGGCTGGAAGATTGACCAGACGCTGATGATGGCTTTCTCGGTGGTTGGCTTTGCCACGGTCGCGACCAACCTGCGCTTCATGTACAAGGCTTCACCAAGGAAGCATGACTGGGCGCTGGAGCACATCAAGGGCGGTATCGGCGCTGGAATTTCTGTCTACACCGCGTTTTTTGCCTTCGGGTCCGTACGGCTGATTCCCGAACTCGCGCTGCATCCCGGTCTGTGGTCGATTCCACTTGGCACCGGGCTCGCCCTGATCCTCTATCATCAGGCGTCCGTTTCCCGGGCCGCCCGACAACGCTGAGTGCGCCCTCCTCCCATCATCGTCGTCGGCGCCGGCATTGCGGGCCTTGCAGCGGCGATCGATCTCGCCCGTCGTGGCGCGGCAGTGACCGTAGTAGAGCGCGCCGCAAGCAGCGGCGGCAAGATTCGTCAGATCAGCGTTGATGGCGCCGGTATCGATGCCGGACCGACCGTGTTCACGATGCGTTGGATACTCGAAGGTCTGTTTAGCGATGCCGGAGCACGACTGCAGGATCATCTTGAGCTGCAAGCAGCAGAGACTCTCGCGCGCCACGCCTGGTCTGATGGCGGCCGGCTCGATCTGCACGCGAGCATCGAACGATCTGCCGCGAGCATCGCGGAGTTTGCATCCGAGGCAGACGCTGCCAATTACCGCGACTTCTGCGCGCGCAGCGCCCGCGTATTCGCGACGCTGCGCGACAGTTTCATTGCCGACCAGCGTCCCTCACCGCTGCAACTGGTACGGCGGGTGGGCTGGAGTCGTCTCGGTGCCTTGTGGGAAACCGCGCCGTTCAGAACGCTCTGGCAGTCGCTTGCGCAACAGTTCCGTGATCCACGCCTGCGTCAGCTATTCGGTCGTTACGCGACCTACTGCGGCTCGTCGCCGATGCAGGCGCCGGCAACCCTGATGCTGGTGGCGCATGTCGAACAGGATGGGGTCTGGCTCGTCAACGGAGGCATGCGCCAGGTTGCCATCGCACTGCAATCGCTGGCGGAATCACTTGGCGTGCAGTTTCGTTTTGGAAGCCACGTGCAGGAGATCCTGACCGATGGTTCTCGGGTTTCGGGCGTCACTTTGAGCGACGGCGACAGCATCTCGAGCGCCAGCGTTGTCTTTGCCGGAGACGTCGCCGCGCTTGGCGCCGGTCTGCTCGGGCCTCACGCTGCGAGGGTCACAAAGGCCACTGCGCCCGGAGCGCGCTCCCTGTCAGCGGTAACCTGGTGCACCACCGCCCGTCCGTCAGGCTTCGAACTGGCACATCACAATGTTTTTTTTGGCGACGACTACACGGACGAGTTCGACGCAATCTTCCGGCGGCGGGAGATCTGCGGATCACCGACCGTGTACCTCTGTGCCCAGGACCGCAGCGACACGCGTGCTCCATCGACCGGTCAGCGGGAGCGCCTGCTGATGTTGATCAACGCGCCGGCTGATGGTGACCGCGCGCCGCTGTCGCTGACGGACCTTGATCGCCATGCCGAAGCCGCCACACGGGTTCTTGCGCGTTGCGGCCTGCAACTTCAGGAACGCTCGACGAGCGAAGTGGTGACAACCCCTCAGGGATTCAACGAGCTGTTTCCCGGGACCGGCGGCGCGCTCTATGGCAGCGCGAATCACGGTTCGATGACGACATTCAAGCGGCTGGGCGCCCGCAGTCGATTGCGGGGCCTTTACCTGGCGGGCGGCTCGGTGCATCCGGGGCCAGGAGTCCCCATGGCGGCGATGTCCGGTCGATTGGCCGCGCGAGCCTGCCTGGAGGATCTTGGCGACGCCTGAGGGCGTCGCCCACTTCAGACGCGTGAGCTGACCGCCGGTACCAGCTGGTCGACCACGCGCGCCGACGTCACAACGCCGGGCAGGCCAGGGCCGGGATGCGTGCCGGCCCCCACCAGGTATAAGCCTGCCACTTCTTCGCTGCGATTGTGGGGACGAAACCAGGCGGTCTGGAACAGCCGCGGCTCGAATGCGAAGGCAGCGCCATTCACCGATAGCAGGCGATCGCGGAAGTCCTGAGGCGTCAACACGCGCGACGTGACGATTGACTCCGACAATCCAGGCAGCAAGGTGTTCTCAAGCCGCTCCTCGATGGACTTCCGGTACGGTTCTGCCTGCGTCGCCCAGTCGGTACCACTACCAAGGTGCGGGACTGGGGAAAGCACATAGAAGGCGTCGCACCCGGCTGGCGCCAGGGATGCGTCGCTGGCGGTCGGACGATGCAGGTACAGGCTGAAGTCCTCGGACAGCACCTTCCGTTCAAAGATGTCTGCGAGCAACTCCCGATACCGCGGCCCCAGCACCATCGTATGGTGGTAGACATCTTCATAGCGACGCCGCGTGCCGAAATACCATACGAACAGACTCATCGAGTAATCCGCGCTCTCGAGCTTGCGATCGGTCCAGCGCCGACGCGGCGTCTCGGACAGCAGTTGGCTGTAAGTCCAGGCCGGATCGGCGTTCGAGACGACAATGTCCGAGCGCAGGATCTCGCCTGATGCCAGGCGAACGCCGCGGGCGCGACCGGCTTCGACGATGATCTGGCTGACCTCGGCACTGAAACGCAAGTGACCGCCCTGGGATTCGATCAGTCCGACGAGGCCACGAACCAGAGATCCCGTTCCGCCGAGCGCATAGTGCACGCCGAAACTGCGCTCCAGATGCGCAATCAGACAAAAATAAGCGGTCGTCGAGAACGGATTGCCGCCAATCAGCAGCGGATGAAAACTGAAGGCAATGCGCAGCTTTTCGTTGCGAAAATACTGGCTGACTTTGGAGTAGACGGACCTATAGCCGCCAAGCCGCAGCAGGTCAGGCGCCGCGCGCAGCATCGTGCCGAACTGGTGAAACGGCACCGCGGCGAGTCCCTCGAACGCGGCCTTGTAGATTCGCTCGCTTTCAAGCAAGAAGCGATCGAACCCCGGCACGTCTTCGGGGGCGACGCGTTGCACCTCGGCACGCATCCGCTCGAGGTCCGCGCTGCAGTCGAAGGTATCGCCGTCGTCGAAGCGGATCTTGTAGAACGGATCGATACGGCGCAGCGTTACGTCGTCACTCATGCGACGGCCGCACAAGGCCCAGAGTTCCTCGAACACATGGGGTGCAGTGATGATCGTAGGACCGGCATCGAAGGTGAACCCGGCGTCTCGATAAACATAGGCTCTTCCGCCCGGAGCGTCCAACCGCTCGACGATCGTGACCTGGTAACCCTTTGCACCCAGCCTCACGGCTGCAGCGAGCCCGCCGAAGCCGGCACCAATAACGATCGCGTGCGGCTGCCGTGCGTCAGTAGAATCGTTCATGCGCATTCCTTGCGAAGATACTGCTGCCACAATAGCAATCGCCCCATGCGTCAACAAGCACGCGCGCGGAACAACCTGATGACCTCCACGGTACTGCTGACAAACGGCCGGATGCCCAAGTCGCTCGATCTGGCGCGCGGCCTGGCCGCGGCCGGCTGCCGCGTAGTGGTGGCAGAGCCGTTCCGCTGGCATTTGTGCCGCGTTTCGCGCGCTGTCAGCGCCAGCTATGTCGTTCGGGCGCCGCGGGACGGCAAGACCGCATACCTAGCGGACCTGCGCGCGATCATTGATCGGGAGCACATCGATTTGATCGTACCGGTGTCAGAAGAGGCCATGCACGTCGCGGGCCTGTCCGACAGCCTGCCTGCGAGTGTGCGCCTGTTTGGCATGAACCAGCAGATGCTGACCGCGCTGCACAGCAAGGCCAAGTTCATTGAGCTTGCCGCTTCACTCGGAATGACCGTGCCCCGCACAGCGCTGGCGGGCTCGGCAGAAGCCGCTCACATTGCACGCACCGTCAGGCATGTTACCAAGCCGGTGTACTCATGCTCGGGACGCGGAGTCGAGATTCATGACGCCGGGACACAGGCGGACCGCAGCGGGACGGCGGAGCAGGTCATCGTGCAGGAGTTTATATCCGGTTCGCTGTTCAGCACCTGCTCGATCACCCACTGTGGGCGGACCCTGGTGACAAGCATCTATCGCGGTGTCGTGATGTCCGGCACGGTGGCCGTCTGTTTCGAACGCGTCGTCGAACAGCCGGCGATCACGCGCTGGGTCAATGAGTTCATCGAGCGTGCCCATCTCAGCGGTTTCGTGTCCTTCGACTTCATCGTCGATGCCGCCGGACGTGCCGTCGCGATCGAGTGCAATCCACGCGTCACGAGCGGCGTGCATTTCCTCGAGGCCGCAGACCTTGCCGGCGCGATACTTGATCCTGGCATGGCCGCTCCGATCAGGTTCCGCGGCGAGCGATTGCTGCAGCAGTTCTGGCCCTGCCTGACTGAAACCCAGGCATCGATTCGAGATTCTGGACAGCGACGCCACAACCTTCGGCAGCTGTTGCGGGCACGGGATGTCAGCTGGGCGCTTTCGGACCCGCTGCCCTTCATGCTGATGCCCGCCACCTCGTACCAGATCCTGGCCCAGACAATGTTCGCAGGGAAAACTTTCGGTGAGGCATCGACGGCCGATATCAGCTGGTTCGAGTAGACCTGCGCCGACTGATCCGACACATGATCTGCTCCGCCGGCCGGGTTGTGAGCCGGGCAGTCGGTCGGACCCTCTCCGGCGCCTCGACGTGAAAGTCGAATCTACGCGCGAGGCGGGCGAGTATCAGTGTGCTCTCGGTCGTCGCAAAGGCCGCACCGACGCAGACGCGCGGCCCCTGGCCGAACGGAATGTAGGTTCCAGATATCAGCTCATGCTCGCGCTGCGGCGAGAACCGGTCTGGATCGAAAGCATGCGGTGCTCGCCAGAATTTCTCATGGCGATGTATGACCCAGGGCGAGATCATGATCATCGCACCGCGCTTGACCTTGACCCGGCCAATCCTGGTCGACTCTGCCGCGACACGCGGTATGAAGGTGATTGGCGGGTATAACCGCAGAGTCTCGCGAAATACATTGCGCACAAAGCCGAGCTGCCGTGTCAACTCGAAGCTGATGGCGTCTGTGCCCGCCTGCTCATCGACCTCGGCCCGCAAGCGCCGGAGCATTTCTGGTTGGGTGGCAAGGATGTAGAAGGCCCACGTCAAGGCGCTCGCGGTCGTCTCGTGTCCGGCCAGGAACATCACGCCGAGCTGATCGATAAGTTCCTCGCGGCTGAACTGCGCTCCGCTTTCGACGTCACGCGCCTCGACAATGGCCGAGGCGATATCGTTGAACTTGCCTGGCCCGACTCCTGCATGTGTATCGAGCAACTGCCCGAGCTGTGCGCGGATGTCGCTGCATGCTTCCAGCACGCTGGGAACCTGCGGAATCTTCTTGAACGCCGGATCGAAGATCAGTCGCCGCAACTGCACCTGGGCAACACTGCGCTCGAACTCCGTAAAGGCGCCGAACACCTCGCGCGCAACCTGGGATTCCAGCGAGGTCGAGAACACTGTCCGTGTAATGATGTCCGCCGTCAGATGGCTCATCGCAAGATCCAGGGAGAACGGCTCGTTGCGTTCAGCGATGCCATCGAGGTGAGCTTCATAGGCGTCGACGGCGGCAGTCATCTGCGTGAAAGCTCGCCCGATGCGGATCTGCGAGAAAGCAGGATCGATCATGCGACGCTGTTGGCGCCAACGGTCACCGCTCGAGACGAACATCGAATCTCCGACGAGCGGCTCGAGCGCACCGACCATCAGGTCATTCTTTGGAAACACATCCAGCGGGTCCGTCAGAATGGATCGCGTCAGCTCCGGCGCGTTGACGATCAGAATCGAACGGCGCGAATAGCCCAGCGAGCCGATATCGATCCGATAGGCCTCCGCCGGCACAAGACTCAGCAGGTCTCGGTCGCCCTGCACCAGCGTACGAATCAGCGCGAGGATCGGCGAAAGCGGAATGGGTCGCGGCGGTTCGATCACGGCAGGAGTCGGACCGTTTCTTCAGGTCTGCTGCGATGAGCGGGCTACGCGGCGGCGGATCGCACCGACGCCCAGAGTCGCCAGTGTGAGAACGAGCGGGATGCTGAACCCAGCAATCAGTTCCGGCCTCAGAGGCACTCCGAGCTCCAACAGGGCCTCCGCGGCAACGGCAATGATCCCCACCACATAGTAGGTCACTGCTGCGACGGAAAACGCCTCGACCGTCTGTTGCAGGCGGATCTGCAATCCCGCCCGACGGTTCATCGACTCCAGCAGCGCATGGTTCTGGCGTTCGTTGGTGATATTGACCCGTGTCGAGAGCAAGCGGGTCGTGCGCGCCACGCGTGCCGAAACTGAATCCTGTCGGTGTGCCGTGGCAATGCAGGTGTTCATCGCAGGAGCCAGGCGACGCTCGGTGAACTCCTGAAAAGTCTGCAGCCCGGCGATGCGTTCTTCCCGCAGTTCGGCGATTCGCCGCTGAACCAGCTCGTAGTAGGCTGCGGCGGCACCGAATCGGTAATGAGTAACCGACTCCCGCGTGCCGATCTCGGCTTCCAGGCGCGTCAGCCGATCAAGCAAGCCCGGCTCGTCTGCCTCGCTGGCAGAGCTCAGACGCGTGGTGATCTCGGCCACTTCCCGCTCGCAACGTGTCAGGAAAGGAGCAAGATCACGTGCAACTGGCAGCGCCAGCAAGGCCATCACTCTATAGGTGTCGATCTCCAGGACGCGCTGAACCAGGCGACCTGCCTGCAGCGGACTCATGCTGCGATTGTGAATCAGAAGCCTGCTGAAACCGTCTGGCCCGATGCGAAAGTCGGTCAAGGCAATGCCGCCTCCATCGCCGACCAGAGATCCGAGCAGAACCTGGCCTGCAAAGTGCTCGTCGGCGATGGCACCGACGTCAGGTTCACTTGCGCCTGCATCGACGATGATGGCATGGATCGCAACCATCAACTGCCCAGGCAGGCGTGACAGCCACTCCTCCGGCACCAAGTCCAACGCGGGCGATGAGAACGACTCGTGCCCATCCACGCCGTCGACAATGAACTGGTAGCGGGAGAATTCAGCGTGGCGCTCCCATTTCAGGCGGAACTCCCCCATCGCCGCGACGTAGTGATTCGCGCTGGACGCAGGCGGGGTTGCCCCATAACGCTCAGCCAGCTCGCATACACCGCGCCACTCACTTTCCCGATCACCCACCGAATGCAGCACCAGATAAGACAGACGCACGGGCGCCAGCAGCGGTTCGGTCGGGCGTGCATGCACCTCGTCGTTCAACTCGATACGCAACGGATGGTTGCGAAGGGCCTCGGAATGACGCGTCTGGTTCATGGAAACTCTACGACCCTGCTTTCGAGGATCTGTCGAACAAGTTCGGCAACGAGAGCCGGGTTTTCCTCATGTGCGAGATGTCCAAGTTCCGGGAGCAGGATGAGTCGCGCTGTCGGAGACAAAGCTCGAACCCGTTGCGAATCAGCGGGCGGGATCGTTCGATCGTTTTCGCCAGTGATTAGCGTCAGTGGAGTCCTGAGCTGTTGAAGATCGCGGCCCATCGTCTGCAGGTCCCAGTTTGCCATCATCCGCAGCGCCGAAGCGACATGACGCGGCGAGCTCGCAAGCCGCTGGTACAGATCAGCGCCCCGTCGGTCGATGTTCGAGCCGGTCTCGGCCAGGATTTTCCGCACGTAGGGGGTTCGCGACGCCAACCAGGCGAACGTCCTTGGCAACAGAACGCTGCCGCCGATCAGGCGTGAAACAGGCGCGAAAACCATACCGCGCGCACCCTCAAGCGGGAGGAGTGCGCCGTTCAGACTGACCAAGGCGTCGGGCCGAAGCAATCCTTCGCGGCACATCCTTGCCAGGATCGCGGCGCCTGCGGAATGGCCGATTACCACGGTCGGTTCGACATTCAGCACGCCTAGCAACGCACCACATGCTTCAGCCATCCCCTGCAGAGAGAAGCCTGCCTCGTCCTCCGGTGCGTTGGTAAAGCCGTGCCCCGGCAGATCCAGCGCAATGACCCGAAACGATCCGGCGAGCATGGGCGCGAGGTCACGCCAGGAGTGAGTTGCGGCGCCAGTGCCATGCAACAGCAGCGCAACGGGACCCTGGCCGAACTGCTGAACATGCCAACGAAGCCCTCCCGCTGCAACGAACTGGCTGCAATCCCTGTTCGGCCAGTCGCGCCCATCGCTCTCCCAGCACAATTGCGCAAACGTCGAGCGTCGAGTCATGGCAACGGCAACCAGTCGCGCATCAACCACAGGCCGACGCTCAAGACGATGGCTCCGCCGAGATCCTGCAGCAGGCCAAATTTCAGCATCTGAGGTGCGCTGACGCGCCCGGTACCGAAGACCAGGGCATTCGAGGAGGTACCTGCGGGATTGGCCAGGCCCCAGCTGGCGGCCATGCCAGCGACCAACGCCACGAGAACTGCATCATGCGCACCGGCAAGAGCGAGCGATGCCGCAATCGGCATGAAAATCGTCGCGGTCGCGACGTTGCTCGCGCCTTCGGTCACCAGAATGCACAGCCCTGCGACGGCGAGCATCAGCGGCAGCAAGGGCCATGAACCCAGCCCTGCGAGTGAGTCTGCGACGGCCGCGCTGAGCCCGGTGCGAACCACGGCATCCGCCAACGCGAGGCCGCCGCCGAGGAGCACGATCAGGTACCACGGCGCCGCTCTCGCTTCGGTCCAATCGAGCAGCGTGGCACTTCGAGGGCCGGCGGCGCCGGGGCCGGCCGGCGTCACGCACAACAACAGCGCTGCGGCAATCGCGACGCCGGCATCACTGAGCGCCGGGATCCAGCGTTGCAGCAAGGGCAGAAAAACCCAGGCGGCGCAAGTCAGAGCAACGATCGCAATCACGCGACGCTGTGGTCCCGTCAGTGGTTCGATCGTCCCCAAGGCTGCAGTGATCGCTTCCCTGCGCACGGGTTCCAGCGTGAACCGACATGACACCTTGACGAGCAGCCACCACGACAGCGGTATGGCCAACACGACCAGCGGTACGCCGAAGCTCATCCACTGCACGAAACCGAGCTTGAACTCGAACAAGGTCTCGAGCATTCCTATGGCAATGAGATTGACCGGTGTGCCGATCGGGGTTGCGAAGCCGCCGATGTTCGCCGCATAGGCGATGGCGAGCACAATCGCCGTCGCGAAGCGGGCCTGGTCCGGAGTTGCGTCGCCGCGATCGAGCGTGCCGGTGACGGCGCCCGCCGTAGCGAGCGCGATCGGCAGCATCATGACGGTGGTCGCGGAGTTGTTGACCCACATCGACAGAAAGGCGGTGACCGCCATCAGCGCGAGAATCAGCAGTGACGGCTCGCGGCTTGCGCGGGCGATGACCATCAGCGCGAGCCTGCGATGCAGGCCCCATTTCTCGAGCGACAAGCCGAGCAGGGCACCGCCAAGTACAAGGAAGAGTACCGGCGACATGTAGCGCGCAGCGACCGCCTCGGGTTCGGCAATGCCAAGCAGCGGCAGGATCAGGAACGGCAGGCTACCCGTGAGCGCTACCGGTACCGCTTCGCTAAACCACCAGGTTGCCATCAGCACCGCGAGCGCCGCGGTGTTCCACGCCGCAAGGTTCAGCGCCACCGGCGGCGGCGCCAACAACATGGCGACGAAGGCGACCGTGCCGAGCCAGAACCCGACGCGGCGCACCGAATTCAGCTGCCGGTCGGCGCAAGGCGCATCAATGCGCCTTCAGACTCGGACAACACATAGAGATTGCCGTCGGCTCCCTGGCGAACATCGCGGATTCGCCCGAGTCCATCTATGCGCTCTTCGGCAACCACGCGATTGCCGTCGAGCTGCAGTCGCAGCAGTTGCCGCTCCCGGAGCGAACCGAGGAAAATGCTGTCGCGCCATTTCGGAAACCGGTCGCCTGTATAGAACGCAAGGCCTGCAGGCGCGATCGATGTCGGTAACCAGACTTTCAGCGGCGCCGGGATGTCGCTGCGTTCGGTGCCCTCGCCTATCTTTTCGCCACGACCATAAGTTCGCCCAAAGGTAATGACCGGCCAGCCGTAGTTGAGGCCACGACGGACGATATTCAACTCATCGCCACCCTGGGGTCCGTGCTCGTGAGCCCAGAGCTCACCCGTCTGCGGATGCAGCGCGGCGCCCTGGATGTTGCGATGACCGAAGCTGAAGATCTCCGGCTTGACGCCTTCGACACCCACGAACGGGTTGTCGGTAGCGACCTCGCCATCGTCCTTGAGCCGGATCACGGTGCCGATGTGATTACCGCGATTCTGAGCCTCGTCCTGCTTGCCACGATCACCCAAAGTCATCAGCAGATTCCCGCTGCGATCCCAAACAAGCCTCGCGCCGAAATGAAAAGCCGTGGCCACTTTCGGTTGTTGGCGGAACAGTACTTCGACGCTGTCGACGCGGCAGCGCTCGGGCGTGCAGCTGAGTTTCCCGCGAGCGAGCTCCGTGCCGATGCTTGCGCCCTCGCCCGCCGAATACGTCCAATAGATCAGCTGGTTTTCGACATAGGCCGGATGCGCCACAATGTCGAGTAGTCCGCCCTGACCGCGAGCCACGACGGCAGGCAGGCCCACCACCGGTTCCTGCAGGAGCTTGCCACCGACTACCGCCCGCAGACTTCCTGCCCGTTCGGTAATCAGAATCTTGCCATCGGGTAGCAGCGCAAAGGCCCATGGCACGGTCAATCCGCTGGCAACGGTGGTAACCTTCAACGGATACAGCTCAGTGCTGATGGACGTCGGCGCGGCCATGGCCGCGGGACCGATCAGGAGCGCCAAGCACAGCCCCGCTGCGGCGTTGGCCCGGCTGCGCGCCATCAAAGCGCGCGTCATCCGAAGGTCCAGCCACTTTCAATGAGTGGCAGACGTCGCGGGCGCTTGCCGGTCGCCATCTGAATGGCGCTGGCAATGGCTGGCGCGACGGGTGGGACACTCGCTTCGCCGCAGCCTCCTGCGCGGTGTTCAGTTTTCATCAGGTGCACCTCGATGGCTGGCATTTCGCTGATTCGCAGAATCGGCGCGGTGTGAAAATTGGTCTCGCGCGCGACACCGGCATCGAAACGAATCTGGCCATCGCGGGCAGCGGACAAGCCCCAGACAATGCCGCCTTCGACTTGCGCATCGACATTGTGCGGATCGACCATCAGCCCGCAGTCGAAGGCGCAGACGATCCGGTCAATATTCAGGGCTGTACCCGAAACCGTAACCTCGGCGACTTCGGCGCAGTACGCCTCGTAGCCCATGCCGAGCGCGATCCCGAGACCTCGCCCTTCGGGCATTCGCTTGCCCCAACCGGCTTTCTCAGCGGCCTGCCGCAACACTCCCTGGGCCCGCGGATCCTTCTGCAGCAGCTTCAATCGCAGCGCCAGCGGATCCTGTGCGGTGATGCTGGCAATATCGTCGATCGCGCTTTCGAAGAAGAAGCCGTTCATCGATTGCGACACCGAACGCCAGGTACCGACCGGCACAGGAAACTCCACGTCAACGCAATCGACATAGGCATTCGCAATGGCATACCGGTCATTGATCAGCGTGCCCGTACTGAAAAGATCAGCGCTGCCTGGAATCGCGCGACGCTGCTGGTACTTCCACATGCTGATGCCGGTGGTGCGACTGTGCATCGCGAGAATCGAGCCGTCGCGCGCCAGTCCGACCCGCGTTCGCACCAGGTGCGCCGGACGGAAACGATCGTGCTGGAAGTCCTGCTCGCGCGTCCAGGTCAGCTTGACGGGCTTGCCGGGCAAGCGCGCGGCGATCTGCAGCGTCTCGCGAACGAAATCATTCTCCCATTTGCGGCCAAAACCACCGCCCAGGAACGTGACGTTGAAGCGGCACTGCTCACGCGGGCGACCCGAGACAGCGGCCATCACATCGCGGGCCCGATCAGGCTGCTGGGACGGTGCCCACATCTCGACGCCGTCATCCCGAAAGACCGCCGTTGCGCACAGCGGCTCGAGCGCGGCATGCGCCAGGAACGGAACCTCATAGATCCACTCGTGGCGGATCGGCGCTGCGGCCAGCGCCTTGAACGTGGCGTCCCGATCAAACGGCCCGCCACCGAACACCGGGCGGCCCGGCAGCGCCGCGTCGTCGTTGTCGAGCGCGGCCAGCATCGTCGCTCGCATCTGCCCGGAATCGGCGCTGCGGGCATCGCTGTCGTCGAATTCGACCTCGAGTGACTCGGCGGCACGGCGCGCCAGCCAGGTCGAGCGCGCGACGACCGCGATGCCGGAGTCGATCGGAAACGCATCCACGACACCAGGCAGCCGCAAGGCCGCGTCGCGATTCCAGCTCACAAGGCGGCTCGTCACCGCCGGGGAGCGTCGCAGCGAGGCGAACAGCAGGTCCGGTTGCACGACATCAATACCGAATATCGCACTGCCGTCGCACTTTGCCGGCGTGTCCTTGCGCAGCGTGGATGTGCCGATCAATTTGAACTCGGAGTTCGGCTTGAGACGCGGCGCAGACGGCACCGGCAACAGCGCGGCCGCCGCCGCAAGCTCGCCGAAACCGGCGCTGCGGCCAGAGGCGGCGTGCTTGACGAATGACAGCTCGGCGCTGCACTCACTCGGTGTGACGTCCCAGGACGCCGCCGCAGCGGCGATCAGCATCTCACGAGCCGCAGCGCCAGCCGTGCGCAGCAGGTCGAAGTAGATCATCGTCGATTCACTCGCGGCAGTTCGATGCCGCTTGGTCAACGGATTGATGAACGCGTCGTCCGCCCAGGGCATCCGCACTTCGACCAGACTCCAGTCGGCCTCCAGCTCCTCGGCCACCAGCTTCGGCAAGCCATCGTGGATCCCCTGCCCCATCTCGGACTGCGGGCACACGACCCAGACCCGGTTATCCGGCGTGATCTCGATGTAGGCCCCGAATTGTCCGCCTGCGGCTGTGCCATCGGCGGCGCCTCGAGGATCTTCGCCGACGGCGCTGCGATCGGCCGATGTTCGACAACCGACCAGCAAGCCGCCCGCCGAGGTCAGCGCAACCTGAACGAAACTACGTCTAGTAAGCATCCTTGTCTCCTTCAAGCGGCGCTGCGCGCGCGCGTGATCCACTGTTCCACTGCAGCGCGCGAAGTCACATCGCAGTAGCGTCTGCCACAGTCACGCAGGGTATCGCGATGCGGGCCCTCTTCGGCGTCGCCGCAGCAATCCTCAACAAGCTGTACTCGGAATCCGAATGAGAACGCATCGACAACGGTTGCCCGAACGCAGCCGCTGGTCGTGCAGCCAGTCACGATCACGGTATCGACATTCTGCCGCACCAGATAAGTGATCAACGGAGTCTGGAAAAACATCGACGGTGCGTTCTTGCAATAGGTGAAATCCGTCTTGTCGAAGATCTTCGGATCCATGGCGGTGCAGGCATCGCCGTAAAGGAAGCGATCCCGCACGGTCTGCACTTTCCAGAAAGGCATGTCGCGCTCGCTGCAGTAAGCGGTGTAGCACGCCGCAATGGGCAGACCAGCCGCCCGAGCGACCCGCAGCAACGCAGCTGTTTCATCCCGAGCAAGGTGCAAGCGCTCGAGACCTCCAAGCGGAAACTGCGGATCCGTGAAGGCGGCCTGCCAGTCGACGGCCAGCACTGCTGCACGGGTCCCGAACCCGATCGAACCGGTGCTGTAGCCGACGCTTGAATAGGTATCCGACACGTTTAAAACTCCCAAAAAAAATCCCCGTCACGGTCAGCGGCGGGGATTCTTGTTCGAACGATTGGCAGGAAGCCCGCGTCAGGCCGCCTTAGCGCTCTTCTTAGCGCTACGCGCCATCGCTTCGGCCGCAACCTTGGCCCACTTCGTGAATCGTGGCGGTTGTGGTGGCGGCAGCCCCGTCTCCTCGAGGCAGCGGGCCTTCAATTCCTCAATTGTGTCGAAGCCGCGATCAAAGATCTTCTTCGGTCCGCGCCTGGCGGCGATCTCCTTGCGGAGCGCATCCGTGGCTGCAGCGTCCAACAGACCCTTCGCATTGATCACGACACCGTAACGCTTGGCGCCTTCAGCCGTCACGAGACCCGCGTCGACGTCAAAGGCTACCTGCTTGGCGTCGCGCTCGAGCGGATCACCCCAGCCGCCACCGCCCCAGGTATCGGCAATCAACAGATCGCCCGCCTCAACCTTGATGTGATCGAGCTTCGAGGCGAGGAGCTCCTCGGTTCCATCCGCGCGCTGCAGCAGCTTGCGGCTGCGTGCGCCCGGCTCGCCACCATTCGCACCCCATGGATACGTCAGCCAGCGGTCGTCATGAATCGAGATTTCGCCTGGCTCCAGGAAGCGATAGCCGATTCGCAGGCCATTGCCACCACGGTTCTTGCCAGCACCACCGGTATCCGGGATGGTTTCGTAAGCATCGATCCGCAACGGAAAGTAGCTCTCGAGAAACTCGTTCGGCACGTTCGTGAACGACGGCCACAGCGAATGACCGTCAGGTCCATCGCCGAACGGTTTGCCGGGAATGCCGCCGAAGGTGATCTGGTAGAGCTGGTACCACTCGCCGTTCTTGTCGTATCCGGAGTACATGAAGTGCGGGCTGTCGGAGAAACCGGCCGCGCACATGAAGTCCGGATTACCCTGGCCCAGCAGGCCACCGAGGATGTCAAAGATGCGGCCGAGCGCATGCGTGCGACACGACAGCGCCGCAGGCTTCAGCGGCTTGAGCAGCGAGCCGGCCGGGATCCTGACTTCCATCAGATCGTAGAAGCCGTCGTTGAAGAGGATCTGCGGGTCGAAGACCATGATCATGTAGACGCCGGCGAACATCTTGAACATCTCTTCGTTCAACAGGAAGTTGATCGAAGACATCGATTGCGGGTCTGTACCGGCGAAATCGAAGATGCATTTATCGCCCTCGCGCCACATGGTGCACGAGATGCGGTACGGACCCATGTTCAGGCCGTCGTCGCAGATGTAGTCCTCGAAGTGTTGCTTCTTCTCGGGAACCGTCCGGCGGATCAGCTCGCGCATCGCACGCTTGTTGCGATCGAGCATCGCCGCCATCGCCGAATAGAACACATCGTCGCCAAAGCGATCGGCGATCTCGATGCAGCGAATGTTGGCCGTGCGCAGTGCCGCCGTGATCGCGTTGAAGTCGGAAAGATTCCAGTGCGGCAGCCGGCAGTTGTGCAGCACGACTTTCAGGACGTCCTCGTTGAGAACCCCCTTCTTGAAGATTTTGATCGGCGGTACGACGATGCCGTCCTCATAGATCGTCGTGCCATCGGTGGGCAACGAACCCGGCACCTTGCCGCCAACGTCGGTCATGTGACCAAACATCGCCGACCAGGCAATGATCCGCCCCCCGCGGTAGATCGGCATCAGCATCAGCCAGTCGTTCGCGTGGCTGATCGCCCCGTTGACCGAGTAAGGATCGGATGTCAGAAAAATGTCTCCCTCTTCGACCGTGCCCTCGTAACCCTGCATGAAACCCCAGATGAATGAGCCAAACTGCCCGACGACCATCTTGCCCTCGAGGTTCGCGATCATCGGGAATTCGTCGTGCTGCTCACGGATGCCCGGTGACATCGCTGTGCGGAACAGCACCGTGTCCATCTCGTAGCGGGCATTGCGCAAGGCACTTTCGATGATGTCGATCGTGACCGTATCGACCTTGACCTTTTTCATGCGCTTTTTGTTGCGCTCGACGATCGTGGCTGGCATGTGACTTTCCTCGTTGAATTCCGTTGACTCGTGTCAGCGCTGGGTTACTTGCCGCGCCGGGCGCTGGTCTTGCCCTTGCTTTTGGCCTTCTGCTTCGCCTTGCCCCGCTTGTAGCCGTCAGGGTAGATCAGGATGTTGCCGAGCTTGTCGATCGTGCCGGTGTGTTTCGGCAGGATGACCGAGGTCGAGTCCATCTCAATGACGATGGCCGGACCCTTGATCTTGTTCCCGGCTTTCAGCAGCGAGCGGTTGTAGACCTTGGCCTTGACCGCCTTGCCACCCATGAAGCTCGCCTGGGTCGCGACCACGGCTGCCTTCGGATCCGTGCCGCCCTTGGCGACCAGCTGGCGACCGACCTGGATGCCACGACCCTGCACGGCCGCGCGCAGCGTGACCAGTTCATGCTCAAGCGGCAGCGCAAAAGTGAACAGCCGCTTGTGCTCTTCGTCGAATTGCCTGGAGATCGCCACCAGCCCGTCCTTCTGCAGATCCTTCAAGCTGATCGAAACGGTCAGTCGCAGGCCCTGGCCGTGGTAGCGCAGATCGACCTGATAGCTCGTCTTGATCTCGCTCTTCGAAACGCCTTCCTTCACCAGCGCCTCGGATGCCTCAGCGGCGAGTTCGCGCAGGATCTTCTCCAGCTCCTTCGCGGAGATGTCTGAGAATTTCCGGACGTAAGTCCGGGCACGCTCATCGCGGACCGCGGTGGTCGCATCGCCCAGCGCACAGAGCACGCCCGGCCCAGGCGGAATGATCGACGGCCAGGATCCCAGCAGCTTCGACAACGCGTTCGCGTGCAAGGGACCAGCGCCACCGAATGCGATCAACGCATAGTCCCGCGGGTCGTAACCTTGCTCGACCGAGACGAGGCGGAGCGCGCCGACCATGTTCTCGTTGACGATGTTGTAGATACCCTCAGCCGCTTCCTTGATGGACAGCCCAAGGCCGTCAGCAACCTTCTTGACCGCCTGGGTTGCGAGCTGTCGGTCGAGCGCCATCTCGCCGCCCAGCTTCTGCATCTCGGGCAAATAGCCGAGCACGATGTTCGCATCGGTGACGGTCGGTTCGGTGCCGCCACGACCATAGGCCGCCGGACCCGGATCGGCACCGGCCGACTGCGGCCCGACGCGCAGCGCCTTGGTCAGTTCGGGAACATGCGCAATCGAACCGCCGCCAGCGCCCACAGTGCGAATATCAACCGACGATGCGCGCACCGTCACGTCGCCGACCGTGGTCTCGCGACGCAGACGCGGCTCACCATTCTGGATCAGCGCGACGTCAGTAGACGTGCCACCGACATCCACCGTCAGCAGGTGCGGGAAGCCTGACTGCACCGCGACCCATAGCGCACCCGTCACGCCACCCGCCGGACCCGACATCAACAGGTTCACCGGGTACTCCTCGGCAGATGCGGCCGAGGCCAGGCCACCGTCCGAGCGCAGAATCGATAGCTTCACTTCCTCGGCAACCTGGTTGAGCTTGGCCCGCAGGTTTTTGACGTAGCGCTCGACGCGCGGCCGGACGTACGAGTTTGCAACCGTCGTCACCGTGCGCTCGTATTCCTGCATCTCCGGCACAACTTCGGAGGACAGCGACACCGGCACATCGGGTAGCTCTTCCCGTGCGATTTCGCGCACGCGCTTCTCGTGCGAATCATTTGCGAAAGAGTTGATCAGCGAGACTGTCAGCGCCTCGATGTTGCGCGACTTCAGGCTGCGCAAGCTGACGCGCAACGCCTGTTCATCCAGACCGCGGACCACCTGGCCCTTGGCGCTGATGCGCTCGTCGGCTTCGATCGTGCACGATAGCGGCGCCATCGGCAGCGACTTGTTGTAGATGACCCAGCCGCCGAGTCCGCCGGGCACGAACGAACGCGCGATCTGCAGCACCTGTCGATAACCCTTGGTCGTCACCAGACCACAAAGGGCGCCGGTGCCTGTCAGAACCGTATTGGTCGCGACCGTCGTGCCGTGCATCACGTGGTCGATCGACTTCGGATCAATGCCGGCCCGCTCGCAGACCCGCTGAATCCCGTTCAGCACGCCCACGGATTGATCCGCGGGCGTTGAAGGCACCTTGGCGGACCAGGTCTTGCCGGATTTCTCATTGACGAGCAGCAAGTCCGTAAACGTGCCGCCGACATCTACTCCCAATCGATATGACATGCGCCCCCCTTGGGCTCGCGATGAAGTGTGGAAACAAGTGAAACGAAAGTATCAGGTGTCAACGCGTTGCGCGCAATCTATGCCGCACGCGATAGCGCTCCCGGGAAACTGCCGGCCTTGACCAACATCCCCGGTACCGGCCGCCCCAGCGCTTCCTGAAGCCATTTGCCGGTCTCGATCAGCGCTTCGAGATCGATTCCGGTTTCGATTCCCGAACGATGCAGCATGTAAACGAGATCCTCGGTTGGGATGTTGCCGGTGGCTGCGGGCGCAAACGGGCAGCCGCCGATGCCGCCCGTGCTCGCATCGAGCGCAGCGACGCCAGCTTCGACCGCCGCATACGCGTTTGCCAAACCCGTATTGCGCGTATTGTGGAAATGGCCGCGGAGTCGAACGCCTGGCAGCGCGTCGCGTGCGCGCGTAAACAGCTCCGCGACCTGTGACGGCACGGCAACGCCGATCGTATCGGCAAACGCGATTTCATGCGGCTGCGCCTCGGCAACCCGCCGGGCGATCTCGAGCACGCGCTCGATGGGCACTTCGCCCTCAAACGGACAGCCAAAAGCGGCGGACACGGTCACCTGCGGCCGTATGCCGGCAGCCTTCGCCTGGCGCGCGATTTCGAGCCAGGCCATGATCGACTCATCGGTGCTGACGCCTTGATTGCGGCGATTGAAGGTATCGCTGGCGACTACGGCCATGCCGATCTCGTTGCAGCCTGCCGCCAGCGCCCGATCGAAACCGCGCTGGTTCAATACGAGGCCGACGTAATAGGTATCCGGACGACGCTCAATAGCGGCAAGCACCGCCTCGGCGTCCGCCATCTGAGGAACCTTCTGGGGATGCACGAAGCTGGTGACCTCGAGGCGCCGCACTCCAGCGGCGACGACCCGGTGAATGAACTCGACCTTGGTTGTCGTGGGCATTACGCCCGGCTCGCTCTGCAGGCCGTCGCGCGGGCCGACTTCAACGATCTCCACGGACTTGCTCATCCTTAGCTCCGGTCATAGTGGACACAGCTGTAACTGTCCCGATTGTATGCGAACGAGCGCGGGCAGTGATTCACGCCTTGCTTGACCGTTCATTGGGTGCTCTGTAGAAGAATGCCTCGCGAAAAAATAAGGGAAATGCCATGTCTGCTGCACCGGAATTCAAGAACGGGCCGCTCTCTGACCTCAGGGTCCTGGAACTCGGGACTCTGCTGGCGGGTCCGTTCTGCGGCCAACTGCTCGGTGACCTCGGTGCCGAAGTTGTCAAGCTCGAACCCCCTGGACAGGGCGATCCGCTGCGGGTCTGGGGTCGGCAAAAGCAAGGTGAACCCTCGCTGTGGTGGCCGGTCGTCGGGCGCAACAAAAAGGCAATTACCCTGGATATGCGTCAGGCTGAAGGACAGAGTCTTCTCAAGGAGTTAGTGACGAAAGCTGACTTTTTACTTGAGAACTTTCGCCCAGGCACCATGGAGAAATGGGGCTGCAGCTACGCCGAACTCGCCGCCATCAATCCCAAGCTGATCATGATTCGCGTCTCTGGCTACGGACAGACGGGCCCCTACTCCCACCGCGCCGGGTTTGGCGCGATCGGCGAGGCAATGGGTGGCATGCGCTATGTGGTCGGCGATCCTTCCACGCCACCCTCACGGATGGGCATCAGCATCGGCGACTCCCTGGCGGCTACTTTCGCGTGCCTGGGTGCGCTTTCGGCGCTGCACTATCGTGAGAAGACTGGTTACGGCCAGGTTGTGGACTCCGCAATCTACGAGGCGGTGCTGAACATGATGGAGTCGCTGATCACCGAGTACGACAAGACCGGCCACATTCGCGAGCGGACTGGGGCCATCCTGCCGAACGTGGCGCCTTCCAATGTCTACCCGACGCAAGACGGACTCGTGCTGATTGCCGCCAACCAGGACACCGTGTTTGGCCGACTGTGCGAGGCAATGGGCAGGCCAGACTGGCCAAAAGACCCGCGCTTTGCGAACCACCAGGCACGCGGTGCCAATCAGAAGGAACTGGATGACCTGATCGGGCAGTGGACCAAGACACTTTCGACAACCGCTGCGCTCGAGGCCATGGACAAGTATGGCGTTCCGGCGGGACTGATCTACCGGGCACCCGATATGCTGGAGGATCCGCATTTCAAGGCCCGCAATGCGATCATCAAGACACAGCATCCGCACTTCGGCGAGCTGCACATGCAGAACGTTGCACCGAAACTGTCCACGACCCCCGGGACGGTTCGCAGCCCAGCTCCGGAGCTGGGCCAGCACAACGAGGAAATCTACCTGGAGCTGCTTGGCATGGACCGCGAACGCTATGACGGTCTGCGCGCACGCAAGGTCATCTGAGCC
>JBBQWY010000028.1:0-36007 GCA_038210215.1 Steroidobacterales bacterium
CCGCGCGATTTACTCGTCCACCTTCCACCAATGATTCGGGCCATCTAAATAGACGCCAAAAGGTCAAATGAAAGAGAGCCAGCGCGAGGTTGAAGACGCCGCACGCCAGAATCCACGATGACATTGATTGCGGCATCTAACTAACTATTAGGCGACTCAACTGTCGTGTTTGAAACACGCCATTTGGGTCGCATAAGCAGATTGAAGGAGGACAACACCTTGATTCAACTACAGCATGTCCGAATTTGGCAGGCAAGATCCCCGTCGAAACACGACAGCAAAGCCTCGTCTGCTCGACCGGGTGCGCGAGCAGCTGCGCTTGCGGCACTACAGCTACCGTACTGAGCAGCAATACGTTCAATGGGTTCGCCGATTTGTGCTGTTCCACGGCAGGCGGCATCCAGCGGCAATGGGGGGCCCGGAGGTCGAGGCTTTCTTGAGTCACCTGGCAACAGGAAGGCGGGTCTCGGCCTCAACCCAGAATCAGGCGCTCGCGGCATTGTTGTTTCTTTATCGCCATGTGCTCAATGTCGAGCTGCCGTGGCTCGATGAAGTCGTTCGCGCCAAGCGGCCGCAAAGATTGCCGGTTGTGCTCTCGCCCGCGGAGGTTGCGGCGGTGCTTGCGCACCTTGATGGGGTGTACGGGCTGATCGCATCGCTGCTGTACGGAAGCGGGCTTCGGGTACTGGAGGCGCTGCGCCTACGGGTCAAGGACGTCGACTTCGAGTACCAGCGTCTGCTGATCCGCGATGCCAAAGGCGGCAAGGATCGTGTCGCGCTCTTGCCGAATGTTGCGATGGATCCTCTGCAACGGCATCTCCAGCGGGTGCGGCAACTGCATAGCGCTGCAATCGACGCCGGCCATGGAGGTGCCGAGTTGCCGATGGCACTCGCGCGGAAGTATCCGCACGCGCACCTGGACTGGAGCTGGCAGTACGTGTTTCCTGCCGGGAGGCCGTCGCGTGATCCGCGCTCAGCGATCCTGCGTCGACATCACCTGCACGAAGTCGGCATGCAACGGCGGATGCGCGCAGCGGTTCGGCGTGCAGGGCTGACCAAGCTTGCGACACCGCACACGCTGCGTCATTGCTTCGCGACTCATCTACTGGAAAGCGGCGCAGACATTCGCACGGTGCAGGAGCTTCTCGGCCACAAGGACGTTGCGACGACGCAGATCTACACGCACGTGCTGAATCGCGGAGTCTTGGGCGCGCGCAGTCCGCTCGATCGCCTCAACACCGCCGACCCAACTGGTGGCGCGCGAAGCAGAGTCACTCCGGATCGCGATTGACTGTCGCCGGCGAGAAAGCCGGTTGGCACACGGCGATGTACTCGGCGCCGCCTTCAGCAGGTGTGCTGTAGCGGACCCACTCGCCTCGTTTGACGATAACGGCCTGGCTGGCGTGCACGTCGATATGCGTGACGGTGCCGGCGGTGTCGCGCGACTCGACGCGAAGCGTGCCAGTGAGCACGAGCGTGTACTCATCAAACTCTGGCGTCTGGCCGGGCTCGACCCATCCGCCGGGACTCTTCATGCGCGCGATGCTGGGGGCGCCGGCTTCAACTGCTGTGGGCGTATTGACGCGGCCGATGAACTCTTCGATGCGCTTGGGCTTGGTGCCGACGGCGGGAACGATCTGGGGTGCGGGAATCAGAGTCGGCATGGTGGAGCCGTCACGGAGCCGACGCTGGCTTGGTGCATAACCAGGAGCGCAGATAGCGTGCGGCCATCGGTCCGCGCTCGACTTCGAATCCAGCGCTTCGTAGTTCCGCTGTGAAATCTGCGTAGATGAACTCGGTCGAGTACGGCTCGCCGTTGTAGGCGGCGTCGATGTCCAGGAAATACTGCACGCCCGCCGGCAGCGGATCGCCCGCGGGGAAATCGAACACGTTGAAGACGCCGCCCGGGCGCAGCACGCGGTACATCTCGCGGACGATCTGCCGGGTCGCAGCGAACGGCACTTCGTGGAACAGGATCACCGACTGCACCATGTCAAATTCGCCGCCGGCGAATCCAGTGGCCTCGGCTGCGCGCTGCTTGAAGTGCACGGCGATGCCGAGTTCGGTCGCGCGCCAGTGCGCGTAACGCAGCATCGGCGCCGCGACATCGATCGCGGTGATCTCGGCTTCAGGCATTCGTTGCTTCAGTGCGGTGGCGCTCTGCCCGATGGAGCAGCCGATATCGAGCACGCGCGCGACTATACTATCTGCAGGTTGTGGCGCGACGCGTGCGAGTTCTTCATGCACGCCATCCTGATCGTTGGTGCCAACGAAGAACACTTTGGTGCCGTAGTGATAGGCCGGGCCAGTCAACGCGTCGCCCTGGTATCCGCCGGGCTGGATATGAAACTCGCGCTTGGTGTAGTCGGGCACGACGAAGTCCGCCGGCAGCTCGAGCGTGCCGGGTCCGCGGTCCGTTGCCGCGGCGAGCTGTTGTTCGATCTGCTGGCGATGCGGTGCGAAACTCTGCTGCAATCGTCCCCACATCATCTGCTGGCTGCTGCGCAGCAGCCGATTGCGTGTGGCGAGCAGCGGCACCGGATCGCCGGCGGCACGCAACGTCTGCCGGTCAAGCCGCGGCTCTGGTGCGGGCGGGGTGCCAAGCGCCTGATGCAAAGCCTGCATGCCGGGCATCGACATGCCGCCGCCCGCGAGGCCGCGGATGCCTTCGACAAAATCCTGGTAGCTCTCGTCTGCGAGCCGCGGCAGGCGCGGCAGACGGCCGCGGTAACCTCGTTGCAGATTCATTGGTAACGCTCAGCGCGGTGAGCGCGGTGAGCGCCGCTTGGACTTGGCGTCGGGTGGATCGGCGGGTGGCTTCGGATCATTGCCGGCGGTCGCATCGCCGGCTGGCGGCGCACCGGGCGGACGCATCGCGGCCAGCAACGACTCCTGCATCTGTTGCCACAGGCGCGTGTTCTGCTGCGCCAGATCGTTCATCGGCGCGAACGGCGTGCCCTGGATCATCTTGTTGATCTGCGACTGCATTTTCTGCTGCTGCTGCACGAAGCTCGAGACGCTGTGTTCGAGGTAGCGGCCCATGAAGCCCTGCATTGCGTCGCCATAGAAACGGATCAGCGCTTCGAGCGTGGGCGTGGACAGCAGTGGCTGACCGAACTGCTCCTGGTCGGAGATGATCTGCAGCAGGATCTGGCGGGTCAGGTCTTCGCCGCTCTTGTCATCGACGACTTTGATCTGATGTCCTTCGACGATCAGCTTCTTGAGGTCTTCAAGAGTAACGTGGCGACTCGCCACCGCATCATAGAGACGCCGATTGGCGTACTTCTTGATGACGCGTTCTTCATTCATGCGGTCATTCTAGACCGAAAAGAGAAAGGGGCGGGCGCTGTAGAGGGGGATGCGCACCGCCCCTTGAGGGGACTCGTAAATCGATCCGTCGGCGAATCAGGCGCTCTTGCGCACTGCTGCCGTCAGTTCTTCGTTCGCAGCCTGCGCCCACTTGCCCGCTTCGGCCTGGGTGCTCTGCGCGAGCTTCAGGAACTCGTTGCTGCGGGCCGTCTGCTTGGCGACGTAATCGGAGGTCAGCTCGGTCTGCCTGGAGGCGAACTGCATCGGGTCCTTGGCGGACGCGACAGCATGCGTCTGGGCAATCGCAAACTCGACGGCTTCGCCGGCGGCTTCGTAGCCCTGGCGCAGCGCGCTCTCGAAGGTTTTCGCGGCAAGCAGGTTCAGCTCGATCAGCGGCGCGAAGGCGCGCTTCTGGAATTCGGTAAAGGCGTTGAAATCAATGGTGTGGGTCATGTCGCAAGTTCCTACAGTGGCGGGCGCGGTCACTATAACCCAAGTCTGTATGCAGTGCAAAAGATTTTCTCAGGCATACTCAACCTCCGCCGATAAAAATATAAAACACTTATAAATCAAATGACTATAATGCTTCCCCTCGTGGACGCGTGACCCTTCTCTACGCGGCACTTTTGCGTCGCAATAGGACTTTACCCCATGACAGATGCCAAGCTCGAGCCGGTCTACTGGACCGACGTCTACCTGAAGAACCAGGAAGAATTCATGCGGCGCTGGACGCAGATGGCTGGCCAGGCGGCACCCGGCGCCATGCCGTTCGGCAACATGGGAGCCAGCGGCTTTCCGCCGCTGCCGGACTGGTCGTCAATGTTCACGTCGCAGTTCCAGGGACCTGCGGCGGATGTCGCGCGCAAGTACTTCGGCCTTTATGAACAGTACATGGGTGCGACGCGCGCCCTGACGGATCTGCTGACCCGGGCGATGTCGCAACCCGAGCCGGCTGCGCGCGCGACGGAGTTCATGCGCGGCGTGCCGCAGTTGCAGCAGCAGTTCACGAACCTATGGTCGCAGGCCATCAGCGTGAACACGGGCATGAACCTGGGCAGCGGCGATGGCGGAACCGAGGCGTTGCAGTCCATGCTGCGCGGCTTCGGCGCTGCGGAAGCTCCGGCGCTGGGACTCACGCGTGAGCGACAGGAGTCGCTGCAGAGGACGCAGAAGCTGCTCGGTGAACTCGGCCAGCAGCAGGCCACGCTGATGACCCAGTGGGGCGAGGTGATCGGCGAGGCGCTGCAGCACCTTGGGCAGCGGGTCGCGGAACGTCTGCAATCGGGCGGCAGCTTCGAGTCCGTCAAAGTGCTGTACGACACCTGGATCGAATGCGCGGAAGCCGCCTACGCGAAAGCCGCGCACAGCCCCGCCTATGCCAAGGCGCAGGCGGATCTGGCCACGACGCTTGCCAAGCTGCGCATCGAGCAGCGCCAGTCCATCGAGGTCGTCTCGAAGCAGTTCGACCTGCCCACCCGTGATGAGCTGAACACCGTGCACCGGCGCATCAAGGACCTCAAGGCCGAGGTTCGCAAGTTGCGGGCTGAACTCGACCAACAGAAGCCGCGCCCGAAGCGCGCCAAGTCCAAGCGGAGCGTCTGACGATGACCGACATCAATCTCGATCCCCAATCCGCGATGCGCGAGCTGGTCGACTTCAGCCAGAAATTCTCGCAGGGGCTGCCCGCGCTGCAGGCGGCCGCCGGCGTCGAAATCGGCGCCTCCGAAAAAGAAGCGGTGTTCCGCGATGACAAGATCACGCTGTACCGCTACAAGCCGATCGCCAAGCCTGCCGGCGTGTCGCCGCTGCTGATCTCCTACGCGCTGGTGAACCGCCCGTACATGATGGACCTGCAGGCCGACCGCTCGCTGATCCGCCGGCTGCTCGAGCAGGGCCTCGACATCTATCTGATCGACTGGGGCTACCCGGACGGTGCGGATCGCTTCCTCGATCTCGACGACTACATCAACGGCTTCCTGCATAACTGTCTGCAGCACGTGCTCGACGAGCACGATCTCGAAGCCACGAATGTGCTCGGCGTCTGCCAGGGTGGCACGTTCAGCCTCTGCTACGCGGCGCAGCATCCCGAGCGCATCAAGAACCTGGTGACGATGGTCACGCCGGTCGACTTCAAGACGCCGGAGAACCTGCTGTCGAAGTGGGCGCAGGACATGGACGTTGAAACAATGGTCAAGTCCTCCGGCAACATGTCGGGCGAGATGCTGAACATGGCCTATGTGTCGCTGATGCCCTTCCGGCTGATGCAGCAGAAATACATCAGCCTGGTCGACATCCTCAAGGATCCGCGCCAGGTCGAGAACTTCATGCGCATGGAGAAGTGGATCTTTGACAGCCCCGACCAGGCAGGCGCCGCCTTCTGCCAGTTCACGCAGTGGTTCTTCCAGCAGAACCGGCTGATCAAGGGCACGGTCGAACTGGGTGGCGAGAAGGTGGACCTGAAGCAGATCAAGATGCCGGTGCTGAACATCTATGGCCGCCAGGATCACCTCGTGCCACCGTCGGCGTCGATTCCGCTCGGCAACTACGTCGGCAGCAAGGACTACACGGCCTTCGAGATGGACGTCGGCCACATCGGCATGTACGTTAGCGGTAAGTCGCAGAAGCAACTGCCGGAGACGATCGCGAAATGGCTGAAGGAACGGGAATAGCTGCCACCGGCGCTGCCCTCGCCGCGTATGAGTCCCTGCTCGCCAAGGTCGGGCAGGAAGTCCACCTCAGCGACTGGCTGCCGATCACGCAGCAGCGCATCGACGCCTTTGCCGCCGCCACCGATGACCCGCAGTGGATCCACACCGATCCGGTGCGTGCGCAAGCGGAGTCACCTTACGGCACGACGATCGCGCACGGCTACCTGACGCTGTCGCTGCAGATCCCGCTGCGCGGTCTGGTCACCGCGTCGGGGCCGTTCCTGCCGGGCGCAAAAAATGTCGTCAACTACGGACTCAACAAGCTGCGCTTCCCGAATGCGGTGCGCGTCGGCGCGAAGATCCGGGGTCGCTTCACGCTGGTTTCCGTTGAGGTGATTGCGCCAAACGCGCTGCAGATCACCGAGAGCTACGCCGTGGAGATCGAAGGTGAGAAGAAGCCGGGCTGCGTGGCCGAGAGCGTGATCCGGGTCGCGTTCTAGGCGCACATGAACGAAGCGGGCTCGACTGCCCGAACCATTTCCATCATCGGCACCGGACTCGTCGGTTCCAGCTGGGCGGTTGTGTTTGCGCGCGCCGGGCTCAGCGTGCAGGCTTTCGACGCGGCGCCCGGGCAACACGCGCGAGCCGCTCAGCTGATTGATGCGTCGCTGGCAGCTCTTGGGCAAGCAGGGTTGCTCGCCGAATCGGTGGCAGCCGTGCGTGAACGCATCACGATCTGCGACTCACTCGAGGCTGCGCTCACGGGCGCCGGCTACGTACAGGAATCGATCGCCGAGTCGCTGGACGCAAAACGCGTACTGTTCGCAACGCTTGATGTGCAGACGCCTGTCGATGTGATTCTGGCGAGCTCCACGTCGTCGTTCCCGATCTCGGCCATTGCTACAGGCTTACCGGGTAATTTGCGCTGCGTGGTTGCGCACCCGGTCAATCCGCCGCATCTGATCCCGTTCACCGAAGTATCCGGCGCGCCCTTCACGTCACCGGCGGTGATCGAGCGCACGCTGGCGTTGCTGCGCCAGGTCGGTCAGTCACCGATCCATGTGCGGCGCGAGGTCGAAGGTTTCGTGCTGAACCGGCTGCAGTGGTCGCTGCTCGCCGAGGCCTGCCGGCTGGTCGACGATGGCGTCGCGAGCATGGATGACATCGACGCCGCACTTCGCGATGGGCTTGGGCGGCGCTGGGCGTTCATGGGACCGTTCGAGGTCGGCGATCTGAATGCACCGAATGGTCTCGCCGATTATCTGAGGCGCTTCGGTCCGACCATCCAGGCGATCGCCATGTCACGCGGTGCGCAACCGGTGCCGCTGACCGAAAACTTTCTGGCGGCTGCGCAGCACAGCTGTCGGCAGCGCTGGCCCGAGCAACAACGCGATACGCGTCTCGCAGCCCGCGACGCGAAGCTGCTCGCGATCGCAAAACTGTTGCGCGCAGACTGAGCGACCGGCGCCAACTCGCCTGAATTTTTCTCAGCAGCCGCTCTCGAGCTCCCAGGTCACGAGCGGCGCGCCACGCCGGATCCAGAACCCGGCACCGACTGGCCTGAATGTCTTCAGCAGTCTTTTCCGGTACCAATCTGCTTCGCGTAGCTGGACGTCCGGATCGGTGCGGCGCTGGTCGCAGTTCTCGCGCCAGTCGCGCGCTGTCAACGCGGTGAAGTACAGCACGCCCTGGCACAGCCGGCCCAGGTTCGCGAGTCCGCGCGCCGCGTCGCGGTCCCCGAGGTACTGAAACACGTCATAGCAGATCACGAGATCGAAGCTGCGCCGCGGCTGGTAGTCGCTGACCGACCCCTGCACCCAGCCGTAGCGCTCGCAGAGGTAGTCACTGATCTCGAGGCCCGTGTATACCGCCTTCGGCAGCGCACGCCGCAGCGGTGCGCGCAGTAGGCCGATGCCACAGCCCGCGTCGAGGATCGTACGGACGGGACAGCCGATATGCGCCACGTAGGCGGCAATGAACCGTCCCCGCGCCCGCATCTCGGCGCGTGACGTGACGGCGGTGGCGCCCTCGAAGTAGAACTGACGGTAGAAGTCGCGGTTGAAGCGCCCGCTCACACGATGCCGGCGAGCTTCTTTGCGATCGCGGCTACTTCGGCAGGATCCGCCTTCGAGACTTCCGGATACTCGGTGAAGCGCTCGGGGATCTTGATCGTCGCGTCGATGCCCATCTGCTCCGAGCGGAACGCGCCGAACTGCGGCGACTTCTCCGCTGACGGATCGAGAATGAAGGCCTGTGCGGACTTGTTCATGATCGAGTCGGTGATCGGCTGCCAACGCGTGGCGATGGCCCACTCGACTTGCTTCAGATCATAGGGATCGACATCCGGCCCCACGACCACGACGAGCTTGGCAGTGCGGCCCCAGCGCCCGGCCGAACCCCACACGGCGTGAAGCACATACTTTCCGAACTCGACATGCGGCTTCGAGGCGCCGTCGACCGACAGCTGCACGATATAGGTCATGTTGGGCGTGACGGCAATGTCGTGCACTTCGGGAATCTTCTTGCGCAGATCCGACAGCACCTCGGCTTCGACCGGCAGCAGTGCGATGTAGTTGTGATCGAACGGTGGCACCATCTCCATGGTCGCGTGCCAGATCGGATTCTTGCGATGCGTGATGCACTTGACGCGCACGATCGGGAATACCTGCACGCGGTCGTAGTAGCCGACCGGGTTCGAGTGCCAGCCGATCGCTTCGGTCTCCTCGTGAATCACTTCTCCCTCGATGACCCACTCGGCGGTTGCTGGAACTTCGAGATCGACGGTTTCGCATCTGACCATCTCGAGCGCCTCACCGCGCAGCCCGCCGGCCAGCGCGGCCTCGTCGGCGCCATAGGCGCAGCCCGTTGCAGAGGCCAGGTGAATCGACGGCTCGCAGACACCGGCGATCGCGACCTCCAGGTGCTTGCCCATCTTCGACGCCTTGTGCGTGTGACGTCCGACGTCGGACGCGGGCGGCATCCACCAGTAGAAGGCTGCGAGATCGGTCTTGGCACGCGACGGCGCGTAGCTGCCGCCGAGCGGATGTGTCGCATCGAGAAACTGGGTGAAGCGGTACCAGCCGACATTGCGGCCGCCATTTTCCGGATCCTTGGAGAAGGTCATCGCATTGGTGATGTAGGCCGGACCTTCCTTGCCGAACCAGACATGCGGCAACTGCTTGTCGAGCGAGACATCCTTGCCCTCGATGATGACGTCCTTGCAGGGCGCCTTCGACTTGTCGATGATCCGGGGCGGTATCCAGCGCGACGGGTCACCGAGCACATCCGCATGATGCAGCTTGGCCTCACGCCAGTTGCGAAAACCGATGGTCATCGCGGTGCGTTCGCGGGTGCCGAACGGGTTGAACAGGATCGGTACGCCCTGGGTGTTGATCGCGTCGACATTGTTGAGCATCAATGCCGGGCCATCCTGGGCGCAGACATAGTTCATGAGGGCCTGCAGCTCATTGGTGCCGCGCCGGCCATCGAGCGGCACGTCCACATGCTTGAGCTGCCCTTCTTTCTCCAGCATTGCGAGAAACTCGCGCATGTCCTTGAAAGCCATCTGTCGCCCCCCCTCTCGTTCAGTGCAGCGAGCCTACCTGCGGCGAGCCGCTGCCGCCAGCCGCGCGCCGCAGTGCCACCAGCCGTGACCGAGCTTAGGTCAGCGGGGCCCGGCAGAGCGCCACTGCGCGGTGATTCGGGTGAAGATGACGACTTCGGGCCGCGCCGCCGCGGCCTCCGCTGGAGAAGACGAGCATGGCAAGTTCGACGCGCAAGGTCGCGATCATCACGGGTTCTGCGACCGGTGTCGGCGCCGCTGCGGCCATCATGCTTGCCGGGCGCGACTGCAACGTCGTGATCAACTACACCAAGAGCAAGGCGGAAGCCGAGGACACCGCTCGTGCCTGTGAAGCTGCAGGCGCCGAAACGATTGTCTTCCAGGGCGATGTCGGCGAAGACACTGCCTGCCGTGGCATGGCTGAGGCCGCCGTCAAGAAGTGGGGTCGGATCGACTATCTGATCAACAACGCGGCCAAGACCAAGTTCAATCCCTACGAGAATCTCGACGGTCTGTCGGCCGAGGATTTCCTTGCGATCTATCGCGTCAATGTCGCCGGCGCCTACCAGATGGTGCGGGCCGTCGCGCCGCACATGAAGAAACAGGGCCGCGGCTCGATCGTCAACAACTCCTCGATTGGCGGCATCACCGGCATCGCTTCATCGATGGCCTATGCGGCGAGCAAGGCGGCACTCAACATGATGACGCAGTCGCTGGCTCTGGTGCTCGGCCCGGAGATCCGGATCAACGCCATCGCGCCGGGCGCGATTCAGACGCGCTGGCTGCAAGCCGGCATGACACCGCAGCAGTACCAGGACTTCCTGGTGCAGGCTGCTGCGATGGTGCCGCTGCAGACCGTGCCGACCGCAGAGCAGGTCGCCGAAGCGCTGGTCTGGTTTCTGGAAGGCGCGAGTGTGATCACCGGCGAGGTGCTGATGGTCGACGCCGGGCTGCACTGCGGGCGGCTGCCGCCGACTTCGTCGAACAAAGCGACCTGGGACAAGAAGTAGTCGGAGCCAAGGCCATGCACAGCCGTCGCCGCGCACTGATCTCGCTCGCCTCACTGCCGCTGGCTGCGGCCGCATGGCGCAGCCGTGCCGCCGAACCGAAAGCCCGTCGCACCGTGTCTTTTGCGCCCGGCGACGTGGCGGTCGGCTGCACGCTGCTCAACAACCCCAAGGATGACCATGCCGGCCGCGGCCGCATCCTGCACTACGATTCCAACCTGAAGCTGCGCAGCACCCTCTGGCTCAACGACACGACCCATATCGTGCAAGGCACGGCCTTCGGTCCCGACCGGACGCTGTGGGCGTTCGATTCCTTCGCGTACAAGATCGTCCGCATCGGCGCTGACGGTCACAGGCGTGACAACTTCACGCAGGCGCCGCCGCGCTCGTTCGCGCATATTTCCTTTGCGTCCGACGGTCGCTTCTTCATGGGCGAGAACTACGTCGGCGAGAAGTCACGGGTGCCACTGCGTACGACGCTGCCGTTCATGCCGGGCACGCGGCGGCTCGGTGACGGTCATCTGTTCGAGTTCTCGGCAAAGGCCAAGCTGCTGCGAGAACATGCCACGCCGGTTCACGGCGGCATGGGAGGCTTCCAGGGTCTGACCGCTGCGGCGTTGACGCCGGACGCCAAGTCCGTCGTCTATACCTCGGAGTCGGGACCGAAGATCTTTCACTTTGACCTGGTAACCTCGCGACCGCTGGCGAACATCGCAGACTTTGCCGACAACACCGGCAAGTTTTTCTTCGATGTCGCATTCGATTCCCAGGGCCGCCTGCTCGTCGTACGCGGCACAGGGGTGGATGCGCTCGACATGCAGGGCAAGGTGCTGCAGCGCTACCCACTGCAGGGTTTCGGCTGGGCGTCGATGTCGCGGCCCGTGACTGCGAACCACGTCTATGTCACGAATTTCTTCAGCGGCGATATTGCCAAGCTGGATCTCGCCAGCGGTGCGGTACTCGCGACGGCCAACACCGGCATCAAGAAGTCGTTGTCCGGTGCTGCCGAGATGCCGCCAGCCTAGTTCAATTCGCGCGACGGCCCGATCGAATCAACAGCAGCGCCGTAGCGCCGGTCAACAAACCGAGTCCCAGTGCAACGCTCGGCCCGAGCGCGTTGTCAGTGAAGGTGTCGATGCGTGCGCTGCCCGGATCGCCCTTCAGGTGACGCAAGGGCACTTTGTCGCCGATCCGATAGCGCGGCGTCATCGAAGTCAGCTGGCCAAATATCGTGGTTCTCTCGTCGGGACCACTGGTGAAGGTGACCCGCGGCGCGTACGCAACCCGACCATCACTTTGCGGCGTCTCGCGAAAACCCGCGATCACGCCTGTCGTCGTGACTGCCTGACTCGTGAACAACAGGGCGCGGCTCGCCAGCCAGCCACCGAGCCCCAGCGAGATCACCGCCATTCCGAGCAGCATCCAGCCGGCGAAACTCACAATGCGAGGTGCAACTTGCATGCGGCGAACGTTAATGCAGCGCCGGCGGGTTTGCGAGTCATCCGAACGCCGCTTAGTATTCAGCTCATGAGTACTTCCAACAGCGACGCTGCCGCCGTCTTCACGCGGCTTTCGAAGCCGCTACCGGGCTTCAACCTGACCAGCACCGATCTGGATCCGAGCAAGCCGATCGGCATCGCCCAGGTGGGTGACACGTTCGGGTGCTCCGGTCAGAATCTCTCGCCGCAGCTGAGCTGGGTCGGTGCCCCAAAGGGTACGCAGAGTTTCGCAGTCGTTTGCTACGATCCGGACGCGCCGACCGGCAGCGGCTGGTGGCATTGGCTGCTCTTCAACCTGCCAGCCTCGACGAACGCGTTGCCCACCGGCACCGGGTCAGCCGATGGCGCGCGCTTGCCGGCCGGTGCCGCCCAGGCGATCACCGACTACGGCGTGCCGGGCTACGGCGGGCCCTGCCCGCCGCCGGGCCACGGGCCGCATCGGTACTACTTTCGGGTGCACGCGCTCGGCGTGCCGAAGCTTGAACTGCCGGCGGGCGCCTCGGCGGCTCTGGTTGGCTTCAACATCAACGGCAATACGCTGGCCACTGCCGAGCTGCTGGCAACCTACTCGCGCTGAGTTTCAGCTCGCGCGCAGCGGCTGGCCGCCGTATGGATCAGTAGCAGCGAAAGCCGTCCCACGGCGCGCAGTACGCCGCAAGCTCGGGCGGCAGCTGCGGTCGATGCGGCGCGGCGAAGTCCACGGCGACCCGCTCTTCGGGGATCACGTTGACCAGCGGGCCGCCGCAGGAGCGGATCAGCATCATGAAGCCGGTCAGTGAGCCATAGGGGCCGTGCAGGCGCTCCGGCTCCCACCACGCGTAGGCGCCGGGGCGCATCAGGCCAACATCGTTGATCGAATACTCGCCGGCAATCACGAACATTTCCTGCACATGTTCGTGCGTCCAGCGCCGGTCCATGAAGCGGAACGGCAGTGCCGAGTACAGGATCGTGATCTCGCCACTTTCCGGGTCCTGGCGCAGCGTCTGCACGCCGGTGCCGGGCAGATACCGCGTATGCGTGTTCTTCTGCCAGCTATCGAGTCCGTTGACGCGGGCGTTGATGTACGGCACCAGACGCTCGGTATCGACGGCATTCGCTGCAGCGGCCGCTGCTCCCTGCTTGCGTGGCTCACGATCCCACATCAGCAGCACGATCGCGCCCTGCTCCGAACACACGGCGCCCGCTGAGTAGCCCTGCGGAAAGCACGCGTAGCTGTGATCCTCGAAGCGCTGCGCACCGATGGTCAGGTCACCCGCCAGCACGAATAGTTCCTGCTGTGCGCCGAGCGGCGATGAATCGCGGTTCTGCCACCGCGCCGGCAGGCGTGCCATGACGGTTGCTGCACCTGATTGCGGATCGTGACTCAGGCGGCGCATCTGCACACCGGGCAGCACTTGCGGGTACAGTGAGTCGACCCAGGGCAGTTGCTGACTCTGGACAAACATCGTGTGGGGACGGGACATGACGCAACCTCTGCAGATCGAACCGATCAAGCGCACGACGATCTTTGTCCGCGACATGGATCGCTCGCTGGAATACTACCGCGGCCTGCTGGGCCTCGGTGTTTTCTACGACGGACATGTCGGCAATCCGGGCGCCTCGCAGCTGCTCGGTGCGCGCTGCGAAGGCATTCACATGGTCGTGCTCGAGGCAGACTCGACGCCGACCGGCAAGCTCGGCCTGATGAAAGCCATCGCGCCGGAGATACCGTTCGCCGAGTTGCCGCGGCAGACGGCGATGCGCCTCGGCGAGACGGTGCTGGTGATGCCGACCACCAACCTCGAGTCGCTGCATGCGCGCATGCAGCAGCGCGGTGACGTGATCGTCACGCCGCCGGTTCAGCTCGACGTGCCGGGCCGCGGGCCGGTGCTGGAGATGTTCGCGCGCGATCCTGACGGCGTACTGATCAACCTCACGCAGCGGTTGTTCTGACAGGCAGCGGCGGATCCGGTGCGACCCGGCAACCGGTGTTGCCGCGATTGCCGCCCGTGAACAGGCTCTGCAATGCAACGGGCATCTGCTCCAGGCCATCGAGCAGCTGTTCGCAGTTGCGCAGCAGGCCATCGCGGAACCACCGCTTGAGAACACGCTCCGCTTCCGGATACTGCTGCCAATAGTCGAATACGACGAAGCCCTGCATCCGCGCGCGCTTGTAGAGCAGCTGCCGATAGCTGGCCGGGCCTGGTGGAATCACCTTGCCGTAATCCGCAGAGATCCAGCCACAGATCGCCACGCGCGCGCCCATCGCCAGGTGGTTCAATGCGGCTTCGAGCACGTTACCGCCCACGTTGTCGAACACGACGTCGAACCCCTGCGGTGCCAACTGCGCCAGCCGCTCTTGCAATGGCTCGCTGCGATAGTTGACGGCTGCGCTGTAGCCGAGCTCATCGACGAGCCAGCGAGGCCGACAACCTGGGTCGCGCCGCGAATTCGCGCAATCTGACCGACGATCGACCCCACACCACCCGCCGCAGCAGAGACGAGTACTCGCTCTCCCGCCCGCATGCCTGCAACGTCGAGCAGTCCGAAGTAAGCCGTCATGGCAGCGTTGCCGACAACCCCCAGTTCGGTCGACAGCGGCAGCAGCGGATCCTCGACGCGCTTGGCGCTGAACACGAACTCACTGTCGCGCGGCCGCTGGATCGAATAATCCTGCCAGCCGAGCGATCCGACAAAGATATCGCCGGGCTTGAAATCCGGATGATTCGACTGCTCCACTACACCGACACCACGACCGCGCATCACGGCCCCGATATCGAGCCCCGGCAGGAAACCACTCTTGCGCCCGGCGGCGACGTAGCCGCGCTGGGCCGGGCCTGCCGACAGGCACAGCGTTCGTACCAGCAGCTCGCCGTCGCCCGGCGGCGGTACGGGCGACTGCTCCCAACTGAAATGCTCCGGTCCGACGAGCTCGCCGGGCTCAACGTAGCGCGCGCGCCGGTGCCAGCGGGATACGGCGCAGTTCCTTGAAGATCTGCTCAATGAAGCGATTGCGTTCGGCCTTGAGCCGTGCGGCCTGCTCGGCATTCGGTCGGAACTGTTCGAGTGCGCCGGCTGCGAGGAGACCGTGCTGACTGAGCAGTTCTTCCAGTGCGAGGCGTCGCTCGCGCTCGACCCAGACCTCCGCCGTCAGTTCCACGAGCATGCGCACCGTGGCGTCGAGCACGGGATCCTGCAGATAAACAGGATGCTCGTCAGCGAGCGGCGCCCCGCCTTCGGGACTCTGCGACTCCGGTGCCGGTGTGCTGCTCATTGCTGCCGGCTCATCGCCGGACGGCGAACCAGTGTTGCATGTAGCCGGTGCCACCGGCGCGCTGGCCCACCGGCGCCGCCGCGACGTCGAAACCGTACTCGTCGAGAATGTCGCCAAAGCGACAGTCGCAGAAGTCCTGCGAATACGGCTCGCCATTGTGGCGCGCGTCAAAATAGCGGTGATAGCGCTGGAATGGCGAGTGCACTTCGCTGCCGATGAAATCGAACACCGTGAACACGCCACCCGGCCGCGTGACCCGTGCGGTTTCGCGGACGGTCTCGCGGATGATCCGCAACGGCAGCTCGTGGAACACGATGAACGCGAAACTCATATCGAAGTGCGCGGCGGGAAACTGCGTCGACTCGATCAGTCGCTGTGCGAAATTGACGTCCGTATCGAGCATCACGGCGCGACGATGCGCGGCCCGGAGCATCGGCGCCGAATAGTCGATGCCCCAGATCTCGGCCTCGGGGAAGCGCCGTTTGAAAGCCGTCGTGCTCTGACCGATCGAGCAGGCCAGGTCCAGCACGCGCGAGACGCGGCCGTCGGCGGGTGCGGGCGCCTTCGCCACGAGCCGGGCGTGCAGCTCGTCGTGGTCGTTGTCGCCGCGGAAGAAAACCTTGGTGCCGTAGTGATACAGGAAACCCGACAGCTCGTCCTTGAAGTACCCGCCCGGTTGCAGATGGAAATTCACGTTCAGGTAAGGCGGATAGTTGAATGCGGGATCGAGCAGCAAGCGGCCCGGGCCGCGGCCGTCATATCGCGCGAGCTCCGCCGAAAGCGCAGCGCGCTGCGCCTCGAAACTGCCGGTGAGCCGCTGCCATTTCATTTCCTGCTGGGTGCGCGCCAAGCGGTTGCGCAGCTGGCCAATCGGCAAGGCCTCCACATGCGCGCGGATCTGCTCGATGTCGACCAGGGGCGCGCCGCGCCGCTGGCCCTCCGCAAGCAGCTCCTGCTCCAGACGGCTCTCGAATTGTGAGCCCTCGCCGAGCAGGTAGGCGCGAAAGCCTTCGACGAAGTCGAGATAGGCCGCATCCGCACGGGCGGCAGGCTGCGGCATCGGGTCTTGAACTGCACTCATGATGTCACCTCGATCACAGGTATATCGCGGTTGCGGGGTCCTTGCACGCACAGTAGTCTCGCCCGTCCATCCACAGAGGTTTGCCGATGGGTTTGCTGGATCAGGTCACGCAATCGGTGTCGCCGGCCATGCTGGCACGACTGCAGCAAGCGGCTGAGCCCGGCGCCTTCCTCTATGGCGCGCTGCCGGGCGCCATCCTCGCGCTGATCGATCAATACGGCGTGGATGATGCCAGCGCTGCGGCCCTCTTGGCGCGGCTTCGGGCCGGGGACGGCCCCGCTGCGCTCGATCCCGGCGGAGAATTGAATCCGTGGCGCGATGCGGGCGCAGAGCTCGACGCCACGCTGCTGCAGGATCGGCTGTTGGCCGCGAGTCCGGCGTTTGGCGTCTCGATCGGTCTGCCAACACACTCGGCGCAGTGGCTGCTGCAGATTGCGCTCGCGGTGGCCCTCGCCGCACTACAGCGCCAGACCATGGCCGCTGCGCTCGATGCGAGCGGTTTGCGGGTGCTGCTCGACGCGGATCGCCTGCGGGTCGAAACCGAAACCCCCGAGGGCCTGCGACTGTCACTGCGGTCGGCGCGCACCGCACCCGCAATGGAATCCGCCGCGGCGCCGGCACGCACCGGCGCCGTCTGGCCCTGGATTGTCGTCCCCATGATCACGCTGATCCTGGCCTACACACTGCACAATTTGCAGCAGCGCAGTCCGGGCTCGCCGGTGCTGCCAGCAAAGGCCGCTGAGGTCAGACCGGCTGGGTGACCGGATTGTAGTCGAACAGACCGATCCCTTCGTCTGCCGCCTTGTTGCCGGATCGCTCGCGATACGTAGTCGCGTCGGGCGCATGGAATTGCTTGCCAGCCTTGCGCGACTCATGCACGACGAACGCTGCGCGTTCCATGCGAGCTGCCTCGTAGCGGGAGAACGCTTCTACAGCGGTGTTTGACGCCGCAAACGCACGCGCCAGCACCACACCATCCTCGATCGCAAGCACGGCGCCGTGGCCGAGGAATGGCAACACCGGATGCGCGGCATCCCCCAGCAACCCGACGCGCCCCCGCGTCCAGCTCTCGAGTGGTTCGTGGTCGAAAAGACCCCATTTGAACAGCAGCTCTGGAGGCACCAGCTCCATGAATCGCAGCACCCAGGGCGTCCAGCCAGTGAACTCCTGCAGCAGTTCGTCGACGGTCGATCGAATCGACCAACCCTCGGCGGACCAGGCTTCACGTTCGGCAAAGGCGACGAAGTTCAGCAGCTGCCCGTTGCGGACCGGGTAGCGATTGACGAGATGACCGTTGCCGAGAAAGATCCCCGAGGGCGGCTGCAGGATCTCCTGCGGCACACGCTCCATCGGCACCAGGCCACGCCAGGCGATATAGCCCGTGTACTGCGGCTCGATGGAACCGAACAGTTCATGCCGCACTGACGAACGCGAGCCGTCCGCACCGATCAGCACGTCCGCCTTGACGGAGGTGCCGTCTGCGAATTCGACCGCAACGCCGCGTTCGTCCTGGGTCAGCGCCCGGCAACGCTGGTTCAGGTGAATGCAATCCGGATCATTGGCGAGCACGGCGTCTTTCAGACCATCGTGCAGGTCTGCCCGGTGGATCAGGTAGTAACGTTCGCCGTAGCGTTCGACCAGCGACTGGCCGCGGTTGATCCAGACCAGCGGGCTGGCATCCTTGAAGTGCCGCACGCACTGGTCTTCGGGCTGGTACGCCTTTGCCGCCAGGACCGGCGCGAGACCCAGATGGTTCAGCGCATGGGCCGCTGTCGGACTCAAGGACAGACCAGCCCCCACCTCCGACAGCTGCGGTGCCTGCTCGTAGATCGATACGCGGAACCCCGCGCGCTGCAGCGCGAGGCCGGCGGCCAGGCCGCCGATACCGGCGCCGACAATGGCGAAGTGCTGGTCTTTCATCTGTCCTCGTATTCACGCCGATCTGCCACAGCACGCAAAGACGCATAGGTCTCGCGGTCCGGTGGGCGGTCAGCGCTGCCCGCTGCGCGGCGATCACCTGCGACAGTTCGCGATCGCTACAATCTGCCGCTATGTCAGCCACCGCTCCCAAAGTCGGATTTGTCAGCCTCGGCTGCCCCAAGGCGCTCGTCGATTCGGAGCGCATCATCACCAAGCTGCGCGCTGAGGGGTATCAGGTCGCGGCAGACTACGATGCCGCCGATCTCGTCATCGTGAATACCTGCGGCTTCATTGACTCGGCGATCGACGAATCCCTCGATGCGATTGGCGAGGCTCTGGAGAAGAACGGCCGGGTGGTGGTCACCGGCTGCCTCGGCGCCAGACCCGAGCGCATCCTCGAGCGCCATCCGCGGGTGCTGAGCGTGACCGGGCCGCAGGCCTATGAGGACGTCGTGCGGGCCGTGCATGCGCACCTGCCGCCGCAGCACGACCCGTTCGTCGATCTGGTGCCTCCTCAGGGCATCCGGCTGACGCCGCGGCACTTCGCGTATCTGAAGATCTCCGAGGGCTGCAACAACAAGTGCAGCTTCTGCATCATCCCGTCGATGCGTGGACTGCTCGCGAGCCGCCCCATTGACGAAGTGCTGCTCGAAGCTGAACGCCTCGCCCGCGCCGGCGTGCGCGAACTGCTCGTGATCTCGCAGGACACCAGCGCCTATGGCTCTGATCTGCGCTATCGCGCAGGAAGCTGGCGCGGCGAGGCCTACGAGACACGATTCCTCGATCTTGCGCGTGGCCTCGGCGAACTTGGCATCTGGGTACGCATGCACTATGTGTACCCTTATCCGCACGTCGATGCGGTCATTCCGCTGATGGCTGAAGGGCGCATCCTGCCGTATCTCGATGTGCCGTTTCAGCATGGCAGCCCGTCGGTGCTGAAGCGGATGCGTCGACCTGCGCACGCCGAAAACACACTCGCCCGGATCGAGAATTGGCGCTCAACCTGCCCGGAGCTCGTGATCCGCAGTACGTTCATTGTCGGTTTCCCGGGCGAGAGCGAAGCGGAGTTCGTAGAACTGCTCGACTGGCTCGATGCGGCCCAGCTCGACCGGGTAGGTGCCTTCATGTATTCGCCGGTCGAGGGCGCAACCGCCAATGCAATCGCTGAGCACGTTCCGGCAGAAGTCCAGCAGGAGCGCTACGAACGCTTCATGGAACGCGCCGCGGCCATCAGTGCAGCGCGGCTCGCCGCGCGCGTCGGATCAGAAGAGCAGGTACTGGTCGATGCCATCGACGGCGATACGGCGATTGCGCGCAGCTACGGTGATGCGCCGGAAATCGACGGCGTCGTGCGCATCGACGGCGGCACACAATTGCGGGTCGGCGAATTTGCCGACGTGTTGATCACCGGCGCCGACGAGTACGATCTGCAGGCACGGCTCTGCTGAGCGCGCAACGAAAACGCCCCGCACAGGGCGGGGCGCTCTCGTATCGAATCGACGACCGATCAGCCCGTGGTCATGCCCAGCGTGGCCATGACTTCCGCGCCCTTGTCCTTGACCATCTGCGCCTTGGTCGTCGCATCGAGCATTTCGCCGGATGCTGCTGCCGCGGTGGCCTCGGTCCAGGTTGACTTCATCATCTCGAGGCCGCTCTTGGCCGACTCGAACGCGCTGCTGTCGAGATTCTTCGGCAGCCGCTTCGACTTTGAAAGCACGTCGACGCGGCTCTGTATTGCGCCCACCATGTTCGGCAGGTCTGCGGCGTAGGACGTCCAGTCAGTGGTCGCCTTGGCGATCGCCGCTTCCATCTCGGCCTTCTTGTCAGCAGCAGCGTCCTTCAGAGACGCGATCTGCGTCGTCAGGCCCGGCACCCCGGCAAGCACGGTCTTGTAGTCGCCCTTGGACAGGTTGTCCTTGAGCCCGGCGAGAGTTCCTTCCACGGACTGCAGATCGTTCGGCAGATACTTCGCGGCGTCGTCACGGAACGTCGACAAAGCCGACTCGGCATCGGCAATGACCTTGGTGGCCGGTTCTTTCTGGCTCGCGCAACCTGCGGCGAGCAATGCGGTCGCCAGCGCGGCGACAAACACCGATTTCTTGATGAACATGAGTGATTCCTCGTTCGGTAAATGCTTCAGGGAATGCGCAACTTCTGGCCCGGCTTGATCTTGTTCGGATCTTTCAGGATGTCGCGATTGGCTTCAAAGATCTTCGGGTACAACATCTTGTCGCCGTAGTGCCCCTCGGCAATCTTGGAAAGCGTGTCGCCACGCTTGACGACGTAATACTGCGTGTAGGCATTGTCCACCAGGGCCGGAGCCGTCGGTTTCTCATTGGTCGGCATGGGTGCAAGCTCCTGCGGAACGGGATGCGCGGGACGCCCATTCTAGCAAACCTGCGCCGCTGGGTCGCCGCGCCAATCATCAACGAGCTGACGTCGGTGGCCTGTCGGCCGGTGGCGATCCTTCGGCGCTAGCCTATTCGACCGTCACGCTCTTGGCGAGATTGCGCGGCTGATCGACGTCCGTACCCTTCAGAATCGCAACGTGATAGGCCAGTAGCTGCAGCGGAATCGTGTACACCGCCGGTGCCTGAAACGGCTGCACATGCTTCGGCATGGTGATCACGGTGACACCATCCGAGTCACTGAAGCCTGATTCCGGATCAGCGAACACGAACAGCTCTCCACCCCGCGCGCGCACTTCCATCAGATTCGACTTCAGTTTCTCGAGCAGCTCATTGTTGGGCGCTACGGTAATCACCGGCATGTCGGCATCCACCAGCGCAAGCGGGCCGTGCTTGAGCTCGCCGGCGGCATAGGCCTCGGCATGGATGTAGGAGATCTCCTTCAGCTTCAGCGCGCCTTCCATCGCAATGGGATGCAGGATGCCCCGGCCGAGGAACAGCGCGTGATGCTTGTCCGCGAACCGCTCAGCCAGCCGGTGGATCGTCCCGTCCAGGGACAGCGTCTTCTCGATCATCGAGGGAAGCTCGACAAGCTGCTGCACGAGGCTGCGCTCACGTTCGGCATCGGCGCCATTGTGCTTGGCGAGTGCAATGACCAGCATCGACAATGCCACGAGCTGACTCGTGAATGCCTTGGTCGACGCGACTCCGATCTCAGGCCCCGCGCGAGTCAGCATCACCAGTTCCGACTCGCGCACCAATGAACTCTCTGGAGAGTTGCAGATCGCCAGCGAGGCCAGATAACCAGCCTGCTTCGCCTGTCGCAGCGCCGCAAGCGTATCGGCTGTTTCGCCTGACTGCGAAATCGTCACGAACAGCGAGTTCGGCAGTACCACGGGATTCCGATAGCGATACTCGCTGGCGATTTCGACCGAACAGGGCAGCTTGCAGATCTGCTCAATCTGGTAGCGCGCGACCGATGCCGCGTGATAGCTCGTTCCGCAGGCAACGATGTGCACATGACGTGTACGCGAGAAGATCTCGGTCGCCGGTGGGCCGAAGGCTTGCTCGAGCAGCCGACCGTTGGCGATACGCTGCTGCAAGGTATCGGCGACCGCGCGCGGTTGCTCGTGAATTTCCTTGAGCATGTAGTGCCGGTACTGCCCCTTCTCGGCCGCATCGGCCGACAGTTCGCTGTCGCGTACGGGTCTCTCGACGCTGTTGCCGTCGCGATCGAGCACACGAATCGATTTGCGCCGCACTTCGGCTACATCGCCTTCTTCCAGAAACATGAACCGCCGCGTCACCGGCAGCAGCGCCGCGACATCGGACGCAACGAAATTCTCCTCGACGCCGAGCCCGATCACGACCGGGCAGCCCTCGCGCGCCAGAATGATCCGCTCAGGATCAACCTCGCTGACAACCGCAAGCGCATACGCGCCTTCGAGCTCGGCAACCGTTGCCCGCACCGCCTTGAACAGATCGCCGAGCGTTTTCAGATGATGATGAATGCGATGCGCGATCACTTCGGTATCGGTTTCCGACGTAAACGGATAGCCCATGCGGGTCAGCTGCACCCGCAGCTCTTCGTGATTCTCGATGATGCCGTTGTGCACGACCGCCAAGCCATCGTTCGAGATGTGCGGATGCGCGTTGCGCTCGGACGGCGCACCATGGGTCGCCCAGCGCGTGTGTGCGATGCCAATCTTCCCGTGGGTGGGCGACTGCGCGAGTGCCTCCTCGAGCATCCGGACCTTGCCGACGGTTCGCAGCCGCTTGAGCTTGTCCGCGCCGTTGAGCACGGCGATCCCTGCGGAGTCATAGCCGCGGTACTCGAGGCGGCGCAGGCCCTCCATCAGCACCGGAACGATGTTCCGTTCTGCAACCGCACCGACGATTCCGCACATGGTTTCTGGCACTCTTAAAGTTCGAGACAGCGTATTTTGCCTGATTCGGCTCGTCGCCTTGCAGTCGGACTCGGAGAACCGTGACGCGCTTGGGCGGCGGGCCCCGTCACACGTCATTTGGAAGGGAAGCACATGATTCATATGAGTTTTCGCTTGTCGGCCAGCGTCCTGCTGATGCTCGGTGCGCTGTTGCTCGGGGCGGCGCCTGCTGTGGCCCGCGACAATGGCTTCGACGCTGATGTCTACCAGCGTTGGGTGGAGATGCGCGTCGGCAGCGGCGAGCCGGTGTACTGGTACTGCATCGGTACCGTGTTCAGCTACCCGGAAGGCAAGCCGCTGCTGCGCGTCGAGGGCATCGATACCGCGCGCCTCGAGAAGACGCAGACGACCGCCACGATGGCGCATCAGCTGTCGCGAAAGACTTTCGTCTACCGTGATCTCGACAGCAACGAGGTGCTGCGCAGCTGGAACGGCCAGCCGCTACCGCCGATCGCCTACCCTTACCAGTACATCACCTACACGCTCGCCGGCCAGCACATGGAGACGGTTGTCGAGCAGGGTCGCGGCGCGCAGGTGCAGCGGATCGGCCCGGGCACCGACATCATCGCGCGCCGGATCGGCAATACGCTCGCGTTCTCGGCGCCGCTGTTTCTCGACTTTCCTGTGCCCGGCGGCGGTCGCTACCAGGCTTTCGAGAACTACGACTTCCTGGTCCAGCCGCGCGCAGCAGGCGTCGAGCATCCCTACCAGATCAGCTGGGTGCGATACGGCGATCTGCCGAACATCGGCAAGACCATCATGCACATGGTGGCCTGGCGGGTGGATCGCTATGCGGAACTGCCGGCCGGCATGCGCGCTTACCTCGAAAACGAAGGGCAGCTGTGGATGGCGCCGCCGAAGGATCTTGCGGAGATTCGTGCGCTGCAAGCGCCCTAGTTGAAGGAGTCGTCGCGGGATGCCCGTATGGCGCTGCGGCCGGCGCGCTCTGGGATGAGCTGACTCGCCTCGGCGGCTCAACCTGGTTGTCGATGTGTCGCGCGACGGCGCCCGGCTTCGGCCGCTCACTTGAACTCTACGCGGCCCTGCTGCCGACATCCGTGGTGCTCGGTCTGCTGGCGATGCCGCTGACCATCTATCTGTGCGCGCAATGGGCGGCGATTGAGCTGTCGGCAACCCGAACGCTGGCGGTCATGACGCTGATTGATCTGGGCCTGACTGTGCTCGCGCTGCTCGCGCTGCAGCGCTTGTTCAGGATTTCGTCTTGCGCGGACGCTGCCAGCCGTCGAGTGTAAGTTGCTTGGCACGCGCGACCGTCAGCTTGCCTGGCGGCACCTGACGCGTCACCGTGGAGCCGGCGCCAATCGTCGCGCCTGCGCCGACTTCAATCGGCGCGACCAGCACAGAGTTCGAGCCGGTGTGGGCATCATCACCGATCGTCGTCACGTGTTTATTGGCACCGTCGTAGTTCGCAACGATCGTGCCGGCGCCGATGTTGACCCGCGCCCCGACTACGGCATCACCGACGTAGGCCAGGTGGTTTGCCTTTGAATCAGCGGCCAGTCGGGAATTTTTGATCTCGACGAAATTGCCGATGTGGACGCCCTCGAGCAGCGTCGACGTCGGTCGGATGCGCGAGAACGGCCCGATCAGGCAGCGCGGCCCGATTGTCGCGCTATCGATCACGCAGTTCGCAAACAGCTCGGTATCGTCGCCCAGCTGTGCATTGCGCACCACGCAGTTCGGCCCGATCCGGACTCGATCGCCGAGCACGACCTCGCCCTCGAAGACCGCATTGACATCAATCTGCACATCGCGACCGACGGCCAATGATCCCCGCACATCGATACGCGTCGGATCGAGCAAAGTGGCCCCTGCCCACATCAACTCGCGCGCCCGCAGCTGCCGGTGCAGGGATTCCAGTTCGGCGAGTTGCACCTTGTCGTTGACGCCCAGAACTTCCGCAGCAGTCGGCGCCATCAACGGCGCCACCGCAAACTTGTCAGCGACGGCCAGCGCAATGATGTCCGTCAGGTAGTACTCGCGCTGCGCGTTGTCATTGGTCAGCTGCCCGAGCCAGCGCTTGAGCGCCGCGGCGGGCGCGGCAAGCACGCCCGTGTTGCCTTCCTGGATCGCGAGCTGCTTTGCAGTCGCGTCTTTCTGCTCGACGATCTTGCGCACGCGGCCGCGCGCGTCGCGGACGATGCGGCCATAGCCAGTTGGGTCCGGCAGGTTGACCGTCAGCAGACTCAGCGCCTTGGGACCGCACAACGCCAGCAGCTGGTGCAGAGTCTCACGCTGCAGCAGCGGCACGTCACCGTAGAGCACGAGCACGTTGTGCGCATTCGGCACTTCGGCCATCGCGCAGCCGACCGCATGCCCGGTGCCGAGCTGTTCGGCCTGCAACACCCAGCTGACGGTCTCGCCCTGCATCGAGTCGCGGACGCGGTCGCCGCCATGACCGTAGACCGCGTGGATCGCTGCCGGGGAGAGCGATTGCGCCGTGTCGATGACGTGCTTGAGCAGCGGCCGACCCGCCAGCGGCTGCAGCACTTTTGGCAGGTCCGAGCGCATGCGCTTGCCCTGGCCTGCGGCGAGGATCACGACAGAAAGAGGTGGTTTTCTCATGGGCGGCATCGTTGCAGTTCGGAAATGACAAGACAAGGCGGGCGCAGGCGCGCAAGCTGGTGAAGCAGATACCAACAGAAAGTCTCGAATGGGGGATTAACTTATGAAAATCGTCAACAGCCTACTTGCGGGCGTACTGGTTTTCTCGTCGCTGGTCGCAGCGGCACAAGAACCGCGGCCGTACACCGAAGGGCCCGTCGTCAATGTCGCTTACATCAAGACCAAGCCCGGCATGTTCGATGCCTACATGACGTGGCTTGCCACCGAGCGGAAGACACTGATGGATGCGCAGATCAAGGCGGGCATCGTGATCGCTTCGCGCGTGTACGTCGTCGAGGCCCGCGGACCGGCCGATCCGGACATCATCCTGACCGTGACCTACAAGAACTGGGCCTCACTCGACGGCCTTGCTGACCGTGAGGAAGCGGTCGGTGCGACGGTGTATGGCGGTCGTGACAAGGCCAACCAGGCTTCAATCAGCCGTCAAGCGATGCGCGATGTGCTCGGCTCAGAAACGATCCACGAGATGATTCTGAAGTAGCGTACCCCGGCGGGTCGGGCCGCATGGGACCGACCCATTCGGTCCGGCTTCAGCCGCGGGTCTTGCGCAGCTTCTTGAGCAGCGCCAGCTGCGCGGTCATGCGGGCGAGCTCGGCGAGCGCTTCGGCCTGCTCGACCTTGTCGATCTTGCCCGCGAGCGCTTCTTCAGCGCGCTGCTTGGCCGCGAGCGCGGCCGCTTCGTCGATGTCCTTGGCGCGCAACGCCGTGTCCGCAAGCACCGTGACTCTGTTCGGCTGAACTTCGAGCGCACCGCCACCGACGAAGAAGAACTGCTCCTCGCCGTCTGGCGTCTGCACCCGCACTTCGCCGGACTTGAGCAGCGTCAGCAGCGGTGCATGGCGCGGCGCAATGCCCATCTCGCCCTGGGTCGCCGGCACGAACACCATTGTCGCCGCACCGGAGAAAATCTCGCCCTCGGCGCTGACGATATCGACATGAATGGTGCTGGTGGCCATGGTGTGCGCCCTTACTGGATCGACTTGGCCTTCTCGACGGCCTCGTCGATCGTGCCGACCATATAGAACGCCTGCTCGGGCAGGTGATCGTAGTCGCCGTTGAGGATGCCCTTGAAGCCGCGGATCGTCTCCTTGAGCGGCACGATCTTGCCATCCTGACCGGTGAAGACCTTGGCGACGTTGAACGGCTGCGACAGGAAGCGCTGGATCTTGCGCGCGCGGAACACCGTGCGCTTGTCGTCCTCGGACAGCTCGTCCATGCCGAGGATCGCGATGATGTCCTGCAGCTCCTTGTAGCGCTGCAGCACCTGCTGCACAGCGCGGGCCGTGTTGTAGTGGTCCTCGCCAACCACCAACGGATCGAGCTGACGGCTCGTGGAATCGAGCGGATCGACTGCCGGATAGATGCCCAAAGAGGCAATCTGGCGCGACAGCACCACGGTGGCATCCAGGTGCGCAAATGTCGTCGCCGGCGACGGATCGGTCAGGTCGTCCGCGGGCACATAAACCGCCTGGATCGACGTGATCGAGCCGGTCTTGGTTGACGTGATGCGCTCCTGCAGCACGCCCATTTCCTCGGCCAGCGTCGGTTGGTAGCCGACCGCCGAAGGCATGCGTCCGAGCAGCGCCGACACCTCGGTACCGGCCAGCGTGTAGCGGTAGATGTTGTCGACGAAGAACAGCACGTCGCGGCCCTTGCCGCCATCTTCGCGGACTTCATCGCGAAAGTACTCGGCCATCGTCAGGCCCGTCAGCGCGACGCGCAGGCGATTGCCTGGCGGCTCGTTCATCTGGCCGTAGACCATCGCGACTTTCGAGTTCTCGAGATTCTCGAGATCGATGACGCCGGATTCCGCCATCTCGTGGTAGAAGTCGTTGCCTTCGCGGGTGCGCTCGCCGACGCCGGCGAACACCGACAGGCCGCTGTACTGCTTGGCGATGTTGTTGATCAGCTCGAGCATGTTGACGGTCTTGCCGACACCCGCGCCGCCGAACAGGCCGACCTTGCCGCCTTTCGCGAACGGCACGAGCAGATCGATGACCTTGATGCCCGTGGCCAGCAGATCCTGACCGCCGGCCTGCTCATCGTAGGCGGGCGCAGCGCGATGGATCGACCAGCGCTCCTTCGAGGCAACGGGGCCGCGGTTGTCCTGCGGCGCACCGAGCACGTCCATGATGCGACCGAGGGTCGCTTTGCCGACCGGCACCGTGATCGGCGCGTTGGTCGCCTCCACGGCGAGACCGCGCTTGAGGCCTTCCGACGGACCCATCGCGATCGCACGCACGACACCGTCGCCGAGCTGCTGCTGCACTTCGAGCGTCAGGTCGACGTCGACCAGCTTCAACGCTTCGTAGATGTTGGGGATCGATTCGCGCGGAAACTGCACGTCGATGACTGCGCCGATGATCTGGGTGATCTTGCCCGTTGCCATTTCTAAACTACTCCGTCCGTTCAGACCGCGGCCGCGCCGCCGACGATCTCTGCCAGTTCTTTGGTAATCGCCGCCTGCCGCGCCTTGTTGTAGACGAGCTGCAGGTCGTCAATGAGCGTGCCGGCGTTATCCGTAGCCGCCTTCATCGACACCATCCGTGCCGCCATCTCGCAGGCGACGGTTTCCACGACCCCTCGGTAGACCTGCGACTCGATGTAGCGCATCAGAACGCCATCGAGGATATCGGCGGCACTCGGCTCGTAGATGTAGTCCCAGGTTTCCTGCAGATCCTCTGCATCCTGCGTCTCGACCGGCAGCAGCTGCTGCGAGATCGGTCGCTGCGTCATCGTGTTGACGAAGCTGGCATTGACCATGAACAACCGGTCCAGCTGCTGTTCGCGATACGCGTCGAGCATGACCTTGACGGTGCCGAGCAGATCCTTGACGTGCGGTCTGTCGCCCAGGCCCGTGATGCTTGCCAAGATCGGCAGGCTGAGTCGGCGAAAGAACGCGAGACCCTTGCTGCCGATGATGCAGAGCTTTACCTCCGCACCGCGGTCCTGCCATTCCTTGGTCAGGTTCAGCGTGTTCTTGAACACGTTGGTGTTCAAGGCACCGCACAGGCCGCGATCGCTCGACACGACCAGAATACCAACCGTCTTGGGAGTGCGTTCGACCAGGAACGGATGCCGGTAATCCGGATTCGCCTGGTTCAGATGCCCGATCACGATCCGGATCTTGTCCGCGTACGGGCGCGCCAGGCGCATGCGATCCTGGGCACGGCGCATCTTGCTCGCCGCGACCATCTCCATCGCCTTGGTGATCTTCTGCGTCGACTTGACGCTCGAGATCTTGCTGCGGATTTCCTTCGTGCCGGGCATGGCGTCAGAAGCTGCCCGTCGCGGCGAAATCCTCGCAGATCTTCTTCAGTGTGGCGTCGTGGGCCTTCAGCTCCGGCTTGGCATTGATCGCCGCAAGCTCTGCCTTGTACTTGCTCTTCGCGAAAGCCTGCAGTGCCGCTTCGAAGTCTACGACCTTCTTGCGCTCGACTTTGTCCATGAAGCCGTTGTTGACCGAATAGATCGACAGCGCCATCTCCGCAACCGACATCGGCGCGTACTGCTTCTGCTTCATGACCTCGGTGACGCGCTCGCCACGCTCAAGCTGGCGGCGGGTCGCGTCATCGAGATCCGAGGCGAACTGCGAGAACGCCGCAAGCTCGCGGTACTGAGCGAGTGAGAGGCGGATGCCGCCGCCGAGCTTCTTGATGATATCGGTCTGCGCCGCACCACCGACACGCGACACCGAGACACCGGCGTTCATCGCCGGGCGGATGCCAGCGTTGAACAGATCCGTCTCGAGGAAGATCTGCCCGTCGGTAATAGAGATGACATTGGTCGGCACGAACGCGGTCACGTCGCCGGCCTGGGTTTCGATGATCGGCAGGCCGGTCAGCGAACCGGTCTTGCCCTTGACCTCACCCTTGGTGAAAGCCTCGACATACTGCTCGTTGACGCGCGCACTGCGCTCGAGCAGGCGCGAGTGCAGATAGAATACGTCGCCGGGGAAGGCTTCGCGACCCGGCGGGCGGCGCAGCAGCAGCGAGATCTGCCGGTAGGCGACCGCCTGCTTGGACAGATCGTCGTAAATGATCAGCGCGTCTTCGCCGCGGTCCATGAAGAACTCGCCCATCGTGCAGCCGGAATACGCCGACAGGTACTGCATCGCCGCGGGCGCCGCGGCAGAAGCCGCCACGATGATCGTGTGATCCATCGCGCCGTTCTCTTCGAGTTTGCGGACCACGTTCGCGATCGAGGATTGCTTCTGGCCGATCGCGACGTAGATGCATTTAACGCCGGAATCCTTCTGGTTGATGATCGTATCAACCGCGAGCGCGGTCTTGCCGGTCTGGCGATCACCAATGATCAGCTCGCGCTGACCACGGCCTACCGGCACCATCGCATCGACGGCCTTGTAACCGGTCTGCACTGGCTGACTGACGGACTTGCGTTCTATGACGCCCGGCGCGAGCCGTTCGATCGGCGCGGTCAGGGTGGCTTTCAGCGGCCCCTTGCCGTCGATCGGCTGGCCGAGCGCATCGACGACGCGACCCAGCAGCTCACGACCAATGGGCACTTCGAGAATACGACCGGTGGTCTTGACCGTGTCGCCCTCGCTGACGGTCTTGTAGTCACCGAGTACGACCGAGCCCACCGAGTCCTGCTCGAGGTTCAGCGCAAGACCGAACAGGTTGCCCGGAAACTCGATCATTTCGCCGTAGCGAACATCCGCGAGGCCATGAATGCGGCAGATGCCGTCCATGACCGAGACGACGGTTCCAACGTTGCGGGCTTCCGCTGCCGACTGGAAGTTGTCGATGCGCTGCTTGATCAGGTCGCTGATTTCAGATGCTTTGATGGACATCACTTCGTCCTCGAAAAAATAGGGTCGGCGCGCCTAGCGCGCCGAAAGGGAGCCCGCCAGGCGCTCGACGCGACCGCGCAGCGAGCCGTCAACGACGAAGTCGCCCGCCTGCACGACGGCACCGCCCAACAAAGTCGGATCAACGACTTCATGCACACGCACGGTCTTCTGCAGCCGCCCGGTCATGGTTTCGGTCAGCCGCGCGGTCTGTTCGGCGGTCAGCGGCATCGCAGAGGTCACGGTCACATCGACGGTGTTCTCGACTTCGGCACGCAGCGCGGCAAACTGCGAGGCGATCTCCGGCAGCAGCTCCAGCCGGCCGTTGTCGGCCACCAGGCGAAGGAAGTTGCTGGCCTTCTGATCGGCTGACGCGCCGGCAATGTCCCCGATCATCGAGATGAGCTCGTCACCACCGACATGCGGATTGCCGATCAGCGCGGCCACGCGCGGGTCGGCGACCGTGAGGCCCGCCCGGGCAAGCACGTCGCCCCAGGCGGCAAGCCGACCGTGCTCGCGGGCGTGCTCAAAGGACGCGCGTGCGTAGGGCCGGGCGAGGGTCGCCTGCTCAGCCACGCGCGATATCCTCCACGAGCTTGTCGAGCAGCTGCGCGTGGGTCTTGGCGTCGACTTCGCGCTCGAGCAGCTGCGCAGCCCCGGCGACGACCAGCTGACCGTAGTCGCGACGCAGCGCATCGCGGGCCCGGTTCACTTCGGTGGTCGCCTCTTCCCGTGCGGAGGAGACAATGCGCGCGCCTTCGGCGGTCGCCGACTGCTTGGCAGTCTCGATGGCCTCGTTGGATCGACGCGCCGCCTGCTCCTCGATCACCCGCGCGCGCTCGCGTGCTTCGCGGATGATCAGGTCGGACTTGCTGGTGGCGTCGGCGAGATCCTTCTGGCCACGATCGGCAGCGGCGAGGCCGTCGGCGATTTTCTTCTGGCGGTCCTCGATCGCGCCGATGATGCCCGGCCAGCCGAATTTCATGACGATCCAGGCAACCACGAAAAACGCGAGGCCCTGGATAACCAGCGAAATGTTGATGTTCATGCGATCAACCTGAGTCGGTCAGTGCCAAGAATGCGGTGATCAGGCGCCCAGCGCTGCGAGGAACGGGTTCGCAAAGATCAGCAGCAGCGCAATCGCCACGCCGATGATTGGCACTGCGTCGAGCAGACCGGCGACGATGAACATCTTGGTCTGCAGCATCGGGGTCAGCTCAGGTTGGCGCGCCGCGCCTTCGAGGAACTTGCCGCCGAGCAGCGCAAAGCCGATGGCCGTGCCGAGCGCGCCAAGGCCAATCAGGAGGCCGGCGGCAATGACAGTCATGCTCATCACTTCGGCAATCAGGTTCGCATTTTCCATCTCAACATTCTCCGAGTAAGAAACTGAAGTCCAGCCAGAAAAAACTAGTGCCGCTCAGCAGCCATGCTGAGATAAACGATCGTCAGCATCATGAAAATGAAAGCCTGCAGCGTGATCACAAGGATGTGGAACGCCGTCCATACAAAGCCGGCAATGAACTGCATCGGACCGAGCAGATAGGTGATGCCGCTCAGCAATGACGCGCCGATCGTCATGCAGGCAATCAGGATGAAGATCAACTCGCCTGCATACATGTTGCCGAACAGTCGCAGGCTCAGCGACAGGGGACGGACCGCTTCTTCAATCACGCGCAGCAGCAGGTTTGCCGGCGCGAGCAGGATCTTGCCGACAACGCCAGTCGCATGGAACGGCGCCGTGACCATTTCGGCAAAGAACAGGCCCGGACCCTTGTGCTTCACGCCCATGTACTGGATCAGCAGGAACACCGTGATCGACATACCGAGTGTCGTATTGAGGTCCGCCGTCGGCACGACACGCAGGTATTCGATTCCCGAGGCATGCGCCGCAGCGGGCAGCCAGTCGACCGGCACAATGTCCATGAAGTTCATCATGAACACGAGACAGAAGATCGTGATGGCCAGCGGCGCGATCAGCTTGCTCTTGCCGTGGAAGGTTTCACGGACGAGATCGTCGACGAATTCGACCAGAATTTCGACCGCGCACTGGAACTTGCCCGGCACGCCGGAGCTAGCGCGGCGCGAAGCGCCGATGAAGAAGAACAGAAAGACGCCGGCAAGCAGGAACTTGAAGAACAGGCTGTCGATGTGGATGGTCCAGAACGGGCCATCGCCCACCTGCACTGTCAGGTGCTCCAGGTGGTGCTTGATGTACTCCGTCATGTTCGCCGGGCCACCCTCGGTCGCCATCCGCCGTCTCCCCTTTTACCGAATCCGCTATCGAATCAGCGCCACGCCAACCCAGAAGGCAATCTGCGCGGTCAGCATGCCGAGCAGCACCGGTAACGGTGCCAGCTCGGCGACGACAAAGGCCGCCCACACGGCGACGACCACCCACAGCCACTTCAATCCTTCGCCGAGCCACAGCGCCCGCGCGATCTGACCCGCCGGCTTGACCCCCGGCGCGAATAAGCGCCAGCCGAACACCACATTGCCGACCGCGACGATCGACCCGCCCGCCAGCACCGCCTGCGCGGCTGCCACGTCAGCGATGACCGCTGCTCCGACGGCCAGCAATCCGACTGCAAGCAGCTGCAGTCCCGCAAAGCGCAGGACCAGCCGTTTGCCGCGGTCCGCAGCGTCAGTCACGTCCGCTGTACACGGGTTGCACTAACCGATTGTTTCGTGGGGCGAGGTGCCGCCACAAAAGGCCGCGCATTGTAGGGTCAGGACGACCAGCCTTCAAGGACTCTTTTGCGCTGCAATAAAAATGGCGCGACGCGCTCAGCGGATATGGCCGAGGATTCCGTCGAGCTCTTCGAGTGAGTTGTACGCAACCACCAGCTTGCCCTTGCCGTTTGCGCCATGCTGGATCAGGACGCGCGCACCGAGCTTGTCGGCGAGATCCTCCTGCAGCTGGCTGACGTTCGGGTCTGCGGCTGTAGGGTTTCGATCCCCCGATCCATCTTTCGATGGCGGATTGTTCATCCGACGGATCAATGCCTCGGTTTCTCGAACCGATAACGACTTTTTCACAACCAATTCAGCAACTTCAGCCTGCTGGCGCGGGTTGCTGAGTCCCAGCAGCGCACGCGCATGGCCCATCTCGATCTCACGCCGGTCGACCCGCTCGGCGACCGCGGGCGAGAGCTCGAGCAGGCGCAACAGATTGCTGACCGCGGCGCGCGAACGGCCGACGGCGTCGGCGGCCTGCTGATGGGTGATCCCGAACTCGCGGATCAACCGATCCAGCGCGCGGGCTTCCTCCAGCGGGTTCAGATCCTCGCGCTGGATGTTCTCGATCAGCGCCATCGCGATCGCAGCGGAATCGGCGACCCGGCGCACCACCGCTGGAATCGTCGCAAGGCCCGCAATCTGCGCGGCACGCCAGCGACGCTCGCCGGCAATGATTTCGTAACGCTGCGCCGCGGTGCCGCTGCCGGGCATTTCGATCGGCCGCACGATGATCGGCTGCACCACTCCCTGGGCCTTGATCGATGCGGCAAGATCCTCGAGCGACTCGGGGCGCATGTCGACGCGCGGCTGATACTGGCCGCGCTGCAGCTGATCCAGCGGTAGCTCACGCAGCTCTTCGCCCGCGCTGCCAGCCGTGGTGACCGGCGCTGCGGCCGCAGGCCGGCGCGCCGCGACCTGGCCGAGGAGCGCATCGAGTCCGCGACCGAGACTGGGTTTCTTCTGCGTCATGGCGAAATCATAACGGGCTTTGCCGCTGGCACGAGGCACTGGTTTTCACCGACGCCGAGGAAGATCTCGCGGAAACTGACATAGGCCAGTGCACCGAAGAATGCGTACAGCAGCGGCACGAGCGGCGGCAACAGCAGTACCCAGACGATCGGCAACAACATGAACGTGAGTCCGATCGACAGGATCGCGGGCATGTTGCGCACCTGGGCATCGGCACTGACGAAGTACGCCTGCCGGAAAGACAACCCCAGCAGCGTCACGCAGGGAAACTGAAAGAAGGACGTCAGCCCTGGAATGTTCAGCCCGAAGTAGCAAAGGCCGAGTGCATAGGCCGCATAGACAAAGATCTGGCGCAGCGCTTTATAGAGCTCGGGCGAGAATTCGACGACCTGATGACGCTCCGTGTAGAACGCGTTCCACCACGGCACCTCAGGACGCGACAGCAGCAGGATCCAGATCAGCGCGCCTGCGATAGCGATCACGGTCGAGAACAGCAGAATGCTGCGGGCGTTGACGCGCAGCATCGCCAGCACATCGCTGAGCGTCGCAAATCGCTGTCGATCGAGCTGGGCTGCGATCAGGATGCTGGCGAAAAAAGTCGACAACGCCAGGATCGCATCGAGAATCGGCAATCGCTGGCCCATGAACATCCACAGGCAGAGGAGCGCCGTCAGGCCCAACCAGAAAGAGAAGCCGCGGCCGACAAGCTGGATCGCCTGCCGGCTCCAGCGCCAGATCGCGCGCGGCTCAGCCTGCCTCGGCTCGATGACCATCTTCACCATCCTCACGCCGGATCATCTCGCCGGCGAGTGCGAGATACGCCAGCGCACCGCGTGATTCCTTGTCGTGCATCAATGCAGGCTTGCCGAACGAAGGCGCTTCCGCGAGCCGCACGTTGCGCGGAATGATTGTCCGCAGCACCTTGTCGCCGAAGTGCTTGATCAGCTGCGCGCTGACTTCATTGGAAAGGTTGTTACGCGGATCGAACATCGTGCGCAGGATGCCTTCGATCTCGAGCGAAGGATTCACGGTTGCGCGAATCTGTTCGATTGTGCCGACCAGCGCCGACAGCCCCTCGAGTGCGTAGTACTCGCACTGCATCGGCACCAGCACGCTGTCGGCCGCAACCAGCGCGTTGACGGTCAGCATGTTCAGCGCCGGCGGGCAGTCGATGATGATCAGATCGTACTGCTCGCGCAGGCCGCGCAGCGCTTGGCGCAGCCGTAGTTCGCGGCCGACCTGCATCATCAGCAACTGGACTTCGGTTGCGGTCAGATCCTGATTCGCCGGGATGATCGCAAAGCCAATCTCGGGCAGCTCGAGCAGCGCCTGTTCGGCGGTCACCTCCCCTGTCAGCACATCACCGATGCCATGCTCTAGGGTCGCTTTCTCGACGCCGCAGCCCATTGTCGCGTTGCCCTGCGGATCGAGATCGATCAGCAGCACGCGCCGGCGCGTCGCGGCAAGCGAGGCGGCGAGGTTGACGGCGGTGGTGGTCTTGCCGACGCCGCCTTTCTGGTTGGCGACGGCGATGAACCGGGGGAGCGGGCGGGCAACGGTCGCGCCCCCGCTCCGGGCGAGCACCGCTCCGGCGTCATCGAGGTCATCCGGGACCCCGATCGGGGGCATCGTCGGCGGGTGCGGCACCGGTTCCGGTGTCGGCTCGGTGCTCGCGGCCGGGTCGCTCATCGACCCCCCTGTGGATGACGGGCTGGACGGAAGGGTCGATCCGCCATCGGTCTCGTCGTGCACCGAGCCATCCTTCCCGCTCACCCCTACCCGGTCAAGCGTCCGAGAACATGCTGGTCAGCGACCTGATCTCGGCGCCGAACCCGAGGCGCGGCGTCGCTGGGCGCCCCGTGTCACCGAGCCTCATCAGGCGTGGCTGGTCCACAGGGTGTGGACAACCGCTGCGTGGATCCCGGGGCGTACCCATCCGATCGGTGGGCCACGCAGCCCTCGACCTGACCCTCCCGTCGAGGTCCGCGGCCGGGCGCCTGCCCGGCGCGTCGTTCGACGTGGCACCGTCGGTTGGCTGGTCCTGCCGGCACCGCCGGCTGCTCGCCGCCGTCGAGGAACGAGCGCCCCTGTTCCACGTGGAACACGATGAGCGCGGCGCTGCCGGCGCTTTCGGCCGGCACCGTACGATCGACCGGCGGGTCGGTGGGGGCCAGGTCGCGGTGTTCCACGGGAAACATCCGCGAGGCAGCGCG
>JBBQWY010000029.1:0-35761 GCA_038210215.1 Steroidobacterales bacterium
AATTTGACGTAGACGGCGATTCCCGCAATCAGGCCGCCGCCGCCGATGGGGACAAAAATCGCATCGAGATCGCCACCACTCTGGCGCAGGATCTCCACGCCAATCGTCCCCTGGCCCGCGATCACATCCGGATCATCGAACGGGTGCACGAACGCCAGATTGCGCTCGCGCGCAATCTCCAGCGAGTGTTCGTAGGCCGCGTCGTAGTCGTCCCCATGCAGCACGACCTCGCCACCGAGGTCCGCCACGGCTTGCAGCTTGATGGCGGGAGTCGTCTCCGGCATCACGATGACCGCCGGGATGCCGCGTCGCTGCGCGGCCAACGCAACGCCCTGCGCATGGTTGCCGGCCGAAGCGCAGATTACCCCGCGCGCCGCGACCGTCGCCGAAAGCTGCGCGATCTTGTTATAGGCGCCGCGCAGCTTGAAGGAGAAAATCGGCTGCAGATCCTCACGTTTCAGCAGCACGCGGTTGCCGAGGCGTCGCGACAGCCGCGGCGCCAACTCCAGCGGCGACTCGATCGCCACGTCGTAGACGCGCGCGCGGAGGATCCGTTCGATGTAGTCGCGCATGCAGTCGACGGCTGCGCGAGTTTAAGGAGTTGCCTTGACGGTCGTGCGCGCAAACACGCCGTAGACGCGCCGCACGAACGCGTCGCGTTCCTGGCGGGTCATTGCCAGCTCATCTTCAGACGGCTGGTACTGCTCGATCATCTCGGCCGTCACGACCCCACGCTCGGCCAGCAGCTTCTCCATGACGTGCAGCCGATCCCGAACCACCCAGAGCTCGGCGCCGAGCTCAAGCGTGACGGCGATAAGGTTGTCGATGGCCGCGTTGTCGAAGAACGCCGGTTCGGGCGCAGGGACGGGCGGCTTGGGCGCGGGCTGGTCGACTGACATGATCCGAACAGCATAGCGGCTGGGCCGCGGCGTTCCTAGCAGGCTGCGGCGAGGCTGACTCTATCGATGCGCGAAGCGGAACTGCGACTTGCCGATCTCGAGGATGTCGCCATCGTTGAGCTGGGCCCGCGAAACTCGGCGACCGTTCAGCAAGGTGCCGTTGGTGCTGCCTAGATCCTCGACGAAGGTCTGCTGCGGGCCGGCCAGCACGCTCGCATGCGTCCGGCTGATGAACTCCGCATCGACCTGCACGTCATTGCCAGGGTCGCGGCCAATGGTGGTGCGCCGCCCCAGCAGGTAGATGACTTCCGAATCGCCATCGATGCGCACCAGCAGCCTTGCGGGCGCTGCCGCTCCAAGCGGTGCATCGGCGGCGAGATCTGCTTCGGCTTCCACGTCCGGCAGCGCGGCCGGCTGCTCTGCTGCCGCACTGCGGCTCGCAGCTCGCGCGACACGCAGTTCCGCTTCGACGCGATGCAGATGTTCTTCGGCGGCGACCAGATCTGCCTCGAGTTCCGTCACGTGATCAAGCCGTTGACGGAGCTGCTGCTCGGCGATTCGCAACCGGGTCTCAAGATCAGCTGCGTCCTCCACAGCTTCGACAGAGGCACGCAGCGCTGCGAGATCCGCTTTGGCGCTGATCAGGCGCAGATCACGCTCCTCTACTTCACCTTCGAGTTCAAGGATCCGCTGTTGCGCGACGCTGAGCAGGTAAGTGCTCTCGACTGATCGGTCGCTCGATCTGGGTGCGCCGGCTGAGTCGGCCGGGCGCAGCACCGGCACCGAGCCTGATTCGCTGCCATCGCGGACACGCGCATAGCGCGCCAGATCGAGGGCCGGCATTTGCGCAGTCACCTCGATGTCCCCGGAGCCTGTGTCAGCTTTCCCTCGCCTTCGATCTAGCATTCCTTCTTGATAACGCATCCGCCGCCCAAACTCCAGCGCGACCGCATGCGATGGTCATCAGGCGTGCCGGGGTTTCTCGCTGTAGCGGAGTCGGCATTTGCCGACATAAAGCACGTCACCGTCGCGCAGCATGGCGCGCCGCGTGCGGCGCCCCTTGACCACCACGCCATTGGTGCTGCCGAGATCCTCGATGACGCTGTGCTTGGGGCCGCAATGCAGCACCGCATGGTGGCGGCTGACGCTGGCGCGATCGAGACGGATGTCATTGTCTTCGGCGCGCCCGACGGTCGTGCGCGGCTTCAGCAGGAACACGCTCTCGCCCGGAGAATCGAGCAGCACGAGGTAACGCGCCGGGCTGCTGACACTCGGCTCAGGCTCTCCCCGATCGGTGCGCGCGATCATATCGAGCGCCGACAACCGCGCCGCCTTGACCGACAGCTCGAGCTCGAGCTTGTAGGCGCGCGACTCGGCATCGCGAATTCGCAGCTCAAGGGCTGTCGTGCGCTCAGCCGCCAGCGTCGCGGCCTTGAGCATTCGCTGATCGAGGGTCGCAAGCCGCGCGTTCGCTTCTTCGACCCGCTCACGCGTCGCATTGCGCTCGACGGTCAGCATGGCTGTCTGCTCGCGCGCTTCGATCAGCTCGCCTTCCAGTTTGGTCACGTTGGCGGCGGCCGCCTCGTGCAGCGCGGTCTGCTTCTGTACGTCGAGTTTCAGCTGCGCATGGTTCGCTGCGGTTTCCTGCTGACGCGCTTCGAGATCGCCCACCCGCTGTTCGGCAGCGTGCAGCTGTAATCGCAGGCCTGACTCCACTGCCTGGAGCTGCTGCAGTTCCTCGCTGCGCTGAGCGATGTCAGCGCGCAAGGTCAGAAGCTGCTGCGCGTCGCCTGCCAGCCGACCCGCCTGTTCGTTGCGGTCCGCATCCGCAGCAGCGAATCGCGACGTCTGGTCAGACAGCTGCGCCTGCAGCGATGCCATCGCCACCTGTGCTTCGGCCAGCGCACGGCTTGCCTCGGACTGTTCGGACTGTGCAACCTGAATCGCTGCATCGCCGTCGCGCAGCAGCGCTTCCCAAACACCCTGCCGACCTTCCGCGTGGCGCAGGCGCTCGACATGCGTGGCCGCGCGCTGTCGCAACAGTTCTGTATCGTGCTGGAGCCGCTGATTGACGTCAGTAAGCTGGTCGAGTTGCGCGGCGACTTCCCGCATGCGTGCGTCGGCGGCAGCACTCGCTGTGCTCCGCTCGACCGAGAGCTGGTCGAGTCTGGCGCGAGCCTCAGTGAGTGCGGCATCGCGTTCGACCAGGGCGCCATCGCGCTCAGCGAGCTCGGCGTCGCGCCGCTCCAGCTGGCCACGCAGTTTCTGGACGTCACCACTGAGCGCCAGGATCTCTGCTTCGAAATCGGCGGCACTGGCGTCCGTGCCTTTGTCATACCCTTCCCCCGGGCGATTCCAGGTCGAATCGACATCGTCGTCGTCGCGACTGGCTTCATAGGACTCGACGTCGAGTACCGGCAGCTCAACGGTGGAGTCGGAATCGTCGTCCGCGGCGGAGCCCTGATTTGGATCGGATACCATGGGCGCTATGGGTACCCGATAGCGCGAATAATGTGAAGTACCCGCATCGCAGCTTGTTGTGAAAAACGTCTGGATCCTGACGCTGGCGCAGGCCCTGGCCGGTTGCGGCACGATCATGCTGGTCGCGTTCGGGGGCATTGCCGGGGCGCGATTGGCGCCCAATCCGGCGCTGGCCACACTGCCGCTGTCGCTGTCGGTGCTGGGCGTGGCGCTGACCGCGATCCCGGCGTCGCTGTTGATGCGCCGGATCGGGCGCAAACCGGCTTTTGTCGGTAGCGCCCTGGTCGCAGCGGTTGCGGCGTTGATCTGCGCGCAAAGCCTCGCCAGTCAGAACTTCGTGCTGCTGTGCGTCGCCGCAGTGCTACTGGGATGCAACATGGCCTTCGTGCAGCAGTACCGGTTTGCAGCGACCGAGTACCTGCCCGCCGACCAGGCGGGCACGGCCGTGGCGCGCGTCATGCTCGGCACACTGGCCGCCGCACTGCTGGGTCCCGGCATCGGCGCGCTGTTCAAGGATGCGATGGGCTGGCCCGAGTTCACGGGATCATTCGTCGCGCTTGCGGTGATCGCGCTCGCGGCCGCCGGCGTGCTGCTGCAATTGACGCCGGCGCCAGAGATGCCAACGGCTGCAGACGGACCCGCGCGCCCGCTGCGCCAGATCGCCGCCCAGCCCGACTACCGACTGGCGGTGTTTGCGGGCGTGGTCTCCTACGCCGTGATGAGCTTCATCATGACCGCAACGCCGATCAGCATGCACGTGCACGACGGTTATACGAGCGGCCAGACCACCGCCGTGATTACTGCGCATCTGCTCGGCATGTACCTGCCGTCACTCGCCACGCCGTGGATCGTGACCCGTCTCGGACTGCGCGCGATGCTCCTATGGGGCAGCGCCGCCATGGCGCTGTGCATCGCGATCAGTGCACTGCTCGAGCATGCCTTCGCACACTATTTCTGGGGGCTGGTGCTGCTCGGTCTCGGCTGGAACCTGATGTTCGTGGCTGCGACGACGCTGCTGACGACGACCTATCGCAACGCGGAGAGGTTCGCGGCGCAGGGCCTCAACGACTTCACGATCTTTGGCGCGCAGGCGATTGCGTCGCTGCTCGCCGGCAGCGCAATCGCGATTATCGGCTGGGAGTGGGTGAACCTCGTCAGCCTGCCGCTGGTCGCACTGGTATTCGCCGCTGCCCTGCTCAGGCGGCGCCGTCAAGCCGCGCCCTGATATCAGCCAGCTGATCGATTCGCAGCGGAGCCTCGGTGCCGGACGCCGCGTTGCCGCGGGTCGGCAGTTCGAGGCAACGGCGGACCAGCGTTGGCCTGGCGCGCGCAATCTCGCGCGCCACATCAATGCCAGTGCCGAAAGCGAGCAGATCAAGCTGGCGAAAGCGCATTTCGGCAATAAACTCGAGCAGCGCCTGACCCAGATCGGCAGGCGTCGCTTCGGCAGGCCCGTCCGACTCCGCGCACCCCGGCAGGTCCGGCGCGTATACGGAGCGATCCTGTCCGAGACCGGGCAGCAACGCGGCAAAGAAACGCCCGCTCACGCCGCGCGGGTGCACGCAGATCAACGTGGTTCGTTCGTCGAAGCCGCCGCCTGCTGGAATGGCCGAATGCACATGCAGCTGCCCGAACTGTGTTTCGAAGTAGGCTCGACGCAGGCGCGGTCCGGTCATGATTCATCCACCTCTTGGAACAGCAGCCACTGCGGTTGGCGCAGGATGATGCCCACGCGCATAGTCGCCGCCAAGTGCGCTGCGTCGCAGTTGTTGATCACTGGAGAATAAATCGAATGAAGCTTTATGGATCGCTGGTCTCGCCCTACGTGGCTCGCGTTGTGCTGGCCGCGCGGGTCAAGGGCCTCGACCTGCCGGCAGAGGCGCCGCCCGGCGGCGGTGTCAAGTCGCCGGAATACCTGCGAATCAATCCGATGGGCAAGATGCCCGCACTCGAAGCCGATGGGAAGTTCCTGGCCGAGTCGATGGTCATCATCGAGTATCTCGATGAGGCTCAACCAGCCAAGCCGTTGCTGCCGCAGGATCCGATCGAGCGCGGCCACGCCCGCCTGCTCGCGCGGATCACCGATCTGTACTTGATGTCACACACCGGCGCCTTGTTCCGCAACATGAATCCGGCGCAGCGAAACCAGGCGGATGTCGACACCGGGCTGCAGGGACTGCGCAAGTCGATGGGCGATATCGAGCACTACATGAGCGGCAAGGGGTATGCGCTCGGACAGTCCATGGGCTACGCGGACTGCGCGATGCTGCCTTGCTTCCTGATGCTGCACGCGATGCTGCCGGGCTTCGGTATGACCGCACCGTTCGAAGGGCGCCCGCGGCTCACGGAGTGGTGGCAGACGATGCACAACGATGCGATCGGCAAGCCGTTCATCAGCGACTACACCACCGCCTGGCAGGCCTTCATGGCGCAACGCCGCGGCTGACCGCAAGCGATGAGGCAACGCGCGCACGGCTTCATCGTTGAGAAGTTCGGCGGTGCCGAAGTCATGCAGTGGCGCGAGCTGCCGCCACTGTGGCCGGGCCCTCGTCAGGTACGCGTGCGGGTCCATGCATCCGGTATCAACTTTGCCGAAACGCGGATGCGTGCCGGCACCTATGTCGGTCAGCCGCTGCCCTTTGTGATGGGCATGGAATCGGCTGGTGTCGTCGAGGAAGTCGGCAACGAGGTCACGCAGTTCGAAATCGGTCAGCGGGTCTTCGGCCGTGCGCGCGGCTCACACGCCGAAGCTACGCTGTTCGATGTCGAGCACCTGATGCCGCTGCCCGACTCGCTGAGCTTCGTCGAAGGCGCTGCGATCCCGGTCGGCTGGCTGACAGCCTGGCATGCGCTCGCGACGGTTGCCAACGCGCAAGCTGGCGAACGCGTGCTGATCGAAGCCATTGCGAGTAGCGTCGGCAGCGCTGCACTGCAGATCGCAAACTCGCGTGGCTGCTGGGTCGCCGGTACCGCGAGTCGCGATGACAAGGCCCGGCGCGGCGTCGAGGTGGGTGCCGATGCCGGCTACAATTACAAGACCGCTGACGTCGCCGCGAGGATCCATGCTGACACCAACGGGCATGGTGCGGACGTCGGCCTGATGACCATCGGCGAGGAAACCGCAACCGCAATGTTCGATTCGATGGCCCCGGAGGGACGGATCGTCATGTACGGCAGCACCGGCGGCCGGCAGGTCTGCTTCAGCCTGAACATCGGCGCCCGCAACCTGCAGCTGCATTCGATGAGCATTTCGACCAGCGTGCGCTTCCTGCCTGAAACCATGCCGTCGTTCATTCGCGAAGCACTGCCCAGGTTCGCGAGCGGCGAGTTCAAGGCGGTCGTGGATCGAACCCTGCCGATGCGCGCGGTGGCCGAGGCGCATGCGCTGGTGGATTCACGCACGCACTTCGGCAAGCTCGTGCTCGTCAATGACTGACCCGGTCAACGGAGGCTGATGATCACCTTGCCGTCGCGGTCGTTGCCGGTCTGCGCCGCGCGCGCGCAGGCCGCACGAATCCGCTCCAGCGGATAGGTCTCGGCAATCTTTGCGACCAGCACGCCGCGCGCCATCAGATCCGCGAGCCGCGCGTACAGCTCGAGCACCTGTTGCGGCGTCCGGCGCGCCTGGAACTGCCGCACAAAGGCCAGCCCCAGCAACCGGATGTCCTGGCGGAACATCAGATAGAAATCCAGCTGGCAAGGCTCATTGCTCATCGAGCCGTAGCTGACGACCGTGCTGCCCGCTGCCAGGCACTCCGCAATGCGCTGCGTTGCGGGCCCACCGACCGCATCGATCCCGAGTTCGATCGCAGCATCGCCGGTCGCAGCCGCGACCCGTGCCGCCAGATCCGGGCCATCCACCAGCACAATATCGGCGCCGAGCTCGCGCAGCTCGTCGATCATTTCCTCGCGCCGCACGATGTTGACCGTGCGCACGCTGCGCAGTGCTGCCAGCCGGATCAGATAGCGGCCACAGCTGGAATTCGCGGCGTTCTGGATCAGCCAGTGCTGCGGTGGCAGCGGCGCGAAATCCTCGAGCAGCACAGCCGCAGTCGGACCATTGACCGTCAGCAGCGCCAGTTGCGCGGCATCACCCGCTTCCGGCGCCGGCATGCAGGCGGCGGCGCTGCAGCGGACTTCGTCGCGAAATGTGCCACTGCCCAGCGCCGGAAACACGCGATCGCCTTCGCGCCATGCTCGAACTCCGGCACCGACTCGCGCAATCCGGCCGACGCCTTCGAATCCGGGCGTGCGCGGCAGTGGAAACTGGAAACCCGCCGCACCGGTGATCGTGCGCAGGTCCGCAATGTGCATCGCCGCGCATTCCATGCGCACGATGACCTCGCCCTCGGCGGGTTGCTCGGCTGGCAGCTCGACGACATCAAGTACGCGAGCCGGATCACCGTACGCGGCGTGACGTGCAGCACGCATTGAGTCAGGCCTGAGTCGCGGCAGGCGGCAGCACGCCGCGTTCGGTCATGCGTTCGATTGCATCGATCTGCCGCTTCTGGAAATAGCTGCGATCAGGAATCACCAGCTTGCCGCCCTGCAGCAGACCGTTGGCGCGACGCAGATCGGCGTTGGCATAAGAGCTCGCAAACAGCTCGAGTGCCTGTCGCGACAGCATATTGCTCATGCCGGGCCGGCGCCGATGCGCGCGCAGGCCAGCCATGTCGAGGTAGTAGTGGGCGACCGAAGTCTGGCCGGAACCGGCCACGACCAGCTGTGCGCCGTGGTAGTCGATGATGTCCGAATAACCATTGCTCGAGTCTATCGGTACGTCGATGCCACGCAGTTCGGCATTGTTGGCCGAGACGACGTAGGCCAGGTTCTCGAGCGCCCGCGCTCGCCGCGCAATCTGCTTGATCGTGAGGTTTGGCGATGCGGTCTCACTGGTGGAGTGCAGGAACACTTCAGCGCCGCGGATGGCATGGCAGCGCGCCACTTCCGGATAAAGAATCTCTTCCGACGCGATCGCCGCGAGCCGACCGAGCGGTGTGTCAGCGACCGGAAAGACGCCCTCAAGCCCGTACACATCGAGGTACTTGTCCCAGACATCGTGCGGCGTCGGCGCGAACACCGAGATCAGTCGTCTGTATGTCAGGATTCGATTACCGGCGTCATCGAAGATCCAGCAGGCCTGGAAATACAAACCGGGAAAGTGCCGGTCGGTCTCATAGCCGTTGCCGGCGAGGTAGACCTTGTGCTTTTGAGCGACTCCGGCCAGCGCCTCATATTCGGGTCCGTCAGGCGCCAATGCGCCCTTGTTGACCCACTCCGCGATCGTCTCGCCCCAGGGCGGACCGGACAGCAGATACTCGGGCAGCACCACCAGCTTCAGATCCGGTCCGATCCAGCGCTTGGCGCCACCGATCGCCTGCTCCACCCGCTCGACCGAGGCCAGCATCCGCGGTCCCGAGCTGCTGCGGTCGGCATCGAGATGCACACCGTCGCAATCGATCTGCAGAGCCAAGGCACAGTAGCGGTCGAGTCGAGTCGTCATGCATTCCTCCGTGAAAGGTTATAGTCATGCGCGGCAACGAACGTCAATCAATGGAATGAGCATGGACCGACGCACATGGTTGCGAGGTGCTGCGGCAGGCGCGGTGACGTCGCTCGCCAGCGGCTGCGCGCGGGATATTGTGGGGCTGCGCTCTGAGGTTGCCTACGCCAGTGCGTTCTCGATGCCGAAGTCGGTCGACGAAGCCTTCTGGCTCGAGTTCGAAGCTCGCATTGAAAAGGCGCTGCCGGACTTTGACATCCGGCTACTGATTCGCGGCGAGACGGGCCCGGAGGAACAGGCGTTTGCCGGCGTGCGCCGCGGCCGTCTGCAGATCGTCGGTGGCTCGTTCGCCGGTGTGGCCTCGCTGGTGCCGGAAATCGCACTACTGTCGGTGCCCTTCCTGTTCGACACCGAAGACGAAGTCGATTACGTCATGGACAAGTACATGCTCGAGCCGTTTCGCGCGCTGTTCGCGGCCAAGGGTCTCGACCTGCTGCACTGGACCGACGTCGGCTGGGTGAACCTGTACGACAAGCAACCGTTCACGGTGCCGGAGGCGGCGCGCGGTCGGCGGCTGCGTTCCTCGACCTCCATTGCATCGCAGGCCTTCATCCGTGAACTGGGCGCCGACACGATCACGATGCCGTTCACGGACGTCGTACCCAGCCTGCAGACCGGCCTGATTGAAGGCGGCGTCACGAGCGCGACGATGTATTCGCTGTCCGGCATCTCGACCGAAGCGCCTCACTACATCCTGACCCGCCACAGCTACGACATGGGCGTACTGGCTGCCAGCAGCGAGTGGATGCGGGGTCTCGGCGCAGAAGAACGCGCGGTGATCGCGATCGGCTTTGGGGGCGCTGCCCAGGCGCGCGCCACCGCACGGGCATCGGTGCGACGCACGATGGAATCACTGCCCGGTCAGGGAGTCCGCCTTTATGTCCTGTCTGACGACGAGCGCGAGCGCTGGCGCGTGGCGAGCTGGCCCGCCCACGAGAAACTCGTCGAACAGATCGGTGGTGATGCGCGCCGGATCTACGAAACCCTGCTGAGCGGCAAAGCGGCGTTCGATGCGCGTGAAGCAGCCGGCGCAGCCGGAACCTGACCGAGAACGTCCGCGCGGCGGCAAGCATTCTCGATGCGCCCTCACATCGAATTCATTCCCTCGCAGTGGCTACCCTGGGATCACCAGTATCTCGGAGCGAGTCGCGCCGGCGTTGCGGCACGAGTGCTCAGCACTGACGATCAGGACGGCGCCTGCAGCCTGATTCTGAGCTATCCGGAGCGCTATCACAGAGACGCCGAGATACTGAGTGTCGACGAAGAACTGATTGTCCTGAGCGGTGAGATAGAAATTGGCGGCGTCGTCTACTCAAGGCACTGCTACGCGCACCTGCCACGCGGTTTTCTGCGAACATCGCTGCACAGCACGGGAGGCGCTGAAGTCCTGACCTTCTTCTCCGCCGCACCCCGAGTCACCGCGACCGATGCGCGCGCTTCGTCCGAGCATGACCCTGCCCGACTCGTGCGGCGAATCGACACACGCGCGCTCGACGGACAGAAGGGCCCTCGATCGCATATGCGCAGCGAGGGCTTCGAGCACGGTGGCACCGTGCACAAGCTGCTGTTCGATGATCCGCTGACGCAGGACAAGACCTGGATCGCGGGTCTTATGCCTTACTGGCGTTGCGAAACAGTCGAGCGTCATCCCGTCTGCGAAGAAGAATTCGCACTCGCAGGCGATATCCACATGCCCAATGGGGTCATGTACGAGGACGCGTACTTCTGGCGCCCGGCCGACGTGGCGCATGGGCCGTTCGGAACGCTGGGCGGGACGATCCACCTTTGTCGCGGCAAGGGCGGCGTGTACTCGACCCGCTTCAGCCCCGCGGAGCAGCCTTTCACCTGGGATGCGCCATATCGCCCGGTGCTGCCTGATCAATACTGGTCCCACGTGCCGAAGGAGCTTCGATGATGCGTACACTCAGAACTCTGGTGATGTCGGTCGCGCTGTGCGCCAGCTGGGCCTCAGCTGCCGCAGAAACCCAGGACCCCAGCCTCGAGCTGAAACGCGTGAACCTGGTCGTCGCGGATCTCGATCGGGCTCTGACGATCTACCGCGACGTGCTGGGCTTCAGCGTTTTCGGCATCAGCGAGTCGTCGTCGACGTCGTATTCGTATCCGGTGTTCAACTTTCCCGCGCGCGCGAAGCTGCGCTTCGCAACACTGAGCACTCGGCTGCAACCGAGATCCCTGGCACTGACCGAAGTGCGCGGCGTACGGCTGCCGCGCCGACCGACCATGCATCTGTCGACACCGGTCATTCGAGTCGGACAGCTGGAGGCGATCCTCGAGCGGCTGCGGCCAATGGGCGTGAAAATCATCGCACCACAGACGTCGACGACCCCGGAGAACCTGCCATTTATCGAAGCCGCATTCGTGGATTTTGACGGGAACCTGATTGTGATCTACCAGTTGGACGTGTCACCAAAACAACCGTGACTCGATTGACCTAGTGGGCGTGTACCTGTAGAAGAGTAAAAAAAACAACATACGGCGCGGGCCGTGACTGTCATTCGCATCAATATCAGGGAGATTAAGCATGTCGAATCATTGGGTTGCGTCCGCCGTCGCGATGGCGATCGCGGCTTCGGGCAGCACGCTGCAGGCACAGGACCGCGCCGCTGCAGCCAGCGACGCCTCGATCGGCGAAATTGTCGTGACCGCACGCCGCGTTGCCGAGCGACTGCAGGACATCCCGGTGGCTGTCACTGCGATTTCGGCTCAGGACATCGAACGCCAGGGTCTGGACGATGTCACGGACATTGCCGCCGCAACCCCCGGCTTCTCGTTCGAGGCGTTCTCGGGGCCGCTGACCCAGCCGGTCATTCGCGGTATGACGCAGCTGCGGCTCACTTCGCCGACGCAGAACGTCGCCACAATATTCGACGGCGTCTACCTGCAGCGCAACTACATGGTCGACACGACACTGATCGATGTCGACCGGATCGAGATCATCAAGGGTCCGCAGTCGGCCGCCTACGGCCGCAACGCGTTCGCCGGCGCGATCAATATCATCAGCCGCGCACCCGGCAACGACTATGAGGGCAGGGTCAGCGTGACCCTCGGCAACGACGAGCGGCGCGACCTTCGCGCGTCGGTCACGCTGCCATTGTCTGAGGACCGCTTCTCGGTGAGGCTCGGCTACTCCGATTCGACTTTCGATGGCACCTGGGAGAACAACCACCCGCTCGCCAACGCCGGCGGGCCAACCGATGGCAATCTCGGCGGCTGGGACAAGAAGTCCTACAACCTGCGCTTTGTGCTGCGGCCGACGGACAAGATCGAAGTCGATGCGTTCTATTTGCGCACGGACCGCTTCGGCGAGGCGGCGGCCAGCTACGCGGCGGGCATCCGCTCCTCGGCGTTGCCGCTGTCATTCTTTCCTTTCATCCCGGGCACGGCTCGCCTGAGCCCGTTCAACAACGTCAACGGCAACCCGATCAATGATCTGGGCGCGGTGATCGCGGTCACCCCGGCCAATCCGACGCCGGCCTGCGCGCCTGGCCTGACGCGCACGACCCGGTCAACTTCGCTCGGCGCAAACTTCGTGCTTTGCGAGATTCCGGGCTCGGCGCAGAACCGCGCCTGGATTGGGGAACTGCCGCCGTTGCCGATCCTCGCACCTGGCGAAGCGGCGGTCAGGCCACCTGGCCTCGTCGTCGACCCTCGGGCGGTCGGCGTCGATGGCGTTACCAACGTCTACTCCGGCAAGATCGATATTGAAGCGACTGACTCGATCACCGCGACCTACCAGTATGGTTACAGCGAAGCGAACCTGACGTCGATCGGCAATGCGTTGCGCAACCCCGCCGCACCGCAACAGCCGTTCGGAGCGATCTTCGGCGGAGTGCTGTTCGACGCCTCGGGCAATGGCAGCTCTTTCGAAGGTGACACTCATGATCTGAGGGTGAACTTTGACGGTGGCGGGGCGCTGAAAGGCTACGTCGGCGCGAGCTACGCCACCACTCGCGACGTCGAATCGAACAACAACGTGTTTGGCGCACCGTTGACGCTGGATCCGCTGATTCCGGTACTTGTCACGCCGCAGCCCGGGCTACCCGTGACCGTCAGCTCCACCGGTGGAGGCCAGTCTGGCTACAACATCCGTACCGAGGATGTCCGCAGCATCTATGGCTTTGTCTCCTACGACTTTGGTCGTGTGTCACTTTCCGCTGAGGGCCGGTACACCGAAGAGAAGCAGACCTCGACCGACTTCTTCGGCGCCGTTCAGCCGCGGCAGGTCATCAACGGCTTGAACAGTTTTGCGCGCGTGATTCCGGTGAACCGGCGCGAGAGTGATTTCTTCACGCCGCGCCTCGCCGCGACGTTCAAGCTGACGGACCACAACATGCTGTACGCCAACGTGGCCAAGGGCGTGAAATCAGGCGGCCTGAACGGCAACATGGCCTTCGCCGGACAGCTCCAATGGACCGAGGAAGAGAACTGGACGGCAGAGATCGGCAGCAAGAACCAGTTCTTCGATCGCCGCCTGCTGCTCAACCTCGCCGTTTACAAGACGGACTGGAAGGAGCTGCAGACCAACGCCGTGCGTCTCAACGCCGATGGATCCTCGCCGACCGGCTTTGCGATCGTGCCGACGGTGGTCGGCAACCTGGGTGGCGTCGATGTCGAGGGCGTCGAGATTGAAAGCCAGTTTCAGGCGACTGACGGGCTCACGCTGAGTCTGGGCGCATCGTATAACCGCTCGCGCTACAAAAGCGGCACGATCTCCCAGCGCTTTGAGCTGGCTTTCCTCTGTAATGACGTGGTCTGCCCCGCCAGTGGCGACATCGGCGGCAATCAGATCGAGCGTGTGCCGGAGTTCGATGCCAACTTTGCCGTGACCTACAACGGCAACTTCGGCGACGGCCACTCCTTCTACGTGCGTGGCGATCTGCAGTACCAGACCAAGATGTTCCTCGAGGAAATGAACCTCGGCTGGGTGCCTGATCGCCAGCTCGTCAACTTCAGCACGGGCGTGACGCTCGGCAACTTTGACGTCCAGCTGTGGGCCAGAAACCTCTTCGACGAGGAGTATGTGAGTTCGGCACTGGCGCTGATCGGCACAGGTGGTGCGCGCACGACGAGCTACGCGCCCTTCCTCGGTGACAAACGCACGTTCGGTTTGACCGGGTCGTTCAAGTTCTAGCGCCTGGGGCCGGCGGATCGCTCCGTCGGCCCCTTGTCTTTTGGGGCACCGCCCCAAATCGAGGGTCCATGGATCCAGCCTTTCTGTGGATCGGCGCATCGATGCTGGTGCTGATCGGCGTCATCGGCACGATCCTGCCCGGGCTACCTGGCGTCATCGCCGTGTTCGGCGGCATGCTGCTGGCCGCCTCCATCGACGACTTCAGCCGCATCGGCACCGCAACGCTGGTCCTACTCGGTGTGCTGACCGCACTCGCGTTCGTTGCAGACATCGTCGGAAGCCTGCTGGGCGCCAGGCGTGTCGGCGCTAGCCGCCAGGCGCTGGTCGGCGCATTGATCGGTGCCTTCGCCGGCCTGCCGTTCGGCCTGCTGGGGTTGATCAGCGGGCCGTTCATCGGCGCCGTGATCGGCGAGTTCCTTTATCAGCAGCGGCTGCATGTCGCCGCGCGCGTGGGCTTCGGCACCTGGGTCGGGCTGGCAGTCGGCACGCTGGCGAAGATCGCGCTGGTGTTCACGATGCTCGGCGTGTTTACCGTCAGCTACTTCACGTAGCTGCTGCAGCCCCAAGCCGTGCGCACACGGCTAGCTCGCGAGATTCCCCGGGTTCATCAGGCCCTTCGGGTCCAGCGCCTGCTTCAGCGATGCCCAGACGCCGTGCGCCACCGGGTCGAGACGCGAGCTGTAGGCGTAGGTCTTGGCGAGCTGCACGTGCACGGCCCCAGCGGCGTCGAGCACCTCCTTGAGGCCGGCGCGCAGTTGCATCGCAAAAGCCCGCGCCTCGGGATTGGCAGCAGCGCCGCGAAAGCGCTTGGCGCTGGCGGCATCGAGGTGATCGAGATGCAGACGGCTGACTTCGTCCCGCCAGTAGAACGATGGTTCGAGCAGCATGAAGCCGTGCCGCGGACCAATCATGTACGACTCCCAGATACCGAGCGCGTCCATCCGGGCGCGCTGCGAATCGAAATAGCGCTGTACGTCAGTTGCGGCCTGCACCGCACGCGAGAACGGCAGCAGCGCATTGGTCGGCACCCAGCGCTCGCCTTCGGGTCCCAGAAAGCCGCGCACCGAATAAGGCTTGGCGGCGAGCGCCATCGGCAGCAGGTTCGGAATCTCGCGGCCGTCCGGTCCCGCACCGCTGACCTTGCGAATGGCTTCACGATACAGTGCGAGGGAGTCCTCGATGGCCCGCTCACTGACGGCCTCGGCCGTGATATGCAGCGACCATTGCACACCTTCCATGAAGTTGCGTCCGGCCGCTGCCAGCCCCAAGGCGTCGCGCAGTCCACCGCCGAGCCTGGGCTGTGACAGCGCAACCTTGGCCAGTGTCTGGATCGCATCGCGAAACCCGACCCGCGGCGCGTTCTGGCTCTTGCGCGGATCTAGACCCATCATCCGCATCGGCAGGCGCAACCGGCAGCAGGCGTTCATCGCCGTGACGATCGCTTCGAAGCTCTCGAACGCGAACGAGGCGTAACCCTGGGCGCGCGGCACGGGCTCGAGCGCGATCGTTGCGGCGGTCTTCACGCCGAGCGTGCCGCCGTCGGCGATGAACAGCCCCGCGAGATCCGGGCCGAAGTTGCGAAAGAACGGCGACGGATCATCGCGCCGCGCTGACGAACCGGTGCGCAGCAGCTCGCCATTGGCGAGCGCGACCTCGAGTGCGAGGATGCCGCTCATCTCATCCGCGGTACCTTGCGACAGCGCGCCGCCGACCGTCGAATGGATGCCCGAGTAAGGCGGCTTGAACACCGGCCTCAGGCCTGTGCCTTCCAGCGCCTGTGTCAGCGTCAGCCAGGTCGAGCCCGCCTCGACGGTGACGTACTGATCGCCCGGATTGATCTCGCGAATCCGCAACAGCCGCCGCAGATCCAGCACGATCGACTCATCGACATGCGGCACGTAACCGCCGCTGTACGACATGCCTCCGCCGCGGGACACGACGGCAAGCCCGGCGTCGATCGCCGCACGCACCACGGCAGCGACTTCTTCGGCAGTCCCGGGTGCCACGACCGCTCGCGGCAGACGCGCACTCGGCCAGAAAAAAATGTCGCGCGAAAAATACTGCAACGCCACCGGGTCGGTGTGCAGATGCTGAGCGCCGACGACGGCTTCAATACGGTTCGTGATCGACATATTCACGGGCCAGGGTCTGCAGCTCGGCGGGCAGCTCGGGTCGGTATGGAGGGTGGAACGAGAACGGCGCCGGCGTGGGCGAGAAGATGTTGCTGAGCGCACCGCCAAGCACACGGATGAATAGCAGATAGCCGGTGGCACTGCCCGCCGGCCCGTGCCACTGCTGCTCGCGCCAGAACACATAGCCGCCCGGCCTCATGCGGCCGGTGTCGCCGAAGACGTAGCTGCCGTGCAGCGTGAAGATCTCCTCGATGACCGGATGCGTGAACTTGCCGACCATGACGCTCGGTGGCGGATGGTGCGGCAGAGCGGTATAGAGAAAACTCAGCTCGCCGGTGTTCGCATCCCGACGCAGCAGCTTGGTCGCAATCCCGGCGCCGAGCGGCTTGCCGGTCACGGAGCCTTCAGCGCCGAACTTCCAAGGCAGCTCCATCGCAGTGCGAATCGCAATATCAGGCGTCGCCGTCGCCAGCGGACCACTCATCAACAGCAGCGTCGCGCCCGTATCGGTCGCGACGCGAAAGGCGCCGTCGCTGCGCGCGCGAAAGCCGTAGCCATGCGTCAGATACGTGTCGGCGCCAACCTGCACGGAGCCGTGCAGCACCAGGAACTCGCGATACTCGCCCGACGCGATCTGCCAGCTGTCGACGAAACCGGCCGGCATCCGCAGCAACATTGTGATCGAACCGTCGTCGGGATCGAGGCTGAGCGTTTTCCCGGCTACGCCCGCCTCCATCGACTCCCAGGGCAAACACTGGGACTGTAGAAAACAGATATGCGGTCTCAACGCGGACGGAACTCGGCTAGATCGCTCCAGATCTGCATCTCGATGATGCGTTGGTCCTGCAACCAGAAGCGATCGATGAACCGCACGCCCTCAAAGTTGCGGCCGTCGAGCCAGCTGCCCGACATCGTGCCGCGCACATAGACTGAAACGCCAACCGCAATCTCGCAGGCGTCGAAGCCTTCGATCTGCTTGGTGAGGGCGCCATTGCGGCTGCGGCTGAAGGCGACGAAATCCTCCAGGGTCCGGAAGATCTGCCCACCGGAAACCGTAATCCGGAAATCCGTCGCGATCAGCATGCGGGCGGTATCGAGATCGCGGCGCGAGACGGCGTCGACGAACTCCCGCACGCGCTCGATCGCGCCGGCGCGCGCGCTGCGGCCCACGGCGACGACGATTCCCGAATCACTGATCGTGGTGTTCATGCAGCTCGCTCAGGCGTGGCGCTCGAGTTCTTCCACCGAGCGGAAGTAAGCCCGGCGGCCCGTGGAAAGGTACAGCGTCAGCGCGCTGGCCGCCACGAGTACCAGCGTCGCAAGTGAATAGCGTACGCCGGTCGGTTCGGTAAAGACGTGGTCGTTGAGCCAGCCGATCGCCGTGGGACCCACCAGCAGGCCCACGCCATTGATCGTCAACACATAGATGGAGGTGACCTGCGCCCGGAACTCGCCAGGTGTCATGAACACGACGGCCGCAGCGCCGGCAGCGGAACTGAGCGCGCCTGCCCAGGTAGCCGGCACCAGCATCGCCGCCGCGAGTTCCGGCGTCGGCGCCAACGGCAGCAGGCCGGAGGTCAGCGTCATCACCGCAAGGCCAATCAGCGCCGCGACGTAGGGGCCGCTCTTGTTGCCGGCCTTGTACAGTCGGGTGGCAATGATGCCGCCACTGATCGCACCGAGCGGTCCAAACACCAGCAGGATCCAGCCGTACACTCCCGAGAACTGCGCGACATTCCAGCCATAGACGCGTTCGAACATGGTCGGCATCCAGTTCCAGGCGTAGCCGATCAGCGGCGAGGCAATCATGCCGATCAGCAACGGCTGGTACGCGGCGCGATGGGTGCGCATATAGTCCAGGCACTGGCCCAGCGTGATCTTCTCGCCTTCGCGCGCCAGTCGCTGGCGGCGCAGCGGCTCGCGGATCGTGAAAACCAGCGCTGCCACCAACAAGCCCGGTGCGCCCGCTGCAATGAACACCACCTGCCAGGTCTCGAGCTTGCCGACGACCGGCAGCACAAAGGGCGGCTGGGTCGCCATCCAGGCGACGATCAGGCCGCCGACCAGATAGGCAATACCCATGCCCATCGAGATACCCATATTGAAGAAGCTGATCGCGCGGTTCTGCTCGGAGCGCGGGAAATAGTCCGCAATCAGCGAGTTGGCAGCCGGCGTCAGCGCCGCTTCGCCGAGTCCAATGCCGAGGCGCGCGGCGGCCAGCTGCCCGAAGGTTCGCGCGAGTCCGCAGCCGATCGTCATCGTGCACCAGAAGACCATCGCAACGCCGATCAGGGTACGGCGGTTGAAGCGGTCGGCGATCCAGCCGAACGGCAGTCCCATCGTCACGTAGAACACCGCAAACCAGAAGCCCATCAGCAGGCCCATTTGCGTGTCGCTGACGCCGAAATACGCCTTCACCGGGCCGACCAGCAACGACAGGATCCAGCGATCCAGCAGGGAGATCGCATACGCGAGCGTCAGCAGCGCAACGACGAACCAGGCGTAGGCGCGCGGCGGGTAGCCGTCACGATCGTTGGAGGCGCTCGCCGCAGCTTGATTCATTTTCGTTGTTGTTCTCGTGTGCAGTGCCGGGATCCGGCGCATCGCGGGCTCAAGCCTCAAGGCGCGTCGCCGGGGTGTCAAGGCAGGCGAAGGGCGGCGACCACCCGCTGCGGTCACGGGCTGGTTGTGAGGCTTTTGGCCGCCGTGTAAGACTCGGGCACCGAACCGCAGGAGTTACCCGCATGCCGCTCGATCGCCGTCAGATTCTCCAGGCAGGTCTCACGCTGACCGCACTGGCGCCCTGGGCGGCCGCGCAGGCCCGCAAGCCCACCCGAACTGCCGCGCTCAACTCGCCGATCAAGATTTCCGGCAACGAGAATCCCTGGGGTCCGGGTCCCAAAGCTCGCGCCGCGATCGCCGCTTCGATCGACAGCGGCAGCCGCTACGGCAGCCAGTCGTACGCCAAACTGATCGATGCCATTGCCGTAAAAGAGCGCGTGGATCGCGACCGCATCGTACTGGGATCAGGTTCGGGCGAGCTCTTGCACGTGCTCGCGATCGCCTACTGCGAACGAGGTCAGATGGTCTGCGCCTGGCCGACTTTCAACCAGCTGCCGAGCTACGCCGAGAAGCTCGGTTGCGAAGTCGTCAAAGTACCGGTGGATGCAGCGCTCCGCCATGACCTCGACGCACTCAGCGCCGCGACTTCGGCCAATACGGCGCTGCTGTATCTGTGCAATCCGAACAACCCAACCGGTACCGTGCTCGGTGGCCCGCGCCTGCTCGAGTTTGCAGCGAAGATGTCAGAACGTACATTGGTCGTCAGCGACGAGGCCTACCTTGAACTGTGTGAGCCGGGCGCCACCGCAAGCCTGGTCGAACTGGTACGCCGCGATGCCAACGTCGTCGTGCTGCGCACGTTCTCGAAGATCCACGGTCTCGCGGGCCTGCGAATCGGCTACGCCGTCGCGCGACCTGATATTGCGCAGCGCCTGCGGCGCTTCCAGACAGTCTTTCCGAACACTCCCGGACTCGAGGCGGCTCGCGCCAGTCTCGATGACAGGGAATTTCTCGACAGCACCTACTCGCTGCTGCGCGCCGACCGCAAACGGATCTGCGACACCTGCGATCAACTGGCGCTTCGCTACGCCGAACCGCATGGCAATTTCGTCTTCATGCAGGTCGGCATGCCAGTCGAGAAGTTTCGCGCCGCGATGAAGGATCGACGGATTGAAGTCGGGCGCAGCTTCGAGCCGTTCAACGACTGGTGTCGCGTGTCGGTCGGTACCAGCGACGAAACGACGTTCTTTCTCGACGCGCTGCGCGCCGTGGTGCGCAGCTGAGGAGATGACCGCGATGATCATGAGTCGACATCCGTTCGCCCTGCTGTCGCTGCTGCTGTTCGCGGCGAGCGCCAGCCCCGCTTTGCTCGCTGCCGACGGCACTTTCTCCGCCGAGGCGATGTGGAAGCTGCAACGCGTCGGCGCACCGGCACTGTCGCCCGATGGGCGGCTCGCCGTGGCGCCCGTCACGCGTTTCGACGTCGAAGCCGACAAGAGCCATACCAACCTGTGGCTGTTTCCGACCGAGGGCGCGTCGCCGCGGCCGCTGACCCGCAACGACACCTCCGATACCGCGCCGGCTTTCAGTCCCGATGGGCGCTGGATTGCGTTCGTGTCGAAGCGCGGCGATGACGCTGAAAGTCAGATCTACGTCATTGCCGTTGACGGCGGCGAGGCGCAGCGGGTCACGAACCTGCCAACCGGCGCCAGCGCGCCGCGCTGGTTTCCGGACAGCCAGCGGATCGCCTTCGTCAGCCTGGTGTGGAATGATCTCGTCAACTGGGAAGATCAGGCCAAGCGCAAGAGCGAGCGGGATGCGTCCAAGCTGACCGCGAAAGTCTGGGATCGCGCGCCGTTCAGCTACTGGGACCGGTTCCTCGACGACCGTCAGCCACATCTGTATTCGGTCGATCGCGACGGCGGCGAGGCGCTTGCGATCACGCGCCTGTCTGGCTTTCACCTGCCGGTGCAGGAATACGGCACCGACGACTACGACATCTCGCCCGATGGGCTGGAGCTCGCGTTGGTCGCGAATGTCGACCGCAGCGGCATCGAATCGAACTATGACGTCATCGCGATTGCAGCCTGCGGCTGCAAGCCCGCCGTCAACCTGACTGAGGAGAATCCAGCTACTGATGCCTCGCCACGCTACAGCCCGGATGGCCGCCTGCTCGCGTTTACGCAGCAGCGGATTCGCGGCTTCTACGCCGATCGCCAGCGCCTGATGATCCGTGATCGCAGTTCAGGGCAGGTACGCGAGCCCTTTGCGGAATGGCATCGTTCCGCCGCCGGGCTCGAGTGGCTGCCGGATTCCAGCGGATTGCTGGGCGCGATCGACGATGCGGCGACCAACAGGATCTACCGCTTCGATTTGCGTCGCAGCACTCCGGTCGCGGTGACGCAAAGCCGGAGTTTCGGCAACCTCGCGATCGCGCAGCGTCCGGCCACGCGCCCGATGGCCGTTGCAGTTCGCCAGAGCTTTTCGGAACCGCCGACGCTGGTTCGTCTCGACCTCGGTACGGGCGCAGCTACGGCGCTGTCCACATTCAACGACGCTGCGCTTGCGGCGGTTCGACTCGGCAGGGTCGAGAGCATCGACTATGCCGGCGCCGGTGGTACGCCGATCCAGATGTGGGTGATCTATCCGCCAGACTTTGATCCAGCGAAGAAGTACCCGCTCTACATGCTGCTGCATGGCGGGCCGCACAACGCGATACAGGACAGCACGACGTTTCGCTGGAACGCGCATGTGTTCGCGGGTTGGGGCTACATCGTGACCTGGCACAATTTCCACGGTTCGAGCGGCTTCGGACAGCAGTTTGCCGACAGCATCAACCCGGACCGGATCTCGCTGCCCTATGAAGACACCATCAAAGCCGCCGAGTGGCTGATCGCCAAGCCCTATGTGGATGCGACGCGCATGGTTGCCGGGGGCGGCAGCTATGGCGGCTTCCTCGCAAGCACGCTGCTGGGCAGGCCGCATCCGTTCCAGGCGCTGGTTGCACACGCCGCCGTGTTCAACAACTTCACGCAGCTCGCCGCCGACTACGCTGCCGAACGCGAGCGGTTTTTCAGCTTCTGGGAACGGCCGGAGGAGTTCGCACGCTACTCACCACACACCAGCGCTGCAAATTTCAATACGCCGACACTGGTGATCCATGGTCAGCTCGATATGCGCGTGCCCGTGAATCACGGCTTCGAACTGTTCAATATCCTGCAGCAGCGCGGCGTGCCTTCGCGGCTGATCTACTACCCGAACGAGAATCACTGGATCCTGAAGCCGCAGAACTCCCTGCACTGGTACCAGTCGACGCGCGACTGGTTGCAGACCTACGCGCCGGCCGGAGCACGCTGATGCAGCGGCGCCGCGCACTCGGCCTGCTCGGCGCCAGCGCGGCGGCTCTTGCTGCGCCAGCAGTGGCCGCACCGGCATTGGGTGCCGTAACCAGGGCGCCGCGGCCGCTGCGCATCCTGATCCTCGGCGGCACGCGCTTCATTGGCTTGCACATGACCGAGTACGCGCTCGCGCGCGGTCATCGCCTGACGTTCTTCAATCGCGGTCGAACGGCAACCGAGCGATTCAAGGACGTCGAACGGATTACCGGGGATCGCAACGATCAGCTCGACGGCCTGCGCTCGCGCCAGTGGGATGCTGTCATCGACAACTCCGGCTATGTGCCCAGGCATGTGCGTCTGTCGGCCCGGCTGCTGCGCCCCAACGTGCCGCGCTATCTGTTCATCTCGAGCATCTCGGTGTACACGGACTTTGCCACGCCGCGAAACGAATACTCGGCTGTCGGCACCCTGAAGGACGAGAGCGTCGAGACGGTCGACGCAAACAGCTACGGACCGCTGAAGGCGCTGAGTGAGAACACGGTTCGCTCCGCCTACGGCGATGACGCAATGATCCTGCGTCCGGGGCTGATCGTCGGTCCTGATGACAACACTGATCGTTTTACGTACTGGCCAGCCCGCGCGGCCCGGGGCGGCGAGTTCATCGCGCCGAACTCGCCACGCGATCCCGTGCAATTCATCGATGTGCGGGACCTGGCCGAGTTCACGATCCATGCGTTGGAGCGAGAAGTTTCCGGAACTTTCAATGTGGTCAGCCCACCGGGATTGACGATTGGACAATTGATCGAGGAATCGGTGAACGCCGCCACAGAGATCGCTGCCCCCAAGCCGCCACCCAAGGCGGTCTGGTTGCCGAACCAGTTCCTGGCCGCCCAGGGCATCAAGGGCTGGAGCGACTTGCCAGTGTGGCAAGCGGCGGTCGGCCCCGAGGCAGCCTTCGCAGCCATCAGCGCTGAGCGCGCGCTGCGCGCGGGCCTCACTATCCGCGAGTTGCGCACGACCGTCACCGACACGCTGCGCTGGCATCTGGCGCGACCGGCGCGCGAGCGGGCGACCCTGAAGGCCGGTCTCTCCGCTGAGCGTGAGCAGGCGGCGCTGGCGCTTTGGGCGCAGCGCCAGCCGGCGGCATGAGGCAGCGCCGTTTTGTCCAGTACTGTTAACAGCCCTGCCTGTGCCGCGACATCAGTGCGGCCGCATCCATACGCTTTGGGAGCACTGGGGCGGACCGGAATTCTTCGATAGACTGCTGCAGATCAAGGAACGAGGTTGAATCATGATCGTATTGAAGGTGATCGGCTATCTGATCCTCGCGCTGGTGTTGCTGGTGCTTTCCTATCTGTTCGTATTCAGCGGCTCTTTCCATACACCCGTGAAAGTGATTCCAAACGCCGCTTATCAATCGTACGGCGGACCGATCATCGTCTTCGGCGGCACGCGCGCAACCGGCCTCGACATCGTAACGCTGCTGAGCGAACGCGGCGAGGATGTAACGGTCGCAGTACGCAAGACCTCGAACACCGATGCGCTGCGGGCTCTCGGCGTCAAGACCGTGATCGCCGACGCGCTGCGCGCCGATGAGGTCAACGCCGCGATGGCCAGCAGCGACTATCGGGTCGTGATCTCAACGCTCGGCACCAGTCGCGGCGAGCAGAACGCGCGACCTGATTACATCGGCAACCGCAATGTCATCGACGCCGCAAAGGCAGCTGGTGCAAAGCGTTTCGTTTTCATCACGGTGATCGGTGCCGGAGACTCCAGGATGACGGCGCCGCTGCCGGCGCGTAACGCGCTGAAGGAAATCATTGAACTGAAAACCCGGGCCGAGGATCACCTGCGTGCCAGCGGCCTGAACCACACCATCATCCGTCCGGGCGGACTCGGTGACGTCAAGGCTACGGGACAGGCGTTCCTGGCCGAAGACCCCGAGGCGTTCAGCTATATCGCGCGTGCGGATCTGGCGCAGATCACGGTCAATGCCATTGGCAATCCAGCGACCTACAACAAGACGCTGGCGGCCTACGATCCGGAGCGAAAGACGATGTACAAGCTGTTCGTTGACTGAAATCCACCCATTGCATCCACCCATTTCAAGGAAGCGTCATGACCAGGAAGCGAATCAAGACCCCCGATGGCAGCACCACGCTGACCGAGGAGCTGTCGAGACGCGGCTTCCTTGCCTCGGCGATGCTCGGCACAGCCGCGCTCGCCGCCGGTGCCGCCAGCGCCGCCATGGGCAAGGGATCCGACCAGATCGACGTCAAGACCGATGGCAGCTACTCGACCGTGCCGCTTGCCAGGGATTCGATCCGATTGGGCGTCGTGCAGTCGCGGGTCCGCCCCGTCGATGCCGCAAATCCGGGGCTGCGCAAGAAAGAGAATCTCGATCACATGTTGATGCTGATCCGCAATGCGCAGGAGTGGAATCCGGTTTCCGACATTCTGTTCTTTCACGAATTTCCGATCACGGGCTTCAGCTACGACTGGACCCGCAAGGACGTCAACCGGCTGGCGATCGAAACCCCAGGCGTCGAAACGCAAGCCATTGGTGCGCTCGCGAAGCAGTACGAGTGCTACATCGTGTTTGGTTCGTATGTGAACGATCGCGATTGGCCGGGCCATGTGATCTCGCAGACGACGATTCTGGGCCCCGATGGCAACATCGTCGACAAGCACTGGAAGGCGCGCAACATCATGGGGGTGTTCGCGACCGGCCGGACGCCGATCGAGTTGATGACCTCGACGATCTACAACTGCCTCGATCGTTTCATCGAGATGTACGGTGCCGACAACGTCATTCCGGTGACCCGCACGCCGCTCGGAAATCTCTGCACGTCTTCCGTGCAACGCGAACCGGAGCTGTTTCGCGCGATGACCCTGAAGGGCGGCGAAATCTTCCTGCGAACCGCCTCGGGCGGCTTCTCGCCCTGGGACATCCAGGCCTGCGCAGCCTACAACCGCGTCTGGACGGCCGTCTGCAACAACTCGGTTTCGCCCGGCAACACGTTCTTTGAAGATGCCGGCGGCGGCGGCACCGCGATCTACGATCCGTTCGGACGCACGGCCGCGATCGCCGACAGTGAGCACGAACAATTGGTCGGCACGACCATCCCGATCCGGCAGTTTCGTGCAACCCATCGGCTGCCGGAGTACGCCTGGCCGATCTACGCCCCGGTCATGGACAAGTACGTCGGCAAGTACCCGCCGTCGATGTTCACCAAGTACCTGCCGACGGATCTCAAGGACGCGGCCCGCTATTTGCGCGATCCGAACAACACGAACTGGTAGCCCAAGCGAGGCGCCGCTGCGCGACAAGCCAGCCGGCACAAGCCGGGATGTGATGCGCATCGCACTGGCGTAGAGTCGAGCCGGCTAAGGTCGGCGGAAGCATGGCTCGACGATACGCACTGATCGCCTGGTTCGCGGTGGCCGCCTTGATGGGTGGCCTACCGGTCGCTGCCGCAGGCGAGGGCATGCGGGTACTCAGTCATGAGCCGCTGCGCAAACTTGCGGCCTCGGCGAGCGGCGACACGCTGCGCTTCGAGGCCTATGGCCGGCAGTTCGATCTGCGCCTGCGCCGCAACGCCCGGCTGCACTTCGTCGATGCCGTGCGCGTGCCCGGGGTCGAGGTGCTCGAGGGCAGCGTCGACGGCGCGCCCCGCTCCTGGGTCCGCCTGACGCGCACGCCGGTCGGCCTGTTCGGCATGATCTTCGACGGCAACGATTACTACGCAGTCGAGCCCGCAAGCAGTCTGTCGAAAAGCGCGGTCGGACCACTGGCCGCGAGCGGCAACGCGCCGGTAATCTTCCGTCTCAAGGACACCCTGCTGCCACCCGGCGAGGCCAGCTGCGGCACCATATCGATCCACGAAGTGCTTGCCGGGCGCGCCTCCCAGACCGCGCAGCAGGCGCTGCAGGCCCTCAGCGCCGGTCTCGAGATGCAGGCCGCCGGCGCACCGACGCGGCAGATCGACATCGCGATGCTCGGCGACTTCGAATTCAGCCAGCTGAGCCTGGGCGGCCTCACGCCCGAGGCCGTGGTGGCGGCAAGAATGAACGTCGTCGACGGCATCTTCTCCATGCAGGTCGGTGTGCGGCTGAATGTCACGAGCGTGACGATCTTCCGCGACGCGGCGGATCCGTTCACGGACACCCTCGTCCCCAATACGCTGCTGACCGAACTTGGCACCTATCGGACCAACTCAGCCGTACAACGCGCGCGCGGGCTGACACACCTTCTCACGGGCCGCAATCTGGAAGGCTCTACCGTCGGCATCGCCTATGTCGGCGCTCTCTGCAGTCGGGACTTCGGCGCCGGCCTGTCGATGGCCAATCTGTCAGCGACCAATGCCGCGCTCGTCATCGCGCACGAACTTGGCCATAACTTCGGCGCGTTCCACGATGGCGAGGCGGGTCGGGTCTGCGAAGCCACACTGCAGACTTTCCTGATGGCGCCGCGCATCAACAACAGCGATCAGTTCTCGCCCTGCAGCCTCGAGTCGATCGCGGCGGCGCTCTCCAACGCCAGCTGCGTCACTGCGCTGAATGTGCCGGATGCGAGCCTGTCGCTGCCGGCCGGCGGCTCGCGGCTGCGCGGCACGGCCTTCGACTACACGCTGACGGTGCGGTCGAGCGGCGCACTGACCGTCGAGGGCGTCGCGGTGCGCCTGAACTTGCCGGCAAGTCTCACGATCAACAGCTCATCGATCGCCGGCGGCGGCGGTTGCACGGCGGGCGTCAGTAACTCGCTCGACTGCCCGATCGGTTCGCTGGCGGCAGGCACGGATCGCTCGATCACCGTGAATCTGTCGGCGCAGCAATCGGGACCGCTCACGGTCAGCGCCGTCGTCAGCGCGAGCAATGATGCCGTCGCCAGCAACAACGGCACCCAGACCTCGTTCACGATCACGCCGAGCGCCGATCTCGACGTGCAGTTGAGCGCCAGTCCCGGCTCGTTCAATCCCGGCGGCTCGACGCAAGTGACGGCCACGGTGCGTCATCTCGATGGCGATGCGGCGGCAGACGCGCGACTCACCGTCACCGCACCGCCTGACGTGACGATCAGCGCTATCGGCGCCAATACGCTGGGCTGCACGCTGCAGGCAGGCGCGGTCAGCTGCACGACGGTCGCGCTCGCGAGCGGCGCCAGCGGCACCGTGGCGCTGACCGTCGGCGCTGCAACGCTCGGCTCGCGCACGCTCAATGCGGCGATCACGGCCTCGATCGGTGACCCGGTCAGCGGCAACAATGCGGCGGCGGCCAACATCGATGTGGTCGCATCACCCGCTTCGAGCGGCGGCGGCGGCGGCGGCGGCGCGCTCGACCCGATCTGGCTCGCACTGCTGCTGCTGCTGGTCGCACTGGCCGCAGCGCGACGATCGGGTTGGGTCAGTGGAACTGCCGTAGCAAAATATAGGCGCTGATCGCACCGACGGCGGCACCCGTCCAGCGAAACCACGGCCGCAGCCGCTGTCGTGCCCGGTCCCGGCGTGCCTCCCAGATCCGGCGCAACAGCGGATCGCCCGCGATAAAGGTCTCGATCAGCTGTTTCGCCTCACGAAAGCGCACGTTCTGCGCAGCCTGCACGATCCTGATCGCTTCGACGATGCGGCCCTCGCGCAGCTGCTGTTCGGCGGCGGCGGGCATCGGGTAACCAAGGCGGGGAATGGTCTGCATCGGCGTACCTCCGGGGAGCAAGGTTATGCCAGTCGATGCGCGCGCGCCAAGCCCCTTGTTTTTGCAGTGCGTAAAGAGCGCTTACCACGGCAGCTCGCTGCCGTCGTACATCCAGCAGCGCCCTGCTCGCTCTGCATCGAGCTCCGCAATGAGCTTGCGAACACCCGCAACGCTGGTCTGGGCATCGATATCTGCGCGCGGGCCGCCCATGTCCGTGCGCGCCCAGCCCGGGTGGATCGGCGCGACCCGAATCCGATACTTGCGCCCCAGATCGATCGCGAGCGAGTGCATGATCGCGTTCAGTGCCGCTTTGCTGGCGCGATAGGCGTACAGCCCACCGATCTGGTTCTTGGCAATCGAGCCGATGATGCTGGTCAGGGCCACGATCTTCTTCTGCTCCGATCGCGCCACGTGGGAAACGAACGCCTCGGCGAGCTTCATGGGCGCAAAGGCATTGATGCGAAACACCTGTTCCCAGTCGGCAAAGTCGGAGCTGCCGAACTTGCCGAAGTTGATCCCCTCGGTCGCAAAGCTGCCCTTGCCCATCGTGCCGGCACTGCACAGCAGCACATCGATCGAACGTTCGCGAAGCTGCTCGGCCAGCGCATCGATCTGAGCGTGATCGGCGATGTCGAGCGCGTGGATTTCGATGGCCGGGTGTTCGGCAGCGAGCGCCGCGAGCTCCCTGGACTCGGCTGGCGCCCGCGCCGTCGCGATAACCTCCCAGCCGTCAGCCGCATACTGACGGACAAACTCGAGGCCCAGTCCGCGGCCGGCACCGGTGATTAACACAGTAGGCATGGACGCTTCTCCCTTATCATGCGCAGCGACTCTAACCGCTGACCCTGCCGATGACCACGCTGCCGCTGCACTACCAAAAGCTGATCATCCATGAGCTGACCGGCGACTTTCGCACTGCGACGCGGATCACCTCGCAGCCACTCGAGCTGCCAGGCGCCGGACAGGTGCTGGTGCGCAACATCTACGCGGGCGTCAATGGCATCTTTGACAAGCAGCTGTGTCGCCAGGGCATCCGTTACCTGACCGTCGTACCGCCTTTCGACATGGGGATCGAATCGGTCGGCACCGTCGCCGCCGTGGGTGCAGGAGTGCATGATTTTGCACCCGGCGATGCGGTCGCGACGAGCCGACTGGGCAGCGGCTATCGAGAGTACCAGCTTGCCGAGCCTGCGCGTCTGACGCCCATTCGTGCGCCCACACCTGAAATTCTGACTCTGTTGCCCAGCGGCGTCTCGGCGATGGTCGGTCTCGAGCGGATTGCCGAGATGCGCGGCGGCGAGACGGTCGCCGTAGCGGCTGCCGCCGGCGGCCTCGGGCACATGGTCGTGCAGCTCGCGAAGCTGGCCGGCTGTCATGTGATCGGCCTGACGGGTTCGGATTCGAAGCTCGACCTGTTGCAGTCTCTCGGCGTCGATCGTCCGATCAACTACCGCCGCGAAGATCTGCATTCAGTGCTCGAACGCGAGTACCCGCGCGGCCTCGACATTGGCTATGACTCTGTCGGCGGCGAAATATTCGATGTTTTTCTCGACCACCTCGCGATGCGCGGCAGGCTGATCGTCAGTGGCCACACTTCCGACTTCGACCAACCGGTCGAAGCCGTTGCGGCGCCGCGCATCTACCGCAAGCTGTACTGGAAATCCGCGTCGGTGCGCGCCTTCCAGAACCAGGCGTTTCCGGAATTCCAGGCCGACAGCACGCGTCGCATCCTCGAGCTGTACTACGCGGGCCGAATGCGACCGGTCGTCGATCCGACGATTTTCGCAGGGCTGTCATCGGTTGCGGATGCGGTCGAGCATCTGCTCGCGGGGCGCAACGCCGGCAAGGTGGTGGTCAGGCTGTGACGCGCGGGGTACGTGCCATCAGTGCGCCGAGCAGGAATCCGCCCAGCACAAACGCGATGACGACGCCGCCGAACAGCAGCTCCTTGCCCGCACCGAACTGATCGACCGCCGGCACCAGCACGCGCGCGGCACCGAGCGCCGCGACCAGCAGACTGACGCAGGCGACTGCCAGGCCCATGACCCGCGATGCGACGCGTGCGATTTCGTCGGAACGCGCAATCAGCCGTGAAATCCACAGCCCGTTGATACCGTCCGTGACCAGCATGCCGAGCATGAACAGCAGGCCCAGTGCCAGCGAGTAGCCGACGCCACCGAACTGTGTCGCGGTGACTGCAAACAGCGCAGCCTGGCTGATGGTGTCGAACGAAAGCGCGAACAGTGCGCCGACGCCAGCGACTGTCCACGGATTGGCGGCCTGATTCAGCCGCCCGAGCCAGCGTCCTTTCAGGCCGATCATCGAGACGACTTCATGCGGTTCGGCAACGAGGACTGCGCGCAGGTTCAGCACGCCCAGCGCTGTCAGGAAGAAAATCGAAATCCAGATGCCAGCCGTTTCCAGCCAGGCCGGGGTGCTCCAGCGCTCCGATGCGATGCCGACGAACAGCGCGATGCCGAGCACGACCACGCCGTGACCGAGCGAGAACAACGCGCCACAGTAGCGCGCAAAGGGCCGCGAGGAACGCGCATTGAAGCGCGTCAGGCCATCGATCGTCGCGAGATGATCGGCATCGAAGCCGTGCTTGAGGCCGAGTAGAAAAACGAGCCCGGCCAGCGCGACCCAATCAGAGGGAAGTTCGCTCATTCGATCACCACTGCAGCATCCGTTGACCCAGCAAGCGGCCCATGGTCAGCGCCGGCTGCAAACCCATGCCGCCGATGAAGGCGTTGCCGTTCATCAAACCAAAGCCGCGCACTTCGCCGACGGCATACAGGTTCGGGATCGGACTGCCGTCAGCGCGCAGCACGCGCAGCTGCGAGTCGGTGTCGAGGCCCGCCCAACCGACCACTGACAGCCCGCGGTGCAGCACCGCATACAGCGGACCTGTGTCGATCCGGTGCGGCAAATGCTCGCGCCTGAACGCCGCGTCATGCTCGTGCTCGACCGCCTGGTTGTAGCCGGCAAGCGTGCGGGTCAGGGCCGCCTCCGGCAGCTGGCAGGCATGTGCCAGCTGGGCGATGGACGCCGCACGCTTGAAGGAATCATGCGTATTCCACAGCACCTCAATCTCAGCCGGCGTCAGCCCGAAAAAGAACGGCGTCTTCGCGGCATCGACGATCCCCGCATCGTAGATCGCCCAGAATGACATCTCGGGTTGTTCTTGCAGCGCATGCTCGCGCGAATCAACGCTCGGATCGTCCTCGCGCATGAAGCGCTCGCCATTGAAATTGACGTACAGTTCCCAGGGCTGACGCAGCTGCGGCGTCAGGTGGGTCAGTACGTTGTACTGCGCGGGGTCCTTCGGATTTTGGATCCCTGCGAACGTGCACAGGTACTTGTCGCCGTGCTTGAGCACGCCACCCGCTTCGAGACCGAGCAGATGCCCGGTGCCCTGGCTATGCTCGCTGCACCAGCTGTATAGCGGATACCCTGTCCAGGCCTTGAAGCGCTCGGCATGGCGCGCGAATCCACCGGTTGCCAGCACGATGTTGCGCGCCGATGCCGAGCCTTCAACGCCTTGCGCGTCGCGATAGCGAACCCCCGCGACCGCGCCTTTTTCATCAGCCACCCAGCCAATCACATCGGTGCTGAGCCGCGTCTGGATGCGGCCGGCGCGCTCTTCGGCCTGATACAAGGGCAGCATCGCGCGGAAGATTCCCACCGCTTTGTCGGGCCCGAAGAACGTGCGCGGCACGCTGTAAGGCTCATGTGCAAAGTAGACGATCGGATGATCCGCATGGACTTCGTAGCCCAGATCGAGCAGCCAGTGCAGCGTATCGGCAGCGTTGTCGATGACCACGCGGATCGCTTCGGTGTCGACCGTACCGCGTGAAATCCGGATCGCATCGGCGAGATGCTGCTCTGGGCTGTCAGAAATGCCCTGAGCCGCATGCAACCGCGTGCCTGCCGCGCTCAGCTGACCCGACGACCAGTGCAGCTGGCCGCCAAGATGATCGTTGTGTTCGATCACGAGTACGCGCGCGCCGCGGGCCGCCGCGAAGATTGCCAGAGGCATGCCGGCGGTTCCGGCGCCGATCACGATCACATCCCAGTCAGCCTTCGTCACTCGGCGGCGCTCCATTGCTGCAATTCATAGTACGCACCCAGATGCGACCATTCGATCCGCACGAGCTGCGATCCAGCGCCCGTGACCCAGAAATGCATGGTCGGATATTCACCGAAGATGATGCCGAAGTGATCACATTGGAACCGCCCTGCGGGCACCCGGATGTCCTCGGCACCCAAGCGCTGCAGCGCGAACGCAGAGACACAGATGGCAGGTCCGGTCCCGCCATTGGCGGCGAGCGAAGTGGTGGGCACTCGGAAATGCTGAACGTCCGGCCCGTCCGCGCGCCACAGCGCGGCGTACCAGCCATCCGTGATCAGTGAGTGGGTGCCGAACGCCGCGACGCCTGCCGGAAAATCCTGCCGCTGCGAAAAGCGACCCTCGCCTGCGGTGTAGCCCTCGCACTCGACGCGATCGGTCGCGAATCGGTACCAGGTCGAACCAACAAAGCATCCCTCAATGGTCAGCCGCACGAACGCATCGTGTGGCCGACCGTCGGCATCCAGGCTGTAAATGACTTCGCGCAGCAGCGCGTCGTCGTGCATTTCGCAGCGCGCGCGCAAAGTCCGAGCACCGTCTGCTTGCCGCAGGATGTCGAAACGCTCGACACCGGTTACCACTCCGTCCTTGCCAAAGTAGCCGATCACGCCGGAGTCGACGGCATGCGTCGGCACCGTCATGCGGCGCTGACCTGGCGCGCAGCGGCGATGCCTGCGAGACGGCCGAAGGTCGTTGCCGTCAGCAAACCATTGCCAGCCATGTATCCCCAGCAGGACGGGCCCGATATGCCACGCGCGGCGCCACCCCCGGCGTACAGGTTCGGCAGCGGTGAAGCATCCTCTCTCAGTACCCGTCCCTCGGCGTCCACCGCGAGCCCGCCCTGCGTGTGGAACAGCGCACCATTGACCTTGACGGCGTAGTACGGCGCTGCGAGCGGCGGTTTGCCGCTGAAGTTTCGGCCGTACGAATCGGCGCTTTCGCCGCGCGTCAGCTGCTCGACTTCAGTGATCGTCGCCGCAAGGCCGGACGCATCGATGCCAGCGAGCCTGGCAAGCTCGCTGACCGTCGCTGCAGTGATGATCGCGCGCGCCTCCACTGCGTCGCGGTAATCGTCAAACTCGAGCATCAGCTGATGCAGGCGGGCATCGTAGATATCCCAGGCGACCCGCCCCGGTTGCGCGACCACATTAACCGCCTGTTCCGAATAACCCAGCGCCTCATTGGAGAAGCGGCGACCGTGCACATTGACCTGCAGGCCACCCTCCATGATCAGCGGCCACAGGATCGGGATGCCTCGGCCCGCCGCAAGGCCGCCATGCCCCTGGTAGGAGTGAATGTCGCGTACCGCAGCGCCGAGTGCGATGCCCCAACGAATCGCGTCGCCCTTGTTGCCCGGATGTCCGAAGAACGTCGCGCCGGCAATCTCGGGAATGAACTCGGCCACCATCGCCTCGTTGCCGGCAAAACCGCAGCAGGCAAGAATCAGCGCATCACAACCGAGGTCCTCGTGTGTGCCATCGGGCCGCTGCACGCGGACGCCACACACCGTGCCGTCGTCGAGCGCAAACAGATCCGTGACCTGCGCGTCGGTCAGCAGATCGACGCCCTCGCGATCCATCGCCGCCGACAAGGCGCCCATCAGTTCGGAGCCGGTGCGGTTCGGCGTGCCGTGCATTCTCTTGACGCTGTGGCCGGGATACAGAAATGTATCGACCAGGCTCAACGGCACCGCATGCCGGTCGGTCAGCCACTCGATCGTGGCAGCAGAGGCGCGCGCCAGCGCCAGTGCAATCGCGGGATCCGTCTGGTTGCGGGCCTTGCCGAGGATGTCCGCGGCGAACAGTTGCGGCGAATCCTCGATGCCCCGCTCGCGCTGCATCCGTGTGCCGCTGCCCGGAATCAGGCCGGTGGACATGGCCGTCGTGCCCAGTGCCGACGAATCCCGTTCCAGCACCAGCACTTCGGCACCGCCTTCGCGGGCGGCAAGCGCGGCAGCGAGTCCGCAACCGCCGCCGCCGACGATCAGCACGGATACATGCGCAGCAAACTGCGCCTCAGACAGGGAAAGCACGCCTGATTGCTGCATGGATGCGCAGTAGCTTAGCATCGCCCATTACTTCTGGAGCGCCTCCTCATGAACGATGCCGCAGACATCGCACCCATTTCGAAAGCCGCGAGCGAGTTCCTCGCGCGTCGCCACGGCCATTTCATCAATGGCAGGTGGGTGCAGTCCGCCAGCGGCAAGACCTTCGACGTACTCGATCCGTCCAACGGACTAAAGATTGCGCAAGTCGCTGCTGGCGACTCGAACGATATCGACGCCGCAGTGCGCGCAGCGCGCGCGGCTCTCGGCGGACCGTGGTCGAAGTTCACAGCCGCGCAACGCAGCGCCATCCTGTGGAAGATCGCCGATCTGATCCAGCGCGATGCACAGCAGCTGATCGAGCTCGAGATCCTGGACAACGGTTTGCCGATGCAGCTCGCGCAATATGTCGTCGGCATGTTCGTACCGGAATTCTTTCGCTACTACGCCGGCTGGCCGACCAAGATCCACGGTGCGACCATTCCCGCTTCGCCGCAGGGCAAGCTGCCGGGCGAATCCCTCAGCTTTACGTTGCGCGAGCCGATCGGCGTCGTCGGCGCGATCACGCCATGGAATTCGCCGCTGCCGATGGTCATGTTGAAGATCGCGCCCTCGCTCGCGACCGGCTGCACGATTGTGCTGAAGCCCGCCGAGCTGACTCCGCTGACTGCGATGCGCCTCGTTGAACTGTGCCAGGAAGCTGGCGTGCCCGACGGTGTCGTGAACCTGGTCAACGGGTCAGGTGAAAGCGCCGGTGCCGCGCTCGCGGCCCACGCGGGCGTCGACAAGATCACGTTCACGGGGTCGACTGAGGTCGGTCGCCGAATCGTGCAGGCCTCGGCCGGGAACCTGAAGAAGGTGTCGCTCGAACTCGGCGGCAAGGGTCCGATGATCGTCTTCCCGGATGCGGACATCGAGCAGGTGATCCCGGGCGCCGCGCGCGGCTGCTTCTTCCTGCAGGGTCAGAACTGCATGGCCGCCACGCGCTTGTTCGTGCACGAGAAAGTGCACGACAGGGTGGTCGAAGGCGTCGCTGCGCTCGCCCGATCGTTCACGATGGGACCTGGGCTCGATCCGAAATCCGACTTCGGTCCGCTGATCTCTGCAGCACAGCGCGATCGGGTTGCGAGCTTTGTCGAAGCCGGCACGCGCGAGGGCGGTGAACTCGTGACGGGCGGCAAGATACCGTCACGTGAGGGGTATTTCTATCCGGCGACCGTGCTCAGTCGAATGCGCCCGGAGATGACGCCAGTCAAGAATGAGATATTCGGCCCGGTGCTGTGCGTGCAGAGTTTCGGCGACAATGATCTGGAGTCCGTCGTCCGCGATGCGAACTCGACGATCTACGGCCTGTCGGGCAGCGTCTGGACCCGTGACATCGGCCGCGCGATGCAGCTTGTGCGCCGCATCGACTGCGGACAGGTCAGCGTGAACATGCACGCCGCAATCGATCCCGCGATGCCGTTCGGCGGCAACCGCCAGTCAGGCTGGGGTCGCGAGTTCGGCCAGGAAGGTCTCGAGCCCTACCTCAAGACCAAGGGCGTCACCGCAACCTGGTAGCGCCGGCGCGCTCGGCCGACTCCATGGCAGCTTCCATGCCGAATTCGAGCTGCCGCAAATGCTCGCCGGCGAAGTGAATCCGCTTCCATGGTCGGCCCATCGCATGCACGAAGCGGCTCACCTGCCCCGGCTTGAACACATGCCGGTGTCCGTTGATGTACGGATTGGCGCCCCATGAGTAGTGCTGCAAGTAGCGCAGCTTGCCCGCCG
>JBBQWY010000030.1:0-35357 GCA_038210215.1 Steroidobacterales bacterium
GCCGACTGGTATTCGGTGCGCGGGACGGTGCGGATTCTGTTGCAACGCCTCGGGTCGCATGATCGCGGAACGTCTCGGCAAAGAGCTTCTGCCGCCTTCGGCGGCAGACTGCATTTCCCTATGACGAGGGTCAATCGATGAACCGAAAACAAGCCCAATCCAAGACCGCTTCGCTAACATTCGGCCTGAGGCAGCCCGGTAACCTTCTCGGTTGAGGCAATACGCCGGCAGGAATAGTTGACGTCAGACACCCGGTGATCACGATGCCGCTGGTGACGCGCCTGCTATCGACCAGCAAACCCACCGCCGGCAAGGCGATTGACGTGTTCATCAAGGCTGGCATTCTCGTGGAGGTCGGCGAGCGCAAGCGCGACCGGCTGTATCGTTACGAACCTTACCTGCGGTTGCTCCATTGACATGAAGGGAGCCGCGTCTAGCGCTGATTCCGATCAGAATGCCGTCCCTGCGGACGGAGTAGACTTTCATTGATGATTGAAACGGTTCAGGTGGAAACTGGAGCGAACCCCACCGGGGCCGTGATCTGGCTGCATGGCCTCGGCGCGGATGGACATGATTTCGAGCCGATCGTCGCAGCGCTTCGCGTATCCACCGATCCGCCACTTCGATTTATCTTTCCCCACGCACCCGTGCGACCCGTGACGATGAATGGTGGCATGCCAATGCGTGCCTGGTACAACCTCTACGGCCTGGACCGGCAGGCGCGCCAGGACGACGTCGGCATCGCCGAGTCCGACAGCACAGTTCGTAAGCTGATCCGGCGGGAGAACGAGCGTGGTCTGCCGTCGGCGCGCATCGTGCTGGCCGGCTTTTCACAGGGCGGGGCGCAGGCCCTGCACAGCGGCACGCGCTATCCGGAGGGCCTGGCGGGAGTCATGGGCCTCTCCTGTTATCTGCCGGTTGCCTCCCGGCTGGCGAAGGAACGTTCACCCGCCAATCAGCAAACGCCTGTCTTCATGGCCCACGGCTCCTTCGACACGGTGGTGGATCCGGCGTTGGGGGAGGAGAGTCGGGCCGTCCTGACGGCGGCGGGGCAACCGGTCGAGTGGCATACCTACCCGATGGCCCATGCCGTCTGTCCGGAAGAGATCACGGCCATCGCTGGCTGGCTGCGAAAAGTTCTGCCTTAGTCGCAAAACCTGGCACACCGCCGTCGATTCATTGGTCGAAGGCTCTGCGTGAGTTTTGCGTGACTCAGTCCCGTGCAGTTCTGCATCGTGAGGCAAATCGTGCACCGGACGCCCCCGACATGGATGGCAATCCGACCGTCACGCTCAAGCTGAACCGGCCGCTGGACTTCGCTGCGGTCAAGGACCCGTCCAGTGCGGTGTACAACGAAACAGCTTGCTGGTAGTTGCGCGGCAGCGGCGGCGAAGGAATGTCTACTTTCATCAGCGTCCTTCTCTCGAAGACTCCGAAACGAATGCAGGAGATCTGCGGCAGCGGTGATGGCAGCTGTGAAGGCGCCGCGGTGTCGCTGTGGGATATCACGCAGGATATGGCTGAAGCGGCATACGACAGATCCGCCGAGTGTCGTTTCACGACCTTTGTCGGCTACGAACATACCGGCACGCCAAACTCGAACAACTACCACCGCAACGTCATCTTCCGCAATGCCCGGCTGCCGAAGCGCGCGATCTCGTATATCGAGACGCCAACGGACCATCGAACGGATGACACTGATGGGCACGGATCACGGAGTCACAGACGTGCTGACTGGCGAGCAACGCGCCGATGTTGATCGTGCACGCAACCGAGCCGCGGCGGTAAAGTCATCCTATGTGCACCCGCTACATCACGCCCACCGATGCGGATATCGAGCGAATCTGGCGCATACGTCCCATCGACGCTTGGCCAGCGCGGGAGGTGTTCCCGCGGGCGCCCGGCGTCTTTATCCGTCGTGCTGATGATGCTGCGGAAGTCGTCGTCGGGCAGTGGGCGCTGATCCCCTGGTTTGCCAAGCAGCCGCTGCTGCCGTATTCGACCAACAATGCGCGCTACGAAGAGATCACGGCCAAGGCCTCGTACAAGCAGCCATGGGCCCGCGGGCAGCGCTGCATCATCCCGGCGGCCTCGTTCGATGAGCCCTGCTGGGAGACAGGGCGAAACGTCTGGTGGCGGTTTCGTCGCGTGGATCGCGAACCCTGGGGGCTTGCGGGGTTGTGGAACACCTGGGTCGACCAGGGCACAGGCGAAGTCCACGAGAGCTACACGATGCTGACGATCAACGCCGATGCGCATCCGCTGATGAACCGGATGCACAAGCCGGATCCGAACTACGGCCCCGATGAACAGGACAAGCGTTCGATCGTGGCCATCGAGCGCGATGACGTCGAGCAATGGCTGCAGGGCACGGAGCAGGAGGCGAGGGCGTTGGCACGATTGACGCCTGCGGAGGCGTTCGATGCTGCGCCGGTACCGGCAGCAAAACCCTTGTCCGGAAGGAGGCGTGCCGATACCGGGAGGTAGCTACTGTTGCCGGCAGCGGGATCAGCTCGCGAGCGGCCCCGGCCTGACAACCCCGACCAGCACCGCGATCCAGTGAAGTGCTGCCGCGACGATCACGAAGCCGTGCCAGATCGCGCGCCGAAACCGGATTCGATCGAGCGCGTAGATCACGGCACCCACTGAGTAGACGATACCGCCGAGTCCGAGCAGCCACAGGGCCGCAATCGGTACCTGCTCGATGAATGGCTTGATCGCGACAACAGCGAGCCAGCCGCTTGCAAGATAAGCCGCAAGCGACAGACCCTTGGGTGGATCGTTGACTACGAGTTTGATCGCAATGCCGATTGCGGCTGTCGTCCACACGGCTGCGGTCATCCATAGGGCCCAGCTACCCTCGAGGCGCTGGGTCGTGAAGGGAGTGTAAGAGCAGGCGATCAGCACGAAGATCGCCGCGTGATCGAACCGTCGCAGACGCCGACGCCGCACGGCTGAGCGGGCGAGGTTGTAGGCCGTTGAACTGAGCAGCATCAGCACCAGACCCGTGCCGTAAATGCTGATCGCGATGGTCTGCCCTGCGGAGCCACTGAGTGCGGACATCGCAATCAGTCCGATTGCTCCGACAGCCGCTGCACCGAGGCCGATCGCATGAACCCACAGGTCGGCGAGCCGTTCGGCGGTGCTCGGGTAATGATCGGTGCTGCTCACGATATTGCCTATGCTAGACCCGTCCGCAGGATCGCGCTTTGCGAGTACCGGGGCCACCTACAATGTAAGGCTGCACTTTGCCGACAGGAGTTCAGCAGATGTCCGACACGCCCGCCTATACACCGCCTAAAGTCTGGGTCTGGAACAAGCAGACCGGCGGGCGCTTTGCGAACATCAATCGCCCGACGGCCGGCGCAACCCATGAAAAGGAGCTGCCAGTCGGCAGGCATCCGCTGCAACTGTACTCGCTGGGGACGCCGAACGGCGTCAAGGTCACAGTGCTGCTGGAGGAGTTGCTCGCAAAGGGCCACGCCGGGGCGGAGTACGACGCCTGGCTGATCAACATCAACGACGGCGATCAGTTCAGCTCGGGCTTTGTCAGCGTCAACCCCAACTCGAAAATTCCGGCGATGCTCGATCGCTCGACGCCAACCCCAATCCGGATCTTCGAATCCGGAGCGATCCTGTTCTACCTTGCGGAAAAGTTCGGCGAGTTCCTTCCATCTGAGCCTGGCGCACGCGCCGAATGCCTGTCGTATCTGTTCTGGCAGGTCGGCTCCACGCCGTATCTTGGTGGCGGGTTTGGTCACTTCTACGCCTACGCGCCCTTCAAGATCGAGTACGCGATCGACCGATTTGCGATGGAGGTCAAGCGGCAGCTGAATGTGCTCGATCGGCAGCTCGCGGAACGGGACTACATTGCCGGCGACGACTACACCATTGCGGATATGGCGATCTGGCCGTGGTACGGCAATCTCGTGAAGGGAGCGCAGTACGAAGCCGGGGAGTTCCTGAGCGTGCATGAGTACAGGAACGTGATCCGCTGGGCCGACGCGATCGCAAAGCGGCCAGCGGTGCGACGTGGACGCCTCGTCAACCGAACGTTCGGTGATGCAACAAGCCAGCTACCCGAGCGGCATGACGCCAGCGATTTCGACAAGCTGACGCTTAGTTGATGGCGTTTCGTAAGAGCTCGACCAGACCGTAGATCAGCAGGCCGAGCAGCAGCAGCAACGTACCGTTGAAGGTCCATTTGACGACATTGTAGAGCGGACGATTGCTCTTCTTGAGGGCCTTGGTGCGTGCGAAGGTCGGCGCGACGCTCGCGAAGACCCGGTTTGCCAGGCCGCGCTTGTCGCCTTCGATGTTTGGCACGACGGTCAGCCGTGCGATGCCCTTGTAGAAAAAGTTGACCATCCGGCCGAGGAAGTTCATCGGCCGCTCGACATCGCACATCAGGATCAGGCGCGGTGTGTCGCTGTCATTGCGGGCGAAGTGCAGGTAGGTGATGTCGAACAGAGTCGCCTCGCCGTCACGCCACGAGTACGGCTGACCGTCGACATTGATGAAGCACTGCTCCGAGTTCGGTGTCGAAAGTCCCAGGTGGTAGCGCAGCGAGATCGCGAGCGGATCGATGTGCCGCGTCAGCTGGCCTCCGGGCGGCAGCACCGAGAACATCGCGCCGTTGACGCTTGGTATGTCCTGCAGGATCCGCACCGTGTTCGGGCATAGCGCCGCGGCAGACTCATGGGTGTGGCCGTACCACTTCAGGTAGAACTTGCTCCAGCCGTACTTGTAAAACGTGCGAAAACCGACATCAAAGTATGCCGGCGAGTTCGGATCGGAAGTCTTGTCGAAATAGCCCCCGCCATGCAGCTGCAGGACTTCCTCGCGAATCTGTTGCCAGTTCTGCCGGATGGGCGCGAGTTCCGGGTAGTCGGCCAGATCCATGAAGACGCGCCTGGCGCGTGGCTTCGTGAACAGATACAGCAGGCAGTTCAGCGGCGCGAACACCGGCCAGGCCTTGCGGGTGTACTCGCGCAGATTTGCGTAGCGCGCGATCCCACGATAGCGGAACACGTAGAGCATCGAGGCCAGCGAAAAGGCGATCGCGACGGCGAGAATGTACTCCATGCGGCAGCATAGCGCTGTCGGGCGTATATTGAGTAGTGACATGAGAATCACCGCTGCTTTCCGTCCGGGATTGCTGGTCGGAGCTTTGTTGCTTGGCAGCGCTCCGGCCGCCGCCGCCGATCCGGCCGCCAACGTTGAAACCTGGGTTCGCCTGAAGGGCGACGCCACGGGCGCGCTGACCTACGAATGGGTCAGCGGTTCGGCGCAGGGGTTGCCCGATGACGCGATTGCGCAGCCGCTGTTCGGCATCGAGAGCGTGACGGTGCGCCGCTTCCTGCGCATCGGTACGTCGCAGTACATCGAGCAGACCTACTCCTGCCGTCTGTACCGCGATCTGGCAACGGGCGAGTACATCGACCGATTCACGAACCCGTTCACCGGTCGTGAAGTGAAGTTCGCGATCCGCTGCGGCGCCGGCCTTGCGCTGCGCTACACGCCGCAGCGGGTGATGTTGCTGCAATGGCGTGACCTGCGCAGCACGGCATTCGACGCGCCCTTGCAGATGGAGCGGATCAACACAGGTGAGCTTGTGGTGCTGCGTCGTGAGTCGCGCTCAGAGTTCCGCCGCGATGCGAACTCGCCTTGGCGCCGCGAGAGCTCGGTCGACAGCTTTATCGTCAAGGCCGAAGATCTCGCGAATCCCCAGATCACCAATTTGGCCGCCAGTTACCAGTGGACCAGCGTGGCGCCGTGGATGACTGAGCTCGACATGGGTGCTCGCCGTGGCGTCATGCTGTGGTTCGTCAGCGGTCGCAAGTTCAGTTCAGCCGCTGACCTGCCGGCGGGTTTCCTGAAGGCGCTGGATCGCCTCGTTCCCGGGGCACTGACGGATTTCGCATTCAGCGATCCGGGCTGAGCCGATGAGCAGCCTGACTGCGGTTTCGGGGCCGCTCGGCGCGTTCGCGGTTGCGCTCGGTGCCGGATTGCTGATTGGCATCGAACGCGAGCGACGCAAGGGCGAGGGCGACTCGCGCGCTGCAGCCGGTGTGCGCACTTTTACGCTGGTCGCGCTGCTGGGCGCGTTGGCGGGTGTACTCGACGCGGCGTGGTTGATGGCGGTCCTGGCGGCGGGAGTTGTGATACTGGCAGCGGTTTCGTACTGGCGCAGCAGCGCCCACGATCCCGGTCTCACAACGGAAGTCGCGCTGCTGGCGACCTTCGGTATAGGTGTACTCGCAACACCGAGCCCGGCGCTCGCCGCTGGCCTCGGAGTCATCATCGCGATGCTGCTTGCAGCGCGGACAAGACTGCACGCATTTGCGCAGGCGACACTGACCGAGCGCGAGCTCGGCGATGCAATCCTGCTCGCTGGTGCGGCGATGATTGTTCTGCCGCTGCTGCCCGATCGCGCCATCGATCCCTGGGGTGCGCTGAATCCGTATCTCGTGTGGCGCCTGACGCTGATCGTGATGCTGGTCAATGCGGCAGGCTATGTGGCGCAGCGCTGGCTCGGACCGCGTTGGGGCCTGCCCATCGCGGGACTGTTCGGCGGCTTCGTGTCCAGCGTCGCCACAATCGGCGCCATGGCTCAGCGCGCACGGGCGAGCGAGAGTTTGTTGCCGGGCGCGCTGGCGGGTGCGGCGCTGTCTTCATTTGCAACCGTTGTGCAACTGGCACTCGTGATTGGCGCGACCGATGCCACGATGTTGCAGCGTCTGGCTTTGCCGCTCGCGGCGATGGGTTTGGTCGCGCTGGCCGTAGGCGCCTGGCTCGGTCGCCGCGGTCTCAGTGCGCATCGCGGCCAGCATCAGGCCGAAGGACGCGCCTTCGATCCGCGCTATGCACTGCTTTTTTCGACGCTGGTGGTCGTGATGCTGGTTGGCATTGCCTTGTTGCAGCGGGCGTTCGGTTCCGCGGGCGTGCTGGCCGGTGCGGTGGTCGGCGGGTTCCTCGATACGCACTCCGCAGCGGCGTCGGTTGCGTCGCTGGCACGCACGCAGGCGGTGGGTATCAATGCAGCGCTCTGGGCCATCGGGCTTGCAGTCTCTGCGAATACGTTCACCAAACTGTGGGTTGCGGTCGCCGGTGGGCGGCGCTACTTTCTCGGACTCGCCCCGGGCCTGATCGCGATGCTCGCTGCGCTATGGGCTGGAATCACGTACGTGATAGCCGCAGCCCAATAGTCAATGCCGCGCATGGCACCACGGCCGTACCCTGCGGCAGCATGAACCGACCATTGCGTTTCGCAGTGCAACCGGGACCGATGCCATGAACGATGCCGAGATCCGCGAACAGCTGCTCGCCCGCCGCGCAGAGTTGAGTCATCGCTCGAAGCGGGTGCGCGCAGATCTGTCGCATGCCAATGATCCGCTGGTCGCTGATTTTGCGGACCAGGCGACCCAGCGCGAGAATGAAGATGTCTTGGGCGCGATTGGAGAGTCTGCCGACGATGAGATCGTGAAACTCAACTCCGCGCTGCAGCGCCTCGAGCGCGGGGAGTATGGAAGCTGTCTGAAATGCGGGCAGGCGATCAGCCCGCAGCGGCTCAAGGCCGTCCCCTACGCCGATCACTGCGCAGGCTGCGCGCGGTAGTCACGCGCTGGCGCCGGCGTCCCTCCCGCACAGTGGACCGGGAACCTCTGCGAGCATCCCTGCATCTCGTCAGCGGCGACCGTTAGGAGTAAGTTCGCGGTCAGGGGGACCCGGTCATGGCGAAATTCGGCTTTCAGAAGTATTACCACGCTCCATTGCCGGCGATCATCGCCGTGCTGATCGTTTATGTCTGGCAGGGGCTCGGGCACACGGTCATGTACCTGATGGAACATCGCTGGTTCCCGGAACGGGTGCTGCTCGCAGCCGTGATCATCGGCTTCGTCGGCGCCGTGATGATCTATGTCGGACGCAATAAGTCGGAGAACGCGGCAACCCTGCTTGGCTTTGCCGGCGGCAGCCTGGTCTGGTTGTCGTGGATCGAGTTCAGCTTCGTCTGGGTTGCGGATGAGCTGGCGGTGCCCGAAGCGATGTGGGGTGCCAAGCCCACTTTGCCCGAGTATCGCGTGATGCTGTCCTCGGTTGGTGTTCTGTTCGCGAGCCTGCTGTTTTTCTTCTACAACAAGGACACGCGCTGCAATGCCTTCATGTGGCTGCATCGGATGTTCCGGATGAACGTTGGCGAGAAGGTTTCGGCACAGTCACGCAACCTTTGCGCGATCGTCGCGATGGAAACCATCTACGTGACCTGGTTCTTCTATATCTGGCTGCTGGTGATATACAACCCGGCGCTGTTCGGCACGGATCATTGGGTCACATTCGCATCCTGCGGTTTTTTCGCGGTCTGGGCGCTGTATTTGATCCAGCGCCTGTGGTGGTTTCAGCGCATGGCGCCGGCGCTGCGCTACGCGATTCCGACTGCGATCATTGCCTGGAACGTCAACGAGATCCTCGAGAAATGGGGTCATCTCGAAGAGATCTGGGTGCAGCCGCAGAAATACGCCGTCGAGATCTCGATTGCGGTTGCGGCGCTCGTGCTCGTTATCGTGCTGGCTGTCCTGAGTCCGGCGCGGCGCATTGTCGATCGCAACGCGCAGCCCGGCTAGTGAGCTACTTCAGCTTTCGGCGGTGGCCGGCTCCGGTGCCGGTAGCACCGAGCGTGCCGTGATCTGCCGCAGCATGAAGCTGGTCTCCACCTGCGAGACACCCGGGATTCGCGTCAGCCGCTGTTTGACGAACTGCTCGTAGGCACGCAGGTCCGACACGACCACGCGCAGCAGATAGTCTTCGCGCCCGGTCATCAGGCAGGCCTCCATGACCTCCGGCGCCTTCGCGATGGCGGCCTCGAAGTTCGCGAGCACGTCTTCACTCTTGCGGGCAAGGCTGACCAGCACGAACGCTGTCATCGGCAGACCGAGCGTCGCCGCGTCAATCCTTGCGCCGTAGCCCTGGATCACGCCACCGTCCTCGAGGAGCCGCAGTCGCCGCGCACAGGCGGACGGAGACAATGCGAGTTGCTTGGCAATCTCGACGATCGGCATCCGTGCGTTCTGCTGGATCAGCGTAAGCAGCCGTAGATCGATCCGATCCGGAGCCACAATCGTCTTTTTCTTCACTTTAAGCCTATAAATTCACGTAAACCACGAAGTTATCCAAATTCAGTAGCGAATTCCATCGTGATATAGCAGATTTGAAGAGCTAATCACCGTTGCATTTCTTGCAGCGCAAAACGGAGCAAACGATGGCCGCCGATCTCCAAGCCTCGCGTCTGCACATTCCGTTCGTCCCTTCCCGGCCGGGCGACAGGCCTGATTTCAGCTATGTGTCCTTATCGCCCGCAGGCGAGGTGCCGCGCCCCGATCCGCGGCTTCCGGCACTGGAGACCCAGGAGCTGTCCAGAACGTTGGTGCGTGTGCTGGACGACGAACACCACGCGGTCGGACCCTGGGCCCCTCGACTCGAACCGGCGACGCTGCGGCTTGGCCTCAGGCACATGCTGCTGACGCGGGTTCTCGATGATCGGATGCAGCGTGCGCATCGTCAGGGTCGGATCAGTTTCTATATCCGCTCTCTTGGCGAAGAGGCCGTGTCAGTCGCCCAGACCATGGCGCTGCGCGGCGGTGACATGCTGTTTCCCTCCTACCGCAACCAGGGCGCGTTCATCGTCCGCGGCATCGAGCTGGTCGCGATGATGTGTCAATTGCTGTCGAACCGTGCGGACATGTGCAAGGGCCGTCAGCTGCCGGTGATGTATCACTCGAAGGCGAAGAACCTGTTCACGATCTCCGGCAACCTGACCACGCAGTTTCCGCAGGCCGTTGGCTGGGCCATGGCGGCGGCGATCAAGGGCACCGACGATGTCGCCTGCACCTGGATCGGCGAGGGCAGCAGTGCCGAGGCGGACTTTCACCATGGCCTGCTGTTCGCGTCGGTGTATCGGGCGCCGGTGCTGCTGAATATCGTCAACAACCAGTGGGCGATCTCGACCTTCCAGGGCTATGCCGGTGGCGAGCGTCAGACGTTTGCAGCGCGCGCACCGGGTTTTGCGGTTGCCGGAGTGCGGGTCGACGGTAATGACTTCCTGGCCGTGCACGCCGTGACCAGCTGGGCTGCCGAGCGTGCGCGAGCCGGCCACGGTGCGACACTGATCGAGCATGTGACGTATCGCGCTGCGGCCCATTCGACCAGCGATGATCCGAGCCGCTATCGGCCCAAGGATGACTACGAGCACTGGCCGCTTGGCGATCCGGTCGAACGCCTCAAGCAGCACCTGATCGCGGAGGGTCACTGGTCCGAAGAGCAGCATGCAACGCTGGTCGAGGAGCTCGGCGCACTGGTTGCGCGCAGTTGGGATCAGGCCCTGCAGTACGGCACGATGGCCGAGAGTTCACTGATGGATCCGAGCCTGATGTTCGAGGATGTCTACAAGGAGTTGCCTGAGCACCTGCGCCGTCAACGCGACGAGCTGCTCGCGGAGCGAGGCTGAGCCATGGCACGCATGAACGTCGTTCAGGCGCTGAACTCCGCGATGGATGTCATGCTCGGGCGCGATCCCGCAGTCATTGTGCTCGGTGAGGATGTCGGCTACTTCGGTGGCGTGTTCCGCGTCACGGACGGTTTGCAGAAGAAATATGGCGAGCATCGTGTGCTCGACACGCCGATTGCAGAAGGCGGCATCCTCGGTGTGGCGATCGGCATGGGCGTGGGCGGTCTGCGTCCGGTTGCGGAAATCCAGTTTGCGGACTACATCTATCCGGCCGCCGATCAGATTTTCAGTGAGCTGGCGCGGATCCGCTACCGAAGTGGCGGCGATTTCTTCTCACCGGTCACGGTGCGTACGCCCTGCGGAGGCGGCATTCGCGGCGGGCAGACGCATTCGCAGAGTCCGGAGGCGATCTTCACCCATGTCTGCGGCCTGAAGGTCGTGATGCCGTCCAATCCTTACGACGCGAAGGGCTTGCTGATTGCCGCGATCGAGGACGATGATCCCGTGATCTTCTTCGAGCCGAAGCGGATCTACAACGGGCCTTTCGATGGTATCCCGGACAAGCCAGCTGTTTCCTGGAGCGGCCATCCGCGCGGTGAAGTGCCGGAAGGTCATTACACCGTACCGATCGGCAAGGCCGAGATCGTGCGCCCGGGCACAGCTGTGACGCTGATCAGCTACGGCACGATGGTGCATGTCTGCGAGAACGCTGTGCGCGAGCTGGGCGTTGATGCGGAGATCATCGACTTGCGTACCTTGTCGCCACTCGACGTCGATACGCTGTGCCATTCGGTCTGTCGCACGGGGCGCTGCGTGATCGTGCATGAGGCGACGCGTTTCTCCGGCTTCGGCGCCGAGCTGTCGGCGACCGTGCAGGAGCAATGCTTCTGGAATCTCGAGGCGCCGATCGTCCGCGTTGCTGGCTGGGATACGCCTTATCCGCATGCGTTCGAGTGGGACTACTTCCCCGGCCCGAAGCGCGTGATGCGCGCGATCCAGACGGTGCTGGAGCTGCAATGAGTCGCTATGTTTTCAAGCTGCCGGATCTCGGCGAAGGTACTGTAGAAGCCGAGATCGTCGCGTGGCTCGTGAAGCTGGGCGATGTCGTTGCCGAAGGGCAGGGCGTTGCCGAGATGTCGACTGACAAGGCTGTGGTCGAGCTGCCGGCACCGGTCGCAGGACGAATAACGGAGCGCAATGGTGAGCCGGGCGACACGATTGCGGTCGGTGCCGAGCTGATCGTCATCGAGTCCGATGCGAATATCGTGGAGGCGCACACCGTGGACGCAGCCGCATCGGGCGATATACCTGCAGCCGCTACGCAGGCAGTGCCCCCGCTGCGCGTGATGGCCTCACCCGCGACACGGCGCCGCGCGCGGGAAGCCGGCATTGACCTGGCAACCGTGCAGGGCTCAGGCCCGAGCGGACGCATCGCGCCGACGGATCTCTCCGCGGCCGCGCCTTCAGCATCTGGCGGCCCGCAGGCACGCGTTGGCAGCGATGAGATCAAGGTTCTGGGCGTGCGCCGCCTGATCGCGCAGCGCATGCTGCAGGCAAAGCGCGAGATTCCGCATTTCGCGTACGTCGAGGAGATCGACGTGACGGAACTCGAAGCACTCCGTGAGCATCTGAATTCCGCGGCGACCGCGAGCGGCTTGCGCTACACGCCCCTGCCGTTCGTGATTGCGGCGTTGACGCGGGTGCTGGAGCAGTTCCCGCAGTGCAACGCCCACTATGATGCTGCGCGCGAGACGCTGATACGCCACCACGCCGTGCACGTCGGCGTCGCAACACAAACGCGTGATGGGCTCAAGGTGCCTGTTGTGCGTCACGCCGAGAGCCTGGGTCTCGCAGCCCTCGCTGGTGAGATCGCCCGGGTCGCTGAAGCAGCGCGCAGCAACCAGGCAACCCGCGAGATGCTGACGGGCTCGACGATCACCGTGACCAGTCTCGGCAAACTGGGCGGTATCGCATCGACGCCGATCATCAATTCGCCAGAGGTTGCGATCATTGGCTTGAACCGGATCGTTACGCGTCCGGTCGTGCATGGCGGTTCGATTGCAGTGCGCCAGATCATGAACCTGTCGTCTTCGTTCGATCATCGGTTTGTCGACGGCTATGACGCGGCGGCCATGATCCAGGCGCTGAAGTCGCTGCTCGAGCATCCGGCGACGATCTTCCTGCCAAAGTAGACTAGGGTCTATGGCTGTTTCGACCCGACGCGGATTCTGCGCGGCGCTGGCGCTGGCGCCGTGGTACGCACCGACATTGGCGCAGTCGGCGGCCGACCCGGAGACCCGCAAGATGCTGCTCAGCAGATTCGATGTCGAGCCCGATTACATCGCGCCCGGTATGCGCTGGCGTGGCTTCAGCGATCGCGTCATGGGCGGAGTTTCCGATGCGCAGCTGACGCGCGCGGTAGTCGACGGCAAGCCCTGCATCCGGCTCGCGGGTCGGGTCACGACTGACTCCGGCGGCGGCTTCATCCAGATGGCGCTCGATCTGGGCGGCGAGCGCGGGTCTCTGGATGCATCGGGCTATGCGGGCATCGAGCTGCTGGTTCACGGCAACAACGAAAGCTATAACGTGCATCTGCGCACGCCCGACTGCCGCTGGTTCGACCATTCGTATCGCCTCAGTTTTGACGCGCCGCCCGAGTGGCGGCGGCTGCGCTTTCCGTGGTCGCGGTTCGCACCGAATGGCATTGACGCCCCACTCGACACAGCGCGACTGGAACGTGTGGCGGTGCTCGGCTGGATGCGCAAGTTCGACGCCGATATTGCACTTGCCGAAATTTCCCTGTACGCGTGAGCCGCACCGCCACAGCACAGACGCCGATCGAGACGATCGCGGAGGGCGCCATCGTGCTGCGCGGCTTTGTCGAAAGCAGCGATCTCTTGCCAGAGATCGAGCGCATCGCCGCCGCGGCGCCATTTCGGCATTTGCGCACGCCCGGCGGTGGCACGATGTCGGTCGCGATGACCAACTGCGGTGCCTGGGGCTGGCACAGCGATCCGCGCGGGTATCGATATGTTACTGAGGATTCACTGACCGGCAGGCCCTGGCCGGCTATGCCGGCAGCGTTCGCGACGCTCGCGAGAACTGCCGCAGCCCAGGCGGGATTCGATGACTTTGCGCCGGACGCCTGTTTGATCAACCAATACCAGACGGGCGCGCAGATGGGTGCGCACCGGGATCACGACGAGCTCGACATGCGCCATCCGATCGTGTCGGTGTCGATGGGCGTGCCGGCCGTGTTTCTGTGGTACGGGGCGAAGCGCGCGGGCTCACCGCAGCGGTTCGTGCTCGACGATGGCGATGTCGTCGTCTGGGGCGGCGTCGCGCGCGCGGCCTATCATGGCGTGCGCAAACTCGCCGCAGCCAGCCACCTGCTGACCGGGCCGCTGCGCTACAACCTGACGTTTCGGCGGGCGTATTGATGCGGGTCGAGCTGCGATCGTTTGCGCCGCTGCCGCACAGTGCGCCGCTTCGCATCAGCGTGGATGCAGGCTGGCAGGACGGACAGCTGCATCTGCGATACACCGTGGACGGTTTGCTCGCAGCCTGGCAGATTCCCCTCGCAGGCAGTGGCGAACGCCGCGATGGTCTCTGGAAAAGCACCTGCTTCGAGGCGTTTGCGGCGAGCGCCGAAGCTGAGGGCTATTCCGAATTCAACTTCGCGCCTTCGGGGGACTGGGCCGCGTATTCGTTCAACGCTTATCGGGCGGGCATGACGCCGCTGGCGCTGGAATTACCGCCGCTGCTGCACGTGCAGCGTCACACAGACAAGTATGTGCTGAGTGCCGAAGTGCTGCTGCCTGAGCCACCGAGCCGATTGTCGTTGTGTGCAGTACTTGTCAGGGAGGACGGGCAGCTGACCTATTGGGCGGCACGGCATCCTGCAACAGCGCCCGATTTTCACAACTTGCAGGACCCGCTGCTGGAGTTCAAAGCACGATGAAGCTGGGTATCGAACGCTTGCTGGCTGAGCCGGCGCTGCGCCACGCCTTGCGGGATCGACGCGTTGCATTGCTCGCGCATCCGGCATCGGTCAACGCGAAACTACATCACTCGCTGGATCTGCTTGCCGCGAAACGCGGCTTGAATCTGACTGCTGCGTTCGGGCCGCAGCACGGGTTGCGCGGTGACAAGCAGGACAACATGGTCGAGACCTCAGACTATCTCGATCCGCAGCATCGGATCCCCGTGTTCTCGCTGTACGGCGAAGTACGTCGACCGACGCAGCATATGCTGGAGAGCTTCGACGTGCTGCTGATCGATCTGCAGGATCTCGGTTGCCGGATCTATACGTTCATCACAACGCTGCGCTACGTGCTCGAAGCCGCTGCGCAGGCCGGCAAATCGGTGTGGGTGCTGGATCGGCCGAATCCGCTCGGACGCCCGATCGAAGGCACGACGCTACGTCCCGGATGGGAGAGTTTCGTCGGCGCGGGACCGCTGCCGATGCGCCATGGCCTCACGATGGGCGAGATCGCCCGCTGGTTCGTGCTGACGCTGCGGCTCGACGTCGACCTGCAGGTAATCGAGATGCAGGGCTGGCAGCCGGAGCGCGGGCCGGGCTATGGCTGGCCCCTGGGTAAACGTACTTGGGTCAATCCGAGCCCGAATGCGCCGAACCTGTGGATGGCGCGGTGCTATCCGGGCACGGTGATGGTCGAAGGCACGACCTTGTCGGAAGGTCGCGGCACCACGCGGCCGCTGGAACTGTTCGGTGCGCCGGATCTGGATTCAGACGCGCTGTTGGCGGAAATGCAGCGCTTTGCGCCAGACTGGCTCACCGGCTGCACCTTGCGCCCCGTGTGGTTCGAGCCGACCTTTCACAAACATGCGGGCTCGCTTTGCGCAGGATTGCAGATCCATGTCGAGGACGCCGCCTACCGTCACGAGCAGTTCCAGCCGTGGCGAATCATGGCCGCTGCGTTCAAGGCGATACGGAGGCTACGAGCCGACTATCCGCTGTGGCGAGACTTCCACTACGAATACGAACGCGATCGACTCGCAATCGATCTGATCAATGGCAGCGAGCTGCTGCGCGAGTGGGTCGATGACCCAGCCGCCACGGCTGCGGACCTGGAGGTTGCAGCCCGCGCTGACGAATCAGCCTGGCGCGAAACGCGTCAGCTCGCGCTGATCTATCGCTGAAATCAAGTAGACTGGGAGGGAAGAGTCACGACCAAGGAGACCGCCCCATGTCACGCAGCAGTACTGACCAGATCCTGGATGATCTTCGGGCCGTCGTTGACGATGCTGAAATCCTGATGCAGGACACCGCCGGGCGAGTCGGCGAAGAAGCCACTGCTGCGCGCGAGCGAGCTCGGGAAGCGCTGAGTGCCGCGCGTGAGCGGCTGCAGTCTCTCGAGGAGCAGGTGCTCGAGCGCTCTCGTGACGCTGCCAAAGAGACTGATCGCTACGTCCACGAAAATCCGTGGCAGGCGATTGGCGTCGCGGCGGGCATCGGTTTGCTGTTGGGGCTGCTGCTCGGCCGGCGTTGAGCTTGGATCGGCGCACGAGATCCGCTGCTTCCAGCGGCGGCCTGTTCAAATCGGCGCGCCGCATCTTGGTGCGACTGCTCGCGCTGGCGCAGACTCGTCTCGAGTTATTCACCACCGAACTGTCCGCTGAGGTTTCTCGGGCTGCGGTTCTGCTGCTCTGGGCATTCGTCGCGCTGTTCTTTGGCGGCCTGACCGTGCTGATGATCGCTCTGACGGTGATTATCGCATTCTGGGACAATCGATTGTTGGCGGCGGCGGTCTGCGCGCTGCTGTTTCTGGCGGTCACCATTGTCGCGGCGCTGACGGTCAGGCGCCGCCTGCGCTCACGGACGACGCTGCTGGCCGCGAGTATCGAAGAGCTGCGCCGTGACCGACAGGCGCTGGGCGAAGATCGATGAATGCGATCAACTTAGGCGATGGCGATGGCGATGACGATCTCGAGCAACGGTTGCGTCTGCTGCAGACGCGCAGTGCGCTGCTACGCGCGGAGATCAGCATGGATGCTGCACAGATCAATGCGTCGCTGGATGGCATGCGGCGCAGCTATGGAATAGCACGCCGGCTGATCTCGGTGCCGGTGCTGGCCGCTGCCGCCTCAATGGTGCTGTTGTCAGCAGGACCGCGCCGCCTGTCGGTCTGGGCGGGGCGGGCGATTGTCGGGCTGTCGCTGCTGCGGCGTATCAGGCGGCTGTTCAGGCGCTGATCAGTCGCGAGGTGGCACGCGCATGACCCCCGGTGGCGCGGAACCCTTGCCGCGCACCGGTTGCCTGTCGACCCTGAATCCCTGCACGCGAAACTCACCTCGGCAGCCTTCACCGACCCAGATCGCTGCGCGCGTCGTGCCCCAGGTCCAGTTGCGGATGCAGGGGCGTCGGCCATACTGACGCAACAGATCGACGCGTCCACGGACATCGACCCAGCACTGCTCGTACTCGTCGCGAGTGGTGCCACAGCGCATCGCAAACGTTTCCCACCCGCCCAGCGCGCGAGTTTCAGTCGCGCGTTCGGGAGGCAGGTATTCGAACTGCCCCGCGCAGCCATTGCGCACGTGAATGCCGGCACTTGTGTAGCGCCACGAGCCGCCAAGACGGCATTGCCGCTCGCCGAACTCCTCGACGAGCCGCACGCGACCGGCATTGCGCGCTGCGCAAAATTGCTCGCGCCCCGGCTGGGAGTTGCAGCGCAGAGGCTCTGCACGGCTCCAATCGGTGCCGGCGCGAGCGGCAAGGCCAGCGGCGCTGGAGATCCCGCCCAGCGTCTGGAACGCGAATTCGGCGCGGCAGGCGCGTGCAACGTAGATGCCGCGACTGGTGTAGCGCCAGTTGACGCCTTCTTCACAGCGCGTCGCGCCCAGCTGGCGAACAAGGCGTACGCGACCGTCAATCTGCGCTGCGCAGAACTGCTCGCTGCGATCCCGAGACTCGCAGCGCATGACCTGCTCATAGAGCGTCACCGCGAAGGCTGGAGGCGTATGGGTCGCGAGCAGGGTGAGCGCGGTCAGAATCGCGGTGACAGATAACGCTGCGCGCAGCTCTCGCCTGGGAAGGTTCACTCTTGAGTCGGCGCGGCGGCTTCGAAGCCTCGCTTGCGCATCAGGGCCGCAATGCCGGCGTCGCGGCCGCGAAACTCACGGTAAGCCTCTGCAGGATCGACGGTGTTGCCGGCGTTGAAGACATGCGCGCGCAGCTTCGCGGCGATGTTTTTGTCCCACGGGCCGTTCGCTTCGGTGAACGCTTCGTAAGCATCGGCGGTCAACGTGTCCGACCAAAGGTAGCTGTAGTAGCCAGCGGAATAACTGTCGCTGGAGAAGATATGCCCGAACTGCGGCGTGCGGTGCCGCATGACGATTTCACGCGGCATGCCAAGTTCCTTGAGTGCCTGACGTTCGAATTGATCGGGATCGATCGCGCGACCGTCCGCCAGATGCAGCTTCATGTCGACCAGCGCGCCGGCCAGATACTCAACGGTTGCGAAACCCTGGTTGAAGCGGCTGGCGGCGCGTATCTTCTCGACGAGGGCGGGCGGCATGGGCTTGCCAGTCTGATAGTGCACGGCGAAGCGGTTCAGCACTTCGGGCACTTCGAGCCAGCGTTCGAGCAGCTGTGACGGGAACTCGACGTAGTCGCGGGCGACGTTGGTGCCAGCGAGGGTTGGAAAAGTGACATCCGATGAGAGGCCATGCAGCGCGTGGCCGAACTCATGGAACAGCGTGACGGCGTCATCCCAGCTGATCAACACGGGTTCGCCCGGAGCAGGCTTCACGAAGTTGGAGTTATTGGAGACGATCGGGCGGATCTCGCCGTCGAAGCGTTCCTGGCTCCGATAGGCGTTCATCCAGGCGCCAGAGCGCTTGCCGGACCGGGCGTACGGATCGAAGTACCACAGACCGACCAGGGCACCGCCGGGGCGACGCACCTCCCAGACGCGCACGTCGGGATGAAAAACCGGCACCGAGCTGATCGGCTTGAACTCAAACCCGAACAACTCAGCGGCCACATAAAACATGCCGTCGCGCAGCTTCTCCAGCTGCAGATAGGGCTTCAGCTCATTGGCGTCGAGATCGTAGCGATCCTTGCGGACTTTTTCGGCGTAGTAGCGATAGTCCCAGGGCTCGATCTGAGTATCCGGGCCGGCCAGCGCCTGCATGTCAGCCACCTCTTCGCCTACCCGCGCGACTGCCGGCGTCCAGACTGCCATCATCAGCTCCATCGCCCGCTCCGGCGTCTGTGCCATCGTATTCTCGAGCCGCCAGTGCGCATGCGTCGGATAGCCGAGCAGGCCGGCACGCTCGGCGCGCAGCGCGAGGATTTCGCTGATGATCGCATTGTTGTCGCGCTTGTCGCCGTTGTCACCGCGGTTGACGAACGTGCGCCAGACCTGTTCGCGCAAGGCACGTCGGGTCGAAAACGTCAGGAAGGGTTCGATGCTGGAGCGGGTGTTCAGGATCGCCCACTTGCGCTGGTGACCGCGCTGTTCGGCCGCTGCAGCCGCGCCGGCGCGAACGGACTCGGGTAGCCCGTCGAGATCCGCACGGTTGTCGATCAGCAGCATCTGCGAGTCTTCTTCCGCCAGCAGGTTCTGGCTGAAGTCCGTGAACAGCGTCGCCAGCCTCTGGTTGATCGCCGACAGCCTCTGCTGCTGTGCTTCCCCCAGCTTTGCGCCGGCGCGGACGAAGTTGGTGTACCGCAGCCATACCAGGCGCTGCTGTTCGGCGCTGAGGCCGCTGGAGATCCGTTGTTCGTATACGGCAGCAATGCGTGCAAACAACAGCGGGTTCTGCACGATTCGATCGCTGAGCTCCGCCAGCTTCGGGGCGATCACGCTTTCGGTGCGCTGCACGATCTCATCGCTTAGATTCAAGCTGTAAATTCCGAAAATCGTATCGACGCGATCGAGGGCGCGACCGGCACGCTCCAGGGCCGCAATGGTGTTGTCGAAAGTTGCAGGTGCCGGGTTCGCGGCAATGACGTCGATTTCGCCGAGCAGCGTGGTCATTGCGCGTTCGAGCGCATCCTGCAGCTGTTCGGGCTTGATCTGATCGAACGGCGGCACGCCGCCGTAGGGGCCGGTCCACGGCGCTGTCAGTCTGTCAGTCGGCGTATCGGGCGGTGTAGCGGCGTGAACCGGCAGGACGGCAGCAGTCGACATAAGAAATACCGAGGCAAATGCCAAATTGGGTCGCAGCATGATCGTGATTCCCTCGACGGAACACGGCTTGGAGCAGGCAATTTTAGCCGGGTTCCGCACCCGGAGCGACTCGGCAGGCGGGGCTCAGCTGCAGTGACACCACAGCAGCTGATCGCTGTCGCTCAAGGCGTCCAGTGCGAGGCGTGCCTGCCGGCGCGCGTCGAGCGGCGGATGTGGAGTGCTTTCTGTCCTGGCAACGAACGGCATGGCGTGCTTCATGCTTTTTGAGCAAGCACGATCCGTGCCATTTGCAAATCCTTTGACCAACGTACCCGACGCGCAGCGCGCGAAGTCCCGCGCATCAATCCGGTGCTGTGTGCCGCCCTGATGCACCAACCGCAGGTGCGGTGCTGTCGAGCTGCAGCGGTTCAGTGTCCTGAAACCCCGCACGCATATCCAGCTCGGTGTGCGCGCGCAGCAGATCGCGCTCGAGCCGCACGCGCAGCGCCTCGATGCCTGAAGCATCGAGCCGCGATGGCACGGTGATGGGATCGCCGAACTTCACGTATATCTCGGCACCGTGGCGCGGCACGACCGCACGATCCCACGAACGGGTCCAGACCCAGCCGCGCGTCGAGGCGGCGATCGGCAGGATCACGCTGCGCGTCCGTTGCGCAAGAGCGATCACGCCAGCCTGCACGACGCCGCGCGGGCCCCGCGAACCGTCGACCGCGAGCCCGGAGTTCAGTCCCGGTGTGTCGCGCAATACCCGAATCATGTCCACCAGGCCGCGAAAACCGCCACGCCCTGAAGAGCCGCGCGCCACTTCGAAGCCGAGCCGTTCCGACATTCGGGTTATGAGCTCGCCGTCGCGGCTTTGCGACGCCAGGAATATCCAGCGACCCCGGTCTTCGCCGGTGAAGTATTGCAGCAGCTGCAGCGTTCGCTGATGCAGGAACGCGCCGACGATCGGCTCGCCATCGGCCAGCAGTTGCTGCAGCACCGCCTCATTCTCGACCACGTAGCGCCAGGAGCGGCCGCGCCGGCGGTACAGCCACGCGGCGAACGGCGGCATGACTTTCGTCAGCAGGAAGCGACGGACCGGCTTGCGGCGGCTCGGACCGTCGTCGTGTGTCTCGGCAGGTAGCTCAGGGTCGACCGTCACGGCCGGCATTGTCGACGCGACCGCACTCGCAGATCAACGTGTCGTCAGCGTCACGGACTTCTCGATCACGGTATCGCCACGGCGAACACGTGCCGCGACCACGCTACCCGGTTGCAGCGCCGCCAGCGCATTCGAGAAGCCGCGCAGATCGGCGATCGGCTTGCCATCGAGCGCAATCAGCACATCGCCTGCCTCGAATCCGGCAAGCGCGGCTGGCGAGCCGGCTACGGTGGACTCTACGCGGACACCTCCCTGCACGGGCTCATAGTCCGGCACGATGCCGAACGACACCCGGCGTGCCGGGGCTGGCGTTGACGTGGTGCCGCCTTCGGCCGGCATGGCATTGGCAATCGTCGCGCTCAACGGCTCCGGCCGCTGCGCGAGATAGCCCAGCGCTTCGCGGCTCACGAGCGCGACCTTGACCAGTCCGTCGATGTCGACCTTGTCGGCGGTATCCGTCGGACGGTGGTAGTCCTCGTGTGCACCGGTGAACAACTGCACGGCAGGAATGCCGCGTTCGATGAAGCGGCGTTGATCCGAGCCTTCGGAGCTCCCCGCGATGCTTCGCATCGCAATGCCGGTCGTGAAGCTGATGCCGCGGAAAACATGCGGCCATTCGGTCGCCGTGTCAGTCGCGAGCGCCGTGACCGGGCCATCACCGAGCCTGCCAACGGTGTCCAGATTGAGATTGGCCCGGATGCCGGCAAGCTGGGCTGCGGGCAGGGTGGCCAGCAACTGCTGCGAACCAAACAGGCCCTCTTCCTCGGCTGAGAAGGCAGCGAACAGAATGCTGCGTGGCGGCGGCTCACCGCCGAGCACGCGCGCCAGTTCGATCAGCACCGCGACGCCACTGGCATTGTCGTCGGCGCCGGGATGCACCTTGCCAAGCTCGCTGACGCGCACACCGCGGCCGTCTCGACCCAGGTGGTCGTAGTGCGCGGAGATCACGACGTGCTGGTTGGCGAATGCTTCGTTGGCACCGGGCAATACAGCCAATACGTTGCGCGCGCTGCGTCCGTCGGGCAACTGAAAGCTCTGGAAGTAACTGCCGGCGTCGCCCGCAGGCTTGAGGCCGGCGCGTTCGAACGCCGCGGCGATGTAGTCCCCTGCAGCGGCAAGACCTGCGCTGCCGATGCCGCGGCCCTCGCGCTCCGGTGCGGCCAGATATTCGACGTGGGCGCGCAGTGCCGCCGGATCAAACGCAGCGGGCAAGCTCGCGAGCGGCGCACGGCGTTCGCGCGGCAGCTCGGCCAATGGCTGCGCTCGATCGGTCGGACTGCGCAGGTCCGCACGCAGCGGCGAGTCGTTCGTCGGCCATTCACCCTTGACGATGTTCGCCGGTTCCGTTCCCGCGAAACCCAGATAAGAGTACTTGCCGTAGTGGGGCAGCTTGCGCGCCAGGCCCGGCGCAGCGTCGAGAGGATCGACCGTGATCCAGCCGATCGCCTTGCCGGTATTGCCGGGATTGCGGCGCACGATCACCGCGGAGTTTCCACCGAAAGCGATGCGACCACCGCGCGCGCTGATGCCCTCAGCATCGACGACGAATCCGCTCGCCGGATCGCTCGCGAACCAGCGCGCCGCAAGTTTGTTGTCGCGCCCGAAGATCCACACGGCGCGATCGCGCGGCAAGCTCGTGACCTCACCATCGGTTCGAATCTCGAACTGCTGCGTGCCGCCGCTCCAGAACTCGATGATCTGCTCATATGCCTTGCGTCGCGCTGCATCCGCACCGGCTGGCAGCACCGCCAGCACCTCCGCGTCGCCGAACATCTGGCCCAGAGACGGCGCGGTCTCGCGCACGTCGAGCAGCCGGAACAGGTCGAACTCCGGATCGAGTTCCGCGATCAGTGGTTCGCTTTTCGCGACGATCGAGAAACTGGTCCGGCGCGCGGCAACGGGCACGTGGGTGGTCTCGATGCCGCTCGCGGTGCGTATCGCCAGGGGCACCTGCAGCGCATAGGGGCTGGCGGCCTGTGCCTGCTCGATCCGGCCCGTCACCAGATACCCATTGCCTGCGACCTTGCGGCGCACGCCAGTCAGGCGCAGGTCCGGCGCCCCGGTGCGCTCGACAAACTCCGAATAGAGCGGTGCCAGATCCTGCTTCGAAGCCGCCTCCATCGCACGACGGAAGTCCGTGAACGACGCACGCTTGCCGCGGAAATCTCGATAGAAGCGCTGCAGCCCGGCGCGGAACGCATCGTCGCCGATTTGCCGGCGTGTCATGTGGAACAGCATCAGCGCCTTGCCATAGCCGACCGCTTCGGTTGCCGGACTATGACGGGAGCGGAACTCGTTCAGCGGAAAGTCCCGGTCTTCGCCGACGAAGTCGCGGTACTTCTTCAGCGTGTCGCGCCGGTAGTCGGCGCTCTGGCCCTGCATTTCCTTGTAAAGGTGGTCGGCCAGATAGGCGGTAAGTCCTTCGCACCAGTTGCCGCTGGCGTAGTCGACGTAGACCGAGTTGCCCCACCAGTTGTGCAGGATCTCGTGCGGGAAAGACGACGTCAGAATGAACGGAAAGCGGATGATCTGCGGGCCGAGCAGCGTGAACGATGGCATGCCGTAGCCGGTTTCCCAGAAGTTCTCGACCAGCGAAAACTTCGAGTACGGGTAGGGGCCGATGAGCGTGCGATACATCTCGATATTGCGCGCAGTCGCTTCGAGGTACTTCCCGGCGAGTGCGTCATCGGGCTTGCGCAGGTAAACCTCGGCGCTGACCGCGCCCGCCGCGCGCGTGTAGCGAATCAACGGGCCGCCGACCAGGTGCATCTCGTCGGTCGGCAGCTCCGAGCGCCAGCGCGAAACGCCATCCTCACCGCGCGCCGTGCCCTTGCCGGCGCCGACCAACTGCCAGCCTTCAGGTGAGGTCGCGCTGATGTCAAAGGTGAACAGCGTGTCGCCAAAGTACGGATACCACAGCGTGCTGCCGGCGAGATACACGCCGTCCTGCTGGATCGTGCCGGCGGTTTCGCTGAAGCCACGGGCGTATTCCTGGCTCGGCGAGTCGAAGCCGAAGTCGACCGGGCCTGCATAACGCAACTTCAGCGTCGTCTGGCCAGCCGCGAGCATCACGCGGTAACGCGCGGCGCGGCCGCTCTTGCCGAGCGCGGCGCTGGAACCGTTGATACCCGAGAAGCCCACGGCATCGCCGGCGGGCAACCTCTCGACCGCAGGTTCTGCCGAGGCGATCACGAGCGGCGACGCCAGCAGGAATTCGACGCTTGTGCCTGCGAGGTTCGCAGGCAGTTCGATGGTGGCCTCGACGGCGAGCGTGCGCGCTTCCGGCGCGAGCGCGACCTTGAGCCGCACGTCGGGCAGCTCGGCCGCGTGTGTCAGCGGGGCAATGCAGGCGAGCGCCGCGAGCAAGCAGCGCGTGACGGTGGATCTCATCATCGTTAGTCTCCCGGCTCTATCTTCCCGGGCGGCGGAAGGCCACGGTCAGCGTCAGCTCTTCCTCGCCTCGCTTCACAAGGAGCTGAGCACTATCGCCCCAGCCATAGACTCCGGTCTGTCGTTGCAGGTCGCTCCCGGATTTCAGCGGCACCCCATCCAGCGAAAGCAGCACGTCGCCCAGCTTGACGCCGGCGGCCGCGGCAGGCGAGCGCTGATCGATCTGGATCACGGCGGTCGGCGCCTTGCCCATCCGACCGGCGAACGAGACTCCGAGCACAGGGAGCCCGGGTCCCTCGGCCGCCGGCACGCCCCAGATGAAGTCCGCATAGGACGCCCGCACGCTGGCCTGAGGTTTGTCCAATGCATCGCGAACCGGCACCGGCACCAGCGAGCTGATCCGGCCCTTGAAGTACCGGCGGATCTGCCGCGCTGAGCCCAGGCCATAGGTCACATGGCCTGCGCCGATCAGCACGACCATGATGGCGTTCGGCCCGCCGTGCTGCTCGAGCGAGCGCATCGCATTCCAGCCCATCGCGCCATCCCAGGTCACCTGCGCGCGGTACATGCCTTCGCGCTGCTCTTCGTTAAGTGAGGTCAGATGCAGCGCGTCGTCCGCCGAGAAAGAGGCCGTGAACATCTGCCGGTGCTGGTCGCTGCTGAGATCGAACGCGGGCGGCAGATGTTCGCGTTCGTCAGCGCTGAGCGAATCAAATCCGTCGGCGCGAACCTTGCGCACCAGCTCGCGCGGCGCGTTGATGCCGTACATCGCCAGCCTGTTGGCCTGGGCGTAGAGGAAGATGTCCCGGTAATGGCCCCAGTGGTGCGACCAGTTCTCGTACCACAGCGAGCTGTCGATAAACTCCTGCTCGGCGAGATCACCCCGGACCCAGCGATCCAGAATGTCCTGCTGCGTGTACGGAAACATCTCAAGCCCGATCAGCACCTCGCGGCCGGCGGCGCGCAGCGCTTCGATCACGCGCAGTTGCACGCGGTGGAACTCGAGGTTGGTGTGCTCCTCGCCGATGAACAGGATGCGCGTCCCGGCAAGGCGTCTCGCAAGCTCGGCCGGAGCAATCAACTCGCCGTTTGCGGTATCGGTGATGGCATCGAGTACGACCGGCGCCTGGAACTGGGCGCGCGCCGGGTCGCCAATGGGCAGGTCCAGCGTGCCCTGCGCTGCTGCAATGGTGGCTCCACAAACGAAAAGGGCGGCGACAAAAGCCGCCGCCCCCAGTTCGCCGCGGGTACGCCCGGGGCGTACCCTGCGCATCAGAACCGTACCCGCCACGTGACCCCGTAGGTCATCAGGCGCGGATGCGAGACGCTGTATCGGAACGGGAAGAACGTGCCACCCGAATTGCTACCGTTCGGCAGCGTGTTGCCGAAGTAGACGTCGCGGAACGCACCGGTGGGCGCGTCTTCATCCGTCAGATTGCGGCCCCACAGCTCGATTGACCAGCGGTCGTTGGTCAGGCCAAGCGTTGCGTTGAGGTTGGTCGAACTCGGCACGATGGTCTGGTTCGAGGCGTCTGCGAACTGCTTGTCGCGGTACGAGACGTCGCCGCGGATGAACCACTCGGTGTCGCCGCGCAGCAGCTGGCCCCAGCGGACGCCCGCGTTCGCCTGCACCTTCGATGTGCGCAGGATCTGGTTGCCGGAGACATCGCCGGTCGGCGAGTAGGTCGGGAACTCGATGAAGCTCTGAACCGCTGCCTGCTTGTATTTCGGGTCGCTGTAGGACAGGCCGAGGTTCAGGTCCAAGCCGCGGATCGGACGCGCGACAATCGAGAACTCGGCGCCGCTGATCTCGGCGTCGCCGCCGTTCACGTTGATGCCGGTCGGCGTCACGATCGCGCGGCCACCGATGTCGGCGACGACCTGCGGGATCACGATGTCCTTCCAGTCGAGGTAGTAAAGATCGAAGGCCACTGACACGCGTCGGTCGTAGAGCTCAGCCTTGACGCCGAGCTCGTAGCTCATCAGTTCCTCGGCGTCGAACGAACCCGGGATGGTCACGCTGACCATCGGGTTATCGACGAACTGCACCGTGGTCGGGTCGAAGTCGCCAGCCTTCTCGGAATGCGCCAGGCCACCGTAGAAAGTGACGTTCTCGGACGGCTTGAAGCGCAGCGAGGTGCGCCAGCTCAGCAGTTCCCAGTTGTCCTTGCCGTTGGTGCCAGTCTCGGTATTTCGGAAAGAGCGTTCCTCGTCGGTGTAGCGGGCCTCGATCGAGCCCGTCAGCTGCCCGGTGAAGTCGTACTCGAGCTGCCCGAACACCGACGGTGCCTCGGACTTCGAGATGAACACATCGCCGAAGTTCGCGCCGCCGGCAGGGTCCGTGAACCAATCGAGGAACGCGGAGTCACCCGCGCCGCGCGCGAAATCGACGACGGTGGTAGGACCGAGAGGGGTGCAGGCGAGGCAGAATGCGCCAAAATTGGCGGGCAGCGGCCGGGTTGCGATCACGCCGTCTTCACCCTGCTTCTGCTCAGTGGAGTAGTAGTAGCCGCCGAACGAGTAGCGAAGAGCCTTGTCGCGATCGCTCGAAAAGCGCAGTTCCTGGCTGATTTCGTCGGTCCGGTCGCCACCGCCGATCTGCAGCAGGCCGGTTGTGAAAGTCTGCCTCGGTCCCGATGAAGTGCCGAACACGCCTGGCCCGAGCGGAAACAGGCCGGTCGGAGCGGGCTGATAGGTAAAGTTCGCCGTTTCGCCGGAGTTGCGCGAGCCGTCGACGAAAAACGACTGCTGCACCTTGGAGTAGCCGGTCAGCGACGTCAGCTGTCCGCCGCCGACATCCCAGCGCAGTGTCAGGTGCGTGCGGATCAGGTCGCGGTCCTCACCCGTCGCGGTGGGCAGCGCCGACAGCTGGTTTTCGCGCACTGAAGGCAATTCGCCGCAGTAGTTCAGCAGGCGGCTCGACGGCAGCATGGCTGGCGGCGTCGGCAGCTGCTGGGCGGCGACGCGGCGGTCTTCGCAGTTGGCGACGGCGGCGCTCAGCGCCGAGTTGTCGATCTGGTCATCTGACAGGTAAACGCCCCACTCGGCCTCGAAGGTCTCGCTCGGCGACCAGATCAGCGCGCCGTTGAACGTCTTGTACTGGTAGCCGCCGATGTCCGAACCCGGGCCCGGACCCGGCCAGGCGTTCTCGTACGAGCCATCCCATTCATCGTGCAGGAATGACGCGCGCCCGCGCAGCACGCCCGGGATGATCGGGCCGCTGACCGTGACGTTCGCAAGTTCCTTGCCGTCGTTGCCGACCGTAACGGTGGCCTTGCCACGGAAATCGTCGGTCGGCTTGGCCGAAACGTAGTTGACCGCACCGCTGAACGCGTTGCGACCATACAGCGCCGCCTGCGGGCCCTTGACGACTTCGATACGCTCGAGATCGAGCTGGCTGAAGTTGATGCCTTCGCGGCCCGAGACGTAGACGCCGTCGAAGAAAATGGCGGTATTCAGTTCGCCGAACACGTCGATGGGCGCGACGCCGCGGATCACCGGTGCCGGCAGGAACTCGCCGATCAGGTTCGAGAACGTCAGGCCGGGCGTGAACGCGGCGACGTCATCGAGATTGGTGATGCCGCGTGCTTCGATCGCATCGGCAGTGAACGCCGTGATGGCCAGCGGTACGTTGATCAGCTGCTCGGCTTGTTTACGAGCGGTGACGATCACTTCTTCGAGCGCAACGGATTCGGCGGCGCCTGCCTGCTGCGCATACGCAGGCGTTGCGAGCACAACAACGGCGCAGGCACCAAACAGCGCGGCCAGTCTTTGGACACTTGAGTTAAGCATTGACGTGACCCCCGGAAATCATCGCTATTGTTATCGACTCGGTACGAGGCTCAGACCTTAGACCCATCGCGTGGTAATTTCCACACACAGAGTCATCGGGGGATGCGTAATGAACAAGTTGACCCTTTTCTCGCTCTCGGCAGCGATTGCCTTGAGCGCCTGTCAGAGTGCCCCGCCGCGCGAGCGGTCGGTCTCTCTTGAACAAGTCTCATTTCCAGCTGGCGCGCAGACGTCCACCGTGCCGAAGGAGTTGCCGTCGTGGCTCATTCCCAACATGGGCGAAGCGGCCGAGGCCTACTACGGCCCTGACAGCGTGCATCTGATCGCGCAGGTCAAATCACCACTCGCGGTCAAGAGCCCGCGCGGCCTGTCGGGTTTCCTGACGCAGACCTTCACCGATGCCGGCACCGACATCACGCTGATCAACAAGAAGGGCTGGGACGCCTGTTCGTATTTTTTTCCTGACGGCAAGAAGCTGGTCTGGACGTCCATCAAAGACAACATGCAGATGCCGCTCGGCAACTGGTCCGACTGGCGCAACTATCCGCAGGGCGCAGAGCTCTACGTTTCAGATCGTAAGGGCGGCAACGTCAAGCGTCTGACCAACAACCAGTACTACGAGGCCGAGGTCACGGTCTCGCCCGATGGCAAGTGGATCGTGTTTGGCCGCATGATCAACGGCAACATGGACCTGTGGGTCATGAACTCCGACGGCAGCGGCGAGAAGCAGATCACCTTCACCGAAGACGATCAGGAGGGCGCGCCGTACTTCCTGCCCGACAACGAGACGATCCTGTTCCGCGCCTGGAAGGCTTCGCGCTACGGTGAATCACCGACACCAATGACGATCTACACGATCAAGCGCGACGGCAAAGACCTGAAGCCGCGCACTTTCACCGATGACATGAACTGGGCGCCGTATCCGACACCCGATGGCAAGCACTTCGTGTTCGTGCGCGCCGAAACGCCCCGCAATTGGGAGGTGTATCTCGGCTATCTCGACGGCGTCACGCCGCCACGCCGGATCACGTTCGATGATGGCTTCGACGGTTTTCCGTCCGTCTCGCCCGACGGGCGCAAGATGGTCTGGACAAGCAACCGCAGCGCCGCCGGTGCGGGCTTCATGCAGGGCCTGCAGTTGCATGTCATGGATATCTCGGCTCTGAATCTTGGGCCCGCTTCTCGCTGAAGCCTTGCAGTACAGCGGCGTACTCCGCTGCACGACCCGGATCGTGCAGCGGATGCAGCCCCGCGAAGCGATGCGTGGCTGCGCCGGGCACCAGCGCCGCGACCTCATCGATCCAGCGCAGGTGATAGTCGCGTTCGGCGCCGAGCACGAGCGTCGGGCAGCGCAGGTCAGGCAGACGCGTTGCGAGGTCGTAGTTCGCCATCGCGGTTGCGCTGCTGACGAAGCGCATCGCGACCAGATCGTGGATGATCTGGTGAACCCTTGCGATGCCGTTCGTGTCGAGCAGGAAATCCGGGTCCCAGTTGCGCTGCACGTCGATCGCGCGATCCCAGAGCCAGCCGCGCAAGACTTCAGGATCATCTGCTGCAGGCACGGACATCCGCACTCCCGCCGACATTTTCTCGCGGGTCGCGGCATCCCAGAGCGGCGGCGCATCGAGTACGAGCGCGGCGACTTCGATGTCAGCGCGCCGCGCGCAATCGCGGGCGATTTCGCAGGCAATCAGTGCCGACAGATGTCCGCCGACCAGGCCGATGCGGCTCAGGCCGAGATTGCGTACCGCCTCGATGATCGAAGCGGCGAAGTCCTCGATCATCCAGTCAGCGGGTCGGGCATGGGACTGGCCGTAGCCCGGCAGATCCAGCGCATAGGACTCAGCATCGCGCTCGGCGAGTGCCCGCATCACTGGCTCATACTGCCAACTGGAAATCGGGGTCCAATGAAGCAGCACCCAAGGCAGTTGCTGCTCGGTGCTCGGGCGCTGGCTCCGGGCTGACTGGCGGTAGTGAATCTGTCCTTCGGAAGTCTGCACATAGCCGCGCAAAATGCGAGCGGGATCAGTGTTTGTCATTGATAGGATCAGCGTCGCCATTGCATGACCCTTTTTCGCGCAGCCATCGGCAGCTGGCACGCGCCTGCGCGTGACGGTGCCACCGAGCTACGGCTGATCGCTCCTGGGTTGAGCGCTGACTTCACCACGCATCAACCTCGCCGCATATTCCGGGGCGATCAGGTGGCAATAGTGCGCGCCGCGAAACTTGTCGGGCGCGAGCTTCCAGCGCCAGTCATCCCAATTGACCAGTAGCGCCTTGGCTGCGATGTGTAGGGTGCCGTCCGGCGCCAGATAGACAAACTGATACGGCGCGACGTAGCGCGAGCCCATGATCTGGATGTCATCGCCATCGAGCAGGATTCGCGCCGGCGGTAGTGGGAGCGCAGCGCGCTCGGCCGCAGGTATCGCGCGATAAACGCGCTGGATCGTGTCCCGGTTCGCGTCGCGGCAAGCCCGCGGCGTCGTCGATGCGGTGCCCGCGCCGTACACGGCATTCAGATGATCGGCGCTCTTGAACTTGCACGAGATGCGCATCGGGCGCTGCCCTGACTCATCCTCATGCAGCACGAACTGCTGCGTGGTGTACGGATCGAGCGTCGATTTCGATTCCTTGAAGGCTTCGTAATCGGCATGCAGCTGATTGCGCGCGAGCAGCTGGGTGCCGAGGATCAGTTGCTGGACCCGGTTGCAGAACTGGTCGTCGGTGCGGATCTCGGCAAAGGCGGGTGCCGCCGCACTGGTCGCCAGCAAAACAAACAAAAACGCGAGCATGCGCAGCATCGGGGCCTCTGACTGTGACCTGCGATTGCAGGAATCATGGAAGTTTATGATGATCCGGAGGTGCGCACACCCATCGATCTGCTGAAGGCCAGAATCGCCCGGCTCGACCCCCAATCGGTCGACGAGCTGTATGGACTCGAGCCGGTGTTCGAGCCGAGCGAGCATCCCGCCTCGGCCGAGCTGGGCGCGTTTGTCGAGCTGCAGTGCCCATGGTGTGCTGAGGTCTATGGCTCGGCGATCGATCTCACGGACCACAGTCGTCTCTACATCGAGGACTGCCAGGTCTGCTGCAAGCCGATCGAGGTGTCGCTGGACGTCAGCGACGGCGGCGAACTGCTCAGCGCGAGCACCTCGCGCGCTGACTGAGGCCGCGCCAATCTGGCAAGCTGTCGCGCATGTGGCAGAACATCTGGCTTCAGGAACTCGGGTTCTTCGTGCTCGCCTGCGCGGTGCTTGCCTGGGCGCAATGGCGGCTACCTAAACCCTCGGCCCCGTTTCCGGGTCCGCGACCGGTCGGCCGGGTTTTCAAGGTCTGGTTGATCGTGATCTGGGTCGTCGGGCTGCTGCTGCCACTCGTCGCGCTGGTTGTTGACGGCGTGATCGGCGCGTCGACCGCGACGCTGATGGCGCTGGCGCCGTACATGCTGATGTTCTTCGCGCAGGTTGCCAGCGAGCTGTTCTGCTGGAAGCGCTGGGGTTCACCCGTCTGGGTGCTGGTGCCCTGCCTGTATCTGCCGTGGCGGCTGTACCAGTCCTACCGTGGCCTCGTCATTGCCGAAGATGCGCCGGCGTTGACGGTCGCGACGCTTTACGCGCTGTTCGTGCTGTGGGTCATCAACATCGGCGTGCATTACACCAATATCCCGGCGACCCTGCGTTGGGACTATCACGCCCGCGACGCAAGCTTCCCGTCGCTGAGGGATCCGCGGGTCTTCACAGCGGCTGCGCAGGACCCTCGAGACCGGCAATAAGACGCTCGTATCGCCTCTATTGCGAATGATTCCCATTTGTGATTAGATCCGTTGCGTGGTGAAAACGCGAGCCTCAGAAGTCGGAAAACCGGTTGCCGCGCAGGGATGGTCCCCGGCGCCCCTGGTCTGGCCCAGCGAGCGCTTGCTGGGTGCCGCGCGCGAAGTGCGCATCGAGCATGAGGGCGAGATCTACCGGCTGCGCAAGACCCGCCTGGGAAAACTGATCCTGACGAAATAGTCCGTCGTTCTGAACCGCCCGCCAGCCGCTGCAAAGCTCTCTCTCGCAGCACGCCAGCCAGCTCATCAACCGCGCCGATCCGGCGCCGAGGAAGTTGGCATGTCGATTCGTTTCCTGTTTGCATTGATCGCCTTGCCGTGCATCGCGGCACACGCGCAGTCGCCGCTGCAGGAGGTCGTGATCACTGCGACCAAGGGTGCGCGCGCGATCATCGAAGTTCCGGCGACTGTCGCGATCATCGATGCGGCGGCTGTCGATCGCCAGCAGATCAACAACATCAAGGATCTGGTGCGCTACGAGCCGGGCGTTTCGGTGCGCAACGCCGCCACACGCTTCGGGCTCAGCGACTTCAATATCCGGGGCATCGACGGCAATCGTGTGTTGCTGGAGGTCGACAATGTGCGGCTGCCAGACGCGTTCTCTTTTGGCAGCTTCGCGTTTGCGACCCGCGATGGGGTCGATGTCGATCTGCTGAAGCGCGTGGAGATCGTGCGCGGCTCGGCTTCCTCGCTGTATGGCTCGAACGCGATCGGCGGCGTGGTGGCGTTCACGACCAAGGATCCGGTCGATGTGCTCACCGCGGACCGTCCGTTCGGCGGTAGCTTCAAGCTGGGCTACAGCGGCGAGGACAACGGCCGTGGTGCGACCGGGTTGTTGGCAGGCCGTGCAGGCGCGTGGTCGGCGCTGCTGGCCTACACGCGTCGCGACAGCGGCACGCTTGAAAATCAGGGTCGCAATCCGGCACCGGACGACACGCGCACGGTGCCGAATCCGCAGCAAGGCTATTCCGACGGCTATCTCGGCAAGCTGTTGTGGTCACCGCGCGAGACCGATGTCTGGCGGCTGACGGTCGAACGCAATCGCACCGACGTGTTTGTCGACGTCATTAGCAGTCGCGGCGCAACGCCAACGCTGAGCACGCTGCTGCAGCTGGCCAATGACGAGCAGCGGCGCAATCGCGTCTCGCTGGACTACGAGTTCCGTGATCGTGACTGGCGTGTGGCCGACGGCGGTGAGCTCCGCTTGTACAAGCAGGACAGCCGCACACGGCAGTACACGACGGAGGAGCGGATCGTCCGTCTGGGCCCGACCCCCAGCGCGCGCCTTCGCGAGCGCGAGTTCAACTTCAACCAGGATTCGGTCGGCACAGAGCTGACGCTGCGCAAGGCGTTCCCGGGACAGCGTGTCTCGCAGCTGATCACGTACGGGGCGGAATTTCTGACGACGGATATCGATCAGAGCCGCGACGGCTTTGAGCTCAATCGCACCACGGGCTTGCGCTCGAACGTGGTCGGCGCCGACGTCTTTCCGGTGCGCGACACACCGCTGGCACGGGCCCGGCAGACCTCGGCCTACGTGCAGAACGAAATCACCCTTGGTACGGTCACGGTTACGCCGGCGCTGCGGGTCGATCGCTACGAACTCGACCCGCAACTCGATGCGGTGTTTGCCGCCGACAATCCCGGCATCGTGCCGGTGTCGCTGACCGACACGAGCGTATCGCCGCGTCTCGGCGTGGTGTGGCGGGCTTCGGAGAACTTCGCGGTGTTCGGCAGCTACTCGGCTGGCTTTCGTGCGCCGCCTTTCAATGATGTCAACGTCGGCTTCACGAATCCGCTCGGTCGCTACACCACGATCCCGAATCCGCAGCTGCAACCCGAGTCCAGCGACAACCTCGAGATCGGCATGCGGCGAGCTGCCGGCAGCGCGTTCTGGTCTGCCTCGCTCTACTTCAACACCTACGACGATTTCATCGAGTCCTTGTCGTTCGTCGGCGTTCAGCCGGGTTCCGGGTGGCTGTTGTTTCAGTCCCGCAACCTGGATCAGGTCCGCACCTATGGCCTTGAGGTGCAGGGCGCGGTGCCGCTTGCGGCAGCCTTGCCGGGGCTGCGGCTCAAGGCGGCGCTGAGCCATGGTGTCGGCGACAACACCAGCGATGATCAGCCGCTGAACACGACCGACCCGGCCAAGGGCGTGTTCGGATTCGAATACCGACCCGCTGCGTCGCGCTGGGGTGCGGAACTGATCGCAACCGTCGTGGACCGCAAGCGGCGGATTGACCAGCGCGGCAGCACGCCTGCCAGAGGAGCGCCCGCCACCGGAGCGCTGTTCGCGACCCCTGGCTACACGAGCCTCGATCTGCTCGCTGACCTGCGGCTCTGGGACGGTGCGACGGTCAATGTGGGTCTGCTGAACCTGACCGACAAGAAGTACTGGGAATGGTCCGACGTGCGTGGTCGTAGTGCCAATGATCCGGCGCTCGATTACTTCACGAGGCCCGGTCGATCTCTTTCCGCCAACCTTCGACTCAACTGGTGATGCCATGCAAATGACGAAACTCCTGTCTCTGATCTTTCTGCCCTTGCTCGTCAGCGCCTGCGCGAGCAGCCCGACGCGCAGCGTCGACACTGCCTTCGAGCGCGATCGAGCTGCCATTCTCGCGATGGCCGGCGAGTTCAAGGTCAGCTTCAAGTTCGATGAAACCGTTGCGCTGCGTTCAGGCTATACGCTCGCGGAGCCGAAGCGCTCGAGCGGCGATGAGTTTGTTCAGATCGTCGCAGACAGCGGCACGAAGATCGTGCTGCAGCACATTCTGTTGGGCCCAAAGGGTCTGGTGATCAAGCACTGGCGCCAGGACTGGACCTACCAGGATCAGGAGCTGTGGGAATTCGCGGGCGATCGCAACTGGCGGCTGCGCCGGCTCGCGCCCAGCGAGGTTCGCGGCCAATGGAGCCAGGCGGTGTTCGAAGTCGACGACAGCCCGCGCTACGAAAGCATCGGGCGCTGGGAGCATGCGGGATCGGGTTCTTCATGGGTGTCCGCCGACACCTGGCGGCCACTGCCGCGGCGCGAGTTCACGACGCGCTCGGACTACGACGTGCTGCTCGGCAACAATCGACACACGATCACGCCCGACGGTTGGGTGCACGAGCAGCAGAACACGAAGTTCGATCGGCAGAACCGGACTGGCGAGCCTTACGTGGCGCGCGAGATGGCAGTCAATGACTACCGCCGCATCACGGATTTCGACTTCAGCCCAGCCCGTGCCTACTGGCAGCGCACGGCTTCATTCTGGGAGCGGGTGAGAGCGACCTGGGACGAAGGCCTAGAGGGGCGTACCGCAGTAGAGATCTCTACGGACTCAGCCGGCAGGCCCGTCATGGAGCAGCTGTTCGCGCTGGCTGAAGCGACACCGATCGACCTGACCGGCATCGATTCGATTGTCGCAGCGGCCTTGCAGCCGGGCTTGAGCGAACGCGGGCCGCGCGCCGCGGCGCGCGAGGGAAGGGCGAACAAGCGCAGCCTGTCCCCCCCCGAGATGAAACGGCCCCACCCGGCCCACCGGGGGTGTTTCGGGG
>JBBQWY010000031.1:0-35013 GCA_038210215.1 Steroidobacterales bacterium
GTGGTCTATCAGCCGGGCGGCCGCGATGGCGGGGTGTTCTTTCGCAAAGTCCCTGCATTGCGTTGCTTCGAGGCAGGCAGACACCCCGAGCTCGCCGCGTTTGCGGAAGGCCTCGAGCCGCACGAAGGCGAGACAGTGATCTCCAAGCAATATGCCAGCGCGTTCTTTGCAACCTCGCTGGCCTCGACACTTACAGCCATGTCCATCGACACCGTGCTGATTGCCGGCGTTTCGACCAGCGGTTGCATCCGTGCCTCCGCGGTCGACTGCTGTCAGCACGGTTTCGTGCCCGTGGTCGTGCGCCAGGCCGTGGGCGATCGAGCGGCAGGACCCCATGAGGCAAGCCTTTTTGATCTGCAGGCCAAGTATGCGGAAGTCGCGCCGCTGGTGGCGGTCAGCCGCTATTTGAAGACACTGCAGGCGCCGCACTGATGGCGACACTGGGGCCGATTTCCTGCGTCACGATTGCCACCAGCGATCTGCAGCGGATGATCGACACCTATGCCCTGTATCTTGGCTACGAGCTCATGGACTCGGGCAAGGTGCCGAGCGAGATGGCCGCGATATGGGATCGGCCGTCTCTCGCGGGTCGGCGGTTTGCGCTGATGCTCCCGGGCGGCGACGGGCGAACCTATATCCGCTTCGTCGAGAGTCGCACCGCCGCCGACTATCTCCCCTTCAAGCATTTTGGCTGGAACGCGGCCGAGTTGATGGTGCAGGACACAGATGCCGCCGCGGAAAAACTGGCGGACTCGCCGTTCAAGATCATCGGCCCACCCGCAGATCTGTCTTTTTCCGACAAGATCCGCGCGATGCAGATCGTGGGGCCCGCCGGCGAATCGCTGTATCTCACTTCATTCAAGGAACGACTCCCGGAGTTCGATACCCCGGAGGCGCGGCACTTCATCGATCGGGTATTCATCGTGATTCTGGGCGGGGAAAGCGCTGCTGGCCTGAATAGTGCTTATACCGAGCTGTTCGGCCTGCCGAGTGCATCGGTGATACCCGGCGTGATTTCAGTGATTTCGCAGGCACATGGGCTGCCTGCCGAGACCCAGCATGAGCTGGCAGCGATCACTCTTGAGGGGCAGTCATTTCTTGAAGTCGACACGATGCCAGCGACCAGCTTGCCTAGACCGGAGCTCGCCGGCGAACTGCCGGCCGCAATTTCGATGGTCACCTTCGGAACCGATTCACTCGAACCGTTGCTCGACCGATTGCGCACGCCGCCACGCAGCATTGCGTTGCCTCCTTACTACGGCCGACGCGCGGGTTTGCTCGAAGGCAGCGCCGGCGAGTGGATTGAGCTCGTCGAGAATTGAGCGTGCCGGGTTGTACGACGCCGCGCCGGTTGACAGGGCTTGTGGCCCTGCTCGCGTGCCTGAGTCAGATTGGCGTCGGCCCCGTTGGTCGAACCGCTGAGCCCAGTAAGGCTCTCGACGCCGGCTGGCAGGAAGCCGTCATCAGCGTTCGCGACGCCAAACCGCTGCTACGGTTCTTCGAGGACGTCGCTGGCTGGCGAGTGATCCACTCGGGCGTGCTACCGCATGAAACGCGCGCTTTCTACGCCGGCGAACCCGTTTCGGGCGACCGTCATCGATTGCGCCCGGCGCGGGAGTATCTGATTGCCGACGCAGAACGGTTGCCCGGTTTCATCCGCTTGATCGAGTTTGGAGATCCACGCTCAATCGAGATCCGGGCCGGATCGATGCCCTGGGACACCGGCGGCATGCTGAGCTTGATGACGCGCTCCAATGCGACCAGTGAAGTCTATTCACGCGCTCAGGCGCTTGGCTGGAGTGCCTTCAGCGATCCCGCGCGACTCGTTCTGAAAGACGCCGGAGTCGTGCTGACCAACGTGATTCTGAGGGGCCCGGATTCGGTGACTGTGTCGATCTATGAGCGGCTGTCGCCCCGAATGGACGATGCGCCCGATCTGCGGCGATTACGACGACCGTTCAATTCAATGCAGGTCGTGCGCGATATCAACGCGTCGCGGCGTTTCTACACTGAAGTGCTCGGCTTTGAAGTGGTCAATTCAGGGGACTTCATCAACGAGCAGCGTGAGCCAAATAACTTCGGAATGCCCGGCAATATCGTCGCTGCCAATCCCATCCCGTTCCTGATTGTCGGGCCGCGCAGCAGCGGACCGACCCAGGTCGAAGCCGTACAGCTGGTCGGCATGGAAGGACGGGATCTCAGCGAGCGCGCAGTTCCGCCCAACTACGGTCTGGTGGCGCTGCGTTTTCCGGTTACGAGCGTGGCGCTTGTCGCAGAGCGCCTCAAGCAGCAGGCGTGGCCACCAGCCGTGGCGCCGACCGAGATCCCCCTCCCGCCCTATGGCAAGGTCCGTATCCTGGCCGTGCGTTCGCCGGATGGTGCCTGGCTGGAGTTCTTCGAGACCCTGCGCCCGTGACGAGAGCATCATTGTGGAGCGAGCCCATGCTGATCGAACGATGAGCCAGACCAACCCGCCGCCACTGCCGACGCGACCCAAAGGTCACCAGCCGCAGTACTTCGATGACCCGGCGATGGACCAGCTGCACCGAGCACTGCTCGCGCTGAGTATGGAACTTGCAGTAGCATTGCAGCGCATCGATACGCTGGAACGCGTACTGGAAGCGCGCGGCGGCGTGACGCGGGTCGAACTCGAGCAATTTGCGCCAGACCCGGCCGCCGGTCGGGAACGCGAATCGCGGCAGGCGGACCTCGCCGCCAGATTGCTCAAGCCTTTCGTCGACTATCGCGAGGCTCTGTTGGCGCGGGCGGAGCGCGCCGAAACGCCCGATTGAAACCATCAAACTGACAAGGAGTCGGTAACCAAAATGACAGACCTGAATCCGCACGCCATGCTGGCAAGTACCGAGCACGACGAGCTCTCCCGGCAGCAGTTCGTCACCGCGCTACGCGGGCACCTGTCCGGTCGGATCATGCCGGGCAACTACCAGCTCTTCAGCAAGAAGGTTGAACCGGCATTCACCGCCAAGCACAAACGCGCTCCAGCCGATGAGCACGAAGTCCGCGATCTCATGATGCAGGAGCCGTACTACCAGTTCTGGAGCGCGATGCAGCGCCGCAGCCAGGAGATGCTTTGGGAATCTGTCATTGATCCGACCGAAAGACAGCTGCCAGAACTCGTGGGCCGCGCCCGCTCGCTGTCGTTGAAAAAGCTCGCCCGAGGGCGTCGCGGCACGTTGCGCCTGAATCCCGCGCTGGTTGTGCCGCGCTACCACAGTGCCGCGGACATTCACTTGCAACCCGGCGGCTATCACACCGATTTCACCGAGGACGATGTTGCAGCCGGTGTCATTTATGACAAGGGCATCAACATCTACATGGGCGGTGCGCTGGGTGGCGAGAACAACCTGACGGGCGATACATTGGTCGCCTATGTTCGGGAAAAGCACCCGAAGTTCAAGCCCCAGCGCATCCTGGACATGGGTTGTGCCATCGGCAACAGCACCGTTGTCTGGGCCCGCGCCTTTCCGGACGCCGACCTGCATGGCATTGACGTGGGGGCACCGGTGTTGCGTTACGCCCACGCGCGCGCCCAGGCGCTCGGCGTACCGGTACATTTCAGCCAGCAGAACGCGGAAGCCACGGACTTCGAAGCAGGTAGCTTCGACCTCGTGCTGTCGCACATCGTGCTGCATGAGACGTCGAAGTCGGCCCTAGTCCGAGTGCTCCGGGAATCGCGCCGCTTGCTGAAGAAGGGCGGTCTGATGCTGCACCTGGAAATTCCGCGCGGGCGCAACCCGATAGAAAAGTTCATGAACAACTGGGAGAGCTACAATAACAACGAGACGTTCTCACGCTACATGACCGACCTCGACCTGAAGGGTGAAGGCGTCAAAGCGGGCTTTGCGGAGTCGGATCTGCAGCTGGCTGATTTCGCGCCCCAGATAGAAGTTTCGCAGATGAACTACGCAGAACACTTTTACTGGAAGATTCTCGCAGGCAGCCGCTGAAGACTGGGTGCACGCCACCACTCACGCATGGAGCAATTTTGAGCAAGTCCAGAACCAAGCCCGCCAGAAGACCCACTACCCGCAAGCCGGCAACCCGCAAGCCCGTATCAAAGGCGGCAGTGCGCATTCCGCGTGTGGCCAAGGGTAAGAAGCCGCAGTATTTCAGCGATCCAGCAACCGACAAGCTGCTGTGGATGACACTGTCGCTGATGGAAGAGCTGTCCGTAACGCGCGATCGGCTGGATTCCGTCGAACGGTTGCTTGCGGCCAGAAAACTTCTCAAGAAGCACGAAGTCGACTGCTATGTCCCCGCGCCAGCTGCCGCTGCCGAGCGCACTCAACGCAGGTCCGCCTATGTGGACCGGTTGTTGCGGGGGGTCCACGCCGAGATCGAGCAACTAGGCGGTAGTGGCGACGCCGACAGGGATGAACATATCGAGGCCGTCGAGAGCTAAAAAAACGCCCGGGCAAGCCGGGCGTTCTCTTGAGACGTTAGGTCGAACCTACTGCGCCGCGTGCAGCGCCCACAGATTGCCGACCCGCGATAGCGTCGCGTCACCGCGCGCTGCCCGGAACGCCTTGGTAGCCTCGCTCTTGTTGCCGAGCTGCAGCTGAGCCATGCCCAGCGACAGCTGCGCTTCTGCGGGATTGCGCAAGTTGCCGCGCGCAATACCGCGCTGGATCGCCGCGAGCGCCTTGTCATTCATTCCATAGCTGAGAAAGGCCTGACCGAGCCGCACTTCGGCATCTCCCGTCTTGGCTGCAGCCGCCTCCTTCTCCTGGGTGCTCAGCGTCGCGCGGTCTGCATCGGCCTGCCGCTTGGCCGTCGCCAACAGCCGGTTCGCGCGGTCAATATCGCGCGCCTCAGCGATCACTTTCTTGTTGATTCCCTGCTCCAGCACCGATTGCGCTTCACCCGGCAGGCCGGCTTCAATCGCAAGCTGTGCCATCTCGATGTAGTCATCGGCACGGCGCATCGCATTGACGTCTGCCGCGAGACGGTAAACATTCAACATGACTCGATCCGTGGCATCCGAACGCAGCAGCTTCTGCATCAGATTCTGCCAGTACTCGTCCTTCGGGTAGCGCGACACGAGCTTTTCTAGAGCGATGGTCGTGCACTCCGAATCATCGAGCTTGAGGCACGAACTGAGCATCAGCTGCAGGGCGTTTTCCTTGGGTGCCTGGCCACGCTTCTCGACGCCCTCGACCCAGTCACTGACGAAGCGCAAGGTGCCCTTGTGATCGCCCTGGATGTAGTAGGCCTGTGCAACCAGTACGTAAATGTCATCGTCGGCGAAGCCACCGCGGATGGCGCGATTGCCGTAATCAATCGATTTGGCGTAATTCTTGAGCTGATAGTTGACCTGGGACAAGGCCCGAACACGGCTCGGCACCTGATCCTGAGCCAGAAAACCAGCGTTCAGCCCACCTTCCAGGGCGCGAGCAGCCGTCGCGAAATCGTTGCCACGGATCGCGCAGAAACCCAGCAGCTCATTGACTGCGTAATCGTCGTACGGAGTCTTGCCTGGCGCGGCAGACGCCTGACGCAGCTGCGAGGAGCACTCGCCCCAGTTCTTGGCTTCGATGGCCTTCTGTGCGGCCTGGATCTGCTTGACGACGGCCTTGCTGACAGACTGCTTCGCCTGCGCGGACGCAAGTCCACCAGAGACGAACAGCGCAGCGGCTGCGCCAACCACAGCCCACTGGGTCATCGTAGAACGGGTTACTACTGCCATCCTGGTACCTCGGTTGGTCATTCCTTGAACTCTGAAACATTGACGAAGCCGATCTTCTGCAGGCCATTGCGCTGTGCAGAAGCCAGCACTACGGCGACCACGCCGTACTTCGAACGCTTGTCCGGGCGCAGATGCAGTTCCGGCTGCGGATCCTTGCGCGCTTCGCGGCGGAAATAGCCATCGAGATCCTGCACGCCAGAAAGAGCCGTGCCATTCCAGACGATCGTGCCGTCGAAATCGACCTCGAGATCGATAATTTCCGGCTTGACCGGCGGCGGCGGCGCATCGGTGGGACGCGGCATGTCGAGCTTTACGGCATGCGTCATCACAGGGATGGTGATGATGAACATGATCAGCAACACGAGCATCACATCGATGAGGGGGGTCGTGTTGATATCGACCATCTCCTCGTCGCCCGTTCCGCCAACACTCATCGACATAGCAATAACTCCGTTGGTATCGAACGCCGCGCGTCAGCGCGTGCCACGAAAACCGCGATCTGGTTCGGTCAGGAATCCGACCTTGACGACTCCGCCGCGCTGGATGCCGTAGATGACCCGCGCGACTGCCTCATAACGCGCGTCACTGTCGCCGCGGACATGAATCTCGGGTTGAGGATCCTGAACCGCAACCAAGGCGACTTCCTCAATCAGCTTGTTCAGGTCCGGCAGCCGCTTGTCGTTCCAGTAAATGTTACCGGCCGAATCAACCGCGACCGTGATGTTCTCGGGTTTGGTCTGGGTGGCAATGTTGGCGGCCTTGGGCAGGTCCACCTTGATGCTCTTCGTGATCACCGGAATCGTGATCAGAAAGATGATCAGCAATACCAGCATCACGTCGACCAGCGGCGTGGTGTTGATGGTCGTATTGAAACTGTCTTCCTCGCCTGCGGGCGAGCCAACGCTCATGGACATGTCAAGCGATTCCTGTGCGTATTTCCGCTAGTCCGAGCCCGCTCGACCGTCGATCCGACGGCCGAGCGGAATCGGTGCTTACTTCTTGGGAGCGGCAGCGGCGGCAGGAGTTCCCTGACCGGCAGCCGGAGCAATCCGGGCCCCGCCAACCAGGAACGCGTGCAGATCGCCGGTGAAGGAGCGCACGTTGTCCTGCACCAGCTTGTTGCGGCGCACCAGCCAGTTGTAGCCCATGACAGCCGGTACCGCCACGAATAAGCCGATGGCGGTCATGATCAGGGCCTCACCGACCGGTCCTGCGACCTTGTCGATGCTGGCTTGCCCCGACACGCCGATTGCAACCAGCGCGTGGTAAATGCCCCACACCGTGCCGAAGAGCCCGACGAAAGGCGCGGTCGATCCGACGGTCGCGAGCACAGACAGACCGGACTGCATATAGGTGTTGAGGTTGTCCACCGAACGCTGCAAGGTCAACGTGACCCATTCATGCAGATCTACGCGGTCGGTCAAGCGACCCTCGTGGTGATTCGCTGCACGCACGCCATCTTCGGCAATGCTGCGAAACGCGCTGTCTTTCGGCAGCCGCTCGATCGCATCCTTTATAGATGGCGCCGTCCAGAACTTCTCTTCAGCCGTCTGGCCAGCCAAGCGAAGCCGCCGCTGATCCCAAACCTTGGTGAAAATGACGTACCAAGAGTACAGCGACATGACTACTAGAAGAATCAGCGTGCCTTTGGCGACGAAATCGCCCTGCGCCCAAAGAGCCCCAAGGCCATAAGGGTTATCAACTGAAATCGTGGTGGCTTCGTTTGACATATGTTCCTCGACTACCTGATTTCCCGACCGGCCGCACCGCCTGCCGAGCCTGGATAGACCTATCTAATGGGTGATGACTACTTGATCTCGAATCGAACCTTGAACTGAATGCACGACTCCGCGGCCTTCGCGCCGTTCAACGTTCCGGCCTCATAGCGCCCTGACTTTGCGAGCTTCACGGCGCCCTCGTCCAACCTCGGGAAACCAGAGGAAGCTGTGACGACCGGATCGCGGGTGAGCCGACCATTGGCGCCGACGCAAACCTGCACCGTCGGCGACCCTTGTTCTTCGGCACGCTTCGACGCTGAAGGGTAATAGTCTTCAGAGTTAGGGAAATTGCGCCCGAGCTTCGCGGGAGTGGGCTTCGCAACCGGGGCCGGAGGTGGCGGTGGCGGTGCGGGTGGCCGCGGTTTGTCGGTGACGTCCGAAATCGCAGTGGTCGTTGTCTGCACGGGAATATCGATCGAAACAACCGGTGGCGGCACTTCTACCGGCGGCCGCTCCATCACGGGCGGCGGCGGCGGCGGTGGTGGCTCGTCCACCTGGATATCGTCGATGAGGTCGGTGATCAGCGGCGCAGCGATACTCTCTACGACGCTACGAGCGAGGCCGCTGACCAGCGCCCACCCCATGAGCACATGGGCAGCGATGATCGCCACCAGCACGGTGGTGCGGTTGGAAGATGACTGATATGCGTAGGCGGCCATGTGTTTCCGTAATCAGCTACTGCAGTAGGTACACGTTCTCGCTCGGGCGCGGCACGCTACCCGGGTTTCGAACAGCGTGCAACCTCCATGTTGATAACGCACTTCGTGCTCGCGGCGGGTCAATGCCCCGCGCAACCCGCCCTGCGCCGAAGACCATCCCCAGCCTTCGTTTATTCGTGATACCAAGTGTCTGCAGAACTCTAACCGCACTGTCGAATCCAGACAACTGTCTTGCAAAACGATGCGCACTTGCTCCGCCGTGTGATCAATCCGTCACTGCGCCTTCGGACGCCGAGCGCACCTGGCGGGCGTACTTTGCCAACACGCCACGCGTCGCGTAGGGCTTTCTTGGCTTCCACGCAGCGCGCCGACGCTTCAGCTCTGCCGCTGTGCAGTGCACTTCGATGGTTCGCCGCCGCGCATCGATCGTGAGTCGATCACCGTTCTGCAACAATCCGATCGGCCCGCCGACGGCGGCCTCGGGCGAAACATGCCCGACAACGAATCCGTGACTGCCGCCAGAGAAGCGGCCATCGGTGATCAGCGCAACTTTATCTCCAAGGCCGAGCCCCATGATCGCGCCAGTGGGGCTCAACATCTCGCGCATGCCGGGCCCGCCCTTCGGGCCCTCGTTGCGAATCACCACCACGTCGCCGGCGCGCACCGCACCCTTCAGGATGGAGGCGGTCGCTGCCTCCTCGCCTTCGAAGACCCGCGCCCGCCCGCTGAAGCGCAAACCCTCCTTACCGGAGATTTTGGCCACCGCGCCTTCGGGAGCGACGTTTCCATATAAAACAACCAGATGACTGTCTTTCTTTACTGGATGCTCGAATGGCTGGACGATGTCCTGCCCGGCTGGATAATCAGCGACCGCGGCGAGATTCTGCGCCAGCGTTCGGCCCGTGACGGTCAAGCAGTCGCCATGCAGCAGACCGCGGTCGAGCAGCCGCTTCATCAGTGGCTGCAGGCCGCCAATATCGATCAGTTCGGACATCAGATAGCGTCCGCTCGGGCGCAGATCGGCGAGCACGGGTACCCGTTTTCCCAGCCGGGTGAAATCGTCGAGACGCAGCCGCACGCCCGCCGCATGGGCGATCGCGAGCAGATGCAGCACCGCGTTTGTTGAGCCGCCGACGGCGATCGTTACGGTGATCGCATTCTCGAAGGCTTTTCGCGTCAGGATATCCCGGGGTCGGATGCCCGCCTTGACGAGCTTCACTACGGCTTCACCGGCACGCCGGCTGTCGTCGAGCTTACCGCGACCGACGGCCTCCTGCGCCGAGCTGCCCGGCAGCGACAGGCCCATGGCCTCTATTGCAGAGGCCATCGTGTTGGCCGTGTACATGCCGCCGCAGCTGCCTGGCCCCGGAATCGCGGTGCGCTCGATATCTGCCAGCTCCGCGTCGGACACGGTGCCGGCCGCATGGCCGCCCACCGCCTCGAACACCGCAACGATGTCGCGACGCTTGACTCCCGGGCGGATCGTGCCGCCGTAGACAAACACGGCGGGTCGATTCATGCGGGCAATCGCCATCGCGCAACCGGGCATGTTCTTGTCACAGCCACCGAGCGCGACGAATCCATCGAAGCCCTCAGCACCGACCACGGCCTCGATCGAATCGGCAATGATTTCGCGCGACACCAGCGAGTACCGCATCCCCGGTGATCCCATCGAGATACCGTCCGACACCGTGATCGTGTTGAACAGCACCGCCTTGCCGCCGGCCGCATTGGCGCCCTGCTCGGCTTGCGCCGCGAGCTCGTTGATATGCATGTTGCACGGCGTCAGATTCGCCCAGGTTGACGCGATGCCGATCTGGGGCTTCTTGAAATCTGCGTCGGTGAAACCAACCGCACGCAGCATCGCGCGCGACGGCGTCTGTTTGACGCCATCGACGACCAGACTGGAGTAGCGGCGCGGATCAACTCGGTCCTTCTTCTTCGGCATGGCGATTGAAAGTCTCCAATAGGGGGATTGCACAAAAGGGGGATTGCAGTGTACTGAATCTCGGCAACGGTTCAGCTGCCGGTGTCGATCATGCGTCGCTCTCTGAGCGTGATGATCAGCACCCCAAGCAGCGTCAGGACGCCGCCCAAGGCCAGGCGCATGGTCAGCGTCTCGCCGAGCAGCGACACACTCAAGGCAACCGAGAATACCGGCGACAATACCGTCAGCGGTGCCACGCTGGTAACCGGGTAGCGCTGAATCAGATAGTAGAAGCCCGTGTGCGCGACAATACTGGCGCCGAGCGCCGTGAAGGCAATCACGGCCCAGCCGACCAATGGCACCGCCAGCACAGTGGCGAACTTTGTGTCCTCGATGCCGACGGTCATCGCCAGCAGCCACGGCGCGCTGAGCCAGGCGAACCAGGCCTGTATCTCAAGCGGCTTGAAGCCTTTCAATCGCTTCACGGCAATCAACCCCAGTGAACCGATGAAAGCCGAGGCGACCACCAGCGTCAGGCTCTGCAGGGCATCGAAGACCTGCGGATCCAGGCCCATGGTCATCACGCCGCCGAAAGACAGAGTAATGCCGAGCCAGCGCCGCCAGCGCACGGTCTCACCGAGTAGCGCGACCGAGAGCAAAGTCGTGAAGGGCACGCCCAGCTGTCCGGCAATGGCAACCGCCGAAACTGTCGGCGACATTGCAAGGCCGGCGAACAGCAAGGATAAGCTGATGGCGCCGGACAGTAGTCCTGCGACGATCAGTGCGCTCATCTGTCCGGGCACGACTCGCAGGAACGGCGCGAGCAGAATCGCAATGACGAGAAACCTCAGGAAAGTAAACAACAACGGCGGGACATGTTCGAGCCCGATCCGGCTCAGCACGAGATTCAGACCCCAGATGAACGTGATGATTAGCAGGAAAAACAGGTGCCGTGGCGCAATGGAACTCATCCGAAGCGGCTGCGCACCAGACGCTCGACGAGCCGCAGGCACTGCGCCTCGGCGCCGACCGGACGACCGGGCCGATCGCGGGCGTTCCACGCGTACAGATCGAAATGCACCCATGCGGGACAGCCCGCAACGAAGCGCTGCAGAAACAGCGCCGCGATCACGGACCCGGCAAAGGCATGGCCGGCGACATTGTTCATATCCGCCACTTTGCTGCTGAGGTCTTCGGCATAGCCTTGCCAGAGTGGCATCGGCCAGACTGGATCGTGCAGATCCGCGCCGAGCTGCTGCAAATGAGCCTGCAATTCAGAATCATTCGAGAACATCGCCGGCAGCTCCGGGCCGAGCGCGGTACGCGCTGCACCGGTCAGCGTTGCAAAGTCGACCAGCAGCTGCGGCTTGTCGCTGCTCGCTGCCACCAGCGCGTCCGCAAGCACCAGGCGTCCCTCGGCATCCGTATTGCCAATTTCCACCCGCAGCCCATTGCGCGCGACCAATACGTCGCTTGGCCGGAACGCATCGCCATTGATGCTGTTCTCGACGGCGGGAATCAGCAGTCGCAACGAAACTGGCGCGCCAAGCTGCATCAGCAGTTGCGCACAGCCGAGCGCAATGGCTGCACCACCCATGTCTTTCTTCATCAGCGCCATCGCAGCGCCAGGCTTGATGTCGAGACCGCCGCTGTCAAAGCAGACACCCTTGCCTACCAGCGTGACCCGCGGCGCAGCCGCATCGCCCCAGCGCAGATCGATCAGTCGCGGCGCCCGCGAGCTGCCCCGCCCTACGGCGTGGATCATCGGATAGTTCTCCGTCAGTAGCTGATCGCCCTCGATCACCTCGGTGTGGGCGCCATGCGCTGCGCCGACGGCGCGAACCGCGGCGGCCAGTTCCGCCGGGCCAAGCAGGTTGGGCGGTGTGTTGATCAGGTCGCGCGCCAGCGCCATTGCGCTTGCCGCCGCCAGCGCATAGCCCCGGTCAGCGCCAGCAACGAAAAGACTTGCGCCAGGCTTCACAGCTGCCGGGACGGCCATAAGTTCGTAGCGATATCCGCCGATCAGCCAGCCGAGCGCTGCCTGCGTGGCGGCGCTTGCGACAAGCGGAGTCTGGAGACTAAAAGCCCGCGCCGGCAGTCGCGCGGTCAGCGGCGCAATGTCCCAGGGACTCAGGCCCTCAAGACTTTCACGTGCACCCAAACCCAACACGACACCGGCTGGCTGGCCGTCGCGGTCCGGTAGCACCAAAATCCTGTGGGGCTGCGCGCGAAAATCGTGCGCGTCAATCCAGCTGCGCGCAGGGCCGGTTTGGGCACGGGCCCAGGGTTCGAATCCGGATTCCTGCACCAGCCACATCGGTAAGCGATCGCCGCTGCTGGATTCGCTCAAAAGCTGTTCGGAAATGTTCAAGGTCGGTCCTTAATCTTTACGCGAATCGGGGCGTCCGCGACGGCCCGGAATGCAAGCTTAGCGGAGACTCGCGTATAATCTTGAGACGTACGCGGCCCTGCACCGGCACTCCAGTCGTTGCGGGGTTTTTTATCTCCGGAGACAAGCAGAATCATGAAGATCTATTCCCAGAAAGACGTTGACGCAAAGGCCTTGAAGAACGCAAAGATCTGCGTTCTGGGTTACGGCAGCCAGGGTCGGGCCCATGCCCTGAACCTCAAGGACAGTGGTTTCGACGTCGTCGTTGGGGTCCGCAAGGGCAACAGCTGGAACAAGGCCCGCAAGGACGGACTGCGAGTCGCCGAGCCCGTCGCGGCCGTCAAGGGTGCTGACCTCGTTGCGATGCTGGTGCCTGATCTGACGCAGAAGTCGCTGTACGGCGAGATCCTGCCGAGTTTGCGCAAGGGCGCAACGCTGCTGTTCGCCCACGGCTTCAATATCCACTTCAAGCAGATCAAGCCACGCAAGGATCTGGACGTCGTATTGATCGCGCCCAAGGGTCCGGGAGATCTGGTCCGGCGCCAGTATCAGCAGGGTCGGGGTGTGCCCTGTCTGATCGCAGTGGCCCAGGATGCCAGCCGCAAGGCGCGCGTCAAGGCACTGGCCTATGCGCATGGCATCGGCGGCACTCGTGGCGGCGTACTGACCACGACTTTCGCCGAAGAGACCGAGACCGATCTGTTCGGTGAGCAGGCCGTGTTGTGCGGCGGCGCCACCGAGCTCGTCGTGAAGGGTTACGAAACCCTGGTCGAAGCCGGCTATCAGCCAGAGGTGGCCTACTACGAGTGCCTGCACGAGCTGAAACTGATCGTCGATCTGCTGCACGAAGGCGGCATCGCGAAGATGCACCAGTTCATTTCCGAGACCGCCAAGTATGGTGATCTGACCCGCGGACCGCGGATTGTGAACCGCGCGACCAAGCAGGAGATGCGCAAGATCCTCAAGGAAATCCAGGATGGCAAGTTCGCACGCCAGTGGATTCGCGAGAACGCGACCGGTCGCAAGAAGTACCAGAAGATGCTCGCCGCTGATCTGAAGCACCCAATCGAGAAGGTCGGAGCAAAGCTGCGGGCCCGCATGCCCTGGCTAGAGCAGTCACGCTGAGGGGGAAAGGCCAATGAGTGCAGCACGAACGATGTTCGAGAAAGTCTGGTCAGCGCACGAGGTGGCAGCGCAGACCGATGACACGCCGGCAATCCTGTTCATTGACCTGCACCTGACCCATGAGGTCACATCGCCGCAGGCGTTCTCTGTGCTGCGCGAGCGCGGCGTGAAGGTTCGGCGCCCTGATCTGACGCTGGCAACGATGGATCATGCGACTCCGACCAAGACCGAGCAGGTATTCGGCGGCGTGCCGATCACGATCGACTCAGCGGCCAAGCAGATCCGCCAGCTCGAGAAGAACTGTGCGGAGTTCGGCATCGAGCTGTTGGGCTTGCAGCATCAGCTGCGCGGCATCGTGCACATTATCGGACCCGAGCTTGGGCTGACCCAGCCTGGCAAGACCATCGTCTGCGGCGACAGCCACACCAGCACCCATGGCGCATTTGGCGCCCTCGCCTTTGGCATCGGCACGACCGAGGTCGGTCACGTGTTCGCGACTCAGTGCCTGCTGCAGCAAAAGCCGAAAACCTTTGCGCTCAACGTTTCGGGCAAGCTGCCGGATGGCGTCACGGCCAAGGATCTGATCCTGGCCGTGATCGGTGAAGTCGGCGTTTCAGGAGGCACCGGGCATGTGATCGAGTACCGCGGCAGCGCAATTGAAGCGCTGTCAATGGAACAGCGGATGACCGTTTGCAACATGTCGATCGAGGCCGGCGCCCGCGCCGGAATGATCGCCCCCGATGCGACGACTTACGATTACCTGAAAGGTCGGGCGCGCGTGCCACAGGGCGCAGACTGGGATGCAGCGGTGGCGCGCTGGAGCAAGCTGCCGAGCGATGCGGACGCCGTCTTTGACCGCACCCTCGAGATCGATGGCAACGCACTGCAACCGATGATCACCTACGGAACCAATCCGGGCATGGTCGTGCCGATCACTGGGAACATTCCGGATCTGCGCGGCGACCCGGTGTTCGATGCCGCGATGAAATACATGGACCTGACTCCGGGCGAACCGATTCAGGATGCGCCGGTCAACGTCGTGTTCATCGGCAGTTGCACCAATGGCAGGTTGTCAGACCTGCGCGCGGCGGCGGGTGTATTGCGCGGACACAAGGTGGCCCGCGGCGTGCGAATGCTGGTTGTGCCCGGCTCGCAGGACGTCAAGCGCGCTGCCGAAGCCGAAGGTCTCGATCAGGTCTTCAAGTCCGCTGGCGCCGACTGGCGAGAGTCAGGTTGCTCGATGTGCCTCGGCATGAACGGCGATACCGTCGCCAAGGGCCAGTACTCCGTCAGCACCAGCAACCGCAATTTCGAAGGGCGGCAGGGAGTCGGTGCCCGGACGCTGCTCGCAAGCCCGGAGACGGCAGCGGCGTCAGCGATCCGCGGCAGAGTCACCGATGCGCGCACGCTGCAGCGAGGTGCGGGATGAGCATCCGGATCATCCGCTCCCGCACCGTCGTCATGCCGTCGACCAACATCGATACCGACCAGATCATTCCCGGCCGCTTCCTGACCACCACGACCAAGACGGGGCTCGGCCAGCAGCTGTTTGCGGACTGGCGCTACGATCCCGACGGTAACCCCCTGCCCGGCTTCATCCTGAACCAGCCACAGGCCGCAGGCTGCGAGATCCTGGTCGGCGGACGTAATTTCGGCTGCGGCTCCTCGCGCGAGCATGCGCCCTGGGCACTGCTGGACTATGGCTTCAAGGCCGTGATCAGCACGCAGATCGCCGATATTTTCAGCAACAACTCGCTGAAGAACGGCTTGCTGCCGATCACTGTCGATGACGCGACGCATCGCTGGCTGCTGGAGAATCCGGGCGCCGAAGTCGAGATCGATCTCGAGTTGACGAGCTTGAAACTCCCGAACGGTTCGAGCGTGCAGTTTCCGATCGATGCCTTCCCGCGCTTCTGTCTGCTGAACGGGGTCGATGAACTGGGCTTCCTGCTGTCCAAGCAGGACCTGATCAGCGCCTACGAACAGCGTACCCGCTGAGTCGAGACCCCATGCGAGCCAGCATTGCCGTACTCGGCGGTGACGGGATTGGCCCCGAGGTCGTCGCCGAAGCCGTGCGCGTACTCGAGGCCATCGGCCAGCGCAGCGGCCACGATTTCAGCTTGCAGGCGGCCCCATTCGGTGGCATTGCGATCGATCAATTCGGCACGGGCCTGCCGGATCAGACCCGCGAACTTTGCCTCGCCGCCGATGCCGTCTTGCTGGGCGCGATCGGTGGCCCGAGTTGGGGACCGGCCGCGCCAGTCCGACCGGAGCCTGCCCTGCTGGAGTTGCGTCGCCTGCTTGGCGTCTACGCGAACCTGCGACCGATCCAGGTTCATCCCGCGCTGCGCGATGCGTCAGTCATCAAGCCGGAAGTGCTGGAGGGTGTCGACCTGCTGTTCGTTCGCGAACTGACCGGCGGCATCTATTTCGGACGCAAGACTCGCGATGCCGATTCGGCAACCGACGAGTGCCGCTACTCGGTAACAGAGATCGAGCGCATCACTCGCGTCGCGGGCCGCCTCGCGATGACACGAAGGCGCCAGATCGTGCAGATCGACAAGTCCAACGTGCTCGCGACCTCGAAACTATGGCGGGAAGTCTCCGAGCGCGTGATCCACGCCGAGTTTCCAGACGTGCAGATCGACCATATGTTCGTCGATGCCGCCGCAATGCATTTGATCCGCCGGCCGCGCGACTTCGACGTGCTGCTGACCGAGAATCTGTTCGGCGACATCCTGACGGACGAGGCCGCAATGCTGTCGGGCTCGCTCGGCCTGCTGCCGTCGGCCTCGCTCGGCGACGGCCGTCGTGGGTTGTACGAGCCGATCCATGGTTCGGCTCCCGATATCGCCGGACAGGGCATTGCGAACCCGATCGGCACGATCCTGTCTGCGGCCCTGTTGTTGCGCCACTCGCTGGGCCTTGAGGCAGAGGCGCAGCGAATCGAAGCCGCGGTGGCTGCGGCCATCTCGAGCGGTGCACGGACAGCGGATCTCGCCAATGGCACTGGTGCCACACTCGGCACGCGGCAAATGGGCGATGCCGTGCTGGCCGCACTCTAGGGTCTGTTGAACCTGGCTAGAGGCGCGCGATCGCCGCGTCGAGGTCCGCGGTGAGGTCAGTGGCGGCCTCGATGCCTACCGAAAGCCTGAGCAATCCATCAACGAGTCCCGCCGCTGCCCGCGCTGCCGGATCCATCGCCGCATGGGTCATGCTCGCTGGGTGCGCGATCAAACTCTCCACGCCGCCCAACGATTCAGCCAGCGAGAACAGCTCGAGTCCATCGAGGAAGCGGCGCACGGCCGGCAGTCCACCGCGTAGTTCGATCGACAGCATCGCGCCGAACGCGCGCTGCTGTTTCTTTGCCAGTGCATGGCCCGGGTGTGTTGCGAGCCCCGGATAGTAGACCCGCGAGATGGGAGCCTGCTGTGTCGCCCACTCGGCGAGCGCCATCGCGTTGCGGGCGTGCGTTTCAAGACGTGGATGCAGCGTGCGCAGACCGCGCAGGGTCATGAAGCTGTCGAATGGCGCGCCCGTCAGACCCAGGCAGTTTGCCCACCAGGCCAGCCGCTCTGCCAGCTCGGCCGTGGACGCAATCACCGCGCCGCCGACCACATCGCTGTGACCGTTCAGATACTTGGTCGTCGAGTGCACGACGATATCAGCGCCCAGGGCCAACGGCTTCTGCCAGGCCGGAGACAGAAACGTGTTGTCGACGACTGCAAGTGCACCCTGCGCATGCGCCGCTGCGGTGACTGCCTGAATGTCAGTGATGCGCAGCAAGGGATTGCTGGGTGTTTCGATCCACACTAGCGCAAGCGGTTTCCGCAGCGCTTTCGCGACAGCATCCTCGTCAGCGAAGTCAACAAAGTCCACCGTCAGCTCGCCGCGATTCTGCCAGGCGGAGAACAGCCGGAACGTGCCGCCATAGCAATCATGCGGCGCGACGATGCGCGCGCCAACAGGCAGCAGATGACCGACCAGCGTGATGGCCGCCATGCCCGAGGCAGTGACCGTGCAGGCGCTGCCGCCCTCGAGATCGGCAAGTGCCTCGGCCAGCAGATCGCGGGTCGGATTACCCGAGCGCGAGTAGTCGTACTTGCGCTTCTCGCCCAGGGCGCGGAACGCAAATGTCGAAGTCAGGTGCAGCGGTGGCACGACGGCACCCGTTTCAGCGTCGGTTTCAAGCCCGGCGCGAACGGCACGGGTCGATTCGTCGAAAGAACGACTCACAGGCTGGCTCCCAGAGCACGGGCGAAAATGGGCTTGAGCTGTTCGCACTCCTTCAGGAATGCATCGTGGCCGTAAACGGATGAGATCTCATGCAGACGCGCCTGCGGCAGGCGTGCGGCCATTGCCCGCATATCTGAGATCGGAACGAGCTGATCCTCGCGAACCCCGATCGCAGTCGTCGGCACGAAGATGCGCGTGACGTCGACGCGATGCAGATCGATCGATTCGGACAGGCACAGAAAGCTCGCGGGCAGGTAGCGCGCGGCATACTCTTCACCACGTGCCAGCAGATAGTCTTCGACCGGAAACGTGAATCCTGCGGCGTCGCGCCGCGGCGTGCCAGCAAAGCGCGCCGAGAATTCCTCGGGGCTGCGATATGTACTCATCGCCAATGCGCGAGCCAGCACCATGCCCGACTCCGAACGACCGCACTCGCCCGCGAAACGAACGATGCGCCGCTGCAACGAGCGCCAGGCCGTGGCCATCGGATGGGTGCGATCACTGGCGCTCAACACCACCAGCTGCACGACCCGATCTGGATAGCGCTCGGCGAATGCCAGCGCGACCATGCCGCCATAGGAAGCGCCGACGATCGCACGCAGTGCCTTCAGACCCAGGTGATTGATCAGGCGCAGCAGCAGATCGGCCTGGTCGTAGGTCGACACGCTCGGATAAGTCTCCCCCGCGACCGGTCCCGTCGTCTCACCGCTGCCGCCGAGGTAGTCGAATGACAGTACGCGAAAGCGTTCCATGGGTAGCGCGAGCTCGGGGCCCACAATCTCACGCCACCAGCCGCTGTCGGAACTGTCCACCGCAGCGACGACACGATTGGCCGAGATGCCGCCGAGCGCAACGACGACCGGTGCGTGAGCGAGCCCGGTCAGGCGCCACGCGACGCGCACTGTTTCCAACCTGCCTCCGTGGTAGAGATCGATTCCACCTGCGATCTCGAGGACTCCCTCACGCACCTGCAGGGAGCCTTCCTCCAGCGTGTCGGCAACCCTGCCACGGTTCGGATCTGAATCCTGGAAACTTCTGTTCATGGTTGTGCTGACACCCGCTAAGACGTGCTGACACGCATCGCGACCGGGTGGGAGAGAAAACACGGACGGCAGGGCTGACCAACTCCAGAGCGCCCGCGATGGCGGACTGTTCTCGGCCATCTCTGTCTGCCAAGCAGCAGCCAGAGCCCCTCGAACTGCTCATCTGCGGCCCCGAAGAGCCAGGAGTTGGCACCGTCGCAGAAGGGTGAGTTCTGTCGGTTGCCCCGGCGTCCAAGGGCCTGTCCCTCAGCCGGTCTCGATGAGTAGCAATTAGTCTAGGGATCGCCCTGCTCGGCCGTCAAGTAACGAGCGTCTTGTTGCTTGACTGCCCGCCCTCGATGTACTAGTGTATTAGTACATTATCTCGACGGCACCCTATGAAAATCCACCGCAAGTTGTCGCCGCGCCAAGCGGCCCTGCACGAGCGTGCGCTCTATGAGGCCGTACTGACCTTGCGCTCGGTTGAGGAATGCCGCGCATTCTTCAAGGACCTCTGCACGCCGGCTGAACTCGAGGCGATGGCCGACCGCTGGGCTGTCGTTGAATCGTTGGGTCGCGGTCTCCCCTATCGCGAGATCCACCGCACAACGGGGGTCAGCGTGACGACCGTCGGTCGCGTCGCGCGGTGCCTGTCAGCCGGCCAGGGCGGATACGCACTGGCCGCCGATCGAATCGATTCGCAGCGATCGCCGGCACGTTCATGAACGCTGAGCGCGCGACCCGGGCACGTGATACTGACCGACTCAAGGTCGCGATACAGAAATCTGGACGACTCACCGACGCGTCGGTCGATCTGCTGGTTCGCTGCGGCCTGAAATTCTCGCGCGGCAAGGACCAGCTCATTGGCTTCGGCGAGAACATGCCGCTCGATCTGCTGTTCGTGCGTGATGACGATATTCCGGATCTCGTCCAGGAAGACGTTTGCGAGCTCGGGCTCGTGGGTCTGAACGTGATTGAAGAGAAGCGCCTCGAGATGCTGTCGGCCGGACTGGAACCCGCGCTGACCGTGCTTCGCACGCTCGACTTCGGCAGCTGCCGGCTGTCGATTGCCGTGCCCGAGGCCAGCGGCTGGGCCTCGGTGCGCGAGCTGGCGGGCCGGCGTATTGCGACCACTTACCCGCACCTGCTGCGCAAGTATCTGGCGGACCAGGGGGTCGAGGCGGAGATCGTCAGGCTCTCAGGTGCCGTGGAAATTGCCCCCCGACTGGGTCGTGCGGATGCCATCTGCGACCTGGTCGCCAGCGGCTCGACCCTGCTCGCAAACCGGCTGCGCGAAATCGATACGGTACTGGAGAGCCAGGTGGTGCTGGTACAGACTCCCTTGGCGCTGTCGGCAGCGAAGCGCGAATGGGTCGAGCGTCTGCTGCTGCGGATCGACGGCGTGCAGCAGGTCAAGGAAAGCAAGTACATCCTGCTGCACGCGCCGCGATCCGCGTTGCCCGAAATCCGCCGCCTGTTGCCTGGCAGCGAGTCGCCGACCGTCATTCCGCTCGAAGGCCCCGGCGACAAGGTTGCCGTGCATGCCGTGTGCCGTGAGAACGTATTCTGGGAAACGCTCGAGAGCCTGAAGAAGGCTGGTGCCAGCGCCCTGCTGGTGCTGCCAGTCGAGAAGATGCTGGCGTAATGCTGACCATCTTCCACTGGGCGCAACTCGACAGCGCGGGGCGCCGCGAAGCACTGGCGCGTCCCGCGGCAGAATCCCTGGCAGAAACTGCCGCGCAGGTTCGCGCGGTCATCAGCGACGTGCGCACCCGGGGCGACGCGGCGCTGCTCGATCTGACCGAGCGCTTCGACGGCGTTCGGCTGCAGCGGCTCCGCGTCGACAAACAGAAGTTTGCCACTGCGCGGGCGATGCTCACTGAGACCCAGCGCGCCGCGATTCGCCGCGCGATCGACAACGTCGAGGCGTTCCACGAGGCGCAAGCGCTGGCGCCGCTGCGCGTCGAGACGATGCCCGGCGTCGTTTGCGAACGCGTGACGAGGCCGATCGCAGCGGTGGGCCTGTACGCACCAGCCGGAACGGCCCCGCTGCCCTCGTCGGTGATCATGTCGGCAGTCCCGGCGCGCGTCGCCGGTTGCAAGCTGCGGATTCTTTGCACACCACCTGATCGAAACGGCAACGTCAATGCCGCGACCTTGTTCGCGGCGGAGGCCTGTGGTGTTGCGGATGTCTATTGCGTTGGTGGTGCACAGGCGATTGCCGCGATGGCTTTTGGCACTGAAACCATTCCGTCCGTCGACAAGATCTTCGGGCCAGGGTCACGCTGGGTCACGGCGGCCAAGCAGATCGTCGCCGCAGACGCCGCCGGTGCGGCTTTCGATCTGCCTGCCGGCCCTTCCGAAGTCCTGGTCATCGCCGACGAGACTGCCAATCCACAGTTCGTTGCCGCCGACCTGCTGGCCCAGGCCGAGCACGATGTCTTGTCGCAGGCGATCCTGTTGACCACTTCGCTTGAGCTTGCGGAGCGGGTCCGCGCCGCGGCTGCCACGATGCTCGGCGGGTTGTCGCGCCGCACGATTTTGGAACAGTCGCTGCGTCGCAGCCGCATTCTGCTGGTGCCGGACATCGCTTCCGCAATCGAGATCTCGAACCACTATGCTCCTGAGCATCTGATCATCGAAACCCGCGATGCACGCGACTGGCTCGACTCGGTCGAGCATGCTGGTTCGGTGTTTCTTGGCTCCTGGACGCCGGAGCCCATGGGCGACTACTGCTCGGGAACCAATCACGTGCTGCCAACCTATGGTTACGCCCGTGCCTACAGCGGTCTGTCACTGACGGATTTCACCAAGCGCATGACGGTGCAGGAACTCAGTGCGTCCGGCTTGCAGGCGCTCGGGCCGACGGCGATCACGCTCGCCGGGCTCGAAGGACTGGACGCCCATGCGCAGGCCGTGCAGCTGCGCCTCGACGCACTCGACCAGGCACAGCTTCGATGACTGACCCGCTTGCCCTGGCCCGCGAAGACATCCTGGCACTGGAGCCCTACGCGCACGCTTGCTGGGACCCCGGACTGGAGCGGTTGCATGCCAACGAGTCGCCCTGGCGTTGCCCTTCGGATGCGACACGGGCAGGCTTGAATCGCTATCCGGAACCGCAACCGAAGGAACTCGTAGCAGCCCTGGCGGCACTTTACGACGTACCGACCTCATGTCTGCTGCTGGGACGCGGCAGCGATGAAGGTATCGACCTGCTGGTGCGTGCGTTCTGCGTCGCTGGCCGGGATTCGATCCTGGTCTGCCCGCCGACCTTCGGCATGTACGCAGTCGCGGCCCGCATCCAGGGTGCGAGCGTGACCAGCGTGCCGTTGCGCCGCGATCGCGACTATTCGCTGGATGCGGCTGCGATGCTTGCGGCCCTGACACCGAACACCAAGCTGATCTTTGTCTGCACGCCGAACAATCCCACCGGTAACTCCCTCGACCCGGTCGCAATAGAGGAGGTGCTGCGAGGCACTGAAGGTCGTGCACTGGTCGTCATCGATGAGGCCTACGCAGAATTCAGTACATCTGCCAGCTGGACCGCTGCGCTGTCACGCTGGCCACACCTGGTCGTGCTGCGCACGCTGTCCAAGGCGCAGGGCCTCGCAGGAGCCAGGGTCGGCTGCGTGCTGGCCGACCCGCGCATCATCGAGTTGCTGCGCAAGATCATTCCGCCTTACGCGATCGCGCAGACGACGGTGGAAGCCGCGCTGCTGGCACTCTCCCCCTCGCAGCTCTTTGCCAGTCGCGAGCGCGTCGCCCTCCTCTGTCGCGAACGCGACCGGCTCGCATCCCGCCTGGCGAGATCCGCGGCGGTTCTGCGGGTCTGGCCCAGCGATGCGAATTTCCTGCTGGTCGACTTCGAGAATGCCGAAAATGCGCTGGCGCGCTTCACCGCAGCGGGACTGCTGGTGCGGGATCAGCGCCGTCAGGGCGGTCTCGAACGCGCGCTGCGGATTACGGTGGGGACTCCTGAACAAAACGACCGAATCATCGCGAGCCTGACGTGAAAGTGCTGTTTGTGGACCGGGATGGCACGCTGATCGAGGAGCCACCCGACGAGCAGGTCGATGCGCTCAGCAAAATCCGTTTCATGCCGGGCGTGATCCCTGCCTTGCTGGCGCTGCGCGATGCCGGCTATCGCTTTGTCATGGTCACCAATCAGGATGGCCTGGGCACACCAAGCTTTCCCCGGCAACGATTCGAAGAGTCGCAGCGCTTCGTGGTCGATGCGCTCGAGAGCCAGGGGATCGATTTCGAGGCAATTTTCATCTGCCCGCACTTCCAATCCGATGGTTGCGATTGCCGCAAACCCGGCACCGCGCTGGTCGCAGACTGGGTGCGCGAAGCGGTGGTTGATCTTGGCGCGAGCGCCATGATCGGCGACCGCGATACAGACCTGGAATTTGCGACCAACCTTGGCGTGCGGGGTCTGCGGGTCCTGCGCGACGGGCCCCTCGAAAACAACTGGTCGGCCATCGTCACCGAGCTGCTGGCACGACGCGCCAGAATCGTGCGCCAAACGCGCGAGACCACCATCGAAGTCCAGATCGACCTTGATGCAAGCGCACCGATCGCGATCTCCACCGGGATCGGCTTCTACGACCACATGCTCGAGCAACTCGCGAAACATGGCGGCTTCTCGCTGCAACTGCAGTGCAAGGGCGATCTGCACATCGATGAACACCACACGGTCGAGGACTGTGCGCTGGCTGTCGGTCAGGCGATGCGCAGCGCGCTGGGTGACAAGCACGGGATCGGACGTTTCGGGTTTCTGCTGCCGATGGATGAAGCACGCGCCCAGGTCGCCATTGATCTGTCCGGGCGTGCATACGCGGTATTCGAAGGTCAGTTCCCGCGCGAACAGGTCGGTGGCCTGCCGACGGAACTGGTTCCGCATGTGTTTCGCTCACTGGCGGAATCACTTGGCGCCGCGATTCACGTCTCGGTGAGCGGTGAGAATGCTCATCACATGGTCGAGAGCTGCTTCAAGGCGACCGGTCGCGCCCTGCGACAGGCGCTGCGGCGCGAAGGCCGAGACTTGCCATCGACGAAGGGCATGCTGTGAGCACATCGCGCAAACGGGACGTACTGATCATCGATTCCGGCGGCGCAAATCTGGCGTCGCTGCAGTTCGCACTGGAGCGGCTCGATGCGACGGTGCGGATCAGTGTCGATCCCGCGCAGATCTTGCAGGCGGATCGGCTGTTGCTGCCGGGCGTCGGCAGCGCGGGTGATGCGATGCGTCGCTTGTACGCTGCGGGGCTTGGCGCAGTCATCCCTGGCCTGCGGCAGCCGCTGCTTGGCATCTGTCTCGGCATGCAGTTGCTATACCGACGCACCGCCGAACAGCGCACGGATGGCCTCGGCGTGTTCGACGGCGAGGTCACCGCCTTGCAGGCTGCACCCGGCCTGCGCGTGCCGCACATGGGCTGGAATACGCTGACTCGGGTCGCCCCGGACCCGCTGCTCGAGGGAATCTCGACTGCAGATCATTTCTACTTCGTACACAGTTATGCGGCACCAGCCGGCCCTGATTCGATTGGTGAGACGATGCACGGCGCAACCTTTGCGGCCGTTGCCCGGCACGAAAATTTCTGGGCGACGCAGTTCCATCCGGAACGCTCGGGTTCGGCTGGCGCCCGGCTGCTGAGGAATTTCCTGGAGTTGTGATGCAACTGATTCCATCGATGGACCTGAGGGGCGGCAAGTGCGTGCGCTTGCTGCGCGGTGACTTCAATGCGGAAACGCGCTATGACGCGACGCCGCATGAGGTCATGCAGCGCTACCGCGAGCTCGGCGCGAGCTGGCTGCATATCGTGGATCTGGACGGTGCCCGCGACGGGCAGCTTGGCAATCGCCAGATCATCCGCACGCTTGGAACGCAGACCGCAATGAAACTGCAGGTCGGCGGCGGCATTCGCAGTCTCGCAACGATCGACGACTTGCTTGCAGCAGGTGTCGATCGCATCGTACTGGGCAGTGCCGCAGTCGAGAGTCCGGACGAAGTTCGGCAGTGGTTCGCCAGATTCGGCGCCGATCGGTTGTGCCTGGCCATTGATGTACGCCTGGTCGAAGGTGGGGACCCACAGGTCTTTACACGCGGTTGGACGGAAGGCACGGCCGCGACCCTCTGGCAGATCGTCGAACAGTATTCAGGCGCTGGGCTGAAACATGTGCTGTGCACGGACATAGAACGGGACGGAGCACTGGTCGGCCCCAATCTGGCGCTCTATGCCGAAGCAGTCGGCCGCTATCCCGACATCCAGTGGCAGGCCTCAGGCGGCGTTCGCGATGCGGCGGACCTCGCGGCTCTTGCACAGCTTGGACTCGCCGCCGCCATCAGCGGCAAGGCGCTGCTCGAGGAGCGAATTCCGCGCGCCGCGCTCGCGCCATACCTTCAAGGCTAGCGCGCGCGCAAGTGCTGACGAGACGGATCATTCCCTGTCTGGACGTGCGCGACGGCCGCGTCGTCAAGGGCGTGCGTTTCCGGGATCACCAGATTGTCGGTGACATCCTCGAACTTGCGGTTCGCTATCGCGATCAAGGTGCTGACGAGCTCGTGTTCTACGACATTACCGCGAGCCCGGAAGGGCGTTCAGTGGATCGTGACTGGATCGGTCGCGTCGCGGCGGTGCTGGACATTCCGTTCTGCGTCGCGGGCGGCATCAAGTCGATCGCGGACGCCGAGGCTGTGCTGAATGCCGGCGCGGAGAAGATCTCGGTCAATTCCCCGGCGCTGCTACGTCCAGCGCTGATCGACGAGCTCGCAGCCAGATTTGGTTCGCAGTGCGTTGTCGTCGGTATCGACAGCGAGACCACGGATCGTGGCTGGCAAGTGCACCAGTTCACCGGAGATCCTTCTAAATCCGCTGCGGCCGGTCGCGCTACCCTCGATTGGGTCCGGGAGGCGCAGCAGCGTGGAGCCGGTGAGATTGTCCTGAACTGCATGGCCAGCGATGGCGTCCGACACGGCTACGATATCGACCAGCTGCAGCAGGTGCGCGAACGATGCCAGGTTCCGCTGGTCGCCTCGGGGGGCGCCGGCACGGTTGAGCACTTCGCGACCGTGTTCCGCGAGGCCGATGTCGACGCCGCGCTCGCGGCAAGCGTGTTTCACAATGGCCTGATCTCGATTCCTGAGCTGAAGGCAGCGCTGTCGACCGCTGGCATAGAGGTACGTCCATGGCGCTAGAGCAAGCGGATATTGCGTCGCTCGACCTGGGTTCCCTCGAGCACGGTCGCGGCGCAGGTCTGCTGCCCGTGATCGTGCAGCACGCTGTGACGGGAGCCGTGCTGATGCTCGGCTACATGAACGCCGAAGCGATCGCTGCCACCCTGGCCCGGCGCCGATTGGTGTTCTACAGCCGTTCCAAACAGCGCTTGTGGGAAAAGGGCGAAACCTCGGGCAACTCCCTTGAGCTGGTAGCACTGCATGCCGATTGCGACCGCGACACGCTGCTCGCCACGGCCCTGCCCCGCGGACCTGCGTGCCATCTCGGTACGCGGACCTGTTTTGGCGACGCAGCGCGCACCGCCACGGAGGAGATCGCGTTTCTTGCCGAGCTTGCTGCAGTCGTCGATTCCCGTAGCGGGGATGCTCCCGAGCGCAGCTACACGGCCCGGTTGCTGGCGGAAGGCCCGAGGCGAATCGCGCAGAAAGTCGGTGAGGAAGGCGTCGAGGTCGCGCTGGCGGCAGTCAGTGGTGATGACCCGGAACTGCTCGGCGAGTGCGCCGACCTGCTGTTTCATCTGCTCGTACTGCTGCGGGCACGTGATCTGAGCCTCAGCGACGTTTGCGCCGTGCTCGAACAACGGCACTCGGCGCGCGACGCGAAGAACTAGTCCGACTCCAGCACCAGCTCTTCTGCGGGCAGCCGCAGGTTGTACCGGGAACTCATCACGGCGCCATAGGCGCCTGCGGTGGCGATCAGCAACACATCGCCCTCGGCACAGACGCTGAGCTGACGGTCATGACCCAGAAAGTCGCCGGTCTCGCAGATCGGGCCGACGACGCTGGCCGTTTGAGTTTCCGGTTCGCCCCAGCGCGACAGATTGTGAATGTCGTGATGGGCGCCGTATAGCGCCGGCCGAATCAGCGAGTTCATGCCAGTGCTGACACCGACATAGTGAACGTCGTCCTTTGATTTCAGCTGGGTCACCCGTGCGAGCAGCACACCCGCCTCCGCGACCAGGAATCGGCCTGGCTCCAACCAGAGTTCGCGATCGCCGACTGCGGGAGCCAGAGCCGCCAGCTCGCGATCGAGTGCGGCCAGATCCAGCGAGGGTTTGCCGGCTCGGTCGGGCACACCCAACCCACCGCCCAGGTCAATGACACGTGCTTCGGGAAAGTGCTCGAGGGCTGCGACCAGGGCTTGACCTGTCGCGATCCAGCTTGCTGGATTCATGACGCCACTGCCGACATGGGCGTGCAGGCCCACCACCCGCACGCCCGCCGCGGCCGCCAGCGCGCAGGCAGTGGGCAGTGCTTCCATGGGAATCCCGAATTTCGAGTAAGCGCCGCCGGTGCGCACATGCTGATGATGGCCACGGCCCGTACCCGGATCGACCCGCAGGAAGATCTCCCGACCGCCAAGCAGGCCGGCCCACTCGCGCAGAATATGCACGTTATCGACCGTGACCCTGAGGCCCTGCTCGAGCGCCCATTGATACTCGGCGCGCGGTGCAAAATTCGGCGTGAACAACAGCGCATCCACAGGCAGGCCCGGCAGCGCCTGCCTGGCATGCTCGACTTCGCCGCGCGAGACGCACTCGATCGAAATCTTCTCGCCGTACAGAGTCCGCAAGACATCGGGATGCCAGTTGGCCTTCATTGCGTAGAAGACGCGTTTCACAGAGCGCATCGCGCGCAACTCGCGCGCCCGTTCGCGGATCGTCTGCAGGTCGTAGACGTAAGCCGACTGCCGTGAACCCAGCTTTTCAAGCAGCGCCGCGCGGCGACGCACCCACCAAGGCGCACGCAATGGCTGGTTCCCGGTGTCGCCCGCAAACAGCTGCTCCCAGGTCGGACCGAATACGTCGTCGGCGCGCACCGGGCGCACCAGCAGATCGTGCAGCTCGTTGACCAGCCGATCGCACTGGGATTCATCAACCACGAACGTGAAGTTCAGATCATTCGCAGCCTGGCTGACCAGGTAGATCCGCTGCTCTTCGAACACGGCGAGCGCATCGCCGAGCTGGTGAATGATCGCGCGAATGTTTCGACCGACGAGACTGATCGACGCGCACGGTCCGATCGCGCGTGCGCGACATAACGGCGCGAGCGCGTCGACGAGTTCAGCCACGATGGTTGAATCCAGCGTATTGGCTTGCGGATCGAGCGATACGGTGACGTTGGTTTCCGAAGTCGACACGAGATCCACCGAGAGCCCGAGCTGCTTGAAAATCCCGAAAGCATCGGCAAGAAAACCGACCTGATGCCACATGCCGGGGCTGTCCATCGAGATCAGCGTGATGCCCTTCTTGACGCAGACCGCCTTGACCTGCGCGGCGTCGCTGCCCGGCAGGTGTGACAGTCGAGTGCCACCCTGCTGCGGCGCCGGCGTGGCCAGCACCCACAGCGGCACGGCAGCCTGGCGTGCCGGCAGGATGCAGCGCGGATGCAGCACTTTGGCGCCGGCGGTCGCAATCTCCTGCGCTTCGTCGTAGGTCAGCTGGCGCAGCTGGCGCGCGCCGGGAGTCGTGCGCGGATTCGCGCTGAACATGCCCGGCACATCGGTCCAGATCTCAAGCCGTTCCGCGGACAGCTTGGCCGCAAGATAGGCGGCGGATGTGTCCGAGCCACCGCGACCGAGCAATACCGTCGCGCCAGCCGCATCACTGGCGATGAAACCCTGCGTGATCAGCAGCTCTCCATGGCGCTGCAGTCGCTCACGCAGCACCGGATCAGCGCCATAGGCGCAGGTTGCCGAAAGATAATGCGCCCGCTGGCTCGCATTGGCGCGCGGCTCCGCTTGCAGCACCGTGCGCGCATCGAGCCAGGACGCCTGCAGTCCGACGCTTTGCAGGAACCGCACCCCGATCGCGGTCGCCAGCAGTTCGCCAAATCCCATGATGCGGGCACGGGTTGCGTCGCTCGCCGCACGCACCCGCGCGACCCCGGCGATTACCTGGGCGAGCTGCTGCCACTGCGCTTCGAACTCGCTGCAATCCGGCAGCCCGAGTTCAGTGAGCAGCTGACGATGACGGGCCTCCAGTGCAGTGAATGCAGTTGAATGATCGTCCAGAATCGCGAGCTCAAGCAGCCGCTCGAGTTGATCGGTAACCCCGGTAACAGCCGAGTGAACGATCAGGACGGGGCAGCCACGCTCTCGATGAGCGCGGACGATGGCAGCGATACGCTGCCAGTTCGGCAGCGAAGAGACGCTGCTGCCGCCGAATTTGACCACGACCCAGCGCGATGTTTCAGCAGATTCGAACGGCTCGGACGTCAATCAGGCGTCTTCGTCATAGAAGTCGCGCAGATCCTTGGCGAGCCTGCGCTCCGCCAGCAGCTCCTCGAGGCGGCTCCAGGCCGCCTTGCCGCGCTTGACGGCGGCCGGGGCCGGTCGCGCGCGCTTTTCGACCCGATCCATGAACTTGTCGTAGTCGGATCCTTCCTCGGCTTCGCTGCTTTCGCCGAGAAACTCATCGTCCAGATCAAAACTCTCGGAGTCTCTCTGTGCCATCGCCATGCTCTAAAAAATTAATAATATCAATAACTTGCGGGACATTTTGCCCCGCAACAAGCCCGGAACTATAGCGGAAATCCTGCCCTTCGCAAGCTCAGCCGCGCCGGGCGATATCGCGGCCCACCACCGGTGCACCGCGTGATAGTCCGAGGCCGGCTGCGGCATCACCCTCGGCGAGCGCTATTTCGAGCACTCCGAACGAATTCACCAGCGCCAAATACTGCCCCGGAGCGACATCGCCATAGGTGCGGCGCAGCGGCAGGATCTGCCCGCCCGCGTGCACGCGGGGATTGACCAGCTGCGCAAGGTGAGCGGCGCTGATGTTCGTGATCAGGTTGCCGAATCGATCTGTTGTGATCACGACGCCCGAGACGACCCCGGATACAACTTCGGGTTCTTCGATCCAGCCCGGGATCAGCGCCGGCACGATCGACCCCAGTTCAGCCGGATTCACCGAACCGCGGGCGATTTCCGCCGCAAGCGGCGCGAATATGTCACGCCCATGAAAAGTCGCACTGGGTCGCCCGAGCCCGAAGCGGGCCAGCATGGCCATGTCCAGATGACGCAACTCTGCCGCTGGATCCTGCGCGAGCGTCGCGGACAGCAGGCCGTTGTCCGGTGCCAGCAATGCGTGGCCTTGCGTCACGACGATCGCAATATCGCGCGCGGTGCCGACCCCAGGGTCGACGACAGCCACGTGCACCGTGCCAGCCGGAAAGTACCGCAGCGATCGGGCGAGCCAGAAACCGGCTTCGGGCGGCCAGTGCGCCAGATGTTCATGGCCCAGATCGACAATACGCGCCGCCGCGAATCGTCCGTAGATCTGTCCTTTCATGACGCCGACAAAAGGCCCCTGGTGACCGAAATCGGTGGTCAGCGTGATCACGCCACTGGGCGAGGAAAAAGGCATACTCCGCGACCATGTCGCCAAGCCCTGCTGCTGTCAAATCAGATTCTGCCCAGACGTCAGCATTCACTTTGTCGCTGATCGCGCTGTGCTTCGTGCTCAGCGGCGCCGCCGCACTCATTTACCAGACGGCCTGGACCCGGCAGTTCTCGCTGGTGTTTGGTACTTCGGAGCTCGCCGTCGCGACAGTGCTTGCCGCTTACATGGGTGGGCTCGCGCTTGGCGCCTGGCTGGTGGAACGCTTCCTGCCACGCGTCAACCGACCGGTGCTCGCCTATGCCGCGCTTGAACTCGGCATCGCCGTCAGCGCCTTGCTGATCGTGCCGGCGCTGCTGTTCCTGAGCCGCCTCGCTCTGGTGCAATGGTTTGGTGGTCAGGCGGGTCCGCCGTCGAGCGAGCAGGTCGGAACCTCATTCTTCTATCTGATCAGCGCATTTGTCGCGCTGGCGCTGCCGACCACGTTGATGGGCGCAACGCTGCCGTTGCTGGCCCGACATGCGATCCACGCACGTGAACAGATCGGACGTCGTATTGGCATGCTCTATGCCGCCAATACGGCGGGAGCCGTGGCGGGCGCACTCGTTGCGGCATTCGTGCTGCTGCCTACCGTGGGCCTGAACCGCACGGTCTGGATTGGCGCGGCATTGAATTTGATCGTGTTCCTACTGGCCGCGTTCCTCGTGGAGCGCGAGCGTTCCGGCGCACCAACCCTGCGTCCGGCCACTGACAGCGCATCGACCTGGCGACAACGTTTTCCATGGAGCGCGCCGCCGTCTCCTGTCTGGGTGCTGCCGCTGATGCTCGTGTCGGGCGCCGTGGCGTTCACGCATGAAGTGCTCTGGGTCCGCATGCTGTCGCACATTGTCGGCAGCAGCATTTACGCTTTCGGCGTGATGGTCAGCAGTTTTCTGGCCGGCATTGCGCTCGGCGGCGCCGCGGGTGCCCTGCTTGCGCGCGACCGGGCAATCTCGATCTGGAGCCTGGCGGCGGCACAGTTTGCCGCGGCAGTCTGGGGCGCCGTCGCATTCCTGCTGCTCGACGCAATGGTCCCTGACAAGGCGGGGCTCGCCTCCAATGCGTTCCTCGGATTTCTGTTGCTGTTGCCGTTGACGTTCGCGATCGGCCTTACCTATCCGCTGGCGGTGCGCGTGCTCGCAGACCGACCCGAGGATGCCGCAGCGGCGAGCGCTCGCGTTTATGCGTGGAACACCGTCGGCGCGATAGCCGGATCGCTCGCCGCGGGCTTTGCGATCATCCCGGCGCTGCGCTATGAAGGCACGATTCAGGTTGCGGTGGCCGCGAGCGCCATTCTTGCCGTGCTGACGTTGCTGCTGCTCGAGCGCCGCCCGCTGCTCGTGCCTGCTGCCGCTGCGGTAGTCGCGCTGGTCGGCATCGTCGGATTCCGGCCAGAGATTCCCGAGCGACTACTGCGTACCTCGCCACTGAACCTGCCCGCCGCGGGCCCCATCGTGCACTACGAAGTCGGCCGTAGCGCAAGCGTCGTGATGCTGCAGCAGGATGGTGGGCTCGCCCTGCGCACCAATGGTCTGCCGGAAGCGCTGATGGATTCGCCCGGCATGGCGCCGCGTTTCAGCGGCGAGTTCTGGATGTCTTCGCTGGCCGTAGTGGCAAGACCCGACACTCGCTCGATGCTGATCGTCGGCTACGGCGGCGGCGTGGTCGTCGAGGGCGTGCCGCCGTCGGTGCGCGCGATCGATGTCATCGAACTCGAACCGGAAGTGATCGCCGCGAATCGCGCCACACGGCCGTTGCGGCGCTTCGATCCGCTCAGCGACCCGCGGCTCAACATCATCACCAACGATGCGCGTGGCGCCTTGTCGCTCACCAGCAAACGTTACGACGCGATCGTCTCGCAGCCCTCGCATCCGTGGACGGCCGGTGCCTCGCATCTGTACACGCGCGAGTTCATGTCGATGGCGAGCGATCACCTGACGCCGTCCGGCGTGTTTGTGCAGTGGATGAACGTGGCCTTTCTCGATGAGGCACTGCTGAAGTCGCTGACTGCAACGCTCGTCGACGTGTTCCCAAACGTGCGGATCTATCGCCCGGATCCGAGCACGCTGGTTTTCCTCGCTTCCGCGTCGCCTTTCGATCTCGAGCGGCGCATTGCCGCGAACGGCACGCCGCTGGTACTCACGCCTGCACACTACGCGCGCTTTGGCATCAACTCGCTGGAGGATCTGATCGCCGCCCTGGCGGTCGACGAGCAGGGTGCGCGGGAACTTGCGCGCGGCGCGACGCTGATCGAAGACGACACCAACCGGATGGCGACCTCCAGCGTCTACGAGCTGGGCCGCGGGCTCTCCGCGGATGCCACCGGGCGTGCGCTGGTGCCCTATGACCCCTTGCAGCGTAAAGGCAGTTGGATCTATCGAGACCTCGCGGGTGCCGTGGACTTCAGCTACATCGCGCGTCGCAATGTTTTCTTCCGTGCGCTCGACCCGAGCATGGTCGATCGCGTGCGCCGCATGGGCAGCCTGCTCGCAGGCTCCGAAGCGGGCGGATATATCGAGGTGTTGCTGGCTTCATTCACCGCCGGACCCGGCCGCTCGCAGTCGCTCGCGCGCGAGCTGCTGGCCGCCTATCCACAGAGCTCGCTGCTGCGCTACACCCTGCTGCAGCCGCAACTCGGAGCGATCGCGCGCGGCGAACCAGGCGCCGATACGGCCAATCTCCTCGCCGGGCTGCCGCCATCAGCGGTAGCCGTGGCCCAGGGTTCGCGCGCGCTTGAGCTGCGGAGGTTTGCTGACATAGCACAACTCGATGGCGTGCTTGCCGAGGCGAAATGGACCGACCTGTGGTACGCCGATGCCACACAGCTGCGGGCGGAGTGGCGCTCCCGGGTCGTCAACGAAGATCAGCGCCGCCGACTCAGCGACGAGGCGATCACGATGCTCGATCGCCTGTCACTGGCGCAGCCGAGCCACTCGCTGTACGCGTTGCGCACACGCGCCGCGCTGAACGCGGATCGGCCCGATGTGCTGGCCGAGTCCGTCTGGAACCTGCTGCAGTGGACACTTGCCACAACCGGCAACACACCGGAGTCCCGGGCGCGTGCCCGGGCGACACTGACGGAGCTGAAGGGTCTGCTGGAAGGCAAAGAATCGGATCCGCGGGTGGACGCGCGCCGGGTACTCGAGATCCGCGAGCGCGTCGACGAGGGTCTGGCGCGACTCAGCTGAGGTGCAATGGCGACAGCTTGGCAGCGATCGCGCCGAAGGCTATCTTTGGTCGATGTACCTGACGCGTATCGTTTGCCTGCTGCTGCCGGCGCTGCTGCTCGCGGGCTGTGGCGGCCAGGGGCCGGGTACCGGCAGCGGCAATCCGGGCCCGGTCGGCGAGTGCGGCGCCACCGCCCAGAAGCAATACGTGCTGGCCCAGGCTCGCGAGTGGTATCTGTTCCCCGAACTGCTGCCGGCGAGCGTCGACCCGGCGGCTTTCGCAACCGCAACTGAACTGCTCGATGCGCTGACGGGGACCGCGCGCGCGCAGGGCCGGGATCGCTTCTTCAGTTTCATCACGTCGATCAACGCCGAACAGCAGGTGCTTGCGGCCGGCGAGTCGGCAGGCTTCGGTGTTTCGCTGCTGACGCTCTCGGGCCCGGCCCGAGTCGTACTGTCGCAGGTGTTCGCGGCCTCGGCCGCCGCTGATGCCGGGCTTGAGCGTGGCGACACGCTGCTCGCCATTGGCACTTCGGCGGCGACGCTCGAGCCCATCGAGACGATCCTCGCGCGTCCCAACGGTCTCAGCGAAGCGCTGGGGCCTTCCACCGCAGGCGTTGTACGTGTGCTCCGCTGGCGCACGGTCGCGGGGTTGACGTTTGAAGCCTCGATCACCAAGCGCAGCTTCTCGCTCGACCCCGTGCCAGCCAACGGCATCCGCCTGATCCAGCGACCGGGTCTGGCGCCGGTCGGCCATGTCACGCTGCGCAGCTTCATATCCCCGGCCGACAACGCACTGCGCGCCGCGTTCGAAACGTTCCGCGTCAACAATGTGCGCGATGTAATCATCGATCTGCGCTACAACGGCGGCGGACTGGTCTCGACGGCTGAGCTGCTGCTGAACCTGCTGGCAGGGACGCGTACCAACGAGGTTTCCTACGCTCTGCGATTGAGTCCCGCCAAGCGGGGCGACCAAAGAGAGAACCCGGTGTTGCTGACCCCTCTGGCGCAGTCGCTCCCAACGCTGCAGATTGCGCTGATCACGACCGCGCAGAGCGCCTCGGCCAGCGAGCTCGTGATCAACTCGCTGACGCCTTATGCCCGGGTCGCCATCGTCGGCTCGCGCAGCTTCGGCAAACCGGTCGGCCAGTTTGCCTTCGACATTGCGGCCTGCGATCTGCGCTTGCGTCTGGTGACCTTCAAGACCGTCAACCGCAACGGTGACGGCGACTACTTCAATGGCCTGCCCGATGCGGCATTCGGCAATTCGGGTGGTTTCGCCTGTGCCGCCGCCGATGATTTCACGCGCCTGCCCGGGAATGCCGCGGAAGGCATGACTGCCGAAGCGCTGAGCTGGATCAATAGCGGAGTGTGTACGGCAGCGCCG
>JBBQWY010000032.1:0-34084 GCA_038210215.1 Steroidobacterales bacterium
CGCAAGAACGGCATTGAACTGACGGACTGGGACTGGCCGGTACCCCGAGTCACCGCTGCACCGCTGTCGATGGCCTGCATTGCGAGGCAGTTCACGCGCGTCGGCGACACGCTGCAGATCGTTGTGTTCGCCGAGATCATCAAGCTGTGGATTCGGCCGGATGTCGGTTCGATCGATGCGCGCGGACGACTGTTGATTGATGTCGCCGCGTTCGATCCGCTGGCTCGGGTGGGCAAGGGCGCGTATGCGCGGCTGACGCAGACGTTTCGTCCTTAGCAAGATCAAACAGCGCGATGCCGCGCAACTGGCCGAGGCGAAGCAGGCGCGGCTATTGTTCGCCCGACGCCGGGCCCATCAGCCTGAGGATCGCCTTGTAGACACGCACGAACTCTTTGCGGGTGTTGGCATCCAGCGCTCCGACCGATTTCTCCAGCGCCTCCAGACGGCGCGCCAGCTCGGTGTTGGAAGCGAGGATATGCCGCAACTCCACGAATGCTCGCACGACATTAAGGCTCATCTCCACAGCGAGTGGGCTGTTCAGGATGGTGGATGCCATGATGGCGTCGTGATCGGTGAAGGCTGTGGCCGAATGGCGCCGCCCGCCGCGACCCATGTTTGAGGTCGCAGATTGCGACCTCAAACGTGACTGCTCATCGGACGTCAGCCGGAAAGCGAAATCAGCCGGAAACCGCGCGCGATTGCGCTTCACCGCCTCATTCAGCCGTTTGCTCGGCACTCCGTATCGTGCCGCCAGATCGGAGTCGAGCAGATCCCGCACGCGACGGATGGTTGTATGTGTGGAGCGACGTCGATGTCGATGTCGTGGGAGTCGGTCATACCCCAGCATGAAATCGCTGCAGAGTCGACGGCAATTCGCCAATCTGGCCGGTTCGGCGGGAATCGCCTTGGAGGTCGTCTTCGCAGACTCCCGAGCCACAAAGGCAGCGGCAACGTGTTCCTCGATCGTGGCCTCGACCCAGCCGAAGCGATGATTCGTATGGAACGGCAACTGAAGTCGCAGGACTGGACTCCGGCGGAAGCCGCCAAGCGCCTCGGTATGGCGCAACCGCGTGTGTCGCGACGATAAAAGGCGGTTGACAGGATTTCAGCCTGGACAGGCCACTGACACTGGCTGCGCGCGCCGGACTTGAGCCGGAACTGCGACTGGTAGCCTGAGCACCGGAAGTGCTCGTCATTCCGCGGGAAGTTCATCGCTCTTAACCAGGTGTCAGCAAAACCGGTGGCAGGCTTGGCTGTCGATTCGCGCTAGAGGGCCGTATTGCTTGGGTTCAAACTTGGCAGGATTAAGTGCCTCGACTTCGAGTAGCACCTCGCGGATCAGCTCCCAATCCCGCTTCATTGTTGTTCTCCCAGCGCTAGCCCGATAGTTGGCGGAAGGGGTGAGATTCGAACTCACGAACCCCGTAAAGGGTCTCCAGTTTTCAAGACTGGTGCAATCAACCGCTCTGCCACCCTTCCACATCGGTTTTCAAGCCGGCGCATTCAACCGCTCGACGCCCCCCATATAAGGCCTGAGCACTTCGGGCACATCGACGCTGCCATCTGCATTCTGATAGTTCTCGAGTACGGCGACCAGTGCGCGTCCGATCGCAACCCCGGATCCGTTCAGTGTGTGCACGGGCTCGGGCTTGCCTGTAGCCGGATTGCGCCAGCGCGCCTGCATCCGCCGCGCCTGGAAGGCATCGCAATTGCTGCACGAGGAAATCTCGCGGTACTTGCTCTGCCCCGGCAGCCAGACTTCAAGATCGTAGGTTCGCGCGCTGCCGAAGCCGATATCTCCGGCGCACAGCGCCACCACGCGATACGGCAAGCCGAGGCGCTCGAGCACAGTCGTTGCGTGGCCCGTCAGCTGCTCGAGTGCGGCAGCCGAGTCTTCGGGCCTGACGATCTGCACGAGTTCGACTTTGTCGAACTGATGCTGACGGATCATGCCCTTGGTGTCCTTGCCGTAGGAGCCCGCCTCGGAACGGAAGCACGGTGTGTGTGCGACGTAGCGCAGTGGCAGATCCTCAGGAGCGACGATCTGCTCGCGCACGAGATTCGTGACCGGCACTTCGGCGGTCGGGATCAGGTAGTAACCCTGCTCGCCGTCGGTGTGGAACAGGTCGGCTGCGAACTTCGGCAATTGCCCGGTGCCCTGCAGTGAGGCGGCCGAAACCAGATACGGCACGTAACACTCGGTGTAGCCGTGCTCGCTGGTGTGCAGGTCGAGCATGAACTGGCCCAGCGCACGATGCAGCCGCGCCACTGCGCCGCGCATGACCGTGAAGCGCGTGCCAGCGACTCGCGCGCCGGCCTCGAAGTCGAGCCCGCCGAGCTGTACGCCAATCTCGACATGATCGCGCGCAGTGAAATCCGGCGTCCTGGGTACACCCCAGCGGCGCAGTTCGACGTTGGCGGACTCGTCGCGACCCTCCGGCACAGCCGGGTGCAACAGGTTCGGCAGACCGAGCAACCACTCGTCGGACTCCTGCTGAACGCTCGCGATCGCGGCTTCCGCAGCGGCGAGCTCGCCGGCTACCGCCTCGGCGCGCGCCAGCAGCGGCGCCATGTCTTCGCCGCGCGACTTGGCGCCGCCGACCGCCTTGGCGCTCGCATTGCGCTCGGCCCGCAGCCGATCAGCGTCGAGTTGCGCCGCCTTGCGGCGCTCATCCAGCGCCCGAAACGCGGCGACATCGAGGCTGAAGCCGCGTCGCGCGAGATTGGCAGCCACCGCTTCCGGGTCACTGCGCAGCAGTTTGGAATCGAGCACGTTTCTTCTTTCCTGAGCCTTGCCAGTTTCTACCACGACGCCGCTGCGAGCCAGCGCCCCGCGAGTGCCCCTGCTAGACACAGCACTACGGTCGCCACGATATACAACAGCGCACGCGCCAGGCTGGCGCTCGACCCCAATGCGGTTGCTTCGAGCGCGAACGCCGAGAAGGTCGTGAAACCACCGAGCACGCCCGTCATCCAGAACAGGCGCGCACTTTCCGGCGTTGCCCCTGCGCGCCCCGCAAGCCAGACCGAACAGGCTCCGATCAGCACGCTGCCGCCGACATTGGCGAGCATTGTAGCGGTCGGCCAGGCGCCTGGCAGAACCGGCAACCAGCGCGCGAGCCCGTAGCGCGCGATACCGCCGATGGCGCTGCCGAACCCGACCAGCAACCAGCCGGGTATCACGATGCCGCCCTGGAACGCAGCCGCGCCAGCGCTTCGCCAATCCGGATCTCGAGTCCGCGGCTCACGGGCCGGTAGTACTGCCGATCCGGCAGGTCATCGGGCAGGTAACGCTCGCCGGTGGCATAGGCGTCTGCTTCCGAATGAGCGTAGCGATAGCCGGCGCCATAGCCGAGTTCCTTCATGAGCCTGGTCGGTGCATTGCGAAACCGCAGCGGTACTTCCAGCGTACCGAACTGCTCGACATCTGCCTGCGCCTCCTTGAACCCGGCGTACACTGCGTTGCTTTTTGGTGCACAGGCGAGATAGACGACTGCGTTGGCAAGCGCCAACTCGCCTTCCGGGCTACCCAGCCGCTCGTAGGCGGCCCAGGCATCCAGCGTCATCGCCAGCGCGCGCGGGTCAGCCAGCCCGATATCTTCACCAGCCATCCGCAGCATGCGGCGCGCAAGATAGTGCGGATCGCAACCGCCGTCGAGCATGCGTGCAAACCAGTACAGAGCCGCATCCGGGTCTGTGCCCCGCACGGCCTTGTGCAGCACCGAGATCTGATCGTAGAACTGTTCGCCGCCCTTGTCGAAACGGCGCCGACCGCCGGAAGCGACTTCGCTCGCCTGCGCCAGCGCGATGCGTCGGAGGCCGCCGTCATCGACCGCGAGGTCCGCGGCGATCTCGAGCATGCCGAGCGCGCGGCGCGCGTCGCCGTCCGCCGCAGCCGCAAGTAGCGCCAGGGCGTCTGTGTCGATCGCGATGCCCTGCCCGCCGAGTCCGCGCGTCGGATCCGCGAGCGCCCGCTGCAGCAGCGTTGCCAGATCGCTGTCGCCGAGCGGCTTGAGCACGTAGACACGTGCACGCGACAATAAAGCGCTGACCAGCTCGAACGACGGGTTCTCGGTGGTCGCACCGATGAAGGTCAGCGTGCCGTCCTCGATGAACGGCAGGAACGTGTCCTGCTGGGTCTTGTTGAAGCGATGCACCTCGTCCAGGAACAACACCGTGCCGCGACCGGACTCCGTGCGAGTCTTCCCGGCCTGATCCACCGCCGCGCGCACATCCTTGATGCCCGCCATGACCGCTGAGAGCGCAATGAACTCGGCATCGGCCCGCTGCGCGATCAGCCGCGCAATCGTAGTCTTGCCGGTGCCGGGCGGTCCCCAGAGAATCAATGAGTGCAATGCGCCGCTCGCCAGCGCCTGCCGCAACGGTTTGCCTGCGCCCAGCACATGCTGTTGCCCGACGACTTCGTCGAGCGAGGCCGGACGCATGCGGTCGGCGAGCGGCTTCATCAGTAACGTCGTGGCAGCGTGCGGTCGAGTCGCGCCAGCAGTCCGGCACCGAACCAGTGCGCGCAGATCAAGCCCATCGCAATCCCAACCAGGTTCGCGAGCATGTCGGCCCACTCGGCACTGCGACCAAAGGGCATCGCATCTTGCGCCAGTTCGATCGCGCCGCCGAACACGAGCAGCGCTGCCGCCAACCAGAGCCAGGCCCGCTGCGACAGCAGCGAGCCGAACCATCCCGCCAGCGCAAGATAGGCGATCGCATGATTTAGCTTGTCGGAGCGCGGGATCCACGACGCCGACAGGCCGCCGGGTTTCAGGCACACATAGATCACGAGTGACGCGATTGCGAAGCCTATCGCGAGCCACAGGCCGCGCCAGTGCAGCGTCCTCACCGGAATCAGGCCGCGGGGCGCCCGATCACGTCCACGCCGGGCGGCGGCACGAAGCGCAACTCGGCCGGATCCACGCGGCCATTGCGCTCGTTGCGACCGAAGTCCAGCACGGACTTCTGGCCCAGCTTGTCGGCGATTTCCATGCGACGCAGTTCGTTGCCGGAGAAACCTAGCCGGGCCTCGCGGAACTCCGCATCGGCACGCTTCGGTGTGACGCGCACCCAGTCGAGCCCGCCTGCGCGCGCCTCGCCCGTGATATCGAACGCCACGTGCACGTCGACAACGCCAGACAGCAGCAGCGCCGGTGTGGCCGTCAGCGCTGACGAAGCGGGCCTGACCGTGACCTGTTCGAGCTCACGATCGTAAAACCAGACGTTGCGGCCATCGGCGACCATCAGCTGGGTTGGCAGTGCCTCCGACTTGGTCGGGCGGACCTCCCAGCGAAAGCGGCCCGGGCGCTGCACCAGTAGCGTGCCGGACACCGACTCCAGCGAGCGGCCGCGCGCGTCGGTCAGGCTCTGCTGAAAATCGACCCGCAGCGTGGCGAGCTGGGCGAGATAACGATCGAGCGCAGTATCGCGCGACGCCGCAGCGACGGGCAGCGCCGTCAAAATCGCCACGATTGCGAGCACCGTTCGCATCGGTCAGTCTGCCGCCGGCGGCGGCGCCAGGATCTCGCGCGCACCATTTGACTGCAGCGGGCCGACCAGCCCGGCGTTCTCCATCGCTTCAATCAGTCGCGCCGCGCGGTTGTAGCCGATCTTGAGCCGTCGCTGCACATAGGAGATCGACGGCTTGCGCTCGGTCACGACGATTTTTACCGCTTCGTCGTACAGCGCATCCTGCTCCGGATCCGCGGCGCCGCCGAGCTCGGCGTCTTCGCCAGAAATGCCCGCAAGAGCGGTGCGCGGTCCGATCAATACGTCGTCGATATAGCTCGGCGTGCCAGTCTTCTTGAGCTGCTCGACGACGCGATGCACTTCCTGGTCCGATACGAACGCGCCGTGCACGCGCGTCGGCATGGAGGTACCCGATGGCAGGTACAGCATGTCGCCGTGACCGAGCAGCGACTCGGCACCGCTCTGATCGAGGATGGTCCGCGAGTCGACCTTGGCCGAAACCTGAAACGCGATGCGGCACGGCACGTTGGCCTTGATCAGCCCCGTGATCACGTCGACCGACGGCCGCTGGGTCGCAAGAATCAGGTGGATGCCGGAGGCCCGCGCCTTCTGCGCCAGCCGCGCGATCAGCTCTTCGACTTTCTTGCCGACGATCATCATCAGATCAGCGAGCTCGTCGATGATCACTACGATGTAGGGCAGCGGCGCCAGCTCCGGAATTGCCGACTGGTCGATGGTCGGATCATTCGATGCCCGCGCCATCAGCACCGGATCCAGGATGGGCTTGCCCGCTTCGTTGGCGTCCTTGACCTTGCGATTGAAGCCCGCGATGTTGCGGACGCCCATCGCGGACATCAGCTGGTAACGGCGATCCATCTCGCCGACGCACCAGCGCAGCGCGTTCGCGGCCTGCTTCATGTCGGTGACGACCGGTGCGAGCAGATGCGGCACGCCTTCGTAGACCGACAGCTCGAGCATCTTCGGATCGATCATGATCAGCCGGACGTGCTCTGCCGTGCTCTTGTAGAGCAGAGAGAGCACCATTGCGTTGATACCGACCGACTTGCCGGAACCCGTGGTGCCGGCGATCAGCAGATGCGGCATCCGCTGCAGGTCGGCAACGATCGGCAGGCCGTTGATGTCCTTGCCAAGTGCGAGCGCCAGCGGTGAGGACATTTCATCGTAGGCCCGCGACTTGATGATCTCGCCGAGAGTCACCAGCTCGCGCTTCTCGTTCGGGATCTCGAGGCCCATCACCGACTTGCCAGGAATGACTTCGACGATACGGACGCTGATCGCTGACAGCGAGCGCGCCAGATCCTTGGCGAGCGCACTGATCTGGCTGACCTTGACGCCGGGTGCCGGCCGCATCTCGAAGCGCGTCACCACGGGACCCGGCTGTACCGCGACCACCTCGACCTCGACGCCGAAGTCCTTGAGCTTCAGCTCCACGAGCCGCGACAAGGCTTCGAGTGCTTCGGGCGAGTAAAGCGATTCGCGCACCGGCGGATCGTCGAGCAGCTTCAGCGGCGGCAGCTCGCTCGCTTTGGACTCGAACAGTGGCACCTGACGCTCTTTGTCGACCCGATCGCTCTTCTCGAGCACCGGCGCCGGCGCTTCGATGCGCGGTTTGACCCGCCCGGAGGATTTCTTCTGCTCGATTTCGACGACTTCCTTGCGGGCCTGCCGGCGCAGATCGCCAGCCGCTACGTCGCGGGCTGTGACCCGGCGCTGCCGCAGCCGATCGAGACCGTTCCAGAATGCCGCGCCGAGTCGATCCATGACGGCGATCCACGAGATATGGATCGCCAGCGAAGTGCCGGCCAGCCACACCGCCAGCAGCAACAGCGTGGCACCCAGCAGGTTCAGGCCGCCGAGCAGCGCCCGCCCGACCAGGCTGCCGAACACGCCACCGGCACTCTGGCTCAAGACGCCCGGCGCCCAGTGCAACGTCGCCAACGCACAGCTCGCCGCAAGCAGCAGCACGAACCCGCCGAGCCGCACCAACGAATTGGCACGCGATGCGATGGCCGGCGCGCTGTCACGCCGCCGCAGCAACAGCCAACTCGCCGCGCCCAGCATCACGGCAAAAAGATAAGCCGGCCAGCCAAACAGGAAGAACAGCACGTCAGCGACCCAGGCACCGCCGCGCCCGATCAGATTGCCGACCTCGACGCTGTCGCCGGTGAACGAAAAGCCCGGATCTTCGGGGTTGTAGCTGGCGAGCGCCGTCAGCAACATCAGCGCGAGCACAGCGAGCAGGATCGCGCTGCCCTCGCGCATGGCACGCTGCACGCCGGCTGAGAACTTCGCCGGGGCTTTGCGGTCTTCGAGCGTGGCTGCCACGTTAGTTGCTTGCGTCTGTAGGCGGGGTTGTGCTGTGGGGACGGCCGTCTCAGGCTTGGCCGTCGCGGGCCGCTCCCCTAACATCGCGGTTTACGTAGAGTATCGAACTATACATGAGCAAGCGTCACCACCGACTGATCATCCTGGGTTCGGGCCCGGCCGGCTATACAGCCGCCGTGTACGCGGCGCGCGCGAATCGGTCGCCCGTGCTGATCACCGGCGTGCAGGCGGGTGGTCAGCTGATGACGACCACCGACGTTGACAACTGGCCCGGTGACGCGCACGGCCTGCAAGGCCCGGCGCTGATGGAGCGGATGAAGCAGCATGCAGAGCGCTTCGCGACCGAGATCCTCGGCGATCACATACAGCACGCAGATCTCGGCAAGCGGCCCTTCGAACTGCGGGGTGATTCAATCACCTATACCTGCGATGCGCTGATCATCGCCACTGGCGCCTCGGCGCGCTATCTCGGTCTGCCTTCCGAAGAGCAGTTCAAAGGTCGCGGTGTATCCGCCTGCGCGACCTGCGATGGTTTTTTCTTTCGCGGCCAGGATGTCGCCGTGATCGGCGGCGGCAATACCGCAGTCGAGGAGGCTCTTTATCTGTCGAACATCGCCCGCAAGGTCACGCTCGTGCACCGCCGCGACACACTGCGCGCGGAGAGGATCATGCAGGACCGGCTGTTCGAACGGGCCCGCACTGGCAATGTAGAACTGGTCTGGAACCATCAGCTCGAACGCGTGCTGGGCGATGACGCGGGCGTCAATGGCGTCGCGTTGACCGGCACGGACGGCGCTTCGCGGCAACTCGGCGTCACGGGCGTATTCATCGCCATCGGGCACACACCGAACACGGAATTGTTTGCCGGCCAGCTCAAGATGCACAACGGTTATATCAAGGTCGCCAGTGGCACCGAGGGCGGCGCCACCGCGACCAGCGTTGCCGGGGTGTTTGCGGCCGGCGACGTCGCGGATCACGTCTATCGGCAGGCTGTGACATCGGCGGGCTCCGGCTGCATGGCCGCCCTCGATGCCGACAAATATCTGGAGGCGCTCGACACCGGGACCGGCTGAGATGCAGACCCGGGTATTTCACAGCATCGAGCAGTGCGGCGCCGCCGAATGGGATGCGCTCAGCGACGGCGCCAATCCGTTTGTCAGCCACGCCTTCCTGCACGCGCTGGAAGCCAGCGGCTCGGTCAGCGACAGTTCCGGCTGGCGTCCGTCGCTGATCACGCTGAGCGATTCGCAAGGGCTCGCCGCCGCGGCGCCCGCCTATCTGAAAATGCATTCCTACGGCGAGTTCGTCTTCGACTTCAGTTGGGCGCAGGCTTACGCCCGCGCGGGCCTCGACTACTATCCGAAGCTGACCATTGCGGCGCCGTTCACACCCGCCGGCGGACCGCGTCTGCTCGTGCGCGCCGATCTGCCACCGGCACAAACGCGGGCCGCGCTCAGCGCCGCCATTGTCGACTTTGTCGATGCGCGGCAGCTGTCTTCGGCCCATGCGCTGTTCACGTCCGAGGTCGATCAGGCCGCGCTGGAGACAGAGGGCTGGCTCGCGCGGCGCGACTGCCAGTTCCACTGGCGCAACAGAGGCTATCAGAGCTTCGACGATTTTCTTGGCGAGTTCACCGCTGACAAGCGCAAGAAAGCCAAACGTGAACGTCGCCGTGTGGCCGAGTCAGGCATTCATTTTGAAACGCGCGCGGGACATCAGCTCAGCGATGCCGAGCTTGCGGCCATGTACGCGCTGCATCGCGACACCTTTGTCCGGCACGGCCACGAACCCTACCTGACTCTGGCGTTCTTCGAGATTGCGCGGCGCTCGTTCGGGCATCAGTTGATGGTCAAGTTCGCGATGTTCGGGCAGCGGGTCGTGGCCGTGGCGATCTTTTTCGTCGGTCGCGAAACGCTCTACGGTCGGTACTGGGGGGCCGCCGCCGACTTTCACTCCCTGCATTTCGAGACCTGCTACCACCAGGGCGTCGAGTACTGCATCGAACACGGACTGGCCCGCTTCGAGCCGGGGACGCAGGGAGAACACAAGGTCAGCCGCGGATTCGAGCCGACCACCACGACATCGGCGCACTGGATCCGCGAGCCACGGTTTCGCGCCGCGATTGCCGATTACCTGCGGCGCGAGTCGCGCTCGGTGGACGAATACAGCGCGGCGGTGGAGCGGCATGTGCCGTTTCGCGAGGAGAGCCGAGAGCGTTGAAACGCATCACCTGGCTGTCGTGCGAGCATGGTGCGACGTGGTTTCCGCCGCTGGAGAGCGTGCTGGACGAACCGCCGGGCCTGCTCGCGGCAGGAGGAGCCCTGAGCATCGAGCGGTTGCGGGCGGCCTACCGGCGCGGAATCTTTCCGTGGTATTCGCCGGGGCAACCGGTACTGTGGTGGTGTCCTGAGCCGCGGATGGTGCTGTTCCCCCACGAGTTTCGACGCAGTCGAAGCCTCGTTAAAAGTGAACGAAATCGAGGGTTTAGAGTCTCTTTCGACACTGCTTTTTCCGCTGTTGTCGCAGCGTGTGCCGCGCCCCGTGAAAGCGCGGCTGGCACCTGGATCACCGGCGAGATGCAAGCCGCCTACGAGAGTCTGCATGCGGCCGGCGACGCACACAGCGTCGAAGTCTGGCGTGACAACGCGCTGCTCGGTGGCCTTTATGGCGTGCAGCTCGGGCGTGTGTTCTACGGCGAATCGATGTTCAGTCGCGAGCGTGACGCCTCGAAGGTCGCCCTTTCGGCACTGGTTCGCCGCTGCCTGACGCAGGAAATTGCCCTGATCGACTGTCAGCTCGAGACCGAGCATCTGGGAAGCCTTGGCAGCCGCGCGATCCCGCGCGCTGAATTTCTCGCCCTGCTGGAACAGCATGCCGCGCCGCAGATTCCGAGCCACTGGCAAGGGCCTGATCCGCCCTGAGGGCATCAACATTGCATTGCCGGGACCGTTTATGCAGAATCCGCGCTCGTTTTTTGCAGTGGACGTCCGACTGAATGTCAAAAGAAGATGCGGTACAGATGGAGGGTGAGGTCGTGGAAACACTCCCCAACACGACGTTTCGCGTCAAACTCCAGAACGGACACATTGTCACCGCGCATATCTCGGGCAAGATGCGCAAGAACTACATCCGGATCCTGACCGGCGACACTGTCACCGTCGAACTGACACCCTACGATCTCAGCAAGGGCCGTATCGTCTACCGCGGCCGCTGAGCTGCTTCAGGCTCCTTCGGTCGTCGCCGGCTCTTCAGCCGGCGTGCTCTCGAGCGCCAGAGCCTCACCGCCGGTTGCGACGGTGACGCGCACCTGGCCGCCTCCGCTGAGCTTGCCGAACAGCAATTCCTCGGCAAGCGGCCGCTTGATGAACTCCTGGATCACGCGCGCCATCGGCCGTGCGCCCATCTTCGGATCATAGCCCTTGGCGGCGATCCAGCGCCGCGCCGCGTCGTCTAGGACCAGACTGACCCGCTTCGCTTCGAGCTGGGTTTCGACCTCGAACAGCAGCTTGTCGACGACCCGTTCGATCGTGATCGGGTCGAGCTGACCGAACTGGATCACCGCATCGAGGCGATTGCGGAACTCGGGCGAGAACAGCCGCTTGATCGCTTCCATGCCATCGCTGGCATTGTCCTGCAGCGTAAAGCCGATCGAGGGGCGCGCCATGTCAGCGGCACCCGCGTTGGTCGTCATGACGATGATCACGTGGCGGAAATCGGCCTTGCGACCGTTGTTGTCGGTCAAGGTGCCATGGTCCATGACCTGCAGCAGCAGGTTGAACACGTCCGGATGTGCCTTCTCGACTTCATCGAGCAGCAGCACCGCATGCGGATGCTTGGCCACCGCCTCGGTCAAGAGCCCCCCCTGGTCAAAGCCGACGTAACCCGGCGGCGCGCCGATCAGACGCGAGACCGTGTGCCGCTCCATGTACTCGGACATGTCGAAACGCAAGAACTCGATCCCGAGGGCGATCGCAAGTTGGCGGGTCACCTCAGTCTTGCCGACGCCGGTCGGCCCCGCAAACAGGAAGCTGCCCACCGGCTTACGTTCATCGCCGAGTCCCGAACGCGCCATCTTGATCGCTGAGGACAGCGTCTCGACCGCACGGTCCTGACCGAAGATCACGAGCTTGAGATTGCGCTCGAGGTTCTTGAGCAGGTCCTTGTCGTTGGTTGAAACCGTCTTGGGGGGAATCCGCGCAATCCGCGCGACCACTTCTTCGATGTGGTGGACGTCGACGGTCTCCTCGCGCTGGTCGGCGGGCTTGAGGCGCATTCGTGCCCCGGCCTCGTCGACGACGTCGATGGCCTTGTCCGGCAGGTGCCGGTCATTGATATGCCGGGCCGCGAGTTCTGCGGCAGCCTTCAGCGCTCCGTCGGTGTACTTGATCTGGTGATGCTCCTCGAAGCGGCTGCGCAGGCCCTTGAGGATCTCAATGGTGTCGTTGACCGACGGCTCAACCACATCGATTTTCTGGAAGCGGCGCGCCAGCGCATGGTCCTTCTCGAAGATGCCGCGATACTCCTGGTAGGTCGTCGAACCGATGCAGCGGATTTCGCCATTGGTCAGCACCGGCTTGATCAGGTTCGAGGCATCCATGACGCCACCTGAAGCGGCGCCCGCGCCGATCACGGTGTGGATCTCGTCGATGAACAGCACCGCGCCCGGTTCCTTCTTGAGCTCGTTGAGCACGCCCTTCAGGCGCTTCTCAAAGTCGCCGCGATACTTGGTACCGGCGATCAGCGAACCCATGTCGAGCGAATAGATCGTGCAATCGGTCAGCACGTCGGGAACCTTCTCCTCGACGATGCGCAGCGCCAGCCCCTCGGCGATTGCGGTCTTGCCGACGCCGGCTTCGCCGACGTACAGCGGGTTGTTCTTGCGCCGCCGGCACAGGATCTCAATCGTCCGCTCGATCTCGAGCTCGCGGCCGATCAGAGGATCGATGCGCCCTTCCTGGGCCATCTTGTTCAGGTTGGTCGCGTACTTGTCGAGGGCCCGGCCGCCCTCGGGTTCACGCTCGGCATTTTCGGTCGTCGCAACGCCGTCGTCTTTCTCGCCCGGCTCGTCAGCGTGCTTGGCGAGACCATGCGAGATGTAATTGACGATGTCGAGGCGCGACACGTCCTGGCGGTTCAGCAGATACACCGCATGGCTCTGCTTCTCGCTGAAGATGGCAACCAGCACGTTGGCCACGCCGACTTCTTTCTTGCCGCTCGACTGCACGTGAAACACCGCCCGCTGCAGGACGCGCTGAAAACCCAGCGTCGGCTGCACTTCGCGCTCTTCGTTTTCCTTGAGCCGCGGCGTGGTCTGCTCGAGATGCTCCTTCAGGTCGCTGCGCAACTTGGCGCCGTCGGCGCCGCAGGAACGGAGGATCTCGCGCACTCGCGGCGTCTCGACGATCGCGTACAGCAGGTGTTCCACGGTGAGGAATTCATGACGGCCTTCCCGGGCCATCTGAAAAGCCTCGTTGAGGCATGTTTCCAGTTCATTTGACAGCACAGCAATCCTTCCTGTGAGTAATACGCGCGCGCTCAGGCCTGTTCGAGCGTACACATCAGCGGGTGCTGATGGTCGCGCGCGTAGGTCGTCACCTGAGCCACTTTCGTCTCTGCAATCTCGTAAGTAAACACTCCGCAGACACCTTTGCCCTTCATGTGCACCTCGAGCATGATCCGCGTTGCCGCGGTCCGGCCGAGCTGGAAGAAGCGCTCCAGCACATCCACGACGAATTCCATCGGAGTGAAATCATCGTTGAGGAGAATGACCTGAAACAAAGCTGGCTGCTTTGTTTTGGGAGTCGCCTCGGCGACAAGAGTTCCAGAATCGGACTGGCCCGGAGTTTCTTCTGACATCGGTCCAAGTTATAGGGGCGAGTGCTCCCGAACTCAAGGCCAGCATGCGTGGCAGCAGGCAGCGCGTACCGCGCGCCGGGCCGCGTCGCTGCTTCGCGACGATGTGACCTAGATTCGCGTGACAAAACAATCGCTTGTGAGCGTCATTGCGAGGCTCGTATCATCGCGGGATGAACATCGCCTCGTGGTTGCAGATGCCAGGTAGCGCAGCGGCAGCCGCGAGCCTACTGCGCACCCGCGGCCCGGAACTGCTGACAGTCGTGTTCGCGCTGCTGATTGGCGTGCAGCTGGCGTCGATCCTGACCGACTTCTTTGGCGCCGCCGATGCGCCGTCTGCAGTGGCCGTGACCCCTGAGAGCCCCCGATCCGGATCAAGTCGAACGGTCGATGTGGGCGCGATCATCAACGCGCATCTGTTTGGCATCAGCGCCCAAGCCGAAATCGACCCCTCCCAGGCACCCGTGACCAATATGTCGCTGGTGCTGGCGGGCCTGCTCGCTGAGGACGATCCCAAGAGCGGCGCAGCGATCATCGGCGAAACTGCGGCCAACGCGAAGCTCGTGATGGTCGGCAACACGATCTCGGGCAACGCCCGGCTGCACGCGGTCTATGCCGATCGGGCGATCATCGAACGAGGCGGCGCACTGGAGGCCCTGGTACTGCCGCGCCAGCTCTCATCCACACCGCCGCCATTTGTCGGCAATGCGGCAGCTGGCAGTGCCGCGGTCGTCGACCGGATGCGCTCGGCGCTGGCGCAGAATCCCGGCGTGCTCGGCGACATTATCCGCCCGCAGCAGGTCATGGTAGGCGGCAAACAACGTGGTTTCAGGGTTTACCCGGGCCGCAATCCCGGCGCCTTCCTGCGGCTCGGGCTGCGCCCTGGTGACCTGATCACCGAAATCAACGGCACCCCGCTCGATGATCCCGCTCGGGGCGAGGAAATCTTCAGCACCCTTGGCAGTGCCGCGGAGGTCCGCGTCAGCGTCGTGCGCAATGGTCGACCGAACGAGATGGTGTTGAACCTGTCACAGATTGCCAACGAGGCCCAGCAGATCATTCCCGCCGATGGGGTGGCTGCCGTCGAGGCGACGCCGCAACTGCCGCCGCCGACCGGCAATGACTGAGACCGCCTAATGCAACAAAATCGCCTGCCTCCCAAGACTCGACTACTGTGCCTGCTGGCCGCGCTGCTCTGCATGTCCGCGCCCCCACTGCTGGCGCAGAGCGCGGCGCGCATCACGCCCAATTTCAAGGACGCGGACATCACCCAGGTCATCGAGGCGGTCGGCGCCTCGACCGGCCGCAACATCATCATCGACCCGCGAGTGCGCGCCCAGGTCACGATGCTGTCGTCGACGCCGATGTCGCCGGACGCGTTCTACGAAGCGTTCCTTGCGCTGCTGTCAGTGCACGGCTTTGTCGCGGTGCCCTCCGGTAATGTGCTGAAGATCGTCCCCGACGCCAACGCGCGCCAGCTGCCGGCGAATGACCTGCCCAACCGCGTCAGCGCGACTTCCGAAGAGATCGTCACGCAAATCATCGAGGTGCGGAATGTCAGCGCGGCGCAGCTGGTGCCGATCCTGAGGCCGCTGATCCCGCAATACGGACATCTGGCGGCCTATCCGTCCTCGAACATCCTGATCATCTCGGACCGCGCCAACAATGTTTCACGGATGCTGCGCATCATCCAGCGGATCGACCAGGCCGGTAATTCAGACATCGAAGTCGTGACGCTGCAGAACGCCTCGGCGGCCGAAGTCGTCCGGATTGTCTCGTCGCTGAACCAGGCGCAAGCCCAGGCCGAAGGCGGTTCGCCGACCGTGCGGCTGGTCGCCGATGAACGCTCCAACAGCATCCTGCTGAGCGGCGACCAGACGCTGCGGCTGCGGACCAAGACGCTGATCGCCCACCTCGACACGCCGCTCGAAAACGGTGGCGATGCCCAGGTGCGCTACCTGCGCTACGCCGACGCCGAGAAGATCGCCGGCAAATTGAAGGAACAGCTCGCCGGCACGGCCGCCGCACCGGCAGCAGCCGGCGGCGCGACGACTGTGGCCGATCGCGAGGCGACCATCTGGGCAGAGCCTGAAACCAATGCGCTGATCATCAACGCACCACCCAAGACGATGCGCTCGCTGATGGCGATCGTCGACAAGCTCGATATCCGCCGCGCGCAGGTGCTGGTGGAGGCGATCATCGTAGAAGTCACGGTCGACAAGTCGGCTGAACTCGGCGTGAACTGGGTCGCGGCGGACTCCGACGGTGATATCCCGGCAGGCGGCTTCATTGAACCGATCGGCGGCGTGTCGATAGTCGATCTGGCCCGCGCCATCGATGATCCGAGCACACTGACTGCGGTGCCGCGCGGCACGACCATTGGCATTGGTCGCCTGAATGGCACGGGGATCAACTTTGCGGCCGTGATCCGCGCATTGCGCGGCGACTCCGACACCAATGTCATCGCGACGCCGTCGATCGTCACGATGGACAACCAGGAAGCGCAGATTAAAGTCGCCCAGGAAGTGCCGTTCGTCACCGGTCAGTTCACGAATACCGGCGGCAACAATGGCGGCTCGGTCAATCCCTTTCAGACGATCCAGCGCCAGGAAGTGGGTACGATCCTCAAGATCACACCGCAGATCAACGAGGGTGACTCGGTGATGCTGAAGATCGAGCAGGAGAGTTCCAGCATCGCAGCGAGCAGCAGCGGCGCCGTAGATCTGGTCACCAACAAGCGCACGATCAGCACCAGGGTGCTGATCGAGGACGGCGGCACGATTGTGCTCGGCGGGCTGATCCAGGACACGCAGTCGAGCGGCGAGCAGCGCGTGCCTTTCCTTGGGCGCATTCCCCTGATTGGCGAATTGTTCAAGACGCGCAGCGCCAAGAAGAACAAGACCAATCTGATGGTTTTCATCCAGCCGCGGATCCTGCGCGATGGCATGGACACGGCGCTGGAGACGAACCAGAAGTACAACTATATGCGCGACGAGCAGCGCCGCAGTGCGCCACGTGGCGAGATCCTGCCGTTGTTGCCCGGCGAGCGCCGCTCGATGCTGCCGCCGCTGCCGCCGTTGCCTGTCGCGACGCCCCCCGTTGCCGCACCGCCCGCGGAACCGGCCGCTGCGGAGGCGCCCGCGCCCGCGCCCGCGCCCGCGAGCGTACCGTGAGCGCCCAACCCGAATTGATCCTGGCCGAGGCGCCACCCGCAACGGAGCGTCGACTATCGTTCGCGTTCGCCAAACGCCACGGCGTCGTCGTGCGAGAGTACGCGGCAGGCGTGGCGGTGTGCGCAGTCCGATATGGCGCCTTGCCAACCGCGGTCGCGGAAGCGCGCCGCGCGCTGCGCGCGCCATTACGTATCGAAAGAGTCGACGAAGCACAGTTCGACCTGCTGCTGCGAACGGTTTACGAGGGTGGCAACAGTGCCATCTCCGCGGCCGGAGGTCTGGAAGAAACGACCGACCTGGCGTTTCTGGCGCAGGAGCTTCCCGAGCAGGCCGACCTGCTCGAAAGCGACGATGACGCGCCGATCATCCGCCTGATCAACGCGCTGCTCACGCAGGCGGTCAAGGAGAATGCGTCCGATATCCACGTCGAGCCGTTTGAGAACAGGCTCGTGATCCGCTTTCGAGTCGATGGCGTGCTGCGCGAAGTGCTGCAGAGCCGGCGCGCGGTCGCGCCGCTGGTCGTCTCGCGCATCAAGGTCATGTCGAAGCTCGATATCGCCGAGAAGCGCCTGCCCCAGGACGGACGGATCAGCCTGCGCATCGCCGGTCGTGCGGTCGATGTGCGGGTCTCGACGATCCCCTCGGGTCACGGCGAGCGCGTCGTGCTGCGTATCCTCGACAAGCAGGCCGGACGCCTTGATCTGGCGCAGCTCGGCATGGATCCGCGCACGCAGGGCCTGGTCGATGAACTGATCCACAAGCCGCACGGCATTCTGCTCGTCACCGGTCCCACCGGCTCCGGCAAGACCACCACGCTGTATGCAGCGCTCGAGCGCCTCAACGACGACTCGCGCAACATCATGACGGTCGAGGACCCGATCGAGTATTACATCGACGGCATCGGCCAGACCCAGGTCAATACCAAGGTCGAGATGACGTTCGCACGCGGCCTGCGTGCGATCCTGCGTCAGGATCCGGACGTGGTGATGGTCGGCGAAATCCGCGACCTCGAAACGGCGCAGATTGCCGTTCAGGCCTCACTGACCGGCCATCTGGTACTGTCGACCCTGCACACCAACACGGCCGTCGGCGCCGTAACGCGCTTGCGCGACATGGGCATCGAGCCCTTTCTGTTGTCGTCGAGTCTCATCGGCGTGGTTGCGCAGCGACTGGTACGTGTGCTGAACCCCGAGACGCGCGACCCCTTCGAAGCGGGCGAGTACGAACGTCGCTTGCTGAATCTTCGCGCCGACGATCCCTCACCCGTGCTGTACCGCCCCGGTCGCGATGCCTCCGGCGGCTATCGGGGCCGCACCGGCATTTACGAGCTGTCGCTGATCGACGATACGATGCGCACGATGATTCATGACGGCATGTCAGAGCTGGAACTCGAGCGCTACGCCCGTTCGTTGACGCCGTCGATTCGCGACGACGGACGTACCAAGGTTCTCCGGGGCGAAACCACGATCGAAGAAGTCCTGCGCGTCACGCGCGAAGACTGACCAACGAACCATGGGCGCGTTCGAGTATACGGCTCTCGACCCCTCCGGCCGCGAACGCTCTGGCGTCATCGAGGGCGACACCGCACGCCATGTCCGGGCGTTGTTGCGCGAGCAGAAGCTGCTGCCGGTGGACGTGGCGCCAGTGGCGGAGTCCGAGAGCACGCGCCAGAAGCGCTCGTTTTCGCTGAGCCGCGGCGCGTCTGTCGCTGATGTGGCCCTGCTGACGCGCCAGCTTGCGACGCTCTGCAAAGCCGGGCTGCCGCTCGAGGAGGCGCTGCTCGCGGTTTCGCAACAGAGCGAGAAGCCGCGCGTACAGAGCATCCTGCTCGGCGTGCGCTCGAAGGTCATGGAAGGACACACGCTGGCCGATGGCCTGGCGGATTTTCCGCGCGCCTTCCCGGAGATCTATCGATCGACTGTCGCGGCTGGCGAGCAGTCGGGCCATCTCGACAGCGTGCTCGAGCGGCTCGCCGACTACACCGAGAACCGGGACCAACTGCGCCAGCGCGTCGTCGGCGCCCTGCTCTATCCGATCGTACTGTCGGTCATGTGTCTCGGCATCGTCTCCGGCCTCCTCGTCTACGTCGTGCCAAAGGTCGTCGAGGTATTCGAAACCGGCAAGACGCAGCTGCCGTTGATGACACGATTGTTGATCGGCTTCAGCGATTTCCTGCGCGACTGGGGGCTTTGGCTGCTGGCGGCATTGATCGTTGGCGGAATCGTCTTTGCGCGCTGGCTGCGCAATCCTGATGCCCGGCGCCGCTTCGACCGGGTGGTGCTGCGGCTGCCGGTCATCGGCCGGCTCGTGCGCGGGTTCAGCACCGCGCGGTTCACGCGCACTTTCAGCATCCTGATGGGAAGCGCAGTGCCGGTGCTCGAGGCGATGCGAATTTCCGGCGAGGTCGTCAGCAGTCTGCCGATGCGCGATGCGGTCAACGACGCCGCAGCACGTGTGCGCGAAGGAGCGCCCATTGGCCGCTCGCTGGCGCGCAGCAAGCTGTTTCCGCCAATGACGATCCACCTGATCTCGAGCGGCGAATCGAGCGGCAAGATCGAACAGATGCTCGAGCGGGCGGCGATCAGCCAGGAGCGGGAGCTGGACGGAATCCTCGCCGCCTTCGTCGGGCTGCTTGGCCCGCTGATGATCGTGGTGATGGGGCTGTTCGTAATGGGGATCGTGTTTGCGATGCTGATGCCGATCTTCGAGATGAACAACCTGATCCGCTGATGCCAGACAAAGGGATTGCAAGCCGGCTCGAACCACAATAGATTTCGCGCTGTTTGCCGGGGTTCACGGCCTCCAGTCTGTCAACAAAGAGTCATGAGCGAGAAACCAGAGTCAGACGATTTCGACGAGGACGACGTCGAGGAAAGTAGCGAAGGCAATGAGCGTGTCGATGTGGATCGCGCCATCCGCGACCTCGACCAGGCGCGCAAACGCGGCCAGAAGCTCGGTGATCCGGCCTGGCGGCGCCTGGAACGGCTGCTCGAAGAAAAGCGCACAGCCGATCTGATGAGCGACTTCGACGACTACGACATCCGCGGCCCCGAAGACTCAGACAATCCGCCTGCCAAAGCGGGCAAGGGCCGGGCCCGGAAAGCCCGCTGAGCATCGGCGGCATGGCGCCCACGCCTACGCCTACTCCAGCTGCGCTGCAGGCAGCTCCACCGCGACCCGCAGGCCGCCGCCGATTCGCGGTGAGGCGCAGATAGAACCGCCGTGCGCGGCAAAAACACGCCGCGCAATCGCCAGCCCCAGGCCTGTGCCGCTGGTGTTGTCAGCCACCCGCGCGTACGGCTCGAATATTTTCTCCAGCATCGCTTCCGGCACCCCAGGGCCGCGATCCTCGATCAGGATCTGGTGCCCCGACGCACCGACTTTGGCCGTCACCTCGACTGCGGTTCCTGGCGGAGCGTAGCGAATGGCATTGCGCAGCAGGTTCTCGAAGCCGCTACGCAACAGTTCCGGATCGCCGATGACCAGCAGATCGCGCGGGCAGTCGAGCGAGATTCGATTGCCATGCGCGGAGGCCTCGATCTCCTCGTCGCGAACGATCTGCCCGAGCAGTGCATCGAGACGCGTCAGCCGCTGCTGCATCGGTGCCGCTGCGTCGAGCCGCGAGTAACGCAGCAGATCGGTGATGACCTGGTCCATCCGGCCGATCTCGCGCTCGATCCGGGCCAGATCAGCCTCAGCCATCGAACCTCGGTGCGCCGCGAGTGCCAGCGCTGCCTGCAGGCGGGCCAGCGGTGAGCGCAGTTCGTGCGACATCTCGCTGGTCAGTCGCTGGCGGCTCGCGAGCAACGCTGCGATCTGCTCGGCCATCTGGTTGAAATCGACGGCCAGAGCACCGAGCTCGTCGCGGCGCGCGGTCAGCGATAACGGCGCCCGGGCCGCGACACGCCCCGATGCCAGCTCACGTACCACGGTCTGCAGCTCGCCAACAGGTCGGCCGATGGCCCGCGCGATCCCCCAGGCAATCGTCGCGATCACGAGCGCAGCCACCGCCAGCAGCCCGAGTGTCGTCGCCGTGTTGCCGAGCAGGCCGATGCGGTTCGGCAGCACCATGAACGCGTAGCTTTCACCATTGCTCGCGACCAGCTGCGGCGCCAGTCGCACCGGCCGATAGTTCGGCTCTGTGCTGCCCGGTGGCGCGGTCACGTAGCGTTCGATCACGCTTCGATAAAACTCGGGTACGGCGCGACCAAGGATGTCGCGGCTCGCGCTGTCGAGCACGTAGACCGTCACATCAGCGGGTATCGGTGCCTCGTTTCGCAGCCAGCGTTCGAGCGCCGGGCGACCGCCGGCAGCGAGCTGGCGGGCGGCTTCCCGGCCGAGCGTGCCATGTTTGGTGGCCGTGTAATTCTGCAGCTCCTGCGAGGCGAGCAGATACACACTGACCAGCGACAGCGTCACGAACGCAAGCAGAGCCGCACCGATGTAGAAGGCCATTCGCCAGTACAGGCGTTGTGACGGAACCAGCACGTCAGGGCCGTTCGGTCGAGGACTGCGGGTCGAGCACGTAGCCTTGGCCGCGCAGGCTGCCGATCCAGTCGTCGGCGACACCGGCCGCCGCGAGCTTGCGGCGCAGCTTGCTGACCAGCGTGTCGATGCTTCGATCGTAGGCCTCGATCGGGCGGTCCAGCGCAAGCTGCGTCAAGCGCGCGCGCGACAGCACTTCACCGGCATGGCGCATCAGTTGCTCCAGCACGCGCATCTCGGCGGCGGTCAGCGCGACGGGCTTGTCGAAGGCATGCACTTCGCGCCGCTTGAGATCCAGTCGCAGCGGCCCGATTTCGAGCCGGCTCGAATCCTGGGCGGTGCGCGGCGTTGCCCTGACGCGCTTCAACACGGTGCGGATCCGCACGGCAAGCTCCAGCGGGCTGCAGGGCTTGGTCAGGTAGTCGTCGGCGCCGCGCATCAGGCCGAGGATGCGCTCGGATTCCTCGCCGCGCGCGGTCAGCATGATCACGGGGACATCGTGCCGCTCACGCAATCGCTGCAGCGCTTCGAAACCGCTGATCCCGGGCAGCATCACATCGAGCACGATCAAGTCCTGCGGCTCGCTTGCCAGGCGCTCGAGCGCAGCCTCTGCACTATGTTCAAGGCTCACCGCAAAGCCCTGCAGCGCCAGAAACTCGGCGAGCATTGCAGCGAGTTCCTGGTCGTCGTCGACCAGCAAGACCCGGGCGTACTCAGCCTGCGTTACGGAATTCTGCGTCATCGAATCCTGGCGACGTTGTCTGTCGATCACACCCTGTTAACGTGCCGTTGACACTCAGGCTGGAAGTGCCCACGTAAACTGATCTGGTTCACTTTGCCACGTCCCTCTCGCCGAGCAAGCCGCATGACTCAACCGACCACTCCTGCCGCGACTCCCGCCGTCGCTGCCGCCCCTGGCAGCAGGCTGATGAATTTGCTGTACCGGCCACCCTGGGTCGGACTGCTGGCGTTCGTGATCGTGTTCGTGGTCCAGGCGCTGGGTCACACCGTGATGATCGTCATGGAGGAAGTCTGGCCGGGGCAGAACTACATCTACGAGTCGGCTTTCGCGATGGGCATTCTCGGCTCCGCACTGCTGCTGATCGGCATGCGCTCGGCCAATGAAGTCTCGGCGACCTGGCTCGGTTTCTGGGCCGGCACCTTCCTGTGGACCGGCTGGATCGAGTTCTCGTTTGTCTGGGCAGGCAACTATCTGGGCGTACCGGACCTGATGGACAAGAACATGCCGGGTGAGATCGCGACCAAGGCCGAATACCTAGTCATGATGTCCTCGATCGGCATCATGGGCGCGACGCTCGTGTACTTCCTGCTCAACAAAGAAACCAAGTGTAATTTCTTCCTGTGGTTCCAGCGAAATCTGGGCCTCGGAACCGGCAAACCCACGCCTGGTTACCCGCGCAACTTTGCCGCGATCACGGCACTCGAGACAATCTACGTGATCTGGTTCTTCTATCTGCTGCTGCTGTTCATGTACGACGAGAACATCCTCGGTGACCGTCATCCGGTGACCTACGGCATCTTCTTCTTCAACGTGATCTGGGCGGTGTACCTGTTCCAGCGGCTGATGAAGTTCTGGAAGGTCACGACCGCAATCCGCTATGGCATCCCGACGGCCATCATTGCCTGGAATGCGGTCGAGATCGCCGGCCGCTGGCATCTGTTCACGGAGTTCTGGGAACGTCCGCAGGAATTCTGGCTGGAGATGTCACTGGTGACGGTGGGCGTCGCGATCGCCGCGCTGCTGGCGTCCCGTACGCCCGCGCACAAGAAAGCCGAACTGTCGCGCGAGCAGCTGGCCGCAAAGCGCTGATCTGGCCACAGCTGATCTGGCCGAACAGATCAGCGAAAGTCGCGCGAGCGGGTCAGCAGCTCGCCGAGCAAGGCAGACCGGTCGCGCATCCGGTGCGCAATCAGATGAATCACGCTGCCCTCGCGCTGCAACTCACCGCGCGCTTCCATCAGGCGCGACTCGAGCAGCGCGCGGCGCTGCGCCTTGCCAGTGCGCTCCCAGACGATCAGGTTCACGTAGCCGGTTTCGTCTTCCAGTGTCACGAAGGTGACGCCACTGGCAGTCGCCGGCCGCTGGCGAGTGATCACGATGCCGGCTACACCGATATGCCGACCGTGCGGCACCGCTGCAAGATCACTGGCGCATAGCAGTCGCTCGCGCGCGAACTGTGGCCGCAGCAGCGCCAGCGGATGCCGGCCCAGCGTCAGGCCCACCGCACGATAGTCGGCGATCACGTCCTCGCCTTCGCTGGGCAGGGGCAGCAAGGGTGTCGGTTCGTTGCGGTCACCGCGCGGCGCCAGCACGAGCTCGCGCTCTGTGCCCGCAACGCTCCAGAACGCCTGATGCCGGTTGCCCGTGAGGCCGGCGAGCGCACTGGCGGCGGCGAGCGCCTCGAGATCACCGCGATCGAGCGCGGCGCGCGCCGCAAGATCCTGCACATCCTTGAACGGCGCCACGGCACGCGCAGCCACGAGCCGTGCGGCACCGGTCGCCGACAGCGACTGCACCATCCGCAAGCCGAGACGCAGCGCCGGACCGTTGTGTTCATCTGCTGGTGCCGTGCCCGGCTCCAGCGAGCAATCGACCTCGCTGCTGCGCACATCGACCGACCGCACCTCGACACCATGATTGCGGACGTCGCGCACCAGCTGCGACGGTGCATAGAAGCCCATCGGCTGGCTGTTGAGCAGCGCACAGGTGAAGGCCGCAGGCTCGTGGCACTTCAGCCAGCACGAGACATAGACCAGTAAGGCGAAGCTGGCCGCGTGCGATTCCGGAAAACCGTACTCACCGAAGCCCTGGATCTGGCTGAAGATCTGGCGCGCGAAATCTTCGCTGTAACCGCGCTCGAGCATGCCATGGATCAGTCGCTGCTCGAACTGACCGAGCCCACCGCGTCGCTTCCATGCCGCCATGGCTCGCCGCAGCCGATCCGCCTCCCCGGGCGTGAAGCCCGCGGCGACGATCGCCAGCTGCATGACCTGCTCCTGGAAGATCGGCACGCCCAGGGTCCGCTGCAACACGCCTTCGACCTCGGGGCTCGGATAGCTGACGGCTTCTTCGCCGTTCCGCCGCCGCAGGTAGGGATGCACCATGCCGCCCTGGATCGGACCGGGGCGGATGATCGCGACTTCGATGACCAGATCGTAGTAATTGCGCGGCCGCAGCCGCGGCAGCATCGACATCTGCGCGCGTGATTCGATCTGGAACACACCGACCGTATCGGCGCGGCTGATCATGTCGTAGACGCGCGCATCCTCGGCCGGCACGCTGCCCATCACGAAGGGCAGCGGCACCTCGCGCCCTGCCGCCATGGCCATGCGGGCGCGCCAGTCCGTCACGAGTGCGAGCGCCCGACGGATTGCGCTCAGCATGCCGAGCCCCAGCAGATCGACCTTCAGCAGCTTCAGGTCGTCGAGATCATCTTTGTCCCACTGAATCACCGTGCGTTCAGGCATCGCGGCGTTCTCGATCGGCACGAGCTCCTCGAGCAGGTCGCGCGCAATCACGAAACCGCCGACATGTTGTGACAGATGCCGCGGGAAGCCCAGCAACTCACGCGCCAGTGCGATCAGATTTGCGACCCGCGGATTGTCGGGATCGAAGCCAGCTTCGCGAATGCGCTCCGGGTCGATCTCGCTGGAGTGCCAGGACATTGCGCCCGAGAGTCGCTCGGTCTGCAGCGGATCGAAGCCCAGCGCCTTGCCAAGGTCGCGCAGCGCGCTGCGCGGTCGGTAGCTGATCACGGTCGCGGTCAGCGCGGCACGCTCGCGGCCGTACTTGCGGTAGACGTACTGGATGACTTCCTCACGCCGCTCGTGTTCGAAATCGATGTCGATATCCGGGGGCTCGTTGCGCTCGCGCGAGATGAAACGCTCGACCAGCATTTGCATCCGCGACGGATCAACCTCGGTGATGCCGAGGCAGAAACAGATGATCGAGTTGGCCGCCGAACCGCGCCCCTGACAAAGGATTCCCTCGGAACGTGCGAAGCCTACGATGTCGTATACCGTCAGGAAGTACGGCTCATAGGCGAGATCCGCGATCAGCGCGAGCTCATGCTCGATCTGCGTCCGCGCGGTCGCAGGCATGCCAGCGGGCCAGCGCCAGCAGGCTCCGCGCTCGACCAGCTCGCGCAACCACGATGGCGGCGTATGGCCCACGGGGACAATCTCCCGCGGATACTCATAGCGCAGCTCATCGAGCGAGAAGCTGCATCGATCGGCAATGACGATCGTCTGCGCCAGCAGCTCGCGCGGGTACAGACGCAGCAACCTCGGGATCTCGCGCAGATAGCGCTCACCGTTCGGCAGCAGCCTGAGCCCGGCCGCACTCAGTGGCAGGTTGGCGCGGATTGCGGTCAGCGCATCCTGCAGTCGCCGCCTTGCTCGCAGATGCATGCGCACATCGCCAGCAGCGAGCAGCGGCAGACCGCTCAGCTTTGCGAGCTGCTGCAGCACGGCGAGCTGGCGCCGCTCATGACCATCGCGCAACAGCTCAACGGCAATCGACACCGCACCCGCGAAGTGCTGCTGCAGCCAGTGTGCTGTCGGCAACATGGCTTCAGCCGAGGTGCCGGGCGCCGGGATCCACAGCAGCTGGCAGTCGGGCGCTGCCAACAGGTCAGTGGCGTCGGTGCGTGCCAGTTGATAGTCACCCTTGGGTGCCGCGCGCCGGCCGCGACTGATCAGCCGGCACAACTGACCGTAGCCGCGCCGCGTCGCCGCCAGCACGACCAGCTGCAGTCCGCAATCGAGGTGAAACTGCGCCCCGATGATCAGCTTCAAACGGGGTTCGGGCAGCTCACGCAGCGCGGCATGCGCGCGTACCACACCGGCGACCGAACACTCATCGGTGATCGCAAGAGCGCTGTAGCCGAGCTGCTGTGCCCGAGCAACCAGTTCCTCAGGCTTGGAGGCGCCGCGCAGGAAGGTGAAGTTCGAGATGCAGTGCAGTTCGGCATAGCGATCGGTCATCGCGTTTCAACCGAATACGCCGTGCAGGAACCAGGCGTGTGGCGCCAGCCGTTGGCGATACACCCACAGCTCGGTACCGTGACGATCGCGCGCCAGATAGTAATCGCGCGCGATGTCACGACCGTCCCACCAACCACTCTCGATGCGTTCGGGGCCCTCGAGCAGCTGCAGCCGGGAGGCATCCGGCAACGGCTGCGCCTGCTGCAGCAACCACAGCGGCCGACGCAGGTAGCCGTCGACCGGTGGCGTGACCGCGCGCGCAGCGTCTGCTGTGGTCGCCAGCGTCGTCGCAGGTTCCCGCACGCTCCAGGCATGTTCAGGACGATGCTCGGGCACCAGGCACAGCCCGTAGACGGCGGCACTGCCAAGCCTTGCGCGCAGCCGCTCGATCAAGGCGGGCGCCTCCGGACCCTGCGCACCGCCATGCTCACCGAGCTGCCACAACGAGCTGCTCGATAACGCGAAGGGCAAGAGCTCACCAGAGCGCAGCTCGCAGCGTATGACCGGCGCCGGCAGCACCAGACGTTCCAGATGCGCGCCCAGCAGCGCCGCGAAACGCTCAGCCGACCATTCCGGCGCCGCGAGCGCCAGTCGCAGCGGCGTGAAACGCGCCGGCACCGCATCGGCACGGCGATGCCAGAAACGGCAATGCAGCGTGGTCAGCGCGCACTGGCGCTGGCGCAGGAAACGCTCGAGCTGCGCCAGCAAAGGCTGCAGGTAACGCAGGATCGTGCCGTGATCGGAGATCTCGAATGAAGGCTCGCAGCGACCCCGAAAGCGCTCCTTCGGCCTGAAGATCTGGCGCGGCTCCGGCAGCTTCCCTACGAGCCGGTCGAGCATCACGAGTTGCGAGCGACCGAAACGCTTCGCAAACCCGGCGCGCGGCAGACGCAGCAGCTCGCCCAGCGTACGCACCCCCATGCTGCCAAGTCGCTCGAGCGTCACATCCGGCCAGCGCAGTGCGAGCAGTGGCAAAGGAGCAAGCCGGGCCACGAGCTGCGCTTCAGAAGTCACGCTGAACGAGCGGGCGGTGCGTGCCCCGGCAAGCGCCGCGAGCGGATTCGGTGCCACACCGATGCGCGCCGTCGCGCCCTCGGCGGCACAGCGTTGCTGCAACGCGTGCGACAGCGCCGCGAGGCCGCCGAACAGCTGCAAGCTGCCTTTGATTTCGAGCAGCACGCCATCGGGCGGCTCGAGACTGACACGCGGCGAGAAATCGAGCGCAGCAGTCGCAACCTGGATCAGCAGCTGCTGTTCGCGGCGCAGGTCACGCGGCCGCAGCACCAGATCCGCAAGCAGTGCCAGTGCCGCCGACACCCCGAGACCGCGCTGGATACCCTGCGTGCGGGCTGCTGCGGTCATCGCGACCACCCGCTGTACGCCGCGATCGGTGTCGATCACCGCCAGCGGCGGGTCGCCCACCTTGGCAACGGCTTCGAGCAGCAGGGCCGGCAGATGCAGAGCCAGCCAGAGCTGCGCGGCATCGATGCCCGGCTGCGATTCGAGCGGCGCTGGAACAATTGGCGGAACTGGCACGACCAGCGACGCAACCTGCTGTGGATGCGTTGCCGCGCGCCCTTGCCTGCCGGCATCGAGCCAGCGGGCGGACGTCACGCGGTTATTGCGTGGCATCGGTCCAGCGCAGTTCGAACGGACTGCGCAGACCGCCGCGACTCTTCAGCAGCCGCAGTCGCACACCCTGCTCGATTGGTTCAACCCAAAGCCGCAGCGCCGCAGGCGACGACTCACGCGCGCTGGCGTGCTCGCAGAACAGAAAGCCCAGACCCTGGCCCCGCTCTGCTGCGAGCTGCAGGCGCCGCAGGCGGCGGGCAAGACCCCTGGAACGTTCTGACGGCAACCAGGCGAGCGCAGCGGCACAGGCCCCGGAGGCCAGCGCCTGCTCCATTGCCCATAGAGGTTTGGAGGCACGCACCACCAGCTGCCGCTCGATCGCCACGCCCTGCTCGAGCAGTGCGGGCGCATAAGGTTCGAACGGCGGCGCAATCCAGGCAAGCCAGCGCGCGGGCACGAGCTGGCTCAGCTGCGCCAGCGTCGGCATCAGCAGGCGCAGCTCACCGACGCCCCAGCGCGGCGTCAGCAGCTCGATGCAGCCGGTGCGCGGCCAGCCACCGCCCGGCAGCGCTTCATCGAGCCGCGGAAACCCCGTGCTGAGCGTAGCGCCGCGTGCAGTGCTGCGGCCGCGCCAGATGGCCGGATGCTGCAGCAGTTCGTGAAGCGCGGTGTCGGATGAAGCGGGCATCGAAGTGGCAACTGGAGTAGGGTCGGTGACGTGCGGCGCTGAGGATTGCCTTCACAGCAACTCCAGCTGAGGTTGCGTCACGGCACCGAAGCGCGGCGAGCGTGGCTGCGTGAAGAAATTCACACGCCCACAACCGCAATGACAGATGGAGCGCTGCATCTGGGGTCGTCGTGCGCGTTTCACGGGGACAAGGCCGCCCGGAGCGCCCGCAAGCAGGCGCCGTTCGATCTTTGACATTGAATTGCCTCTGGCGGTGCGCGAGTGGGCGCTACATCAATCCTGTGCCCTGCGCCTTGCCCCGGCGCAGCACGCCGACGACCACGCCTTCGATGATCATCGGCTCTTCCTTGAGATTGACCTTGATCGGTTCGAAGTCCGGGTTCTCCGGCAGCAGCCAGACAAGTGAACCTTCCTGCTTGTAGCGCTTGACGGTGACTTCGTTCTCGAGCCGCGCGACGATGATCTGCCGGTTGCGAACCTCGGACGTGCGATGCACGGCGACCAGGTCGCCATCAAGGATGCCGGCGTCTTTCATCGACATGCCAGTGACCTTCAGCAGGTAATGCGGACGCGGCGAAAAAATATCGGGATCGATGTTGAAGCGTGCCTCGATGTTCTCTTCAGCGAGGATCGGCTTGCCGGCAGCCACACGGCCGATCAGTGGCAGGCCCATCTGCTCGCGGAGTGTGTCCTTGAGCTGGATACCACGCGAGGCGCCCGGCACGAGTGCGATGACGCCCTTGCGGGCGAGCGCACGCAGATGCTCCTCGGCAGCATTGGCGGACCTGAACCCGAGCTCCTGCGCAATTTCTGCCCGCGTGGGCGGCATGCCGGTTTCCGCAATCGCTCGCTGGATCAATCGTAGAATTTCAGTCTGCCTGGGAGTGAGATCAGACATGGCGGTGAGTTTCCTGTGTGGGCCTTTGCGGCTGGTTGACTGTCTGCACGTACAGTAACTGTGATTTTATCCAGTCGCAAGCCCCTGGCCAATCAATTTGATGTCCTGGTCATCGGTGGCGGGCACAACGGGCTGACCTGTGCCTGTTACCTAGCCAAATCAGGCCTTAAGGTCGCAATCTTCGAGCGCCGCCCCATCATCGGCGGTGCCGCGGTCACCGAAGAATTTCACCCCGGCTTCCGCAATTCGACCGCGAGCTACACCGTCAGCCTGCTGAACCCGAAGGTCATCACTGACCTGCGCCTTGCCGAGCATGGGCTGCAGATCCTCGAGCGGCCGATGCAGAACTTCCTGCCGTTGCCCGGTGGCGACGCGCTGCGAGCCGGCCCGGAAATGTCCCGCACGCTGGCCGAGGCGGCGCGCTTCTCGCCACGTGATGCCGAACGGCTGCCGGGCTACTTCGAAATGCTCGGCCGTGCCGTCGCACTGCTGCGCTCGATGCTGCTGCAGACACCACCGACCAACCTGCGGCGTTTTCCAGATCTATGGACGGCGCTGTCGTTCGGCCGAGCGTTTCGCGCGCTGCCATTGCGCACCCAGCGCGAGATCCACGAGCTGTTCACTCGCAGCGCGGGCGAACTGCTCGACAGCTGGTTCGAGGGCGAGGCACTGAAAGCCCTGTACGGCTTCGATGCCGTCGTCGGCAATTACGCGAGCCCCTACACGCCCGGCAGCGGCTACGTGCTCCTGCACCATGCCTTCGGCGAGGTCAACGGCAAGAGCGGCATCTGGGGTCATCCGCGCGGCGGCATGGGCGCGATCACCGCGGCGATGGCTGCCGAAGCCCGCTGCCTCGGGGTACACATAGAACTCGAAGCCCCGGTGCGGCGCGTGCTGACGCAGGGCCGGCGTGTCGATGGCCGAAGCGCATCGAGACCCATTCGTCCCAAGGTCACCGGTATCGAACTCGAAGACGGACGAGTCTTCACCGCACCACAGGTTGCCGCCAACGTCGGACCGCGGCTGCTGTTCCTGCAGATGCTCGAACCCGAAGTCCTGCCGCAGGACTTTCTGGAACATCTGCAGCGCTGGCGCGTGGGCTCGGCGAGCTTCCGGATGAATGTGGCCTTGAGTGAACTGCCGCATTTCAATGGCCAGCCCGCACACGGCGAGCACCTGAGCTCGGGCATCATCATCGCGCCTTCGCTGCGCTACATGGATCGTGCGCACGCCGACGCGCGCCTGACCGGCATGTCGCGAGAGCCGATCATCGAGCTGATGATTCCATCGACCATCGACTCGACGCTCGCGCCGCCCGGTGCGCATGTGGCAAGCCTCTTCTGCCAGCACTTCGACTACCAGCTCCCCGATGGCCGCAGCTGGGACCAGGCGCGCGACGCGGCAGCCGACCTGATCATCGACACGGTCACGCAGTACGCGCCAAATTTCCGCGCCAGCATTCTTGGCCGCTCGATCCTCACGCCGCTGGATCTGGAGCGGGTCTTCGGTCTCAGCGGCGGCGACATCTTTCATGGCGCACTCGGACTCGACCAGCTGTGGGCGGCACGTCCCGCGCTCGGGTTCGGCGACTACCGCACCCCGGTGCGCGGTCTGTACCTGTGCGGCTCCGGCGCGCATCCCGGCGGTGGCGTCACCGGTGCGCCGGGGCACAATGCTGCGCGTGAGATACTGCGCCATCGCCGCTGACAGGCCGAACCCTCGGGGACCAAACGAAAATGGATAGTCCTGCTGCCGAAAAGACCCGCCTCGAGCGGCTGCTCGACTCGATCGAGCGACTCGGCAATCGCCTGCCCGATCCGGCGGTGCTGTTCCTGTGGCTGCTGATCGCGGTGGCGGTGCTGTCCTGGCTCGCAAGTTTTGCCAGCTTCGATGTGATCGACCCGCGCACCAAAGCGCCATTGGTCGTCGACAACCTGCTCGACGGCACGTCGCTGACCGCGTTCCTGTCGGACATGGTGCGGGTGTTCGTGACTTTCCATCCGCTCGGGGTCGTGCTGGTTGCAATGCTCGGCATCGGCGTCGCCGATCATGTCGGCTTCATCAACGCCGGATTGCGTGCGCTGCTGTCGGTGACTGCCAAGCAGGTACTGACACCGATGCTGATCCTGGTCGCGATCCTTTCGCACCTGGCCGTCGATGCCGGCTACGTGCTGGTGATTCCACTCGGCGCGGTGATCTTCTATGCCGCTGGCCGCCATCCGCTGGCGGGTATTGCCGCGGCCTTTGCCGGGGTATCCGGCGGCTTCAGCGCGACGTTCATCCCCGTCGCCCTCGATCCGCTGCTGTCGGGCCTGACGCAGCAGGCTGCGCAGCTGATCGACCCCGCAGCGATCGTCAATCCACTCAACAACTGGGGCTTCACGGCCGGCTCCTGCCTGCTGATCATCGGCGTCGGCTGGTATCTGACCGACCGCGTCATTGAACCGCGCTTGCTGCGCACCACCCGCGTCGACGGCGACATGAGCGGCATGCCGACGCTCGATGCGCTGAACGACCGCGAGCGCCGCGCCCTGCGCCGCGCGCTGCTGGCGATGCTGGCCAGCATCGCGGTGCTGGCAGCAACGGCCTGGCTGCCAACGTCAGCCTGGCGCAATGCGGCAGGTATTCTGACTGCCAGCGATGCGCCGCTGATGCGCTCGATCGTGCCGCTGATTTTCATTCTGTTCATCATTCCCGGCCTGGTCTACGGCTACAGCGCAGGCACTGTCCGCACCCATCGCGATGTGATTGACGGTATGACCAGGGCGATGAGCGGCATGGGCTACTACATCGTGATGGCCTTCTTTGCAGCCCAGTTCATCGCCGCCTTCGGTCAGTCGAACCTCGGCGCCCTGCTCGCGCTGCAGGGGGCTGAAGGATTGAAGTCGCTGGGTCTGCCGAACCAGATCACCGTGATCGGCATGATCCTGCTGACGGGGCTCGTCAACCTGTTCATCGGCTCGGCATCGGCCAAATGGGCCTTGCTCGCACCGATCTTCGTGCCGATGCTGATGCAGCTCGGCATCTCACCCGACGTGACGCAGGCGGCGTATCGAATCGGCGATTCATCAACGAACATCATCACGCCGCTGATGCCGTACTTTCCGCTGGTCGTGGTGTTCTGCAGGCGCTACGTCAGCAACTCCGGCATCGGCACCGTGGTCGCGCTGATGGTTCCATTCTCGATTGCCTTCCTGCTGACCTGGACCGTGCTGCTGATGATCTACTGGGCCTTCGGGCTGCCACTGGGCCTGGGCGCCAGTTTCGGTTACGAATCGCCTGCCCTTTGAACCTGCCAGGTTTGCGGGTGTAGGTTCGATCAGCATCGAATCGGATCTGCACGGGGGTCAGGACCATGACATCGATCAGTCACTCTGCCATTGGCGTCGCGGCACTGTCGCTGTGCCTGGCGCTCTCCAGTGCGCTCGTCAACGCGGATTCCGACGCGCTGGTCAGCGCCTCCGACCACAAGGCTCAGGGTCCGGAAATCGCCGTTGGCGAAGACGGCTCCATCAACATGGTCTGGATCGACGAGGATCCGAACGCTGGCCAGCATGACACGGGCGGTCATGGCCACTCGCACATGGCCACGACCAACCTGTTCTTTGCCCGTTCAACCGATGGCGGCCGGACCTTCACCACACCGGTGCAGGTCAACCGCAAGGAAGGCGATGTCTGGGGATTCACCGTCAGCAAGCCGCGCCTCGCCATCGGTGGCAACGGCACGATCCACGTGTTTTATCCAGGCAACGATTGCAATTCGGCGAACGGCAAACCGCATGCGGTCGCAATGTACACGCGCTCCACGGACCAGGGCCGCAGCTTTCAGGTGCCGCAGCGCCTTAATACGATGCCCACTTCCGATGCGAGTCACCTCGTGCACGGCGGCCTGACTCACGCGCATGTGTTTGGCACCATGGCGGTCTCAAGCGATGATGGTCGCAGCTTCGGCACCGACGCCGAGCTGTTTCCGGCCGACGTCTGCCCGTGCTGTCAGCTGGTGGCCTTCGTCGACGACCGAGACCGCCTATTCGTTGGCTCGCGCCAGGTCGAGGCCGGCTACCGCGACAGCACGATCGCGGTCTCCACGGACGGCGGTCGCACATTTTCGCCGCGAAACCGGCTGTCGCCGAATCGCTGGCAGATTGAAGGCTGCCCATTGAAGCCCACCGCCGTCGCCGCATCGGGTGATCAGGTCTGGGCCGCGTACTACAGCGGCGGAGAACCTGAGCCCGGCGTACATTTCGTTCGATCGACTGACGGAGGCAAGACCTATTCGGCACCGGTCCGCGTACATCCCGAGGCGAGCGTGTCGGATGCTCCCGTACTCGCTCTCGCCGGCGACACACTGCATTTGTTCTGGCACGCCAAGACGGGTTCGAGCGGGCGCCGCATCTACACTCGCGCATCCAACAACGGCGGCGAGAGCTTCGGGCCCATAAAGGAACTGCCCACGCCTGCAGGTTCGGCGCAGCTGCCCGTGGTGGCACCGCGCCCCGACGGAACCGTCCAGGTTGCCTGGCAGCAAGGTGCCGAGATCCACTCGCTGCAATGGCCACAGGCTGCCGCGCAGGTCGCGGCCAGTGC
>JBBQWY010000033.1:0-33531 GCA_038210215.1 Steroidobacterales bacterium
CAGATGCCGAGTACCGGCACGCCGGCCGCGATTGCCCGCGGGATCAGCGGCAGGGTCGTCCCGTCACGCTCCAGGTCATGCAGCGTGCCCGGCGCGCTGGGCTCGCCACGGTAGCGCTCGGGCGCGACATTCGACGGACTGCCGGTAAACAGCAAGCCGTCCACACTTGCAAGAATCTCGTCGATCGGCAGCGGCTCGGGCAGCACCGGGATCAATAGCGGCAGCGCGTCCGCCCCGCGCTCGATGGCGTGGATATACTTCTCCCCCACCGCATGGAATGGGTGAGGGCCGAGCATGCGACGGTCGGCCGGGATGCCAATGACCGGGCGGCGAAGCGGCGGCGTCGCGACTGATTTCATGGAATGGTTCGGTTGCTGGGCCGGCGGTCTCGCTAGAGCAACCGGACGGCTTTCATTACACCATATCCGGGGCCGGTTTTCCGGGCCTTGCGGCAGTGCAATATGTGGCATCCGGGAGAGCCAGTGAGCGAAGTTTCCGAACGCATGGCAGCTGCACGACGCGCTGAACTGGCAGCCTTTCTGAGCGGCCACCCAGAGGTGCGGTACTTCGACGTCTTCCTCAACGACCTGAACACCGTTGAGCGCGGCAAACGCATCGATCGGGCCGGTATCGAACGGGTCTATGAGTCGGGCATGCCGCTGCCCGGCTCGATGTTCGCCCTCGACATACTGGGAGGCACGGTCCAGGAGACCCAGCTGGGTTTCGACGACGGCGATGCAGACCGACCCTGCTACCCGATCCCGGGGACGCTCGTCACGGTCCCCTGGCAGGCGCCAGAGGTTGCCCAGCTGCAGGTATCGATGCTCGAGACCGACGGACGGGGTTTTTATGGCGACCCACGCCACGTGCTCGCGCGGACGCTCGAGCGGCTGCAGCGCCTGAACCTGACGCCAGTCGTCGCGGTCGAGTACGAGTTCTATCTCGTCGATCTGCAACGAACCTCGGACGGCCAGCCGCAACCGCCGCGCTCACCGCTCACGGGTCGGCGCGAGTTCCGTACCCAGATCAACTCGATGACCGACCTCAACGACTACTCGCAGCTCCTGCGCGACATCGACACGGCCTGCAGGGTGCAGCAGATACCGACCACGTCAGCGCTGGCGGAGTACGGCCCGGGTCAGTACGAGGTCAACCTGGCGCACCAGCCGGATGCGCTGCTTGCCTGCGACCAGGCGATGCGTTTCAAGCGCGTCGTGCGCAGTGTGGCCCGCGCCCACGGCAGCGAAGCGACCTTCCTGGCCAAACCCTATCGCGATATGGCAGGTTCTGGTCTGCATCTGCATGTCAGCCTGCTCGATGCGGCGGGTCGCAACATTTTCAGTGACGGCCACGTACCAACCGATTGTGCCGACCTGCGGCACGCCGTCGCCGGACTGCTCGCAACCCTCGGCGATGGCATGGCGATCTGCGCTCCGGGACCCAACTCCTACCGGCGGTTCCGGCCCGAGGCCTACGTGCCACTGACGCCGAGCTGGTCGATCAACAATCGCGGCTCGGCGATCCGCATTCCGGCGAGCGACGCCGCCAATCGACGCATCGAGCACCGGCTCGCCGGCGCGGATGCGAATCCGTATCTGGTACTGGCCTGGGTGCTGGCGGGCATCCACTCCGGTCTGTCGCAAGGCGTCGAACCGCCGCCGGTGACCGACGGCAACGCCTATCGACAAGCCGGCGAACCGCTACCGACCCACTGGGCTACCGCCATCGAGCGATTTGCGGCCAGTGACGTTGCGACGGAGTTTCTGGGCAAGCCGTTTGCGCAGCTCTACGCGACCGTCAAGCGCGCGGAACTCGAAGACTTCGACAGTCACGTCACGCCGCTCGAGATCGCCCGCTACCTCGGACCGATCTGATGTACGTCGCGTCCTACTACAGCGAGTCGGTCGTGCTGCCGAACGCCGCGCCGGCCCTGACGGGCGCCTTGGACGCCGATGTCTGCGTGATCGGCGGCGGCATTGCCGGCTGTTCGACGGCACTGCATCTGGCAGAAGCCGGCCTGCAGGTCGTGCTGCTCGAAGCGAAGCGCATCGGCTGGGGAGCGTCAGGGCGCAGTGGCGCGCAGGCGATCTGCGGTGTTGCCGCCGGCGAGGCGAAGATCGAGGCCCTGCTCGGCGCGGCGGATGCCCGCAAGGTCTGGGATGTGACCGTCGAGGGCCTCGATCTGATCCAGACGCTGACCGCACGGCACGGCATCGACTGCGACTGGGTTGCAGGACAAATGCATGTGGCGATCAAGCCGCGACAGGAAGCCGAACTGCGCGCCTGGGTTGACGCGCTGAACAATCGTTACGATTACCCGAGCGTCAGCTTCGTCGAGCAACCGCAGTTGCGCGAACTCGTCGCCAGCGATCGCTATCGGGGCGGCACGTTCGATTCCCGCAGCGGACATCTGCATCCGCTCAAGTACACGCTCGGTCTGGCCACCGCGGCGCGACGCGCCGGCGTACGGATCTTCGAAGACTCCCGCGCGCTGGCCTATACGCACCAGGGCTCGATGCTCCGCGTGCAGACGGCGCAAGGCGAAGTGCGTTGCCGCCAGCTCGCACTGTGCGGCAATGCGTATCTCGGCGCGCTCGCACCCGAGCTTGCGCGCAAGATCATGGCCGTCGGCACCTACATCGTGGCGACCGAGCCACTGGGGGACGCGCGCGCGGCGGCACTGATCCGCAACAACGCGGCGGTCACCGACATCAACTGGGTGCTCGACTATTTTCGGCGCTCTGCTGATCATCGGTTGCTGTTCGGCGGGCGGGTCAGCTATTCGGGACTCGATCCGTTCAACACGAGCGGCGTCACGCGCCAGCGGCTGCTGAACGTCTTTCCGCAGCTTGCGGACGTCAGAATTGAACATTCCTGGGGCGGCTATGTCGACATCACGATGAATCGCGCGCCGCATTTTGGCCGCCTGGCCCCGAACGTATACTTCCTGCAGGGCTTTTCCGGACACGGCATCGCGCTGACCGGCATTGCCGGCAAGCTGCTCGCTGAAGCCATCACGGGCACCGCCGGCCGCTTCGATGTCTTTGCGCGGATCCCGCACCACGACTTTCCGGGCGGAGCGGCGCTGCGACGACCTGCGCTGGTGCTGGCGATGCTGTGGTACCGGCTGCGGGATCTGCTTTAGGCCATCTGTTTTACGAGAGAAACATGCGTCTGACCAAACTGCTTGCATCGTGCCTGCTGACGGCGCTCTGCCCACACGTCGCAAGTGCCGACGGGCCGCAGATCGGCAGCTGGGGCGTGGACCTCGCCGGCAAGGATCTCGCAGTTCGTCCCGGTGACGACTTCTTTCGCTATGCCGGCGGCAGCTGGATCGCCAGCACCGAGCTGCCATCGGATCGCACGCGCTTCGGCAGTTTCGATCAGCTTGCCGACAAGTCAGAAGCCGACACGCGCGGGATCATCGAAGAACTGGCTGCCACTTCGGCGCAGGCCGGCAGCCTCGAACAGAAGATTGGCGACTACTACGCCGCGCACCTCGATCAGCAGGCCATCGACGCGCGCGGCCTTGAACCGGCGCAGGCCGGACTGCGGGACATCGCCGCGGCGCGGACGCATGTCGCGATCGCGGAGCTGATGGCCCGGCCGGATTTGCCAGTCAACGGCCCGATCGGTGCCTTCATCACGCTCGATCAGAAGAATCCCGATCGCTACGTCGTCGCCGTGACCCACAGCGGCCTCGGCCTGCCGGAGCGCGAGTTCTATCTGCGCGATGACGCGCAGTTTCGTGAAATCCAGACGCAGTACCGGGCACACATTGCCCGGCTGTTGACGCTGGGCGGCATGCCCGCCGGGCGTTCGAACGCAGCAGCGAAGCGGATTGTCGCACTCGAGACGGCAATCGCCCGGGAGCACTGGCCGGTGGCCAAGCGCCGCGAACGCGATCTGACCTACAACCCCCGCAGCATCGACGAGCTCGTCGCGCTGCTGCCCGGCTACCCGGTGCGCGAGGCGCTGGCGGCAGGCGAACTGGCCGACGTCACAGAGTTCATCGTCCGCGAAGTCGATACGATGACGCCGCTGGCGAAACTTTTTCGCGCCACGCCTGTTGCGACGTGGCGCGACTACCTGACCTATCACTACCTGCGCAACAGCGCATCGCTGCTGCCCTCGGCACTCGATGCCGAGGTGTTTGCGTTCTTTGGCAAGACGCTCAATGGGCAGCCCGAACAGCGGCCGCGCTGGAAGCGCTCCGTCGGCGCCGTCAATGGCGCGCTCGGCGAAGCCGTCGGGCAGATCTACGTCGCGCGGCACTTCGCGCCCGAATCGAAGCAGCAGATGCTGGAGCTGGTCGAGAACGTCCGCAAGGCTTATGGCGAGCGCATCCGGGCGCTGCCATGGATGAGCGAGGAGACCAAGCTCGTCGCGCTCGAGAAGCTCGCGGCATTCCGCACCAAGATCGGCTACCCGGATCGCTGGCGCGATTACTCGGCGCTGGAGGTCAAGCCCGGCGACGCTTTCGGCAACAGCCAGCGAGCGGCGGCGTTTGGCTGGCGCGAACAGCGCGCCCGGCTGTTCAAGCCGACCGATCGCGACGAATGGTTCATGACGCCGCAGACCGTCAATGCGTATTACAACCCGATCTTCAACGAGATCGTGTTCCCGGCGGCGATCCTGCAGCCGCCGTTCTTCGATCCGAAGGCGGATCCTGCCGTCAATTACGGTGCGATCGGCGGCGTGATCGGCCACGAGATGGGCCATGGATTCGACGACCAAGGTTCGAAATCCGATGCCCGCGGGGTGCTGCGCACCTGGTGGAACCCGGATGACGAGGCGGCGTTCCGCAAGCTGGGCGACAACCTCGTTGCGCAGTATTCCGAGTTCGAGCCGCTGCCGGGTCTCAAGCTCAACGGCCGTCTATCGCTGGGCGAGAACATCGGCGACCTCGGTGGCCTGTCGGTCGCGCACGCAGCCTACCGGCTATCGCTCGGCGACAGGGCCGCAGCCGCGATCGATGGACTCAGTGGCGATCAGCGCTTCTTCCTCAGCTGGGCGCAGGTCTGGCGCACATTGTTCCGCGAGCAGAGTCTGCGCAATCAGGTCATGACCGGGCCGCACAGTCCGCCGGAGTTCCGGGTCAACGGCGTGGTGCGCAATATCGACGCCTGGTACTCGGCATTCGGCGTCAAGCAGGGCGACCGCCTCTACCTGTCTGACGAGCAGCGAGTGCGAATCTGGTAGCAGCCGCTCAGGCGTGCCTGAGCTCAAAGCACTGGTGTATGCGCGCATTACGCGCGAAATCGGGCGGCAGTGTCGCGCGGCTGATGTCATGCAGCGCATAGCGCGCGGCGAGCGAAGCGTCGAGCCGGAACTTCTGCAGATTGGTCGAGAACAGCAGCAAGCCAGCTGGACTCAGCAATTGCATGCAGGCATCGACCAACTCGACGTGATCGCGCTGCACGTCCAGCACGCCCTGCATCCGCTTGGAGTTCGAGAACGTCGGCGGATCCAGGAAGATCAGGTCGAACTGCGCGCGATCACGACCCGCCTGCACGAGCCATTCGCGCGCATCGGCCTGGACCTGCACATGCAGAGGTCCGGCGAGGCCGTTCAGCTGCAGATTACGCTCGGCCCAGTCCAGATAGGTTCGCGACAGATCTACGGTCGCGCTGGAGCGTGCGCCGCCTGCAGCCGCATAAACGGTGGCGGTGCCGGTATAGCCGAACAGATTCAGAAAGCGCTGATTCGGGGACTCCTCCCGCAGTCTGCTGCGGGTAATCCGGTGATCGAGGAACAGCCCCGTGTCGAGATAGTCGGTGAAGTTGACCTCGAATCGCAGGCCCGCTTCGCTGACCACATGCCGATGCGAGCGCGCGTCGAGCTTCTCGTACTGCTCACCGCGTTGCGTTCGGCGCCGCAGACGCAGGTGGATATTGTCAGCCGGAACACCGGTGGCCGCCGGCAGCGCGGCGAGCGCCTCGCTGCGTCGACGCCGCGCGTCCTGCTCGGGAATATCGCGCGGCGCGGCGTACTCCTGCACGTGCAGCCAACGTGGCTCGCCATCGGCCGCCGTGTACTGATCGATCGCGAACGAGTATTCGGGCATATCGGCGTCGTAGATTCGCCAGCAGCTCACCTGTTCGCGCTTCGCCCAGCTGCTGAGCCTGCGCAGATTCTTGGCGATGCGGTTCGCGAACATCACCGCACCCGGCGTCGCCGCCAACGCAGGATCGGCCCGCCGCTCCCGCGAGGGGCGCAGATCGCGCACAGCGGCGGCATCGATCCGCAAACGCAGCAGCCGGCACTCGATCGCACCGTTCCAGACCACGTGCACGCGCTCGGCGCGCAATCCAAGTTCGAGGCCGAGTTCCGGCGAGGTCAGCACGGCTGCGTTCCAGCCGCCAAAGCGTTCGCGCAGCACCGCACCCAGTTCGCGATGCACGGCACGCGCCGCATCCACTTCGCCGAGCCGAACCCCATACGGCGGATTGGCGCACAACAGACCGGTGCCGGGCCTCGTGGGCGCCGCGTCACGCAGCGGCCGCGACTCGAAGTGGACGAGGTCGGCAACACCGGCGCGTTTCGCATTGGCCCGCGCGTGGCTCAGCGTCGAGGCGTTGATGTCCTGCCCGCGCAGCAGCGGAGCGCCAGCCGCGACGCTGCGCGCCTGCCACTGCGCGAGCCCCGTGTCGGCGCGCTGGCGCGCTGACTCAACGAGACGTTCCCAGAGCGCCGCATCGTGCTGCTTCCAGCGCTGCAAGCCGAAATAGTCGCGCCACAGGTTGGGGGCAATATCAGCGGCAATCAGCGCGGCTTCGATCACGAGTGTGCCGGCACCGCACAGCGGATCGAGCAATTCCGCACCTTCGCGCGCCAGCGCCGGCCAGCCGGCCCGCAAGAGGATGCCGGCGGCCACGTTCTCGCGCAGCGGCGCTTCGCCGGCTTCGGTGCGGTAACCGCGCCGATGCAGTCCTTCGCCCGCCAGATCGATCGATACGGTGATGAGCGTGCCCTGCGCATGCGCATGCACCCGTACGCCAGGCCGTTCAGTCGACACATCCGGTCGCGCACCGACGCGCGCGCGCAGCGCATCACAGATCGCATCCTTCAGGCGCAGCGTGCCGAAGTGCGTGTTGCTGATGGCCGGATGCCGGCCACTCCACTCGCAGGCAATCGAGTGCGCCGGATCGATGTGCTGCTCCCAGGGCAGCGCAAGCAAGGCGGCGTAGACCGCAGCTTCATCGGACGCGTCGAGGCGCGCGAGCTCGACGTAGATCCGGCTGGCAACCCGCGACTCGAGGCAGGCTCGATAGGCCACACCCAGATCGCCCGTGAACGACACCGCAGTGCCGCGCTCGCGGACATCGTCCGCGCCGAAGCTGCGCAGCTCGATTGCGAGCAGGTCGGCGAAACCGCGCGGTGCGCTCGCGAGGCATTGGCGCCGCACGCCGGCTGCAGTCACGGCCCGGGCTCAGCGGCCGAGCAGGCGCACATTGCGCGCAGCGGGCGTCAGATGGCGGCTCAGCAACCGATAGGCATCGACGTCGAAGCCGTGCAGCGGCGGATGGCGCGGTCGGAAGCGTTCGAGATCGGCAATCTCGGCTGCGTCGTCGAGATTGACGCTGCCCAGATACTGCCACTGGTCGATGACATGCACCTGCGACAGCCCGAAGCCGCTGCCTTCGTGTACGGCCACCGGCCCCGCGTAAGGCCAGGACTTCAGCTTCGATGGCAGCAACGCGATCTTGAGTCGCATCGCATGCCGGATTGGCGGCTCCTTGCCGTTGCAGGCCCCGGCGCAGCGGCCAATCTGGAAACCGAAACACGAGCCCTCGCCGCTCTCGAGACCCAGCAGCTTCAGGCATAGCTTTGCCTCGCGGGCAAGCTTGGTGAGGCTGCTGCGCGCTTCGCGCTCACTGCGATAAAGGCCAAACCAATCCCCCGACGGCAACTGCGCCTGGCTGCCCAGCGTGAGCAGCTGCGGTGGCGAGGCGTCGTCGCCGAGTCTCCAGCTGTAGGTGTCGCCGCCGCGCAGGCGACGGTTGTAGACCGGCTTCAGTTCGCGGACGAGGCGCGCTTCGAGCAGCAGCGCACCCAGCTCACCTGCGGTATCGGTCCACTCCACGCGGTAAGTCTGTTCGCTCAGACGGCGCGACTTCGCATCGCGCATCGCGCCGCCAAAGTGACCCAGCACTCGCTCGCGGATATTGTTCGCCTTGCCAACGTAGATCAGATTGCCGGTTTCGCCAAAGAACCGGTACACGCCCGGCCCTTCCGGCAGGTCGTCGATCAGTTCCGCGGGCAGTTGCGGTGGCAGGCTCTGCCGCGCCGTGACCGCCAGCAGCGCCGCCTCGAACGCGTCGCGCGATTCAGGCTCGCTCCAGTGCTGCCACAATTGCCACAGCGCCTCGGCATCGGGCAGGGCGCGATGCCGCGCAGGCAGCTCGATTGCGTGGCGCGCGATCAGCGCATCGAGATTGTGCCTGGGCATCTCCGGATGCATGCGCCGCGATAGCTTGACCGTGCAGGCGACAGGCGCCGCAAAGCGACGACCCGCGCGCCGCAGCTCGCTGCGCAGGAAGCCGTAGTCGAAACGCGCGTTGTGCGCGACGAACAGCCGTCCGGCGAGCCGCCGCTCGACTTCATCGGCCAGCGCCGCAAACTCGGGCGCGTCGGCGACCATGTCGTTCGTGATGCCAGTCAGCTGCTGGATCGACGGCGGAATGCCGCGCCCAGGATTGACCAGGGCGCTCCACTGCCACTCGACTTCGCCATTGCAGACCGCGATGATCGCGACCTCGGTCACGCGATGGTAGGCCGGATGCCCGCCGGTCGTCTCGACGTCGACGAACGCGACCGGCCCTTCTAGGAGAGATCGAGCCACGTCGTCTTCAGTTCCGTGTACTTCTCGAGCGCATGCAGCGACTTGTCGCGGCCGATACCAGACTGCTTGAAGCCACCGAACGGCACGGTGATATCGTCCGCGTCGTAGCAGTTGATGTACACCGTGCCGGCACGCAGCGCGCGGGCCGTGCGATGCGCGGTGCGGACGTCGCGGGTCCAGACCGCTGCGGCGAGACCGTAGTCGACGCCGTTGGCGATCCGCACGGCGTCCTCGACGTCGCGAAAGGTCAGTGTGGCCAGCACCGGGCCGAAGATCTCCTCACGCGCGATGCGCATCGTCGGCTGCACCGCATCGAAAATGGTTGGTTCAACGAAGTAGCCGCCACTGTCTGCCCGCGCCTGCGCGCCGCCGTGATAGACGTGCGCGCCCTCCTGGCGACCCGTGTCGATATACCCCAGCACGCGCTGCATTTGCGTCTCATCGACGATCGCACCGAGCGGAGTCGCTGGATCGAGCGGATCGCCCGGTTGCATGGTGCGCGCGACAGCGGCGATCTTCTCCAGCATCTGATCCTTGAGGCTCTCGTGCACGACAAGGCGGGAGCCGGCCGAGCACATCTCGCCCTGGTTGAAGAAGATGCCGTACGCGGCAGCGGTCGCGGCCTTGTCGATATTGTCGCAATCGGCCAGCACTACATTCGGGGACTTGCCGCCGCATTCGAGCGACACGCGCTTCATGTTCGACTGCGCGGCGTACTGCATCACGAGCTTGCCCGTCGCCGTCGAACCCGTGAATGCAATGCCATCGACATCCATCGACAGCGCCAGCGCCTTGCCGGCCGTTGCACCGAGACCCGGCACGACATTGAACACGCCTTCCGGCAGGCCTGCCTCGACGGCAAGCTGCGCGACCCGAATCGCCGTCAGCGGCGACTTCTCCGAGGGCTTCAGCACCAGCGAATTGCCGGCGGCGAGCACCGGACCGATCTTCCATGCGGCCATCAGCAGCGGAAAGTTCCACGGCACGATCGCGCCGACGACACCCATGGGTTCGCGCGTAATCGTGGCGAGAGCGCCAGGGCCGGTTGGCGCAACTTCGTCGTAGATCTTGTCGATGGCTTCGGCATACCACTGAATGCAGCGGGCCGCGCCAGGGATGTCGACCGCCAGGCTGTCGCGGATCGGCTTGCCCATATCCAGCGTCTCGAGCAGCGCCAGCTCTTCCTTGTGCTTGAGAATCAGCTCGGCGAACTTCTGCAGCACGCGCTTGCGGCGCGCCGGCGCCAGATTCGACCAGCTGCCGCGATCGAAGGCCGCACGCGCGCTCGCAACCGCGGCATCGATATCGCGCGCCTCGCCGGCTGCAACCTGAGCGAAGACGAGCCCGGTTGCCGGATTGATATTGTCGAAGGTTGCGCCGCTGGCGGCCGCCACATAGCGTCCGCCGATGAAGGCGCGGGTCTCGGGGGCGATTTCGGCGGCACGCTGATGCCAGTTCGGCGCCGACGAGGCAGATGGGCTCATCACGGACTCCTGTGCGCCGGGTCGCTGGCCCCGGCGTGATCGGATGATCGCACAGACCCCTGCACGGGCCAGCGATATCATAGAAGGATGGACCTCGAACACTACTGGATGCCGTTCACGGCCAACCGTCATTACAAGCAAGCGCCGCGGATGCTGGCGCGCGCTGCGGGCATGCACTACTGGACCCCGGAGGGGCGGCAGATCCTCGATGGTGTCGCCGGGCTGTGGTGCGTCAATGCCGGGCACGCGCGCGTGGAGATCACCGCCGCGGTGCAGCATCAGCTCGCCACGATGGACTACGCGCCACCGTTTCAGATGGGCCATCCAGACGCATTCGAGCTCGCGCGGCGCCTCGGGGAACTCGCCCCCGGGAACCTCGATCGCGTGTTCTTCACGAACTCGGGCTCGGAGTCGGTCGACACCGCATTGAAGATCGCGCTCGCCTATCACCGGGTGCGCGGCGACGCTGGCCGAACCCGGCTGATCGGCCGCGAACGTGGCTACCATGGCGTGGGCTTCGGCGGCATTTCAGTTGGTGGCATGGTGCCGAACCGGAAAATGTGGCCCGCCGCGATGCTGCCCGGCGTCGACCATATCGCGCACACGCACGATCTCGCTCGCAATGCCTTCTCTCGCGGTCTGCCCCGACACGGCGCCGAGCTTGCGAACGATTTCGAGCGAGTGATCGCACTGCATGATCCCTCGACGATCGCGGCATTGATCGTCGAGCCGATCGCAGGCTCCACCGGTGTGCTGATTCCGCCTGAGGGCTACCTGCAACGGTTGCGCGAACTGTGCGACCGGCACGGCATCCTGCTGATCTTCGATGAAGTCATCACCGGCTTCGGCCGCGCCGGTGCCGCGTTCGCGGCGCAGGAGTTCGGCGTCATTCCTGACTTGCTGACCTGCGCGAAAGGCCTGACCAACGGCTGCGTGCCGATGGGCGCCGTGCTCGTGCGGCGCGATATCCACGATGCCTTCATGCAGGGTCCGCCGGCGGCGATCGAGCTGGCGCACGGCTATACGTATTCGGCGCATCCGGTCGCCTGCGCCGCGGGCCTCGCGACGCTCGACATCTACGCCCGCGAGGATCTGCTGACTCGGGCCCACAGCCTGGCACGTTACTGGGAGGACGCCGCGCATTCGCTGCAAGGCGCCCCGCATGTCATCGACGTGCGCAACTACGGGCTGATCGCCGGCATCGAGCTCGAGCCGATCAGCGGCTCACCCGGTGCGCGCGCGATGCAGGTTTACCTGCAATGCTTCGAGCGCGGCTTGCTGGTCCGAACCACTGGCGACATCCTGGCGCTGTCGCCACCGCTGATCATCGAGACGACCCACATCGACCAGATCTTCGGCACGATCACCGACGTACTGCGCTCGATCTGAGTCGCCCCGCAGCGGGCGGCTACTCTGCCCAGGGCAGCGTCGTCGACAAGCTCAGGATCACGCGGCTGTCGGTCGAGTTCAAGTTCGAGCCCGGCACATCGTCCAGATCGCTGCCGTCGACATACTTCAGCGCGAAACTCAGGTTGCCAACGTCCTTGGTCAGACCGACGGAGTAGTCCACGTAGCTGCCAACCGGATTGCCATTGCGGTCTTCGACGAGATCCCAGTAGTCCCCGGCGCTGTAGCCGGCGTGCAGGGTCAGGCCCATGTCCCAGATCGGCAGCGCGTAAGTCGCATTGACCTCGACATAGGTGCCGGCCTCGTCGCTGGCGGCGTAGTCATTGGAGTACCACAGCTTTCCGCCCACCGTGAAACTCTCCGACACAGCCGCTTCAACGCCGGCATAGATCTCCGGATAGTTGAATTCGCTGCCGCCGATGTAGGTGTACATCACGATGCCGAGATCGTACGAAAACCGGTCATTGATGCTGTTGCCGTAGCCGACCGCAAAGTCGATTTCGGTGTCGACGCCCGGCACACCAAAGTCCGTGTTGCTGCCCCACACAAAGCCGTACAGCCCCGAGTCGAACGCGACATCGAAAGACAGCTGTAACGCGGGCTCCTGGTTGGAGAGCGAAATGCCGCGAAAGTCGTAATCGTTGGTCAGTGTCGGCGTGAACGAAAACTCTGCGGCCTGGGCCGCAGGGACCACGCACAAGGCCAACACTGTCGTCCAGCAAGCAAGTTTGAGCTTCATGATTTCTCCCGGGATATGATCTTGAGCGCGGTCGCGAGCCGGCTCGTTGCGCGGAGTGTACCAGTGTATTCGAGTGCAAATAAATATCTATAAAATCAATTGGTAATGAAACGAACTATCAAAACTCCGATGCAACAAAGGCTGCTTGCACCAGCACCAGCCGAGGCCGTGGTCAGGGCGCACCGCGACGGTGCGCCGCTCGCTCTTGCAAAGTGGCGCGCGCGGCTGGATCGCAGCTCCGCCGCTGGCACGTTGCTTGCTTGGTCTCCCGCAGCGTGTCTCGAAATGTCACAACAACAGGGGTTCTCCTATGAGTCGCTCTCCTACTCTTGCCTGCGCCGTGCTGGTCGCCGCGGCGTCGCTGGCGCCTTTGGCCCACGCCGAAGTCAGTTCAACCATCACGCTGACGTCGGACTACGACTTCCGCGGCTTTACGCAGACCGCGCAGGATCCGGCGCTGCAGGCCAGCCTCGACTGGTCGGCTGACTCGGGTCTCTACGTTGGCGCCTGGGCGAGCAATGTGGACTTCGGGCCTGGTACAGATTCGGACATCGAGCTCGATCTCTACGCCGGCTACAACATCGAAGTCACAGACGATCTGAGCTACGACATTGGCGGGGTCTACTACACCTACTTCTCGGACGGCGACGACGTCGACTTCCCCGAAATTTACGCTGCCGTGAACTACAAGGATTTCACCGGCAAGCTCTGGTACTCGTGGGACTTCGGCAACACCAGCGAGAACGCCTGGTACCTGGAAGCGAACTACTCCATCCCCCTGCCGCAGGATTTTTCGATCGCACTGCATGCCGGCTATAGCGGCGGCGACTACTGGGACGATCCGTCATTTGGCTTCGAGGAATACTTCGACTATTCGATCGGCGTCGCAAAGACCCTCGGCAACTTCGAGCTGATGCTGAAGTGGGTCGACGGCAGTGACTTTCGTTCCGCCAACAACACCCCGGGCGACGTGTTCAGCTCGGACAGCCGCGCAATCTTCAGCATCGCGACCAGCCTGCCCTGGCAGTAACCCGAGCTACGGTTCGAAGATCGCGTACAGCTTGCGCGCGCTGACTTCGACTTCCCAGATGCCTTCGAACCCGGCCGGCACGACAAACGTGTCGCCGGGTCCGAAGGTCCAGACACCGCCGCCCTCGGCAGTGATGCGGACACGGCCCTCCAACATGTGGCAGAACTCGTTCTCGGTGTAGGCAATGCGCCAGCGTCCAGGGGTGCTCGCCCAGACGCCAGCGAAGAACTTGCCGGAGCGATCGCTGAACACATTCTGGATCTGCTGCTGCGGCGAACCTCCGAGCAGCCGATCCTCGGCTGGCCGTGACGACTCCGCGTCCGGCAATGATGCAAAGGTGATGATGTCCATCGGTTCATCGTAGCACCGGGTCGGTGGCCGCCGATCCCGGCCTCACCGCGTGCGGGCCATGGACAGCGCTTCGCGTTCCAGCACCAGCGTCACCCGCCGACGCAGTGAATTCCCGTCGGGGTCGAGCGCCGGCCCGCTCGCACCGAGCGCCTCCACCTGCATTCGAGCCGGATCCAGCCCGGCCGCTTCGAGCGCTGCGGCAACGGTCAGCGCACGGCGCTGCGATAACTCCAGGTTGTACTCGGCATTGCCGCGTGAGTCGGCGTGGCCGGCGATGTGGACGCGGATCTTGGGCGACACTGCCAACCATTCACCGAGCCGGCGCAGCGCCTCGGCATCCGCGGGCGTCAGCGCCGCTTCGGCAGTCCGGAACTGAAACGTGGAGCTGAGCCCATCAAGCTGCGCCAGCGAACGATCGCTGGCGCGCTGACTGACACGCTGCGCACGCCGCTCGGCGCCCCAGCGATCGCCTAGCCAGGCGCCGGTCGCGGCACCGATCACGGCACCAAAAGGTCCCGCAGCGGCAGCACCGACGGCGAGGCCGCTCGCAACCCCGACAGACTCCTCGCGCGATGCGCGGCTTGAATCGACATCGCTGGCCAGCGCCGTGGGTGCGCTGTGCATAAGTGCGAGACCGGCGAGCATCGAGGCCGCGTGAACAAGATGGCAGGCTTTGCGTGTCATGGAAATCTCCGCTGATGAGTGGATCTGCAGCGTCATTTCAGCGCTGCGACCTGCCTACACGCTGGCGGCAATCGGCCAGACGGGAGGCGGATGCGGGCGAATTCGGGCAGTGGCGCCGCTATACTCGATCGGATGACGAACACGCTTTGCAGACGCTCGGCGCTGCTCCTGCTGCTGGCCGGCTCGCTCGCCACGGCGCAAGCCGCCAAGGTCGAGATGGTCGTTGGAGGAACCTCGTTCCGGAAAACGGTGGGCGAACGGCACTGGCTCGAGTTCCAGCAAAAGATCGACAGCGGCAGCCGCGGCGAGATCAAGCCGAAGATGCTCATTCACGGCGAACTAGGCTCCGAGGAACAGATTGTCTCGGGCCTGCGGCGCGGCCGCGTGCAGTACGCGAATCTGTCGGGCCTGATCACCTCCACCCTGGTGCCGGAAGCGGCCCTGCTCTATGCGCCTTACCTTTTCGACAGCGCAGCGGAGGCGGACTACGTGCTCGACCGCTACCTGTCGCGCGAGTTCGAGACACTGCTGGCGAAGAAGGGTCTGCAGTTCATCGTGTTCTATGATCTCGGATTCCAGCAGCTGTGGGCCCGCAAGCGCCCGATCCTCAACCCCGAGGATGCGCGCGGTGTGCGCTTCCGGATCTCGGCCAGCAAGAGCGCACTGGTGTTCGGCAAAGCCCTGGATGCCGATCTGATTCCGCTCGGCTTTGCGGACATCATCCCCTCGCTGCAGACCGGCCTGATCGAGGCCGGCGAAAACGGCGTCACGCTCTATGCACGCACCGGCACTGCACCGGAAGCGCCGCACCTGACGCTGACCGACCACAGCCTTGCGCTGTCGATCATCGTTGCAGACCTGCGCTGGTGGAAACGTCTGACCGCAGCTCAGCAGCAGTTGATCCGCAGCGCCTTCCCGAGTGCGGAGCGCATTCGCCGCGCCGAGCGCGCTGAAATCGCCGCCGACATTGCGGGTGCCGCCAAGCTGCGCTTCCGGGCCTACCCCCTGACGGACGCCCAGCGCGCCCGCTGGATCGCAACCATGCGCCCGACGCACGCGGAACTGATACGCGAAATTGGCGGCGACAGCGCGCGGATCTACGCCGAGATCAATCGCTATCGAGCGCAATTTGCGCAGGCATCCAGGTCCGCCGGCACGAACTGACGGTCAGTCGAACTGCCAGGTCGCGCCGAGCATCACATAGCGCGGCAGCCAGTTGGATCGCTTCTGAGACAGAGAAAACGACTCGCCCTCGCGCAGCAGCGAAATGCGGCTGCAACAAGCGTTGGCACGGTCGGTCGCGTTGATCAGTTCACCGTAAACCTTGAGCGAACCAACCGGGAGCGCACGTATCCAGGTGGCGCGCAGATCGAGCGAGAAGAATGGCGGCCACTCGCCGCCATTGCGCGGCAGGAGCGCCAGCACGTTGTCACCGGCGTCGTCGAAACCGGTGCGTCGCCACCCCGGATGATATGTCGTCGTCCCCGACAGCTGCCACGGGCGGCGCGTCCAGCTCAGACCGGCGGTAACCGAGTGCTGCTGATCCCAGCTGCGAGGAGTTTCCGCTGCAGTGAAGCGGTCAATCGCTTCCGACCAGGTGTAGTTCAGCCAACCGGCCCAGCGCTCGCGCGGTTGCCAGCGCGCGCTGAACTCCGTGCCGTAGAGCCGCGCCGAAATGGGCGCGACGCGTATCCGGTCCACTTCAAGCTCAGGAAGAACAGCGATCGGATTCAGCAGGTTTTCATAGCGCGGCGCAGGGCTGGACACATCTTTTCGGTACGCTTCGACACGCAGACTCAGGTCGGCGCTCAGCGCGCGGTCCACACTCAGCACGATCTGCCGCGCGCTCTGTACAGCGCTGAAGAACTGCTCGCCATCGCTGACCTGCAGCTCATCCGGCCGCTCCGCCTGCGTGACGCGTCCAACGCTGGCTCGCAACGTGGTCCTGTCATCCCGTTCATATTCAACTGCCAGCCGCGGCGACCATTCGCTCTGCGACAGCACGCTGGCGCCCGCGACGTAACGCCGGTCATCGAAGCGCATGCCCAGGCTCGCACGCCAGCGCGCGCCCGGCTGCACCAGCACAGAGCCATAGGCCGCCTGGGCAAGACCGGCTGACTCCAGGTTTACCTGCCGCTGGAGGCTCGCCGAACGCCCAAACAATGCCGCCAGCTCCGGGGCGAACAGCACGTCCGCCGTGTAGTCGAACTCTGCATCGTAATCGCGCCGCTCGTAGCCAAGCCGCCACGCCGGCCCGCGCGAATCATCGCTCTGTGCTTCGATCCGCACCGTTGTGGCGTCAAAGTCACGCAGATCACGAAGGCTGCCGGCAACACTGCCGGAATCGAACACGCTGCCGAGACGCCGCGTTCGCCGGTCGGTTGCGGACAGCAGACCACTGAATTGCAGTCCGTTGCGAGCGGGTGTGTCCACGCCAATCCACAGCGTGCGATCACGGTAGGCGGCACTGGAACGCTCGCGACCCTGGTCGATGTCCGCTTCGAGCCGATCATTGAGGAACATCAATCCACCGCGCAGGGACAGGCCACCCGGCAGGCGGGTTTCCGCGCGCAGCAATGCGTCTGCGAAAACCGGATCGACTTCCGGCGTCGAAAGCGACTTCAACACCAGCTCTGCAGTGCTGACGCGCAGCGACGCAAGCCATGAGCCCTCGGCACCCCGCAGCTCGGTTCGGCCTACCGACAGACCATGCGCGTACAGCAGGCTCGCGCCGAGCTCGTGATAGTTGCCTTCGGACGGCAGACGCGGCTGCAGATTCAGCACGCCCGACAGCCGATCGCCATGGCGAACGGGCGCCACGCCGCTGTAGAGGTCCAGCGTCGAGATGACACCGGGATCGATAACACCCAGCAAACCCTGGAAGTCCTTGAAGTGAAACGGTTCGAACAAAGGCACGCCATCGAAGGACGTTTCGAGTTCGTTGTCGCGGCCCCCGCGGACATTGGGGCGGGCGGAGACCCCGTTGGAGGCGGTTCCGGGCAGATAACGCATAACCCGAAGGACATCCTGGTCCAGCCCGGGCAGGGCCTCGAGGTTCTTTCGCGTGATCTGCATCAGTGCGTAGTCCGTCAGTGCGTTGACCCGATAGCGACTGGCGAAGACGGTCACTTCGTCGAGCGGCACGAGATCGGCCGCAACGTAGGCGGGCACTCGCACGGTCTCGCCTGCCCCGATCGCCACCGCACGCAACAGCGTAAGTGGACCCGCCGGCGTCGCCAGCACGACGTCGTAGCGCCCTGCAGGAATGTCGCTGAATGCCGCGATCCCCGCAGCGTCGGTCAGCCGGGCGGCGATTCGAGTACGGTCGGCCGCAGAGCCGAGATCGCGGAAAAGGCTGACGGAGCGCGCGGGCTGACTGGCACCATCAACGCTGGCAACGATGACTTCGAGCGAGCCCGTGTTCGAATCCACTTCGAGGCGCCGCCGGACCACGACGAACACGCCAGCCCGAACTGGTTCAAGCGAGAGCGCGTAAGGCGCCAGGATTTGCGCCGCAATCGCCGCCGCGCTGCCCGGCTCGGGCGCAGCCACAACGGTCATGGTCGGATCAACGAGTGCGGAGCTGTAGATGACCGTCAGTCCCGACCGGCGCAACTCATCCAGCGCTTCGACAAGACCCTGGCCGCGCTCGATCGCCAGCACGGCGGCCGGCTGCAACGCAACGACAATCAGAAGCAGGATCAGCGCCCTAGCGCGAAATAATCGAGATGCTCCCGTCACCACGCGCGGCGGACAGATCCGTGGCAGCGAGCACCACGTCCAGCGCTTCAGCGGGCGAGAGCGTCGCAATGGAACCACGCAAACGCGCTCCTGAGACCCGCGCGCGCAATGGCTGATCCAACTCAACATTCAATCCAGTTTCGCGGGCATACCAATCCAGGAACGCTCCAAGCGTTGCGCCTTCCAACTCGAACGGCGCTGGCACTTCGTTCAGCCACTCCCAGCGCTCGCCATGCGTCGCAATGGGCGTGCGCTGTAACGATCCACCTGGGGACCTCCGGCTCAACAACTCGCCCGGCCCGGCAGTGTACTTGGAATCAATGCTGATTCGCCCGGCCCGCACCGCGACCTCCAGAAGCTCAGGTGTCACCCGAGTCAGGTAGCGCGTGCCGACATGGGTCACCTCACCCAAGGGCGTCCGCACGCGCAGCACGCCACTGGAACTGCCGGCTTTGGGTGCGCTGTCGACGTAGACCTGCCCCGCGACCAGATCGATCTCTTCGGCGGAACGCCAGACGAGGCTGCTGCCGGCACCGACTCTCAGATCGATGCCGCTCGCAAGGACCACTCGCGCCGCCGCATTTCCGTCCAGCGACACTGAGTCGCCCGGCCGCAGCGGGTCACCAGTCTCAAGCGCACGAGACCCTCCGCGCCACCAGGGGCGATCCAGTTCCGCCCCAGCACCGGCGAGCTCGGCGACTCGAGCCACCGAGCCGGTCGCGGTGGCTTGCCACTGCCAGCCGACGATCAACGCCGTGACGAACAGGGAAGCGGCCAGCGCAGCGCGCCACGGTCCATGCCGTCGAAGCGCGGCCGTCGCGGACACATCGACGCTTTCGCGCCACGCCCCATGCACCGCCGCCCTGACCCGTTCGCGAGCGTCGCCGGAAGGTCCGCCACCGGCGGCGGCGCGAACCAGTGCCGCAAGCCGCGCGTCGGCGTAGTCCTCCGAAGGACTCGAATCCGGTGTCTGCTTATCCATCGTGTCGTGCCTCCACGTCGAGCACAGAACGAAGGGCGGGGTCCGCCAATATGGCGTACCGCAGCGCCTCACGGGCGCGCGCGAGGCTCGACTGCGCAGCTTCCTGCGTCGTGCTGAGGCGCACCGCGATCTCGCGCACGCTGAGCTCTTCAAGGTACTTCATCTGCAGCACCGAACCGTAGTTGCCGGGCAGTCGCTGCAGCAGCTGCGCCATGTGCCTGCTTCGATCTTGGCTGTCGAGCTCGGCGCCCGGATCGTCAAGCGTTGCTACGGCAGCGGCGCTACGTCGCGCGCTGGAATCCGAATCGAGACTGACCAGCTGCGCGTCGTCACGCCGCCATTGCACCGACATGTCCGCGATCTCGTTGCGGCAAATCTGCGCCAGCCAGCTGAACAGAGCCGCCTCACCACGAAAACCGCCAAGGCCGCGCACGGCGCGGCATAGCGTTCGCTGCGCTGCTTCCTCGGCCCGCGATGCGTTGCCGTTCACGCGCGTCATCGCAAACCGGTAGACACGTTCGAAGTACTCCTCGAAAAACTGCTGGAACGCTTGCTCGTCGCCGGCCAGCAGGCGGGCGACGAGTGGCCGGTCGGGTTCACCCATCCCGCAGGAGGGTAGACGGGCGTGCGGACACAAATCAATCGACCGGCTCGGCGGCGATTGATCTGTGCTCGCCCGGCCGTCTAATACGCGATGAACAAAGTCATGTCCGCGGCGTGGAGTCGCTACAAGCCCCTGTGGTTCTTGCTGGCGGCGTATCTGCTGCTCGGGCTCCTGCTGCGAATCACGCTCTACCTGGCGTTCGGCGTGGCCGCCCCGGTGCGGACTCTGGACCTGCTGTGGGTACTGCCTGCCGGAGCTGCGGCTGACGCCGTGCAGGCCCTGTACCTGCTGGCACCGCTGGCCCTGCTGCTGTGGCTGCTGCCTGATGGCTGGCAGCGCAGCCGCTGGGCGCGCGGACCGCTGACGATGCTGGTCGGCTGGTGGATGTTCTCGATGTTGTTCGTGGCCGCCAGCGAGTACTTCTTCTTTGAAGAGTTCGACGCTCGCTTCAATCTCGTGTCGGTCAACTATCTGATGTATCCGACCGAGGTGGCCGGAGACGTCTGGGCCGAATACCCGGTTCTGTGGATTGTCGCGATTGCAGCCCTGCTCGCGGTCCTGGGCGCCTGGCGCTGGAGCGCAGCACTGCGACGGGCAACGGAGTCCGAGACGACCCTGAGGCGCCGTACGGTACCGTTGGCCGGCTTCGCAGCGGCGCTTGGACTCACGATCGCTTTCGTTCCAGCCAGTGCCTTCGGACTGTCGACCAACCGCGTGACCAACGAACTGGCCGCCAACGGCATCGGGAGTTTCTTCCGGGCGCTGCGAACCAGCGAAATCGACTACCACGCGTACTACGCGACCCGCGATCGCCAGCGCAACATCACGCATCTGGAAACGGCGCTGCAGCGCGGCGGCCAGTTCACCCGACTCGCGGAAGGCAGGATCGATCGCCGCCATCAGAGTCGCCCGGATGGACGGGGCAGGCTCAATGTGGTGCTGATCATGAGCGAATCCTTCGGTGCCGAGTTCAGCCGGCTCTATGGCGCTGCGCGCGACTGGACGCCAGAGTTCGACGCGCTGGCGCAGCAAAGCCTCTGGTTCAGTCGAACCTATGCGTCCGGTACGCGCACCGTGCGTGGCCTGGAGGCGCTGTCGGCCTCGATTCCGCCCATTCCCACCGAGTCGATCGTGCGCCGGCCCGGCAATGACGGCGTCATCACCCTCGGTGAGGTGCTGCGCAGCCACGGCTATTCGACCATGTTCATGTACGGCGGTTACGGCTACTTCGACAACATGAACGCCTTCTATACGGCCAACGGCTATGAAGTCATCGACCGCACGGCCCTGACCACCGAGCCGCGTTTCGAGAACATCTGGGGTGTCGCCGACGAGGATCTGTTCGACCTGGCGCTCGGGCAGGCCGATACCCTTGCGGCCCGTGGCAAGCCGTTCCTGATCCAGATCATGAACACCTCGAATCACAAGCCCTTCACGTTCCGCGCGGGCCTCGAGCAGGTCGGCGTCAAGCCAGAGGGCGGGGGTCGCGAATCGGGGGTCCGCTACGCAGACTATGCGCAGGGCTACTTCATCCGCGAGGCCCGCAAGCACACATGGTTCGACGACACCGTGTTCATCATCGTCGCCGATCACGGTGCGCGGGTTTACGGGCGTCAGGACATTCCCCTGAAGAGCTACGAAATTCCGCTGTTGTTCTATTCGCCGAAGCACCTGCAGCCCGCGCGCAACGACTTGCTGATGACCCAGATCGACGTGGCGCCGACTTTGATGGGGCTGCTGGGCCTGCCCTATGCCGCCCCCTGGTTTGGTCAGGACGCATTGAACACCCCCGCCGAGGGACGCGTGGCGCTGTTCAGCCACAACGACAAAGTGGCCCTCTTGCGGCAGGGTGAACTGGCGATCCTCGGGCTGCGAGGCTCGATCGACAACGTTCGCTATGACTTAGCGCGCGACGGCTACACACCTGCCACCGCGAATCCCGAGCTGAACGACCTGGCGATTGCCTACTACCAGACAGCCTATGAGCTGTTCACGGAACACAAACTGAACTGACGGCGGAGCGATTGATTCTGGCGCGCCGTGCCGTCCAACGGTCACGATGTCCAAGAACCTATCGATTCGCACTTTCTCGGTCTCGCTGCTGATCGCGTGGCTGGCAACGCCGATGGCGTCTGCACTGGCCGACGGCGCCCTGCTGCCGAGCGTCCAGTCGCGGACCGACAAGGTCATCTACGAGCGCCCGCCCGGGGTACCGTCCGACGCTGAGCTCGAGACCAGCGGCGCAAGGATCGGTGAGGTTCGCATCGACACGCGGGCCATGTTCGACACCGGCAATTCGAAGGAGAACACCTCGCTGTTTCGGCTGGCGAACCGCCTGCACATCGGCACTCGCGATGGCACGGTCACCGATCAATTGCTGTTCCGCTCGGGCGAGCCTTATGCGCGGCGCCTGCTCGATGAGTCGGAACGCATGCTGCGCACCAACCATTTTCTGCGCGATGCCGTTGTCCGGCCCGTCGCCTATCGCGACGGCGTCGTCGATGTCGAAGTCGTCACTCAGGATGTCTGGACTTTCAATCCGGGGGTGTCGTTCGGACGCAAGGGCGGGCGCAACACCTCGGGCTTTGAACTCGAAGAGCTGAACCTGCTGGGGCTCGGCACCCAGCTGGGGATCGGCTACAAGTCGGGACTCGACCGGGACTCGAAGACGATCTTCTATCGTGACCGCCAGCTCGGCTCGAGTTGGTGGAGTCTGTCGACGACCTACTCCGACAACAGCGACGGCAGGCTCGGCGAACTGTCCGTCGAGCATCCGTTCTACGCGCTCGACTCGCGCTGGGCCGGGGGCATCAGCCTTCGCGACGATCAACGCATCGACTCACGCTATGACCGCGGCGAGATCATCGATGAGTTCGCCCGCTCTGAGAGATTTGCGTCCGTGTACTACGGCCGCGCCACGGGCCTGCGGGATGGCTGGACGCGCCGGCTGACTTTCGGCGCCACCTGGGACGCGACCGAATTCAGCCCCAGCGCCCAGAGTCTCGCAAGCCGCATTGTGCCCTCCGACCGCACGCTGGCCTTTCCATGGATCGGAGTCGAGTGGATCCAGGATGAGTTCCTGACCGAGCGTAACCGCACCCAGATCGAACGCATCGAGGATGTCGCGATGGGTTGGCGCGTGCGGGGTCAGCTTGGAATCTCCAGCAGCGCATTCGGCGCCGATCGAACCAGCCTGCCGTTCGAAGCCGGCCTGTCGCGGGGCCTTCGGCCCACGCCGCGGCAAACTCTGCTGTTCGATGCCGGCACCCGCGGCAGGTTCGAGGACAGCCGTCTTGCCGCAACCATCACCCGCGGTGCTGCGCAGTACTTTTTCCGGCAGTCGGACCGGCGCCTGCTGTATCTGGGCTTGTCCGGCGAGTTCGGATCGAAACTTGATCTGGACCAGCAGATCCTGCTGGGCGGCGACTCGGGGCTGCGCGGCTATCCGCTGCGCTACCAGGCGGGCGAGGGACGCTGGCTGTTCACGGCAGAACAGCGCCTCTTCACCAACTGGTATCCGTTTCGCCTGATGAACGTCGGTGCGGCGGTGTTCTACGACATGGGCGGCACCTGGGGGCGGGACCCGCTCGGCGCGCCGTCGCAGGGCGTGCTGAAGGACTTCGGTGTCGGGCTGCGCCTCGGCAACAGCCGCTCGGCGCTGGGGAACGTGGTCCATATCGACGTGGCCATGCCACTCGACGGCGATTCTTCGATCCGGAACGTGCAGTTCATCGTCGAAACGAAGCGAAGCTTCTGAAGATGCTGAGCCGACCTCGAATGCGAGTCGAATGGCTCGTGCTTGCGATTGCGCTGTATGCCGTTGCGTTTGGCAACGGACCGTGGTGGTCAGCCGTCGCGGCGGGACGCGAGCCTGGCAGCCTGTCGACCTGGCTGTTCTTCGGTGGCACGGCGGTCGCATTGACTGCGCTGCACTTCTCGCTCTTCGCCATCTTTGCCACGCGACGAACCGTCAAGCCACTGTTGACGCTGATCGTGGTCGCGACCAGTTGCGCGGCGTACTACATGCGAACCTATGCCGTGATGCTCGATCCCGGCATGGTGCGCAACGCGGTAGCGACCGACGTTCACGAGGCCAGCGAGCTGCTGTCGTGGTCCATGCTGGGTGCGGTGCTGGTTTGGGCGGCTGCCCCGCTGACCCTGATCTGGTGGACCGAGATCAAATCCGTTCCATTGCTGCGTGGCCTCAGATTCCGATTTGCGAGCCTGCTGTCTGCGTTCGTCATTGCACTCGTTGCGCTCTGGCCGGTGTCGAGCGATTTCACATCGTTGATGCGCAACCAGCGCGAGCTGCGCTACCTGGTCACACCCGGCAACTTTCTGTACTCCCTGGTTCGCAATGCGACGAACGATGCGCACGCCGTCAATGTTGCCCGCACGCCCGTCGGCACCGACGCGCAGCGTCTTGCAACGTCCCCCGGGTCCGCCAAGCCGCGGGTGTTCGTCTTTGTACTCGGGGAGACTGCGCGGGCGGCGAACTTCTCGCTGCTCGGCTATGACAAGCCCACCAACCCGCGACTCGCTGCGATGGACATCGTGGCATTCCGCGACGTGACGGCGTGCGGAACCTCGACCGAGGTCTCGGTTCCCTGCCTGTTCTCGCCGTTCGGCCGTACCGACTATGACGAGCAGCGCATACGCGGCTCGGAAGGTGTGCTGCATGTGCTGCGCCGAGCCGGGATCGACGTGCGCTGGTACGACAACCAGTCCGGCTGCAAGGGAGTCTGCGAAGCGCCTGGCGTGACGTATGTGAAGCTCGATGCGGACTATGCGCCGGAGCGGTGCGAGCACGATGACTGCTTCGATGAGATCCTGGTTGATCGCCTGCGCGCGGATCTGGGCGCAATCGAGCGCGATACGGTCATTGTGCTGCACACGCTCGGCAATCACGGGCCGGCCTACTACAGGCGCTACCCCGAGTCCTTCCGGCGCTTCATGCCGGACTGCCAGACGGCTGAACTGCGCCATTGCAGCCGCGAGCAGATCGTCAATTCCTTCGACAATGCGATCCTGTACACCGACCACGTACTGGCCGAAATGATCCACGCGCTCGAAGCGGCGACTGACCGACTCGATGTCGCGATGCTGTACCTGTCTGATCATGGCGAGTCCCTCGGGGAAGCAGGCCTGTATCTGCACGGCATCCCGTATCCGATCGCGCCCCGATACCAGACCCACGTGCCGATGATCTACTGGCAATCCGCGGACTTTGGCGCCGCGACAGGAATCGACGCATCTTGCCTGCGGGCGCGATCCGGAGCGCCCTATTCGCACGACAATCTGTTCGACAGCCTGATCGGTGTGATGGACGTCACGACCCTGGCCTACCGGCCGGGCCGGGATCTGTTTCGACCCTGCCGCAGCCGCTGACGCGCCCCTTTGACAGCAAGCAGCAGGTGACAACGTCGGCGCGGCTTCGTACCATCGACAGATGAGTTTGCGTCGCAGTCCCATGCTGAAGGCTTCTGTCTGGACCCGCCGGGCCCTGATGGCGTGCATCTTCGGGCTGCTGTTTCACTCGGCGTCACCCGCCCTCGCGTGGTGTCTGCATGGAGAGGCTGGCTCACCGCATATCACTTCGGCTTACGCAGACTGTGAGCACACTACGCCGGGCGGCGACCATGTCGATACCGATGGCGACGCTCTGAAGTCGATTGCACCGCTGGCAGTCGTGCCGACGCCGACTCCGGTCCTTGTACGTATCGAACCGCAACACACGGTTTCCGTTCAAGGGCTTGCCGCGCCCCCCGGTCACGGACTCGACCGACTCGCCGGCATAACGACCCACCTGCTGATCTAGACCTCCCCCGCGTGACGTGACCTGTGCATTCCAACCGCACAGGGTGTCTTTGGCGAGCGGCGAGGTTTAGATGTCTAGAACTACCCTGATTCGGTGCGGCAGCTTCTGCCTGGCGCTGGTTGCTGCCGCGCTGCCGGCATTTGCGCACGATGACCACGACCACGAGGCACCCGCCGCCGGTATCGAGACGGCTGCCCCGCGCGCCGTCGCAACGATGACCTCGGAGCTCTACGAAGCCGTTGCAGAGCCGCATGGCGATCACATTGCGGTCTATCTCGACCGCTTTGAAACCAACGAACCGGTACTCGGCGCACAAGTCAGCATCAGCATCGGCGATGGACCAGGCGTCGATGCCGAGGAAGAAGAACCGGGCGTCTATGAAGTGCCTGCAACCGGGCTGGTCCCCGGAGCGGCACTGACGCTGACCTTGATGATCAGTGGTGCCGACGGCGATGACCTGCTCGGCGGAACGCTGCAGCTGCCAGAGGCGAGCGTCGACGATCACGGTCACTGGTATGAGAACGCCTGGGTCTGGTTGCTGATTATTGTCGCGGTCGCGACCGCCGGGTGGCTCGCAACGCGACGATCACGCACAGCCGCTACGGGGATGGCAACGCTCGCTGCCATTCTTCTGATCGCAGCGCCGGCCGCCGATGCACATGAAGATCACGACCACGGCGCCGAAGAAATGTCGGCGCCAGCCAGTGGCAACCGGCCGGCGCGCCTTGCCGACGGCAGCGTATTCGTACCGAAAGCGACGCAGCGGATTCTAGCGATTCGTACCCGAAAGACGGAGCTGAAGCCCGCGTCGGTGGCCATCAAACTGGTCGGCGAACTGCAGGGCGACCCGCGCAGCAGCGCTGCGGTGCAAACCCTGCAGGGCGGCCGGGTGGCAGCTGCCGGCAAAGACTGGCCAGTACTCGGCGCGCGTGTGTCGCGCGGCAGCCCCTTGCTGCGTGTGACGCCGACCGCATCGGGCACTGAACGCAGTAGCGCGGGCGCTGAACTTGCGCGCGTGGCTGCTGAACTGACCCAGGCGCGCCTCGAACTCGATCGACTCGCGGGACTCGCCGGAGTCGTCTCGCGCAGCGAGATCGAGTCTGCGCGCAGCCGCGTCGTGTCGCTCGAAGCGCAACGGCTAGCTTATGCCACACCCGGCGGCCAGGCCGAGGTGCTGCGGGCACCGGTGAGCGGTGTGATTGCCATGATCGGGCCCCGTCCCGGTCAGGTTGTGGCGCCCGGCGAGGCGCTGTTGACGATCATCGATCCGTCGCAGTGGTCGGTGGAAGCGCTGGCGTTCGAGCCGCTCAATCCGGCGACGATCCAGAGCGCTTCCGTGACACTGCGAAACGGGCAGAGCCTGCCGGCAAAGCTGCAAGGCGTCGGTTCGCAGTTGGCAGGCGGTGCCGCGGCGGTGCAGCTGCGTCTGTTGGAAGCTGCACCCGGGCTTGCAGCGGGCCAACCCGCCACGGTCTATCTGCAGAGCACGGCAACGACCGACAGCATTGCCCTGCCGCGCGAAGCGCTCGTCAGACTTGCGAGTGGCGAGGCCGTCGTGTTCGAGAAAATCGACGCCGAGCGCTTTGCGGCCCGGACGGTGCGATGGCGCGCCATTGCCGGCGACCAGATTGCGGTGCTGGCCGGAATCGACGCGGACAGCCGCGTGGTCGTCAGCGGCGCCGCGCTGCTCGCACAGATCCGCTAGAGCGCTGCGATGTTCAACCAGATCATCAATGCGAGTCTGCGCAACCGGCTGTTCGTGCTGGCGGGCGCCGCGCTGCTGGTCGCTGTAGGCCTTTTCCTGATCCCGCAGCTGCCCATCGATGTGCTGCCTGATCTGAACCGCCCGACCGTCACGATCCAGACCGAGTCGCATGGCCTCGCGGCCGAGGAAGTCGAACAGCTGGTGACGTTTCCGATCGAGACCGCGATGCAGGGTCTGCCCGGCGTCACGCGCGTCCGCTCGACATCCAGCCTCGGCCTGTCCTTCATCTATGTCGAGTTCGAATGGGGCGCCGAGATCTATCGCGCGCGTCAGCAGGTCGCCGAGCGGCTGTCGTCCGTCACGGCGCAACTGCCCGAAGACATCCGCCCGGCCATCGGTCCGATCAGTTCGATCATGGGCGAAATCATGTTGATTGCGGTCGCTGGCAAGCAGGCCGACCCGATGCAGCTGCGCGAGACCGCGGACTTCGTGATTCGACCAAAGCTGCTGGCCATTCCAGGCGTCGCGCAGGTGATTCCAATCGGCGGGGAGGTCCGCGAGTACCGCGTCACGCCGGACCCGGCGCGGATGCGCCAGCTCGGCATCACGATCGACGAAATCGAAACGGCGGTGCGCGGCTTCGCCACGAATACCGGTGGCGGCTTCCTCGATCAGCTATCGCAGGAATACGTGATCCGCACCCTCGGTCGGTCGCGCGATCCCGAGTCGCTGGCGACGCTGGTCGTCGCCACCCGCGAAGGCACGCCAATCCTGTTGCGCAGCGTTGCCGAGGTCGGCTTCGCGGCGCGACCGCGTCGCGGCAGTGCCGGCTTTCAGGGCGAGCCGGCAGTCGTGCTGGGCGTGCAGAAGCAGCCCGGCGTCGATACGGTTGCGTTGACGCGCGAGATCGAAGCGGCGCTGGACGCGCTGCGGGCTGCATTGCCTGCGGAAATCACCACGCTGTCCGTGCAGTTCCGACAAGCGGATTTCATCCAGAACTCAGTCGGCAATGTGCAGCGCGTTCTGCTTGAGGCGCTGCTGATTGTCGGCGTGGTGCTGTTCCTGTTCCTGATGAACGTGCGCACGACACTGATTTCCCTGACTGCCATTCCGCTGTCGATTTTCATTACCGTGATTGTCTTCAAGCTGTTCGGTCTGTCGATCAACACCATGACGCTCGGCGGCCTCGCCATCGCGATCGGTGAGCTGGTCGATGATGCCGTCGTCGGGGTCGAGAATATCTTTCGCCGGCTGAAGGAGAACCGCGCCCGCACCACACCCTTGCCGGTCCAGCAGGTCGTCGCCGAAGCCAGCCGCGAGGTGCGCTCCGGGATCGCCTATGCGACGGCAATCATCGTGCTCGTGTTCGTGCCCCTGTTTGCGCTCAGCGGCATCGAGGGTCAGCTGTTCGCACCGCTCGGCCTTGCCTACATCGTCTCGATACTCGCGAGCCTCGTTGTGTCAGTCACCGTGACGCCGGTGCTGTGCTACTACCTGCTGCCACGGATGAAACGCCTCGAGGAACCGGATAGCCGGCTCGTGCGCAGCTTGAAGCAGTGGTACACGCAGCTGCTGCAGTGGACCCTGCCGCGCCGGCCGTTCGTGCTGACGCTGGCCGCAGCGACGGTCGCCATCGCAGGACTCGGCGCGTGGCTGCTGCCCCGCAGCTTTCTGCCCACTTTCAACGAAGGCACGGCGCTGGCGTCGGTGATCTTCACACCGGGCATCGCGCTGGCGGATTCGGAGCGGCTCGGTGCCGAGGCGGAGCGACGGATCGCGAGAATTCCTGAAGTGGTCTCGGTCGGCCGCCGCACCGGTCGTGCCGAACTCGACGAGCACGCCGAAGGCGTACACATGAACGAACTGGATATCCGCCTCGCGCCATCCGACCGACCACGCAACGACGTGCTCAACGACATTCGCACGCGGCTGGAAGTGCTGCCGGCAACAATCTCCCTTGGCCAGCCAATCGGCCACCGTCTCGACCATCTGTTGTCCGGCGTGCAGGCGCAGCTGGTCGTCAAGATCACCGGCGAGGATCTCGACACCTTGCGTTCGTTGGGTGCTCGCGCGGAGCAGCTGCTGACCGGTACACCGGGGCTTGTCGACCTGCGGCTCGAGCGTCAGGTTCGCGCGCCGGAGGTGCACATTGTCGTCGACGAAGACGCGGCACGCTTCTACGGCGTGACGCCGGCGCAGGTGGGCAAACGGGTCGAGATGCTGTCTGCGGGCGAACAGGTCGCCGAGGTCATCGATGGCGCTCGCCGCTTTGCCGTGACACTTCAGCTCGCCGATGCCGACCGTTCGCTCGAAGGCCTCGCGGCCGTGCTGATCGATACGCCGCGCGGCGCGGTGCCGCTCGGGCAGCTCGCGACGGTCACGGCCTCCGACGGACCGAATCAGATCCAGCGGGAGGCCGGACGACGCCGGATCGTCGTCTCGGGCAACACCGAGGGAGCTGGAGTCGATCGAGTGGTCGAGCAGATGCAGACGCGATTGGCGGCGCTCGAGCTGCCCGCCGGCTATACGCTGCGCCTCGAAGGTCAGTTCCGCGCTCAACAGGAAGCCACGCGCACCATCGCGCTGTTGTCGCTGGTGTCGCTCGGGCTGATTTTCCTGGTGCTGTACTCTCGCTACCGTTCGGCCGCACTGGCACTGATCGTGATGGGCAACGTCCCGCTCGCCTTGGTGGGTTCCGTTGCTGCGCTTTGGATCGCGGGACTCGACCTGTCGGTTGCAACGATGATCGGCTTCATCACGCTGACCGGAATCACGGCGCGAAACGGGATTCTCAAGATCAGCCACACGCTGAATCTCGTGCTGCAGGAGGGCTTGCCGTTCAATCGCGCAACGATCCAGCGCGCCTGTCTTGAAAGGATGACGCCGGTGCTGATGACCGCCGTCTCGGCGGGCGTTGCACTGGTGCCGCTGCTGCTTGGCGCTGACGATCCGGGCAAGGAGATCCTGCACCCGGTTGCGGTGACGATCTTCGGCGGTCTGTTGACGGCAACCCTGCTCGACGCAATCGTCACACCCACCTTGATCGAACGCTACGGCGCTGCCGCCATCGAACACCTGCGCAGCGCTGCCACTGGCGCTGCCGCAGAAGCCTACTGACACTGAAACCTGAAAGGAGACTGACATGAACGACTCGATGCTCAATCTGCACGGCCTGCGGTCAATGCTGGCCGCCGCACTGCTTTGCCTCGCGCCGATGGCGGCCCACGCCCATGGCGACGAGGCGAGCAAAGGCGGGTGGGACGTGGAAACTGGCGCGTTTCACGTCCATCTGCTTCCTGCTGATGCGAAGTTCCACATCCACGTCCACGACGCCAAGACACACGGCTCGGTGAACCTCGCGCAGGCGAAGGTCACGGCGCGTCTGCTGGCTGGCGGCAAGACGACCGAGATTCCACTGAAGGTTGCGGCGTCCGGCGTCATGGAGGGCGCACAGACGCTCAAGGGCGACTGGACCATGCTGGTTTCCATCAACGTGCCGGGCCAGAAACCGGCGCAGGCGAGATTCTCATCGAAGATGAAGCAGAGTGGCCAGGATGCAGCACACTCTCACTAGTCGATACCGGCTTCCGGCACTGCTCAGCCTCGCGGTCGGCGTCGCCGGGCTTGCATTTGCACAACAGCCAGCGCTCGATTTGTCCGGCGCGCTGGAGCGCGCTCGTGAACGCAGCCCCGCGATCGCCGACTCGCGCGCTGAGCTTGCGATCGCAGAGGCCGAGTTTCGGCGCGCGCGCCGCTGGGCCAACCCGGAACTCGCGGTCGAGACCGAGAATGTGCTGGGCTCGGGACCCTTCTCGGATTTCGACGCCGCGGAGACGACCGTTGCGCTGAGCCAGCAGATCCCGCTGGGCGCGCAGCGATCGACGGGCAGAACCGCGGCGGGGATCGCGCTCGAGCTGGCGCAGCTGCAATTGCTGCAGGCGGGCGCCCAGACCGAACGTGACGTAACGGTCGCGTATGCCGAAGCGGTGATGGCCGAGCGGCTCGCGGCGCTCGAGCGCCAACGTGCAAGCGCCGCCACCGCAGTCCTCGATGCAGTGGTGCGCCGCCATGCGGCCGGGCTTGAATCCGATCTGCAACTGTCGCGCGGCCAGGTCGAAGCGATCCGCGCCCAGAATGAAGCGCGGCGCGCTCAGCTAGAAGTCGCATCCCGACACCAGGCGCTGGCGCGATCCTGGGGCGACTCCGAGTTGACCGAAGCGCTCGATGGCGGCTGGTTCGAGCGTCTCAGTGAACACGCCGAAACCGACACGACGCCGACCGCCGTGCGCCTGCGGGCCGCGCAACTGGCGGCATCCGCGGCCGCAGCGCAGCTGCAGGCCGAGCGGGCAGCACGGCTGCCGATGCTGACCGCGACGCTCGGTGCGCGGCGCTTCGAGGGCGAGCCGGCCGATGCAAACCGCGCGCTCATGCTGGGTTTCTCGGTGCCGCTGCCGCTGTGGGATCGCAACCAGGTCGGCATTGCGCGGGCCTCGGCCGAAGCCCAGCGGCGCCAGAGGGAGGCGGATCAGATGGCACCGACCCTCGTGGCAGAGACCACCGCCGCGCAAGCGAAACTACGCATGGCACTGGCCGAGGCGCGCGTACTCGAGGCGGAGGCGATGCCGGCGGCTGCGCGCGCACAACTGCTGGCCGAACAGGGCTATGAAGCGGGTCGATTGTCGCTGCTCGAACGCATCGCCATCGAGAGCGATGCCTACCAGACTGCCGAAGCGCTGGAACGCGCCCGGCTTGCGGCCCATCTTGCCGGGGCGGAACTGACGCTGCTCGCAGCGGGACTCAGCCTCCCGGCATCGGACCGAAATGCGCCTCGCGCGCGCAACTGACACGAACCCCCGCCGCGTCGATTGCAATCCGCTCGGCAAGCGGCGCCGCTTCGGTCTGTGCTACGGGCTGCATCGATCCCGACGGCAGCAGCATCAGGCGCAATTGCTCATCGAGACCAAAACCGTCAGCCGCAGCGAAGCGGGCCCGCAGCAGCATCCATTCCAGCGGTTGTTGACTGGCGCTGCTGGCGCCTGCGCTCAGGGGCGCGACGAAGCCGCGGTCGTAGGCCGCAACGCTGCGGGTCGAATCCGCATCGGTCACTTCGCATTTGTATGCACTCGCCCGATACAGCTTGACGTGCGTGCGATCCTTGCGGCCAATGAACTGCTGCCCACCCAGCGTGTTGATGTCATACAGCCAAAGCAGCTCCGGCGACAGCGCCCACTCGGCGTCTGCAAAGAACTCCTTGCCCGACTGCGGTGAGATGTAGCTGCAGGTGCCCGGTCCGTACTTGCGCCGCTCCTCGATCGGCCCATCGAGCACGCCGACGATCTGCGCGCCATCCCGCCGCCAGATGAAATCGCAGCGAATATTGTCTGGATCCATCATCCGTACCCGACCCCAAAGCTGCGGGTGATCCTGAAGATTCAGGAACTGCTCAGGATTGGCGGGACTCTGACCGCGTACCAATACGACCTGTCGCTGCTCATCGATCTCGGCCCGATACAGCAGCTGGCTGCGACCGAGCAAGGGACCGTCACGACCGCCGAGATTGATCTGGCCGTAGAACACGTACTCGCCGATCTGAGGCGCATCGATTCGCGCGAAGGTCCGGTACCAGGGTTCGTGCTCGCCCTCCGCAGGCATGCGCACGGTGCGCGCATGGTAGATCTGCGGAAAGTTGTCCCACTCGCCCGGCAACCATGCGATGAGGTCATCGAGAATGGACTCCAGCTCCTTGCGGTCGTGATCATAGGCCGGGCCAGCGCCGACGCTCGCCGCCGTCAGCGACAAAGGAAGAGCGCAGGCGAGTGCCAGGATTGCTGCAGCGCGGCCCACGACTATCGCCCCGATGCAACGCGCTTCGGTGGCTCAGCGCCGGACCAAGGATACTGCGGCCGGGCCGGCTGCTCGAGAATCAAGAACGGCGAGGGACCCGACGTGGCCGACATGAACTCCAGCAACTTCTTGCCGAAGTCCGGCGCCTTGATGTCGAGCGCCTGCTTCGGCAGGTCGACGTACTTGTCATCGCCCTTCTCGCAGTCGTTGATGGTGCGGAAGAACAGCATCGTCCCTGGCTGGTCCGGCAGCGCCGCCCGGAACTTGAAGCCCTCGAAAGACCCGAGCGCCGGGATG
>JBBQWY010000034.1:0-33381 GCA_038210215.1 Steroidobacterales bacterium
CCGCGCGGCGGTGGGATCAACCTCGAACCAGAGCTGTTGGCCCCAGCAGCTGAACCTGAAAATGCTGCAGCAGCACTCGCGGCAGTCCGATCCAATGGGCGAGGCGTTCAACTATGCCGAAGAATTCAAGAAACTCGACCTCAAGGCCGTCGTGAAGGACTTCGTTGCCGCGTGGAACAAGGTCATGAACCTGGATCGGTTCGATCTGCGATGAGCAAGCCCGCTAGGCCCTGCGAGCCGACGTCAGCAGCACGATGCCGCCGACGATTGCGCCGATTCCGACCCACAACGGGATGTTGAAGCGCTGCTTTTCGTTGATCTGCATTTGCATCGGACCCACGTCGATCTGGTGGGTTGCGCGAGTGTAACTGAAGCCGCCATAGACGAGGCCGAGTGTCCCGGCGACGATCAGCAGGATCGCTGCAATTCGGGTGGTGTTCATGGGCATCTCCTTAATATGGCGCTGCGGCCGCGAATGACCTGGAGCAGGATGTGAATGAAGCCGCCGATGGTGTAGCAGGACACCATGCCGAGCAGCCCATGTGGGGATTCTCTACCACATTTATGCACCCGATTGCGCCGGCGGTCTGTGCGCTGGCAGACATAGCGGGTGGGCGTGGACGAGCACGACCTGTGTACGGCGCCGTACAGACGCGATGCTCCGCTCCAGCCACGCTCTGTCGCTGGCCTGGAGACATTCCCATGACGAAATTCAGTTTACTCATGACCGCATCGGCGTTGCTGATCAGCACGCAGGCGCTCGCAGAGGTCACGTTCTACGAGGGCGAGGGATTCCGTGGACGAGCGTTCACAACGAACCAGCGGGTCTCCGATTTTTCGCGCAGCGGTTTCAACGACCGGGCATCTTCTGCCATCGTCGACGGCGGGCGCTGGGAAGTCTGCGAAGACTCGCAGTTCCGCGGACGCTGCCTGGTACTGCGTCAGGGCAGCTACGACTCCCTGAAGCGGATGGGGGTCAACGACCGCATCTCCTCGGCGCGCCGAGTCAGCGATCAAGGGCGCTACGACAACGAAGCACCGGAACCGCTGGCAGCGCCGAATTACGACTATCGTCGTCGCCCGAACGAGCGGGTGTATGAAGCGCGCGTTACGTCGGTACGTGCCGTGGTCAGTGATGCCAACCAGCGCTGCTGGCTCGAGCGCGAGCAGGTCGAGACGGGCCGAGGCGACCGCAACGTTGGGGGCGGTATTGTCGGTGCTATCATCGGTGGCGTGCTTGGTCACCAGATCGGCAGCGGTAGTGGCCGCGACCTCGCAACGGTTGGCGGCGTGGTGGCCGGTGCCGCAATCGGTTCCAATCAGGGCCGAGGCAGCAGCGACCGTTACGATCGGGACGTGCGTCGCTGCGAGACTTCGGTCAACGCAGACCCGGAATACTGGGACGTTACTTACAAGTACCGCGGCGTCGAGCATCGAGTGCAGATGACGGCACCGCCGGGTCGCACGATCTACGTCAATCGCAAAGGCGAGCCGCGGCAGTAGTAGCGCCGCGCCTGGTCAATCTGCTCGGCGCTAGCGGACTCTCTGCGGATACCGCGCTTTGATGTTTGGCGGTGATGCGCGGTCTTGGCTCAACCTGCAGACCGTCTATGACCTGCGTGTGGCAGAGATCGCTGTTGCCAAGCGTGTCAACCGTGAGGTGCAGCCCGCCGTGGCGTACCCGCGGTGACTTACGGGGGTGAGCCTAGGCTGCTGCAAGCGCCGTCGACAATAAGCACGCCAGTGTTCATGCTTCCGGGGTACTTCGATCTGGGGAGCCTTCGTGTACGAACTCTTCATTGCCAACAAGAACTATTCCTCGTGGTCGCTGCGCCCCTGGGTGCTGATGCGCGAGCGGAATATCCCATTCACGGAACACCTGGTGCGGTTCTCGGAAACCGGCAGCAACGAGGCCTTCCGTGCGTTCTCGCCGACCGGCAAGGTGCCCTGCCTGCGTGACGGCGCCACGGTCGTGTGGGACTCGCTGGCGATCGCCGAGTTTCTGGCCGAGCGTCATCCCGGCGTGTGGCCGGCCGATCCGAGCGCCCGCACGTGGGCACGCTGCGCGGCGGCGGAGATGCACTCCGGATTCGGCGTGCTGCGCGATCAGTGTTCGATGAGCATCGGCGTCCGCGTGAAGCTGCACCAGGTTGCGGATCTTCTGCAGCGGGACATCAACCGTATCGAGGCGCTGTGGAACGAGGGCCTGAAGCGATTCGACGGTCCATTCCTTGCCGGATCCTCGTTCACAGCCGTCGATGCATTCTTCGCGCCGGTGGCGTATCGGATCCAGACCTACGGCCTCGCGATGAACGACTCGGCGCTCGCGTATGCGGCCCGGTTGCGCGCGCAGCCATCGATGGAAGAGTGGGCTGCTGCGGCAGTGCGCGAGACCTGGCGCGAAGCCGGGCACGATGCCGAAGTTGCGCGTCATGGCAGCGTCGTCGTGGACCTGCGCGCCGAGGCCTGAGCGGCATCTGGTGTTTCCGGCGTGACCGGTCAGTCGCAGCCGATGCGGGCCCGGACGGCTCGGTAGTCACCCTAAATTCTCTGCGGGGCTGAGAAGCAGGACTACGCGGCCATGGCCAGCGCGACTGGGGCGGACGCGGGCCGCGAACGATCAGGGCCAGGCAACGCTCTGATGGCGTGGCCACGAACATCAATTCGCCCGAGTGGGTGAACGAAACTCGCTGCGTTCTGGCCGTGGTGCTACGTGTACGGGTCGGCACTCTCCAGAGTTGCGGCGATATCAAGACATTGGCGCTCTCTTTGTGGGTGGGTCATCAGTTGAATGCCAATCGGCAGGCCGTGGCAATCCTGGCCTGCGGGAAGACTGATGGCAGGGATATCCAGCCAAGTGCCGGCACGGGTAAATCGGCTTAGAATTGCACTGTTTTCATCGAAAGAACCGACCGCAGGCGCCGTGACGGGAGTGGTTGGCAGCAGCAGGGCGTCAAACGATTCCAGCCAGCGGTGCTGCGCAAGCTGATCCAGCTCCCGCTGCCTCAGTGCTGCGGCGTAATCGGCCGCACTGATCGAACGTCCCGATTGCAGTCGGCGCGCGATGACTGGATCGAATACCACAGCCGGATCGTCCAGCATGCGGCCATGCAATTGCCATGCTTCATAGGCGAGCACCACGGACGAGCTCGCATGAATAGTGAATGGCGCCCACGGCAACGTTTGCGTTTCCACGGAGTAGCCCGCGCGGCGGAGTGACTCGGCGCGCGTCTCCAACGCCCGGCTCACGTCGGGCGAGCACTCCCAAGACGAGTCGAGGCGCGCGACGGCGATGCGACCGGCCGCCGGCATGCTTGCAGCACGCGAGCGACTATGGTCGCTGCGATCTTGCAACAACTGCCAGCACGCCTGCGCAGTGGCGACATCTCGTGTCAACACGCCGACCGTATCGAGCGACGGTGCGAGAGGGAATACTCCCTGTAGAGGAAAACTCGTTCGCGTCGGCTTGAAACCGACCACGCCGCACAGCGATGCGGGAATTCGCACGGAGCCGCCGGTATCCGTCCCAAGGGCGATATCGATGATCCCGGCGGCCACGGCGACTGCGGAGCCGCTGCTGGATCCCCCTGGCAGACGCGCAATGCTGGAATCGCGTGGATTCAGCGGCGTGGGCTCGATCTGACTCGCGCCGGAGCCGCCGTAGGCCAGCTGCGGCATCCGCGTTCGACCGAGCAGTGCGAAACCAGCGTGCATGAGACGATCCACGGCCTGCGCATGCTTCGTCGCTTTCTCGATGACGGGTTGGCGATTGCCGGCGTAGGTGGCCAGTCCGCAGACGTCGAAATTGTCCTTGGCGACAAACGCGCGGTCGGCGCGGCCTGTCTGCAGCGGCGGATCGAATATCCGCGAAAACGCCTGCAGCGACCGGTCGAGTTGCCGCGCGGCCGCGAGCGAGCGCGCGAGCTTGTCAGCGTCCACGTTCTCCCGCGCCACCTGTGCAGAGTTTCCCTAAAGGCGCCCCTGGTCTTGCAGAACGGCCTCGGCAACCTGGAGTGCATCGATCGCTGCCGGGAAACCACAGTAGGCCGCCGCATGCGTGAACAACTCGCTGATTTCCTCGGGCGTGACGCCATTGCGGAGCGCGCCGATCAGATGCAGGCGCAGTTCGTGCGGACGATTCAGCGCACACAGCATGGCAAGCGTCGCGAGACTACGCTGCCGCCGATCAAGACCCGACCGGCTCCACAGCGAGGCGTAGGGGAATTCCTCGGACAGCGCGCGCAGCGCGGCATTGAAGGGACTGGTGCTGGCATCTCGCTTCGCGACGTAGTCGTCGCCCAGGATCTCGCGCATCTGCTCGCGACCGCGCGAGCGCAGAATGTCATGTGCGCCGGTTTCGTCCATGGCTGCTCCAGTTGCGGGTGGCATCGAGGGTGCCGGGGAATCGCGTGGCGATCATCTGCGCCTGCGGCGCGCGCTCGCCCGGCACACGCCGGATGCCGCGCATCAGCAGGTTCGGCAGCCGGCTGTTGTCCCACTCCTGTGGTCGCTGCGGTCCGGTGCCGGTGCGCAGCACGACGAGCTGTTCGGACGGCACGATGTACATGACCTGGTTGCCGTTGCCGTCGAACAGATACAGGTCGGCAGCAAGGTAAGGCTCCGAATGCAGCACCTGCATCGTCGGTGGGGTGCGCAGCGGGCCGGCCCAGCCGCGGCGCGCAGTGTACTCGCCGGCGACGTAGACGCCGAGGCCGTAGTACGGGTTCGCGGCGGTGCCGGTGCCCATGCGTCGGGCGTAGCCGGCGGGCAGCAGGCGCTCGCCGTTCCAGCGGCCATCCTGCACCAGCAGCACGCCGAGGCGCAGCCAGCTCTCGGGCGGGATCTGGATGCAGCAGCCGGCATGCGCCGTGCCGCCGGGACGGTTGACCCAGACTTCGCCGCCCGCAGCGCCGATCGGGCGCAGCAGTTCTTCGCCGACGAACTCGTGATAGCGGCGGCCGGTGGCGCGCTGGATCAGCAGCGCGATCAGGTCGAACTGGGCATTGTTGTAGGAGAACTCGGCGCCGGGCTCGCTGACGATCGGATAGTCGCTGACGATGATCTCGTCGTGGCGCGGATGCAGGAAGGCGAGGTTCAGCACGTCGTCGGCCTGCAGGCTGTAGCTCTGCGGCAAGAATCCTGCGGTGCCATCGAGCAGCTGGTGGATCAGGATCCGTGCGCGCACCGGATCGGCGCGCCATTCGGTGATGAAGTCTGCGACGGGCTGGTCGAGCGAGCGGATGCGGCCGAGCGCGATCGCGCGGCCCACCGCAATCGCGGCGAGCGGCTTCGCGAGTGAGCGGCCGAGGATGGTGTCGCGCGCGCCGCGCGCGCCAAAGTGGCGTTCGAGCTCGACGTGGCCGCGGCGCCAGACCAGCAGCGAAGTCGAAGGCATGGAGGCGGCATAGGATGCGGCTGCTTCAAGGGCGTCCGGCGAGATCGTACGGGCGCGATCGGTGGCGCGGGGCAGCGGCTTCCATCGCCGGACGCCGGGGACCGGCTCGACAGTGTCGTAAGTCTGGAAATCGGCCTGCAGCCGCGTGCGCAGATCGAGACGCTTCAAGTAGAGCGCGCTGTCCTCCGCCGAGAATCGCTGGCCGACGTCTACGCGGTAGGTGCGGGTCGAGGTCTGTGCATGCACCGATGACGGCGGTGCAGCGACCAGCGCCATCAGTGCGAAGAGCGTGATGCACGCCCGCGACCCAGCCGGTCCAAGCCCCGACGCCGGCGCGCGCCCGCGCCCAAATCTTGCGAAATTCCAGCTCATCGCCTGTCTCGCGCAGTCGTCACCGCCTGGCCTTGCCGGCAGCGTTGGCGGGGATCGGAAGCCGTTGCGGCTGCCAGTTCGCGGGGTCCGCGGAATCCCCTTTGCCCGTGTAGACGCCGACGTCCGGGTACGGGAACACGGGCCGGCGCCACTTGTACTCCCCGGTCTTCAGCGGATAGCGCGGGCGTGGCAAGCCGAGATACGACTGTTGCTTGACGAGCTTGTGCGCGATCAGCTGTTCGGGCGCCTCACCCTTCTCGACCCAGCGTTCGAGTGCGTCGAGATAGTCGATCGCGTCGGCGCCGTTGCCGCGGCGGCAGTGGCCCATGCCGGGCACCATGAACAGTCGGTAGAAATCGCGCGTCGCCTCCGGACCTCCCATCGTGCGGGTCGCGGTTTCGTAGTAATCGACCGAGTAGCCCGGCGTGACTTCCGTGTCGTCCCAGCCGTGATACGCGAGCAGCTTGCCGCCGCGCGCCTTGAAGCGGCGCAGGTCGGGGTTCTGGGCGTTGTAGAACGATTCGGTCAGCGCGAGCCGGGGCACGTCACGCTCGTAGTCGAAGTCCATCAGCGTCATCGACGGACCCGGGTCGATGTAGAACGCCTTGTATTGGATCAGCTGCTGGATCAGCGACGGTGAGCTGATGATCAGGCCGTGCTTGCCGGCCTCGTTCACGTACACCGGTGACCAGGTGTACTCGGAGCCACGCTGCAATCCACCACCGCCGGCCCAGGTCAGGCGGCCGGTGGCATTACTCGCGCCGTCGTAGAGCTTGCGCAGCGCGCCGAGCTCTTCAGGCGTGAGGCAGACGGCGGCCGCGCTGCCGCTGGTCCGTGCTGCGACGGGGCCCGAGCCGGCGCCATCGGTGCAGGCGAGTGTCTCGGGCTGGAAGTTGCAAGCGCGCGGATCCGGAATCACGCCATCGGTGACGCCGTCCATCCGGTCGCAGGCGGCGATCACGGCGTCGTGCACGCGCGCGAGCTTCGTGGTGCTGAGGATCGGCTTGCCGTCGGCACTGACGTTGGCGCGCGCTGACCACAACAGGTGCAGCAGGCCGGTGCCGGTCTGGTTCAGCACCGGCGCGCCGGAGATGATGCCGTCGAACAATTCCGGAAAGCGCTGCGCGGCGATCATGCCTTGGCGACCGCCGGTCGAGCAGCCGTTGAAGTACGAGCGCTGCGGCGCGCTGCCGTAGAAGGCTTCCGCGATGCGTTTCGAGACGACGGCCGTGGTCCAGGTGGAGCGATAGGCGAAGTCGAGCTCGGCGGAGCGGTTCTCGTAGGCCCAGATCGCGACCGCTGGCGGACCGGCATGGCCCATGTCGGTGTTGACCACTGCATAGTGTTTCTCGAGCGAGTCCTCGGTGGCACCCATGTTCAGCCAGCCGCACATACCGCCGCAGCCCTGCATCAGGAGCTTGCCGTTCCAGGCCACCGGCAGCCGCAGCTCGAAATTGATCTGCGGCGCGGTCGTGCCCTTGAAGCGACAGTAGGCGGGCAGCGTACCGGCGGCGGGCACGGATTCGATCGAGGTGATGAGGGTCGGTGCGTCCGGGATCTTCTGGAACTCGTCGAGCATCGCGCCGACCTCGGCGGAATTCGGCTGCTCCGGCGGCTTGGCAAAGCGGCCGCAGATTTCGTCTGCCAGCGCCGGCTGTGCGCTGAGAGCGGCGCCGGCGAGACACAGCAGCGCGAACCTGTGTGCGACGCGACTGAAATGGGCAGGAAACATGGTCAGCCTCCGGGAGCGGGATTCAGGTCGACCAGCAGCCGTTCGATCCAGGCGCGGCATTCGCGATCCAGTGCGGCCTGGATCGTGGCATCGGGCTGGTAGCTCGAGACCGCCTCGGGGGCGAGGATGCCCTGCTGCGCGAGCAGCGCCTCGAGCACGCGCTGGCGATCCTTCACGATCCACAGCTCGCGCGCCATCGTCAGGAATGCGGCGGTCCAGGCCGGGGCCGGCGGCGTTCCGGCGGAGCTCATCGCGGGGTGTCCGCAGCGACGGTGGCGGCCGGCTTGAGGGCATGCAGCACGAACGGAAAGCGTCGTTCTCCGTGGGCAAAATAGCGCGCCTCGACGAAGCCTTCCTCCGTCGCGACGGCGGCCATGTCGAGACTGCAGAACTCGCGCCAGTAGGGTTCGCCGCCGTGCACGGCCTCGAACTGCGCCCAGCACTGCGCGAGCTTGTCCTGGGCGGAGAACGGCAGCACGTCGCCGATGATCAGCTCGCCGCCCGGCGTGAGCACGCGGCGGGCCTCGCGCAGGATCTGCCGCAACGCGTACTCCGGCATCTCGTGGCCGAAGGAATACGCGGCGACGAGATCGAATGACGCCGCCTCGAACCCGGTCACCTCGGCGGCGCGCTGCACGAGACGCCAGGCTTGCCCAAGCTCATTGCCAACCCGCTGCGCCTGCTCGAGCATCCGCAGGCTCATGTCGAGTCCGGTGATCGCGGCCTTCGGGAAGCGCTGCGACAGCGCAACGGTCAGGTTGCCGGAGCTGGTGCCGAGCTCGAGGATGCGCGGATAGTGGTCGCGGCGCAGTTCGTCGAGCATGCCGCTGCGCTGGGCGTAGATGTCACCGCCGAAGTTGCGCGCGACGATCATGCGGTGGATCAGCTCGCCGTGGACGAAGCCCATGTAGTCGTGGCCGTCCCAGGTGGCGGTGCTGTGGAAAGCGACGCCGCGGGCGTAGCCGGGCGTCGGATCGGCCGCGGCGCGCTCGAGCGTCGTCGGACCGCGCTGCAGCGCCCGCAGCACCGGCTCGATCGCCGGGCGCAGCTCGTCGAAGGCCTCCATCGCGATCGGCCCGTGGTGGCTCGCCATCCAGTCGCGCAGCGCGACGTAGCGGGAAGCCGTCGGCGCTGCGGCAAGCGCGGCGTCGAACTGCACGAGGCGGGCGTCGAAATCGTCGGCGAGCGCGTCTGGGACCAGGCCGGCCTCGCCGAGCTCCGTGCCGATGGCCTGACGGGTGGCACCGAGCACGCCGCCGAAGGCGGCGAGGAAGTCCATCGACGCGCGACCGCGCTGCTGCAGTTCGAGTTGCATGCTCAGTGTCCTGAAATGGGCGCCGAAGGCGCGGTGGCTGGCAGCTCGATGACCGTGGCCGCGATCTGTTCCTGGGTCAAGCGATAGCGCATCAGGAACGGGATGCTGAGCAGCGGCGCGAGTGAGGGAATCACCGATGAGGTGAAGAACACCGCGTCGATCGCGCTCTGCGGCTGCACTGGCGCCACGCCGCCAACCGACTTGATGAAGCCGCCGGCCGTCAGGATCAGGCCGCTGAGCAGCGGGCCGACGGCGAACGCGGTCTTCTCTACGAAACTGTAGAAACCGGAGTACAGACCCTCGCGGCGCATGCCGGTGCGCCGGTAGTCGTATTCGGCGCAGTCGGGCAGCAGCGAGGTGCCGAGCAGCATGATGCCGCCGGCGGTGATGCCCGTCAGCAGCGCACGCAGCAGGAACACCCAGTCGCTCTCGTGCGGCGTCGCCAGCACCCACGAAGCCTTGGTGACCGCGAACACGACGATCGAGGCGATGTAGACGTTGCGCTTGCCGAAGCGCTTCGACAGCGCAACCCAGTTGGGCATCGCGAGCATCGTGCCGGCGGTGCTGGCGAGCCCGAACATCGCCAGGCCGTAGCCGCCGCGGCCGAGTGCCGTGGTCATCAGGAACGGCAGCGCGACCGACGACGCCGAGAGTCCCACCAGCTGCAGGAATTTCGCGGCGATGAACACCCGGAAAGGCTGGTTCGACAGCACGGTGCGCGCCTGCTCGACGAACCCGGGCCGCAGCGTCGTCGGCTCGTTGAAGCGTGCCTTCGCGGTGCCGAAGAAGCAGGAAAGCATCGCCAGCAGGCAGGTGCCGGCGACCAGCCAGGACATCGCGGCGAACCCCGGTCGCCCGCCGCCCATCGCCTCGACCAGCGCCGGCGCGGCCGAGGTGCTGACGATGGTGGCGATGGACACGAAGAACACGCGGTAAGACATGAGGACCGTACGCTCGTGGAAGCTGGTCGTCATCTCGGCGGGCATCGACAGATAAGGCACGTTGAAGAACGTGTAGCCGGTGGCCAGCAGCATCAGCGCAGCGATCATCCAGGCGATCGTCGCCGTTTCGCCGGCGAACTCCGGCACGTTGAACATCAGTACCAGTGCGATCGAGGCGAGCGCGGCGCCGACCAGGATATAGGGCCGGCGACGGCCCCAGCGCGAGCGCGTGCGGTCGCTGAGTGAGCCGACGAGCGGGTTCAGCGCCATGTCATAGAGCTTCGAGACGAACATGATCGAGCCGGCGAGCGCGGCCTCGATACCGAGCCCCGTGGTCATGAAGAACAGCAGCAGCAGCGAACTGGTGGAGAGGATCGTGTACGACCCGAGGCCGCCCACGCCCCAGCCGACGCGCAGTGCGAAGGGCAGGGCGTCGTCCCGAGTGTCGGGTGTTGCGGGTTTCAACATTATTTTGATGATGTAGAACTACACGGCTATAATCTTACTCTGGCTGGCCGGCCATGCAAGCGTGCCTTTCTTTACGAGCCAGGAGTCTGTTCGATGTCCACCGTCATCAGCAAGTCCGTGAGTCGGGCCTTCGCCCTGCTCGAGCTCTTTCGCCGCGAGCAGCGGCCGCTCACCGCGACGGCGATCGAGTCCGCGCTCGGGCTGCCGCAGGCCAGTGCGCTGGTGCTCGCTCGTGAGCTCGCGGCCCTGGGCTACCTCGCCTACGACTCCCGCCTGCGCACCTACTTCCCGAGCGAACGCCTCGCCGATCTGGCGAGCTGGCTCATGCAGATCGACTTGCCGGTGCGCCGCCTTGCGCACCTCGCCGATGAGATCGCGCGGGTGACGCGCGAGACCACGAGTGTCTGCACGCGGAACGGGCATTTCCTGCAAATCGAGTACTTCGCAGCTGGAACGCAGGCGGGCAGTATTCTCATGCAGCTGGGTCGGGGCGGGCCGCTACCGTGCAGCGGTGCCGGCCGCGCGGTCCTTGCCACGCTGGGCGATGACGAAGTCCGGCTGCTCATCGCCACCGTCCAGCGTCGTGAACCGCAGTATTCCTTCGATGCCGCGGAGGCCCTTCGGGATGCGCAGTCCGCACGCCGCAAGCGGCACCTCACCACCTTCGACCTCATGATTCCAGGAGTCTCGGCCGTCGCCTTTCCTCTGCCACCGGAGCTTGCTCACGGTCATTTCTCGATGGTCGTCGGCGGGCCGACGCCACGCATACGGGCGGACAAAGACCGGATCATCCGCGCATGCCGGCCGATCATCGCAGGGCATTTCGGGGCCGGTGAGTCGGGCTCCCCCATCAAGTAGCGTGCGGAACCGGTGCGCGGCGGAGGTTACTGACTATTCGAATCCACATTAGCAAACTAATAAAATACGATGATTTGCTATTGTTAATCGGCGAGTGTACTTTTCGCGTCATCTGACGTGGAGACCTGAAATGCCAACGCTTCGCCCGACCTTGGTCGCGATGATGGTTTCGTCATTGCTTCTTCCCTCTGTCACCGTGGCCCAAGCGCCCGCTGACGCCGGCGTTGCGATGCTCGAAGAAGTGGTCGTGACGGCCCGCAAACGGGAAGAGTCGATCCAGGACGTGCCGCTCAGCGTGGAGGCGTTCACGAGTGAAGAACTGCAGCGGCGCGGCATCCAGGAACTCAAGGATGTCAGCCTGTTCACGCCCGGCTTCAGTTTCGAGAGCTACAACAGCGGTCTCGCCTCTCCCGTGATCCGCGGCGCGACGCAGCAGAACATCAACGCACTGGAGCAGAATGTCTCCACCTTCATCGATGGCGTGTACCTTCCTCGCGGTTACGTCGCGGACCTTGCGCTCAAGGACGTGGCGCGTATCGAGGTGATCAAGGGCCCGCAAAGTGCGCGGTATGGCCGCAACGCGTTCATGGGCGCGATCAATTATGTTCCGGCGCGACCGGGTGACGAGCTGGAGCTCGCTGCGACCCTGGGCGCCGGCAGTGACGAACTGCGCGAGGGCACGGTGGTGATCGGTGGACCCGTCGTCGAGGGCCTGCTGCGCGCTCGGGGCAGCTATTCGAAATCGGAGTTCGACGGCACGATTCGCAATACCAATCCGTTCTCCGGCAACGTCCCGCGTCCCGGTACCGAGGGCAATCTTGGCGGCTACGACCGCGAGCAGTATTCCCTGATGCTGGCCTTCACGCCGACCGAAACAATCCAGCTCGAGGCGGCGTGGTACCACTTTGACTACGAGGACGAAGCAACGCCGACCTACCTGTTCGGCAACGCCAACGGCGTAAGCCCCGTCACGAACACCAATTGCGGTTCGAGCCTGTTGGGCTTCCGTCTCTTCTGCGGTACGTTGCCGGCAGCGCGTGCACTCGACTATGACCCGCGGGCATACGGTCGTCAGCTGAAAGCCGACGTCTATCGCGTCGGCGCCGAGATCGCCCTTGGCGAACGGTTTACCGCCAACTACATCCTCGGCCGTGTCGAGGCCGAGACCTTTCAGATCGGCTACAGCGATAGCAACTCAGCCACCTGTCCGTTCTTCGGGCCCGGCTGTGCCTTCCAGAACGTGCCGCTGGGCGAACTCAAATACGACAGCCACGAACTGCGACTCGCTTACGACGCTGGCGGCATGCTGCGGGCCTCGCTTGGCGTGTACTTGAACGATGGCGACGACCTGAACCTGTTCACGTTCGCTGCCGCGGTGCCGCCGGTCGGCGCACCGATCACGACCCCGCTGGTGCCGTTCGGTGCAGGCTGGATACTGGCCGGAAACACGACGACGCTGACCGAGGACACGTCGTATTTCGGCGATGTGACGCTGAGTCTGATCGGCGGACGTATGCGTCTCGGCGCCGAGGTGCGCCGCGGCACTGAGGAGAAGACCCAGCGCAACAATGCCAGCGGGCAGAGCTTCGATAGCAAGTTCACCACTACGACGCCGCGCGTAACGGCCGAGTACGACCTCGCCGCCGACAACTTGCTGTATGCGTCCGCCGCGAAAGGCACCCGCTCCGGCGGCTTCAACGTCACCGCCGGACTCGCCGAGGCGTTCCGCGTCTACCGGCCGGAGTCGAACTGGACGTACGAGATCGGATCCAAGAATACGTTCCTCGACCGGCGCTTGCAGATCAACGGTGCGCTGTTCTACGTGGACGCCAAGGACACCCAGATTTCGTCGTTGCCGCCCAACGCGGCGCCTGGCGCGTTCGCGATCCTGCTGAACCTCGGCAGCTACACTTCAAAGGGATTCGAGTTGAGCCTCACCGCGCGGCCCGCCGAGCGCTGGGCGATCAATGCGGGACTCGCCTTTACCGATGCCGAATACGACCAGGCGAGAGACATCCGCTTCATTGCGCCCTGTACCGTCCCCGTCGGCGTGACACCCGTATGCCCCGCCAACGGCGACCTTGCGGGCCGACAGCTGCCGCGCCAGTCGCCGTGGAGCGGCACGACCGGGCTGCAGTACGATGCCGATCTGCCGTTCGGCGAGGGTTGGAAAGGGTACGCCCGCGCTGATATCGCGTACCAGTCGAGCCAGTACGTCGACCAGATGAACCTCGCCGAGGTGGCTTCGAGGACTCTCGTCAACGCGTCGCTCGGAGCTCAGGGACGGCGCTTCGGTGCAACCGTCTGGGCGCGGAACCTGCTCGACGAGAACTACGTCGCGGGGTCGTTCTTTGTGCCAGGCTCCACGACCAGCTATGCGCCGATCATCGGCGCGGCCCGCACCGTCGGTGCAACGGTGACATTCCGCTACTAGATGTCGATTCGCCGGAATCGACGGATCTGTTGCCAGAATGATGATGCGGTAGGGTGAAGCGCGGTCTGTGCTTCGTTCCATCGACGACATGAAGCGTTGGGATACCCTTTGCCGCCCCACCGGAAGCTCTTGGCGCGTTAAAATGGTTCGAAATGTGTCGCGGCCGTCGACAAGCAAGCTCGCACGATCGATAGGCTGTTGCGTCCAGATCGAGGCATCGCGGCCGCACGAAAGCATGCGATAGATCAGTTTGCGGGAGATGCCGCCTTCTGGGCGGGTGTGGCCAGAGTCGTGCTCGCGTTCCTGCGCTCGAAACCGCGCGTCGATACCGGAGCGACGATCCATCCGGCCGACGATCGCGAGATCGCTTTGTGCCTGAATAGTTTGGCGTCGTCGCAGACCACTTGTCTCCACGAACGGCTACCCAAATGCCGTTCGGTAGCAAGGCGCGGACGGGGGTATCGCACTCAATCCCGAAAAGAGCGGGCAGGCGCTGATCACCTTTGGGACTCTCCGACCTCTGCCGATGCCGCAGAGAGGTTCCGGTCAGTGGGCGAGCGCTGACAGCGGCACGGCTGCAAATCGATCTCCGAATGGCAACGCGCTCGTACCCGTATAAAGGACGACCCCCTGGCGAAATTGATCCCCTGCGATCGACCGCAGCCGCTCCAGGCCGCGAAAGTCTGCTGCCTGAACCGTCGCCGCGTTCTTCACCTCAATCCCGATGAGGTTCCCCGCGGATGTCTCGACGATGAAGTCGACTTCGACCTGGTCTTTGTCGCGATCGTGAAACAGGTGCAATTCCTGCCCGGCGATCGTCGCGAGCTTGAGCAATTCACCAAAGACATACGATTCCAGTATCGGTCCGAAGCGCGTGCGATCCGCCACCAGCGCTGCGGCATCGAAGCCGCGGACGGTCGTCAACAGACCTGCATCGATGAAATGCAGTTTCGGTGTCTTGATGACCCGCTTCAGTTCATTGCGATGCCACGGCGCAAGCCGCCGCAGGATGTAGAGGCGCTGCAGCACCGAGAGGTACTGATCGACGTTCTTGTAGTCGAGCTGAACGTGCCGAGCGATCTCAGAGAGGTTCACGAGTTGGGCAGACAACTGCGCCGGACGTCAAACCTAGGCTTTACCAACTTATCGCTGGTACTGGAACTGGGGCCAGGTCACAGGTCCGATCAGAACCACTTTCGTCAGCAAGAAGTTAGCTGGATACGTCCGCGTCACGACGCTTCAGATGAGCATCTAAGGCCACCCGGACTTTCTCAATCTCAGCGTTGGAGTGTGAGTATGGAATATTCTCGGTCGTCAGCAGCATCAGCTTCTTAAGTTGGTCGTCTGTAAATTCGATGTCGCAGGTTTTCAGGTTGTGACGTGACCCGGAAATTTTGGTCCAGGTTGATGTTCCGTAAAATGGCAACAGCAGACCTGGCAAATGCCGAGACAGCGATACACGACGGAAGAGATCATCCACAAGCTGCGTGAGGCCGACGTGATGATCGGCCAGGGCCAGACTGTGGCGCAGGCGACGAAGCAGATTGGGGTGACGGACAAGACGTAGTTTCGGTGGCGCAAGACGCATGGGGGCTTGCGGATCGATCAGGCCAAGCGGCTGCGGGAACTGGAGGCGGAGAACGCCCGGCTGAAGAAGGCAGTGGCGGAGCTGACGATCGACAAGATCATCCTGAAGGAAGTCGCCGAGGGAACTACTAAGCCCAACGCGTTGCCGCGAAGCTCTGGCCCTAGGTGCGCTCGAAGCATCGGTTCTCGGAGCGACGGATCTGCAAAGCGTTGGGCATGGGCCGCTCGATGGTGCGTTACGTGCCGCAGCCGCGGGACGATGAGCGCGTCGAGCGCATCTGGAAGCAGGAGGGGCTCAAAGTGCCGAAGAAGCAACCCAAACGGGGCCGACTGTGGTTAGCCGATGGCAGGGGCGTGCGGCTTCGGCCGCAGCATCGCAACCACGTGTGGAGCTGGGACTTCGTGATGGATCGGAGCGACGATGGCCGGCCGATCAAGATCCTGACGCTGATCGATGAGTACACGCAGGAAGCGTTGGCCATCGTGCCGGCGCGGCGCATCCGTGCTCACGACGTGATCGACATCTTCGCCGAGTTACATCCGCAGCGACAATGGCCCTGAGATGATCGCCAACTGCCTACGCCGCTGGTTCAGAAAAGTGGGCACGAAAACGCTATACATCGAACCGGGCAGTCCGTGGGAGAACGGCTACTGCGCGAGCTTCAACGGCAATCTGTGCCACATCAAAGGGCGGCGTAAACTGACATCAAACCTGGACCAAAAGAAGCGGGCCGGTCAATCACGTTCGGCGAATCACTGCCGCTGCATCTGAATGGCGAGGACCTCGAAGTCATGCACGTCGCCGATGCCCATACGGATGGCGATGCAATCGTTCGCTTCCGCAAGGTGAACGCGCTGCACATGGGCAACGTGTTCTTCGTTGGCAGCTATCCATTCACCGATACCAAGAGCGGCGGCAGCTTCAACGGCATGATCGATGCGCTGGCGAGCGCGCTCGCCAGCGTAGACGACCAGACCCGCATCATTGCTGGGCATGGTCCGCACGCGAACAAGGCGAAGATGCAGGAGTTCCACGACATGCTGGTCTCGATTCGTGGCCGTAACGTCAAGCAGATCCGCGCCGGCAAATCCATGGAGTCGGTGCTTGCCTCGAAGCCGACGGCGGAGTTCGATGCAGCCTGGGCCGGAACGTTCTGGAAGCGGGATCAGTGGGTTGCGCGCGCTTACACGGATCTGCGGCGCAGCGCCGGGAAGTAGCGCCGCGGCGGATGTTCAAATGTCCGGACATTTGAGGCTATACTGGCTGGGACCCGTCATGGGTTCGAGGCAGTCCGATGAACGCAGTCCTGCAGCCCGCCGGCCACGACGCCCTTTCACTGTCGCAACGGCTCGCAGCGCATGCCGCAGCGTTCGAACTGGATGCTGCGCCGGCGGATGTGGTCGAAGCGGCCAAGCTCTGCATTCTCGATGCTCTCGGTATCGGGCTCGCCTCCACCACTTTCGCGTTCGCCCACCGTAGTCTCGCCGGTGTGGCGGCTCTGGCCGGCGCCGGTGACCACGGCGTCATCGGCACAGACCGGCGGTACGGCACACGCGATGCCGCGCTGCTGAATGGAATCCTGATCCACGGACTCGACTACGACGATACCCATCCCGCCAGCGTCGTTCACGCTTCCGCCAGCGCCGTGCCGGTGATGCTGGCAGAAGGCCTGCGTAATCGGGCGAGTGGTGCCCGCGCGCTCGCGGCCTATCTGCTGGCGGTCGAAGTGGATGGGCGCCTCGGCCAGCATGCCGGCGGCTGGTGGCAGAAAGTCGGCTTCCATCCCACGGGTGTCGTCGGTGCTTTCGGTGCCGCGATTGCGGCGGGTTATTTGCAGCGCGCAGATGCGTCCGTCCTGGCGCACGCCCAGGGACTCGTGCTCAGCATGGCGTCGGGGAGCATGGAGTTTCTCGAAGAAGGGGCGTGGACCAAGCGCTTCCATCCTGGCTGGGCGGCGGCCTGCGGCATCACCGCCGCGACGCTCGCCGCGCATGGCTTCGAGAGCCCGCGGCGAGCCTACGAAGGACGATTCGGACTGTTCAACACCTACCTCGGCAGTCACGCGCCGGATGGCACGGAAGCCGTTCTTGCGGGGCTTGGCGACAGCTGGGAGATGCGCAATGTCGCGATCAAGCCGTATCCCGTCTGTCACTTCAATCATGCCTGCGGCGATGCGGTGCTCGCGCTGCGCGCCGAACATGGCTTCGACAGCAGCGAGATCGTCTCGGTGACGGCGCGCATTCACGAGAACCAGATGCCGGTGGTCTGTGAGCCTGCCGCCGCGAAGCGCCGCCCGCAGAGCGACTATGACGCCAAGTTCAGCCTGCCGTATTTCATCGCGGCCTGCCTGGTGCGGGGTCGCTTCGGACTCGCCGAACTCGATGACGACAGTCGCCGCGATCCACAGATTCTGGCCCTGTGCGACCGTATCCGCTGCGAACACGACGCGGCGACGGCCTTCCCCAAGTACTTCTCCGGCTACGTGGAGATCCTGCTGCGGGATGGCCGCCGGCTCGTGCGGCGCGAGCAGGTCAATCGCGGCGCCGCGGCTCGCCCGCTGACCGTTGCCGAAATCGAGCAGAAGTTCTTCGCCAACGCCGAACTGGCCGTGCCGTCGTCGCAGGCTGAGCAGTTGCGCGATGCGGTGCTTGGAATTGATCGTGCTGCGGATCTGACTCCGCTCTGCGCTGCTCTGGCGCGCGGCTGACGCAAGCTGGGCGCCGGCTCATGCCAATCATGTTGCACGGATCTCCAGTCGATGCGAATCGGACCCTCGACCACATCGCTGTGACCGGCCGCTTCCAGCCGATCCATCTTGATCACCTCGCATTGCTGCGTCATGCGTTCGAGATCGCGCGCCAGGTGTTCATCGGCATCACCAACCCCGAGCCCGGCGTGCGCACGGCTCATCCGGCCAGTGCCCATCGTCATCTCGCTTCTGCCAATCCCTGGACATACGTGGAGCGCCGCACATTGATCGATGCAGCGTTGCGCAGCGAGGGCGTCGAGCCGAGTCGATACACCATCGTGCCGTTCCCGCTCGACGAACCCGCGCGCTGGCCTGAACTGCTGCCGCGCGGCACGCCGCAGCTCGTGCGCGTGTTCTCTGACTGGGAGCGCGAGAAGGTGCGCCGCTTTGCGGCAGCCGGCTATCCGCCCAAAGTGCTGGAGGGAGACCCGGCAACTCGCCTCTCCGCAAGCGACATTCGCTGCGCGATGCGGAACGAAGAGCCCTGGCAGCACTGGGTACCGCCGGGCCCACGTGAGTTGCTGGCTGAATGGGCGCAGAGTACGCCGTGAACGACGATCGCCTGCCGATCCTGCTGTTGATTCTCGATGGGCTGGGCGACCGCGCCTGCGCAGAGCTGGACAACCGCACGCCATGCGAGGCTGCTGCCACACCGAACCTCGATGCGCTCGCGCAGCGCGGCGTCAGCGGGATTCACGTGCCTTTCGGGCCGGGACGGGCTACGTCCAGCGAGCACGCACACTGGTCATTGTTCGGCTGCGGCACGCTACCGTTTCCGGGGCGTGCCGCCATTGAAGCGCTCGGAGTCGGCCTGGAGCCGCCTGTCGGCGAGCCGATGTTCCATCTCGCTCTGCGCGCGTCCGCGAAGCGCGACGGCTGGCTGTACCTCGGCGCACGCGCACGGCCGCGAGAGGATGCGGAGCCTGCGGCGGCACTGTTTGCAGCGCTGGCTGGCCGCAGTTTCAACGGTGTCCGTTTCGAGATGCTGCCACTGCGCACCGGCGAAGCCGTGCTGATTGCGCATGGCGCAAGCACGCGGGATGTCAGCGACACCGACGCGCTGTTCGATCATATACATCCGTGGATGCGGCCCCAGCCGCTGGCAGAGTCGGCGGATCCCGTCGCCGCTTTGCAGTTTGCCCTGACGCTAGAACAGTGGCTGCTGGACAGTCGCCGCATTCTGCGCGCGCATCCCGTCAACGAGCAAAGGCGTCGCGGCGATCTGCCGCCACTCGACGTGGCCGTTACGAAGTGGGCGAGCTGGCTCGATCCGGCGATGCCGGATTTTCATCAGGCGACCGGGCTGCGCGGCGCAGCCGTCACGGACACGGCGCTGTATCGCGGACTTGCGCGAGTGCTCGGGATGTCGCTTTACGATCTTCCCTACGACGCGGCCAGTCCCGCCGCAGACATGCAACGCCGGCTCGAGGCGGCCGCATTGCTGCTCGAATCGCATGATTTCGTGCACGTGCACGTCAAGGCCACCGACGAGGCCGCACACACCAAGCGGCCGGCCCACAAGCGCGATGTCATCGAGGCCACCGATGTCGGCCTCGCATCGCTGCAGGAACTCGCTGCGCGCGCTGTGGTTGCGGTGACTGGTGATCACGCGTCGCCATCGACCGGATCGTTGCTGCACAGTGGCGATCCAACGCCGTTCATCGTGGCCGCACCCGGGTTGAGGCCCGACGCCGTCACGCAGTTCGGCGAGCGGCACTCGCTTGCGGGTGAGGCGGGACGGCTGCGCGCGGACGAAGTACTGCCGTATCTCGCCGGGCTCGCAAACCGGCCATTTTTCCTCGGCCATCGCCCTGGCGCGCGCCAGACGCTCGCGCTGCCGGCATCGCCCGACTTCATGCCCATCGATTGACTGCACAGCCAGTGACTGCCCACCGACACGCCCCGGGAGATTGCCGATGAAACAAGAATGGACCTCGCCGCTCGAGAAAGAACTGCGTCCGCCTGCGCATCTCGCCGGCATACTGGAGCTCGTCGGTGCGCTGCATCGTGACGAAGTTGCGCCGCGTGAGAAGCAGCTTGCGGCGCGCCTTGCGGACGAAGCGCTATACCTCGACACCGACGGGAAGCTGCATCCGGAAATCATCGCGGCTCGACGCGAGATCATGCGCGCAGCGGGCAAGGCGGGAGTCTACAGTGCACATCTGCCGACGAAGCTCGGCGGCGGCGGCCTCGGTCGCACCGACATGATCTATGTCGAGGAGAAGGTGTACGGTTACGGCTGCGGACTGAATCCCGCGCTGCTCTCGTGGTCCGAAGGCGCGACGCCGCGCCTGCTGTACTGCCACGATCACCAGCGCGAGCAGTACGTGGACCCGCTGGTGCGCGGCGAGAAGACCAGCCTGCACGCCGTGACCGAAGCCAGCGCTGGCTCGAACCTGTTCGACATGAAGACGCACGCGAAGCAGCGCGGCAGCGACTGGGTGCTGTCCGGCGCGAAGGCTTACATCACCAATGCGTTTGATGCAGACGTCGCCCAGGTGCTCGCAATCACTGAGCCGGGCGCCGGTCGACGTTCGTTCACCTACTTCATGTTCGATACGCGTGAATTCCTCGGCAAGGGCTATCGCACCGGCAAGTTGTATCAGACGATGTTCGGCGACGGCTACACCGGAGAGCTGTTCTTCGATGACATCGTGCTGCCGCAAAGCGCCGTCATCGGCGAGCCCGGCCAGGGCTTCGACATCGCGGTGATGTCGTTCAACTACACGCGCATGCGCCGCGCCGGCATGTGCTCCGGCTGGTCGCGCTACCTGATTGACCGCAGCCTCGAGCGCGTGCAGTCGCGCGTGGTCGGCGATCGGCCGCTTGGCGCGAACCAGGGGATCCAGTGGATGATCTCCGACATGTACGTCGACTGGCTGCAGACGCGCTCGCTGTCGCTCGAGGTTGCCCGCAGCATCGACGATCCGGGCCCGTGGTATGCGCTGCCTCGGCCGAAGGACGAGATCCGCCGTATCTGTGCGCTGAAGGTCAGCAATGACGAATCCTTCTATCGCGTGGCCGATCGCGCGCTGCAGGTGCATGGCGGCTATGGCGTCATGCGCAACAATCCGGTCAACAAGCTGTTCCAGATCGCGCGCAATCTGCGTATCCCGGGCGGTACGGATGAGGTGCAGCGCACGACCATTGCGGAGACGCTGGGTCTGCGATTCGATACATCGAAGTCCGCGCCGGCCGCGAAGGGCGGCTGATCAATGGCGCATCCGCCCGCGCCGGTTGACGCCGCCGTATTTACCGGCCTGCGCGCGCTCGCCGGCTGCGGCGGCTGCGCAGCCAAGGCGCCGGAGGAGCTGGTCTCGATGCTGGCAGGCCTCGCGGCCGGTGCGTCGCCTGCGGCGGGCGTGCTCGTCGGGCTCGCGCCGTTCGACGATGCCGCTGTATACGCGCTGGATGCGGAACGCGCGCTCATCGCGACCGTGGACTTCTTTCCGCCGCTGCTCGACGACCCGCGGGATTACGGCGCGATCGCCGCCGCCAATGCCGTCAGCGATGTGTACGCGATGGGCGGTAGCGTGGCCTTCGCGCTCGCGCTGGCCGGGTTTCCGGCGCAGGTGCCACACCAGGTGATCGCCGATGTCTCCAGCGCGGCGATAGAGGTCGTGACTGCCTGCGGTGGAAGTGTCATCGGCGGGCACTCGGTGCGGTGCGCCGAGCCTGTGTTCGGACTGTGTGTGCTGGGCTTCGTGCATCCGGCGCAGATCTGGCGTAAGGCGGGCGCACGCGAGGGCGATGTGCTGATGCTGTCGAAGCCACTGGGCACGGGCCTGCTGATCTCCTGGCAGCGCGAGCCCGGACTCGCGATCGCGGTCGCATCGATGCGCGCGACCAACCGCGAGGCCGCGCAGGCGTTGCGCCGATCCGCTGACGCTCCGCATGCCGTGACCGATATCAGCGGCTATGGCCTGCTGGGCCACGCCGCGGAAATGGCACAGCAGTCGGATGCCACGCTGCGGATTCATGCGTCGCGTGTGCCGTTGCTGGCCGGCGCACTGGAGGCGGCGGTCGCCGGCATTCGTACCGGTGCGCATCGGCGTGCGGACGGCGACACGGCCGCTGCCGGCAGCCTGCGCGCTTCAATCAGTTTTGCCGCGTCCGTGTCACCGGCTGTGCGCGTCGTGCTCGAAGATCCGCAGACCTCCGGCGGACTACTGGCCTCGGTATCGCCGTCGGCAGTTGCCCTGCTGAGCGCCGCGGGCTATGTCGAGATCGGGCGCGTCGAGCGTCGCGAGCCGATCGAGGGTGGCGCCGGCGTCATCGTCGACTGACGGCATGAGTCGGCCGGCACGAGGCGCGGCGGGATTCGCGACGGTCATTGGATGCGAAGTGGACATAAAGTATGACTAGATGTGTATTCCGACCATGAAGCAGATTGCCGCAGCCCGATTCAAGGAACAGTGCCTGGCCATCCTCGATGAAGTGGGGGACGAGGGTATTGTCATCACCAAGCATGGCAAGCCGGTGGCGAAGCTGATCCCGATCCGTGCCGAATCCGCCGCGCTGATCGGTGCGCTGAAGGGGCGACTGAAGATCCATGGCGACCTGCTCAGCACGCCGGTCCGCTGGGATGCTGAATCTTGATACGCACGTGCTGCTGCACGCGATCGGCGGGAGGCTGACTCCCCGGGAGGACCGGCTGCTGCGCGGCGACCGATGGAGCATCAGTGGCATCGTGCTCTGGGAGATCGCGAAGCTGGCGCAGCTCGAGCGGATCGAACTGGATCTGCAAAGTCCGGACGTCGTGCGCGTCCTGTCCGCGGTCCACGTGTGGCCCATCAGCGTGGAGATTGTGCAGGCGAGCGTGCGGCTGGATGTGCGCGTGGATCCTGCCGATGAGCTGATCGCCGCGACCAGTCTCGTGCACCATCTGCCGCTGGTCACCCGCGACCGCAAACTGCGGAAGTCTGCCCTCGTGCCGCTGGCCTGACGGTCTGTTGGAGAATCAGACCGCCACACAGACGCTCGAACGACGGGTCATTGCCGGTCTCTCGGATAGTCGTTGAGCACCAGGCCTCGGCGTGCTTGCGGGTCGATGGTCAGTGTCACGGGGTGAATGTCGCTCGGCGTTGCTGGCCGCCTACGTCCTCTCTGAGCGCCGTGCGCGGCTATCGCGGTGCGGTGTGACAGGTGGTCTGGCAACGTGGCTGCGGCCCGATACCGACGCCGGACATGACTGAGTGCAAGACTCCGAAGGGCCAGATGAGCGCATGAAGCCAGACTCGGCCAGGCAAGCTGCTTGCGGGACAGGCGGCGCTCGGCGCCGCAAGGGTCGCGGTGCGGGGGCGGATCTGGAAGGGGTGGACGGCCGCATTGGTCGCCGCCTCGTGTCGGCGGGTTGGGTAAGGACGGAGTTTCCCCCGGCTTACTGAATGTCAGGCCGCGCAGTGCGAACGCCGGCCCAGGGAGGGGCCGGCCGGATCCTCCGCGAAGCAGGGACTGCGCAGGCAGCGGCGTTCACGGCAGCCCCCGGTCGGCGAAGCTGGTGACCGTGCCGCCGAAGATCGTCGTCAGGTTCTCCAGCGCCTGCGTCTTCCAGGTCGTCACCTGGTTCGGATGCACCTGGTGGTGCGCCGCGATCTCGGCCACTGTCTTCTCGCCTCGGATGGCTTCCAAGGCGACTCGGGCCTTGAATGCCGCGTTATGGTTACGTCTGGGCTTTCTCATGGATCTCCTTCCTCCGGTCACGTGGGTGCCCGGACCGAAATCCATCTATACCCGTGTCTGATTTAGCGGAGCCAGCTCTGTACGCTCAAATAATCGGAACTAAGCTATCGAAGGCGTTGTGATCAAGCTCAAGAATCAGGTGGCGGTCATCACCTGCAGTAGTTCCGGTATCGGCCATGGATTGGCAGCTGCTTTCGCGCGTGAAGGTGCTCGCGTTGTTGCGAACGATCCGCACGAAGAGCAGCAGGAGAATGCGCAGGCGCTTTGTGCGCAAATCCAAGCTTACGGGGGTGCCGCAATCGCAGCGCAGACCGACGTCGCAGTTGAGTCAGACGTGCAGACGCTGGTCAGCACGGCCCTCGACGCTTTTGGCCGCATCATCAACACGGCGTCCCAACTCGCCTATAAGGGCTGGCCGGGGCTGGCTCACTACACCGCTGCGAAGGGCGCGATTATGGCGTTCACACGAACTCTTGCGCTCGAGATCTGCGAGCGGGAAGTTCTCGCCAATAGCGTTGCGCCCGGAGCGACCCACACGCCGATCCTGGCCGACATGCCTGCGGAGTTGCTTGAGAAGATCGGGAAAGCGATTCCCACAAGCCGGCTAACCGAGTTCAGTGACATTGTGCCGACGTATGTGTTTCTCGCGAGCCAGGGTGCCCGGCACTATCAGGGGCAGTGCCTGAGTCCGAATCGATGGCGCTGCGGCACAGTGGGCGAGAGCACCAGCCAGCCTCTCGATCATCCCTGGCGTGTGCAGCGGGGTCGGAGTGATCCGCAACCGCTCGGTTCCCTGCGGCACCGTCGGGGAGTTGATGGGCTGCAGGTATATGCCGTACTGCAGCAGCAGCTGTTCGGCGATGCGCTCGCAACGCACCGGATCGCCGATGATCCAGGGCAGGATCTGCGAATCGCCTTTCACGGTTGTCAGCTGTAGATGCGAGAGCAAGTCTCTGACCTCATCGACGCGCTCGAGCAGCTGTTGCCGTTCAATACTGCTGTCGCGCAGATGACGCACGCTCGCGAGCGCACTTGCTGCGATCGAAGGTGGCAGCGCCGTTGTGAAGATGAATCCTGGCGCATGGCTGCGAATAAAGTCGATGAGAGTTGCCGATGCCGTCACAAAGCCTCCGACAACGCCATAGCCCTTGCCGAGCCCGCCCTGCACGATATCCACTTCCTTGCTAAGGCCTGCCGCTGCGACAAGTCCTGCGCCTTCCGGGCCGTGTACGCCAACAGCGTGCGTTTCGTCGATGAAAATCAGGGCGCTGTGCGCGCGGGCCACCGCCACGAGCTGCTGCAGCGGAGCGATGTCGCCACCCATGGAGTATAGGGACTCGATCGCGACGATACGCGGCAGGCGCGGGTCAGTTTGCGCCAGCGCGACATCGAGAGCGCCAGCGTCATTGTGTGCAAACACCTGGCAGCGCGCGCCGCTGCGGCGCATGCCCTCTATCATCGATGCGTGATTGCCGGCGTCCGAGAAGAACACGCAGCCAGGCAGGAGCCGCCCCAGCGTCGCCAGCGTAGTGTCGTTGGCGACGTATCCGGACGAGAACACCAGTGCACCGCCCCTGCCATGCAAGTCTGCGAGCTCGCGCTCCAGTTCGACAAGGAGTGAGTGGGTTCCTGAGATGTTACGAGTGCCGCCAGCTCCGTTTCCGAATCGATCTATGGCCTTGCGCGCCGCGTCGCGGACGACCTCGTGCTGACTCATCCCCAGATAGTCATTGCTGCACCAGACCACAACTTCGTGACGCTGACCGGAATCGCTACGCCAGTACGCGCGCGGGAAAGCACAGGGTTCCCGCTCCAGAGTGCGGAATCTGCGGTAGCGGTGCTCGCGATGCAACGCGTCGAGCCGGTCTGCGAAGAACGAGGTGAAGTCGAACATGAGGCTCAGTGCAGACCGACCGAGCGCGCGCGTCTGGCGCCGTAACTGATGATGAAGCTGGCACCGGCGCGTCGCATGACTTGCCACGTTTCCAACAGCATCTCGTCGAATGACCCTAGTCCCTCGCGCGCCAGTAGCCGAAGCGACGCATACTCGCCGCTGACCTGATACGCGCCGACAGGCAGATGCGTCGCGGTGCTGATGGGTCCGATCAAGTCGATTGAACTCATGCCGGGCTTGACCATCAACAGATCGGCGCCTTCCGCAGCGCAGCGCACACTGGCCCCGACTGCATCGCGCGCCGAGCGCACATCGAGCTGATAGCCGCGGCGATCGCCGTGCTGGGGAGTCGAACCAGCGGCGTCGCGAAAAGGACCGTAGAAACTACTGGCGAACTTGCTGCTGTAGCTCATGATCGGTACGAGGTCGTGGCCTGCCTTATCGAGTTGCTGCCTCAGGTGTGCCACGCGACCATCGTTCATGTCACTGGGGCTGATTCCATCTGCACCAGCGGCCGCATAGGTCACCGCGAGCCGCGCTAGTTCGTCGAGCGTGCCGTTCAGGTCCTGGCGACCGCGCGCATCGAACAGGCAGCAATGACCGGACTTGGTGTGGCTGCAAAGGCAGGTGTCGACCCAGAGCGTGGCCGCGTTGCCGCACGCGCGGCGCAGGCGCTCGATTGCAGTCGCCGCGAACTCGACATCAAACCGCTTATCCGACTTGTGCCGGGGAACCGGAAACAGCAGAAATTGGCGTACACCGGATTCGAGATCCATCTCAAGCTGCGCCTGCAGCGACTCGACACCGTGGGCGCAATTGTCATCGATTCCGCGAAGCGCTCGGGAGCCGGTCAACACTTCGTCGAGGAAAAGCGGCTGGATCAGTTGTGCAATGCCGAACTCGGTTTCTGCACAGAGGGCGCGAAGGTCCGCGGTACGCCGCAGCCGCTGCAGACGCTTCATGACAGCAGTTCGTCGCGGAAATGGCGCGCGTTCAGGAAAGGTCGCACTCTTTCGGTACCGAGCAGATCTACCGCGATCGAGTAGGTATTGCCGGGACCGCAGCCGTGCCAGGCGTTGCGAAGTGTCGGGAAGGCGCGCAAGTAGTCTCGCAGCTGGGTACCGCTGTTCCAGAAGAAGTGGGAGAAGCGCTCGACCGGCACGACCGTGTGCCGGCGCCGGGTGCGGTAGGTCGCAACGAGATTGGCGAGCGGTGTCCAGTGGCCCTCGGCGTGAGTCAGTTTGAGCCATTGCTGGGATTGCGGGAACCATGGACGGATCGCGACTGCCCCGGTTTCGCCAAGCGATTCGTCGCTGCCCGTTACCCAGATGCCGCGCACCGCCAGCTTGCGCCAGGTCGAGAGGCCGGCCGTCCAGACGACATTGTCGTGATCTGCTCGTAGACCGTAGGGCAGGGCTTCCGACCGCGCCACTAGAAGGCCGACGTGACGATCAAATATCGTTGGCTCAGTCGCGATCGGAAGGCGCTCGCGGTCCTCAGCGAAATGTTCGCTGCCGGTCCACAATGCGTCGGGGCTTTGCGGGCGTGGCAGGGACGACCCACGACGATGCAGCGCGACCCGTTCGAACGTTTCGCTCGCGGCACTCCCGCGCACAAATTCAATATCGCCATAAGGGAAGCGCAGCCGAGTTATGCCGAGCGCCTCTTCATCTCCCATACGAGAAGCTGCGGCGCGCTCCGCCAGCACAAGGTCAAAGCTGTCGGCATCATTGATGTCGCCAAGCAGGTGCCGGAGAGGCGAGTCGTGGCGCACCTCGAGTGCCAGTGCGCCTTGCGCTGGAGCAGCAGGGCAGTGCAGCAGGGGCAGGACCATGACGCGGCACGCCGCCAATGCTTCGTGCAGGTGTTGTTGTTCGTTCTCCAGCCGCGACTGATCGCCAACGCCAGCGGCAGCGAGCTCGGCAGGGTTGAATGCGAGTAAACGGTCAATCGCTGCCTTGGCGATGACCAGCGCGTCGCCGTCGCCACGCAGAAGTTTGCGTAGGCGCATGCCGATGTCGCCGCGGACAGGCAGGAAGCTGACCCCGAGCGGGCGAGTGGGCAAAGCCCACCCCAGGAACTCCTCGAGATGATGGCGGCGTCGCGCCGATGAGCTCAGGATGCGGAGATTGCGAGTCCCGATCCCGGGCAAGAAGTCGCGCCGGACCAGCAACACATCGCGCGCGTCTGCGCGAGGCAGCGTCGCAACGACCTCAGTCGCAGCTGGACTTGATAGCGGAAGGTCCTTCCATGAATGAACGGCAAGGTCGATGGTGCCTGAGCGGAGCATCTGTTGGAGGTCTTCCGCGAAACCGCCGCGGGCAGTGACAAGCGCAGCGCTCTGCTCGACAGAGCGATCTCCACTGGTCTCGATAAAGACATAGCGGATAGATAGTGTCGAATCCCGCTGCAGCAGGGCGCGCCCGACCAGATGCGACTGGACACGGGCGAGCACCGAACGGCGCGCCCCAATGCGGATGGCTCGACTCACGCTGCGTGCTCGCTGTCTGTGAACAGTGTTTCTGGCGGCGTCCCGAACCAGTGCCATTGGGCAGCCAACGCGGCGACAGGTCCGAGTACGACGATGCTCGGCGAACCGAGGCCGTGCGTCGCTGCGAGTGTCTCGGCACTATTGAGCGTTCCGAGCACGACCCTCTGGTTCGGCTCGGAGACATGCTCGACGAACGCCAGCGGCGTTGCGGCATCGAGACCATGACGCAGCAGTTCGCGTCGCACGCGCGCAATCACGCTAGTGCCCATGTAGATCACGAGCGTATCGCGGCCCTCGGCCCAGCTCTTCCAGTCTGGCTCGGTGCCATCGACGGCACGCTGCGCGGTGACGAGCCGAACGCCCGCGGAAAGTCCGCGATGCGTCAGAGGGATCGCGGCGGTGGCAAGGCCAAGCGCCGTCGTGATGCCCGGAACGACCTCGTACGGGATGCCTGCTGCGCGCAGTGTTTCGATCTCCTCGCCACCGCGACCGAACACGAACGGGTCGCCCCCTTTTAGCCGCACGACGTTGCGGCCGGCGCGCGCGAACTGCAGCAATAACTCGTGGATCCTCTCCTGCGGCGTGCTGGGGCATCCGCCCATCTTTCCGACGTCGACCAGGTCCGCGTCCCGACGCGCGAGTGTCAGGATCTCGGCGGATACCAACCGGTCGTGCAGCACTACGTCGGCGCGCTGCAGTGCACGCAGTGCCTTAAGTGTCAGCAGCCCGGGATCTCCGGGTCCCGCGCCGACCAGCGTGACTCGCCCCACACACGTCTCTGCGGCGGATCCCACCCGGTCGACTGCCCGCTGCAGGGCCATCTCCGCGGCAGCGTACTGGTGCCGCGCGGCGAGGCCGCCGACTTCACCGTCCAGAAGCGCATCGATGGCGCGCCGTCGCGCGCCGGCTTCCGGCCAGCGTGTCACGATCCGTGCGCGCCAGCGGGACAACATCGCGGCGACCGGCCCTAGGGACTCCTCGAGCACCGTCTCGAGCGTCTCCCGTAAACGACGCGCGAGGACCGGCGATGCGCCGCCAGTCGAGACGGCGACGATCACGGGCGAACGATCGACAATACTCGGCATCAAGGCCGTGGACAGCTCGGCATCGTCGACGACGTTGATCCACAGGCCCTGGGCTTGTGCCGCCGCTGCGACAGAGGCGTTGACGCCGCGGTCATCGGTCGCGGCGATCACGAGGCGCGCGCCGTCAAGATGCGCCGGCGTGAAATTACTTGAGATGTGGGCCATCGCACCTTCACGCACGAGATCCGCCAGCGCGACGCAGAGTTGCGGCGCAACGAGTGTGATCGATGCGCCTGCGCTGCTGACCAGTCGCGCCTTGCGCGCAGCCACCTCGCCACCGCCGACGATGACGACACGTTGGGCAGCGACGCGCAGAAAAAGCGGCAGATGGTCCATTGCGGTCAGCCCTCGAGGCCGTGCAGGCCGCACTCGCGCTTGAGGCCAAAGAATCGCGCTGCTTCGGCGTCTCCAGCTTCATCGAGCGGGTGGGTCGTGTGCCAGTCCCCGATCGAGATAAAGCCCTGCTCCCAAAGCGGGTGATAGGGCAGTTCTTGCTCTCTGAGATAGCGGCCCACGTCACGATCGGTCCGGTCGACGATTGGGTGCATCTTGAATCGTCCCTCGTGTACTTCGAGGGCGCGAACCTTGGCCCGGCTGCGCGACTGGCTGCGGCGCAGCCCTGACAGCCAGGTTTGCGCGGAGAACGCCTGCAGTGCACGGCGCATCGGTTCCGCCTTCGTAATCTCACCGTACTGCTCGAGTCCCTCGCGATCCTGTTCCCAGAGGCGGCCATGCCGCGCCTCGAGCCACGCCGCGGACAGCTCTGGACGACTGATATGCAGCCGCAGGTTGAGCCGTTGTGCCAGGTCGTCGACGAACCGGTAGGTCTCCGGGAACAGATATCCGGTGTCGATCAAAACGATGGGTATCTCACTCGAGACGCTCGTGACGAGATGCAGTGAGACGGCGGCCGGCGCGCCGAACGCCGCGAGCGCTGCATTCATGCTCGACAGCGCATCGGTGTCACCCGCCAGCGCCGATGAGATCAGAGAATTCGTGATCGCCACAGGAAGTCTCCGAATCGCTCTGCCGTCTGACGCTCCGCCGCGTAGCGCGCGAACAGCGGATCGAGGGCCGCCAGCATCGCGGCCTCGCCGACGTTCTCGCGGTAGAGCGTGTTAAGCCGCTGCCCGGCAGCATCACCGCCGAGGTGCAGGTTATAGCGACCCGGTGCCTTGCCGACCAGACCGATCTCGGCAAGGTAGGGTCGGGCGCAACCATTCGGGCAGCCGGTCACCCGTACGAGCAATGGCGTGCCCGCGAGACCGTGCAGCGCGAGCCGCTCCTCTATGCGCGTGATCAGGTCGGGCAGGTAGCGTTCCGCTTCCGCCATCGCGAGCGGGCACGTCGGGAGCGCCACGCAGGCCAGTGCATCGAGTCGTACTGGCGAGGCGCGCTCGTGCAGGTCGAGCCCGTGCTCGCGCACCAGCTTCTCGATTAGCGGCCGCTGTGCCGCACTGATGCCGGCGATCAACAGGTTCTGGTTCGGCGTAATTCTGAAGCTGCCCTTGTGCATCGTGGCAATCGAACGCAGGCCGCTGAGGCCGCGCACTTCCCCGGTCTCAGTCTGACGATCTGCGATGCGCCCAGCCGGGATGCGCAGCGTCAGATGCCAGTTGTCATTCTCGCCGCGAGTCCAGCCGAAGCGGTCGCCGCTGGTGCGAAACTCGAACGGGCGCGCCGGGTCGAAGTGGAGTCCCGCGCGTCGTTCAACCTCGGCACGAAACGGCCCCAGTCCCATCGTCTCGATCGTGTATTTGAGCCGTGCGTGCTTACGGTTGCTGCGGTCGCCCAAGTCGCGTTGCGTTGTGACGACTGCCTCGGCCACAGCCAGGACGTGTTCCGGGCTCACGAACCCGAGCACATCCGCGAGCCGAGGGAAGGTCGCCGCATCTCCATGAGTGACACCCAGACCGCCACCCGCCACGACGTTGAAGCCCGCCAATGCCGCCGGACCCTCCGTTTCGGGAATACCTATGAAGCCGAGATCCTGCGCGAAGACGTCGACATCGTTGTGGGGAGGAATCGCCACTGCGGCCTTGAACTTGCGCGGCAGATAGGTTGGACCATAGATGTGCTCTGTCTCTTCGTCTTCGGAAACCTTGGCGCCGTCGAGCCAGATCTCATGGTACGCGCGTGTCTTCGGCAGCAGGTGCTCCGAGATCTTCACCGCCCATGCGTGCGCTGCGGCGTGCAAGGTCGATTCGTCCGGATTGACGCTCGCGAGCACATTGCGGTTCACGTCGCCGCAGGCTGCGATTGTGTCGATCAGCACCGCATTCATCGCCGCCAGCGTCTGCTTCAGATCTCGCTTGATCACGCCGTGCAGCTGGAACGCCTGGCGTGTGGTCAGACGTAGCGTGCCGTTCGCATGGCGCGTCGCGAGGTCATCGAGCGCGAGCCACTGCTCAGGGCTGCATACGCCACCTGGCAGGCGAGTGCGGATCATGAAGCTGTAGGCGGGCTCGAGCCTTTGCAACCGGCGTTCTTCGCGCAGGTCGCGGTCGTCCTGCTGGTAGCTGCCATGGAACTTAAGCAGGTGCGTGTCAGGCTCGGCGAGTGAGCCGGTCGCGCCGTCCTGCAGCCCTTCCGTGATCGTGCCGCGCAGCAGCCGGCTACGGCTCTTGATCCCCTCGACCGGGCTCGGTGTGGCATTGCTGGTGGTTTCGGTCATGGCTGGCTCAGTAGACGTCGCGCGCGTAACGGCGCTCATTGGCCAGCTGCGCGAGCTGAGCCTCTGCCCGTTCCTCGCTGCGCCCGCCGTGCGTGACTAGCGCGGCGCGCAGCGCGGCGTGGACGTCGCGCGCCATGTGCTGCGCGTCACCGCACACATAGATATGTGCGCCGCCTTCGATCCATTGCAGCAACTCCGCGCCCTGCTCGGTGAGGCGGTGCTGCACGTACACCTTTTCCCGCTGGTCTCGCGAGAACGCGACGTCGAGCCGGTGCAGCGTCCCGCTGCGCCGGGCTTCCAGCCACTCGGTCTGGTAGAGGAAATCGCTGGCAAAATGGCGGCCGCCAAAAAACAGCCAGTTGCGTCCGCTCGCACCCGATTCGATGCGCTGCTGCAGGAAACCCCGGAACGGCGCGACGCCGGTGCCGGGCCCGATCATGATGATGTCCCGGCTCGGGTCCGCAGGCAGGCGAAAGCGTGGGTTTGGCTCGATGTATGCGCGTAGTGGCGAATCTGTCGCGGGGTCCATTGTCGTCAGGTACCGCGACGCCGCGCCGACGCGCTGGGCGGCGCCGCGTACGTACTCGACCGCTGCGACCGTCAGGTGTAATTCGTTGCCAACCGCCTCGCGGCTCGAGGCAATGGAGTAGAGCCGCGGGGTCAGCGGCCGCAGCGCGCGAACGAGGTCCTCCGGCGTCCAGGCTCCCGTCCAGCGCTCAAGGAGATCGAGCGGCTGCCAGTACCGGAGCAGGTCGCGCAGGCCGGTGCCGTCGTTTGTGCTGCGCAGTGCATCGAGTTCCGGACTTGCAGCCTGGCGCGCATGGGCATCCAGGAACGGACGCGACAACCGGGTAATCTCGCGGTGCTGCACCAGCCACTCGCGCAGGGTGCGCTCGATGCCGTCCAGCGCCACGCGGCTCTCGGGGTCGGCGCCGATCGCTGCCGCGAGATCATCGGCGACGAACTGTGGATTGGCATGCCAGATCCCGACGGCGTCGCCCGGCTCGTAGTCGAGCTGCGGCGACGGCGCGGCAGCCTCTAGGTGAACGATCGCGCGCTGGCTGCCGCGCCCTGTGAGTCGCGTGGACGCGAGCAGTTCGATTTCGATCGGGTTGTCACGGCCGGCTGTTGCCGCAGATGCTACGGGAACAGTTGAAATTATCGCGATGTGCGGACTCTGGAGATGGGTGCGGGCGAGCGCGACCGCGTGCTGCGTCCAGACGTCGGCGGCGGTTTCGAAGTCTACGTCGCAATCGGCGCGAGGCGCGAGACGACGCGCGCCCAGCGTTTGCAGGCGCTCATCGAGCTGCCGGCCCGTCTCGCAGAACTTCGGGTAGCCTGAGTCGCCTAGCGATAGGACGGAATAGCTCAATCGCTCCAGCCGCTGAGCTTTGCGTCCGTTCAGGAAGTCGAACAGCTCCCGGGCATCGTCGGGCGGTTCGCCGTCGCCGTGCGTGCTGGCGACGACATACAGCAAGCGTTCGGCAGCGAGCTCGCGTGGACGAAAGTCAGCAGTGCTGACAATGCGCGCAGAAAGGCCGTGTGATTCGAGCTGCCGGTGCAGGCGCTCAGCGATTCGCCGACCGTTGCCGGTTTGTGACGCGAACAGCACGGTGGCGTGTGCGGCGGACTCGGTCGATGCCGCGACACCCGGATCGAAAGCTGTTGTGTCGGCAGCCTGCTCTCGCTCGGCAGCGATGCCG
>JBBQWY010000035.1:0-33120 GCA_038210215.1 Steroidobacterales bacterium
ACTTCGCCAGCCTTGATGCGGCCCGTCTGGTCTGCGGTGACGCCCGCCACCAGCGCAATCTTGCCGGCGGCATCGACGCTTGCGAGCACGATCACTGCGGATTTCAGCCGGTCCTTGAGCTGATCGACCGCATTGCGCAGCGCGCCTGAGTCGGCGTCCTCGATCCGGCTCGCGACCACCTTGACGCCACCGACCTCGACGGCGCCGGCGGCAAGATCCGTGCCCTTGCCCGACGCCAAGCGGTCCTTGAGCTGGCGATTTTCCTTCTCGAGCTGGCGAATGCGCTCCAGGGCGTCGCGCACCTTGCCTGCGACGTCGTCACGACTGCCGCGCACGAGACCGGCGAGTTCACGCAGCCGCGCTTCGCCCGCCTCGACGTAATCAAAGGCGCCCTGCCCGGTCACGGCCTCGATCCGCCGGACACCGGCCGCGACACCGCCCTCGCTGAGAATCTTGAACATTCCGATGTCGCCAGCGCGGCGCACATGCGTGCCACCACAGAGCTCGGTCGAGAAATCACCGATTCGCAGCACACGGACCTCGGACTCGTACTTCTCGCCGAACAAGGCCATGGCCCCGGCTGCCACCGCGTCTTCGTAGGTCATCAAGCGAGTTTCAGCGTCTGAATTGGCGCGAATCTGCTCATTGACGAGACGCTCGACACGCTGCAGTTCGTCGCTGCTCACCGGCGCACCGTGCGAGAAATCGAACCGCAATCGGTCAGGCGCAACACGCGAGCCTTTCTGCGTCACGTGCGTGCCGAGCACCACACGCAGTGCGGCATGCAGCAGATGCGTCGCCGAGTGATTCAGCACCGTGGCACTGCGCAGCACTGGATCGACGCGCGCGGTCAGCGCATCGCCTGCGCGCAGTTTTCCTTCGACAACGCGACCCAGGTGCGAGAACGCCGCACCGCGCTTCTGAGTGTCCTCGACAATGAAGCGCACACCTGCGCCCGACAGCTCACCCGCGTCGCCAACCTGGCCGCCCGACTCGGCGTAGAACGGCGTGCGATCGAGCACGACTTCACCGCGCTCGCCGCTGCTCAGCCCAGCGACGCTCGCGCCACCCACCAGCAGCGCGAGTACGCGGCCTTCGCCGCTGAGCCCGTCGTAGCCCAGGAATTCGGTGCGCTCGCTGAACTGCGCACCAGCGCGCAGATCGACGCCGAACTTGCTCGCCGCCCGGGCCCGTTCGCGCTGCGCATCCATCGCCGCTTCGAAACCGGCCTGGTCGATCGAAAGGCCGCGCTCACGGGCGATGTCCGCAGTCAGGTCGACCGGAAAACCGAAGGTGTCATAGAGCCTGAAGACGGTTTCGCCGTCGATCTCGCGGCGCGTGCCGAGCCTGGCGATCGACTCCCCGAGCAGCGCCATGCCGGTTGTCAGCGTCTCGGCGAAACGCTGCTCTTCCTGCAGCAGCGTGCGTTCAATCGCAGTACGGCGCACGCCGAGCTCCGGATAGGCTGTGCCCATCTGGGCCTCGAGCGCCGCGACCAGTTTGTGAAAGAACGGTTCGCGCAGCCCGAGCTGGTAGCCATGGCGGATCGCGCGGCGGATGATCCTTCTCAGCACATAGCCGCGACCCTCGTTGGATGGGACAACGCCATCGAGAATCAAGAACGAGCAGGCACGGATGTGATCGGCGATGACGCGCAGCGAGGGGTTGCCGTGATCCGTGCAGCCCGCGAGCTTGGCCGCGGCACCGACCAGCCCGCGAAACAGGTCGATTTCATAGTTGTTGGTGACGCCCTGCAGGACTGCCGACAGCCGCTCGAGGCCGGCGCCGGTATCGACCGATGGCTTGGGCAGCGGCGTCAGCACGCCGTCGGCCGAGCGGTCGTACTGCATGAAGACGAGATTCCAGATCTCGACGTAGCGGTCACCGTCTTCATCAGGCGAACCAGGCGGTCCACCGGCAATATGCGGGCCGTGGTCATAAAAGATCTCGCTGCAGGGCCCGCAGGGGCCGGTGTCACCCATTGCCCAGAAGTTCGAGCTCGCGCCCAGGCGCGTGCAACGCTCGGGTTTGATGCCGATCTCGCGGACCCAGATTGCTTCGGCTTCGTCGTCGTCCTCGAACACCGTGACCCACAGACGATCCGGATCGAGCTTGAGCCGGACGGTCACGAACTCCCAGGCGAAGCGGATCGCGTCGCGCTTGAAGTAATCGCCAAACGAAAAGTTGCCGAGCATCTCGAAGAACGTGTGGTGCCGTGCCGTGTAGCCGACGTTCTCGAGATCATTGTGCTTGCCACCGGCACGCACGCAGCGCTGCGAGCTCGCCGCGCGCACATAGTCGCGATGGTCTTGCCCGAGGAACACGTCCTTGAACTGCACCATGCCGGCGTTCGTGAACAGCAGCGTCGGATCGTTGCCGGGCACCAGCGAGCTGCTCGGCACCAGCGTGTGGCCGTGTTCGCGGAAGTAGTCGAGGAAGGCACGCCGCACATCGGCGGCGCCCATAAAGGGCGGTTTGGAGTCAGTCATGGATCGAGTCAGTCTTCCCAGGGCAGGTCCGCGTCGCTCGGAGAATCCCAAGCCGCGCGAATATGATCCGCTGAAAAGCCCCGATACTGCAAAAATCTGAGCTGTTTGGCCTTTTCGGCGCGATTGGCCGGATAGTCCGTGCCAAAGCGGCGCTCGCGGACCTGCCGGCACAGTGCCGCCCAGTCTGCGCCGTCATCGAGCGCGGCATCGATCAATTCGGCCTCGACGCGCAGTGCTTTGAGCTCCTGGCGGATCCGACCGGGCCCGTGGCCACGGGCCAGGTGCCGCTGCACCAGATTGGACGCGTAGCGCTGATCGTCCAGCGCCCGCGATTCGGTCAGCTCGTCGATGGCCGCATCGATCGCCGGCTCGCCGAAGCCGCGCGTCGCGAGCTCTGAACGCAGCGCCCCCACGGCGTAGTCGCGCCGCGCGAGCAGGGTGACCGCTTCGGCACAGGCCGCGCCCGCATCGTCAGGATTGACAGTCTGCTCGCGCCGCCTGCGACCGAACGGCCGTGAGGGCCGGCCCAGCGCTTAGCCCGTGGCCTGCTGGTCGCCGCCGCTGACCAGGCGCGGAACCTTCGGCGGCAGGACCTTGGCGCGGATCTGATCTTCGATCTCGCGGGCGATCTGCGGGTTCTTCTTCAGGAACTCGCGGACGTTCTCCTTGCCCTGACCAATACGCTCACCGTTATAGCTGTACCAGGAGCCAGCTTTCTCGATGACATTGTGGGTCGAGCCCAGATCGATGATTTCGCCCTCGCGGGAGATGCCCTCGCCGTACATGATTTCGAACTCGGTCTCGCGGAATGGCGGCGCAACCTTGTTCTTGACCACCTTGACGCGGGTCTGGTTGCCGATGATTTCGTCGCCGTTCTTGATCGCGCCGATGCGCCGGATGTCGAGCCGCACCGAGCTGTAGAACTTCAGCGCGTTGCCGCCGGTGGTGGTTTCGGGGCTGCCGAACATCACGCCGATCTTGAGGCGGATCTGGTTGATGAACACGACGATCGTATTCGAGCGCTTGATGTTGCCGGTCAGCTTGCGCAGCGCCTGTGACATCAGCCGCGCATGCAGGCCAATCTGCATTTCGCCCATCTCCCCTTCGATCTCTGCCTTCGGCGTCAGTGCCGCGACCGAGTCGATCACGACGATATCGACAGCGCCGGAGCGGACCAGCATGTCAGTGATCTCGAGCGCCTGCTCGCCATTGTCGGGCTGCGAGACCAGCAGTTCGTCGACATTGACGCCGAGCTTCTCGGCATAGGCCGGGTCCAGCGCATGCTCGGCGTCGACGAACGCCGCCGTGCCGCCGAGACGCTGCACTTCGGAGATGACCTCGAGCGTCAGCGTGGTCTTGCCGGACGATTCCGGCCCGTAGATCTCGACGACGCGGCCGCGCGGCAGACCTCCCACACCGAGCGCGATGTCGAGCCCGAGTGATCCGGTGGAGACCGCTTCGACGTCATACGTGGCCGAGGCATCGCCGAGACGCATGACCGACCCCTTGCCGAACTGCTTTTCGATCTGGCTGAGCGCGGCAGCCAGTGCCTTCTTGCGGTTGTCTTCCATGCGGATCCCCTGTCGTGAATGCGGCGAGCGAGGGCGGATTATTTCACACGATGCCCAAGAGCGTGACACGCAAACGTGCCTCGAACGAAGAATATTTGCGGCTGTTCATCGCATATACAGTGGTACGAATTCACGACTACTGTATGCACGAAGCTCCCGACAACCATCGCCAGTTTGATCAGCGCTCAGGAAGCTCCAGAGCCAGCACAAGCTGCAGCGCAAACTGCACCGACTTGCGGCGCACGGCGTCGCGGTCACCCTTGAAGAACTTGACGCGCGCGAGCATCTCGAGCGCCTGACCGCGCCGCTGCGCGACGGCGAACCAGACTGTGCCGACCGGCTTGCCAGGCATCGCACCGGTCGGGCCTGCAATGCCACTGACGGCCACCACGAGCGACGCCCCACTGCGCGCCAGCGCCCCGCTTGCCATCTCGCGCACCGCCTGCTCGCTCACTGCGCCCTGCCTTTCAAGCGTGGCCTCGCGCACCTCGAGGTCGCGGATCTTGGCCGCGTTCGAATAGCAGACATAGCCGCACTCGAACCAGTCCGAGCTGCCCGGGATGTCGGTCAGCAGTTTGGCGATCCAACCGGCGGTGCAGGATTCCGCGGTCACGATCCGATGGCCGCCGGCAAGCAGATGCCGGCCGGTACGGATCGAGAGCCGTTGCAGATCTTCGTCGCTGACCATCGGAACACCTGACGTGGGGCGCGTATCGTACGTCCTCGCAAGCGTTGGAACGAGAGGCCATAATTCCACCGATGAATGCCGCCCCCGAACACACGCCGATGATGCGCCAGTACCTGCGCATCAAGGCGGAGCATCCGGACGGGCTGTTGTTCTACCGGATGGGCGACTTCTACGAGCTGTTCTACGATGACGCCCGCCGCGCCGCCCAGCTGCTCGATATCACGCTGACCGCACGCGGCCAGTCGGCCGGCGCGCCGATTCCGATGGCCGGCGTGCCGTTCCACAGCGTCGATACCTATCTCGCGCGGCTGATCCGCAAGGGTGAATCGGTGGCGATCTGCGAGCAGGTCGGCGATCCGGCGACCTCCAAGGGTCCGGTCGATCGCCAGGTCGTGCGGGTCGTGACGCCCGGCACGGTGACCGATGCGGCGCAGCTCGATGAGCGGCGCGAAACCCTGCTTGCGGCGCTGCTGCGCGACGGCGATCGCTGGGGCCTCGCCTGGCTGGATCTCGCCGCCGGCCGCTTCACGGTGCTCGAGGGCGCAGGGCGTGTGCCTCTGGCGGCCGAGCTCGAGCGGCTGCGGCCGGCCGAACTGCTGGTGCCCGAGCAGCAGGCCGCGCAGGCCGACGCCTCAGCCCGATCGCGTCCGCCCTGGCACTTTGAACTCGCCAGCGCCTCGCGGCTGCTGACGGATCAACTTGGTGCGCTGGATCTGCAGGGCTATGGCGCCGATCACCTGCCGCTGGCAATCAGCGCGGCGGGTGGGCTGCTGCAGTACGTCCGCGACACGCAGCGCACGTCACTGCCGCATATCCGTGCGCTGCGGGTCGAGGACCGGGACGAAGCGCTGCAGCTCGATGCCGCGACGCGCCGCAATCTGGAACTCGATGTCAGCCAGAGCATGCAGCGCGATGCAACGCTCGCAGCGCTGCTCGATACGGCCGTCACGGCGATGGGCTCCAGAGCGCTGCGCCGCTGGCTGAACCGGCCGCTGCGCGATGTGGTCATTTTGCGGCAGCGCTATCACGCGGTGCGGACGCTCACCGACTCGGCGCAGCTGACGGCGCTGCGTGAAACCCTGCGCGGCATCGGCGACATCGAACGGATCCTGGCGCGAATCGGCTTGTCCTCGGCGCGTCCACGCGACCTGACTGGTCTGCGGCTCGCGCTCGAGGCGCTGCCGGCGCTGCGCGCGCAGACCGTCAGACTCGACTCACCGTTGCTTGCTGCGTTGCACGCGCAGATCCCTGCGCACATCGAAGAATGTGCGCTGCTGCAGCGCGCGATTGCCGCTGAGCCGGCGGCGATGGTGCGCGATGGCGGCGTGATCGCCGACGGTTACGATGCTGCGCTCGACGAACTGCGCCAGATCGCCAGCCACACCGACGGCTTTCTGCTCGAGCTTGAAGCGCGCGAGCGGGAGCGCACGGGTCTGTCGTCACTGAAGCTCGGCTACAACCGCGTGCAGGGGTTTTTCATCGAGGTCGGTCGCAGTCAGGCGGAGCGCGTGCCTGCGGACTACCTGCGACGCCAGACGGTCAAGAGCGCCGAGCGTTTCATCACCCCGGAGCTCAAGAGCTTCGAGGACAAAGTGCTCGGTGCGCGCGAGAAGTCCCTGGCCCGCGAGCGCGAACTCTACGATGAGCTGCTGCAACAGCTGACAGATCGCCTCGGCCCGCTGCAGGCGAGCGCCACAGCCATCGCCGAGCTTGACGTGCTCGCGGCATTTGCAGAGCGCGCTTTGAGTCTGCACTGGAGCGAGCCTGAGCTGGTCGCAACACCGACGCTGATGATCCGCGGCGGCCGGCATCCGGTCGTCGAGAAGTTCATTGACGCGCCGTTCGTGCCGAATGATCTCGCGCTCGATGAACGCACGCGGATGCTGGTGATCACCGGACCGAACATGGGCGGCAAGTCGACCTTCATGCGGCAGACCGCGCTGATCGCGATCCTCGCGCATGTCGGCAGTTTCGTACCGGCGGAGCGCGCCGTACTCGGGCCAATCGACCGGATCTTCACGCGCATCGGCGCCGGGGATGACCTGGCCGGTGGCCGTTCGACCTTCATGGTCGAGATGACCGAGACCGCGAACATCCTGCACAACGCCACCGCGGGCAGTCTGATCCTGCTGGACGAGATCGGCCGCGGCACGAGCACCTTCGACGGCTTGTCACTGGCCTGGGCCACGGCGCGGCATATCGCGACCCGCGTCGGCGCATTCACGCTGTTCGCGACCCACTACTTCGAACTGACAGCACTCGCCAACGACCTCGACGGCGTTGCCAATGTGCATCTCGATGCGACCGAACATCGCGACGGTATCGTGTTCCTGCATGCGGTGAAGCCGGGGCCCGCGAGCCGCAGCTATGGACTCGCCGTCGCGCAACTCGCCGGCGTGCCCGCTGAGGTCATCGGTGAAGCGCGTGGCTATCTCGCTGCGCTCGAGGCCGAGCAGGACCTGACGCGCCTCAACTCGCCTCAAGCAGAGCTGCCGCTGTTTGCTGCACGGGTCGCCGATCCACGCGCAGCGCAGCTTCAGGCGGAAATCGACAACCTCGACCCCGATGCCTTGAGCCCTCGCGAAGCGCTCGAAGCACTGTACAGGCTGCGGCAGATCCTCAAAACCTGAGCTCGAAGCCCGCCTGCAGCAAACGCGGGCTGCCCGGAATCAGGCCGCGACTCAGATCCGCGATGTAAAGACCATCCGTCAGGTTCTTCGCGGTCGCGAACAGCGTGAGGCCACGCGGCGCGAGTTCGTACTGCGCGGTCAGGTTCCAGATCGAATGGCCCGGGATCTGCCCACGTTGACCATTGGCCGTGATCGCAACCGTGTTCAGATCGTCGCTGAACATCGACCCGTTGTGGATCAGTTCGAGCTGCAGGCCGAAGCCGTTGCGCAGCTCCGCGCCGAGGCTCAACGAGAGCAGATCCTCGGGCGCGTAGGGCAAACGGTTGCCAGTCACTCGCGCGGCGGGAGTGATGGCACTGAAACGCTCACCGCGGAACTGCGCATGCTGGAGCCGCGTGTAGCTGGCGCGCAGGTAGTAATCGTCGGCGCTGTCGAACAGCCCACGGGATGAAAGTCGCAACAGCAGCTCAGCACCCGCATGCAGCGTCTCGCCGGCACTGGTCAGCGTGGCGCCGCTGCCTCCGGCCAAGCTCGCCGGGATGATCTGGTTTTCGAAGTCGAGCCGGAACAGGGTCGCTTCCACATCGACGCCGGGCCGCAGGCGGCTGCGCACGCCGAATTCATAGTTCCAGCTGAGTTCGGCGTCGAGCTCGACGCTGCCCCCGGCGGCCGTCACGACATCCGCAACGCCCGGCGGCGCAAAGCCGCGATGCGCACCGACGAAAAACAGCGTGCCGTCGACGGGTTCGAAGGTCGCGCCGAGGCCTGGAATCCATTGCGTCAGCGACGAGTCACCGCGCAGACCGCTCGCCAGTTCGCGGCGCGAATAGTCGACCGACTCGACCCGAACGCCCGGGGTCAGCGAGACGCGCCCCAACTCGAAACGGGTCTGCCAGAACGCGGCGCGGGCCTCGACCTCGCGTTCGGAGTTCTCGCGCACGCCCGCGTTCGGCCCGATTCCCGGCTCACGCGCTGTCGGAAAGTCGCCATTGACCTGCACACGGTAGTGCTGCTCGCGATGCCAGCGCAGCCCGAGATCCGTCTGCTGCGCGCTGCCGAACCAGTTGCTCGCAACCCGCAGCCGCGGTTCGATACCACCGGTGCCGTACTGCCGCAAACGGCCCTCGTTACCGCAGGTCGATTGCAGATTCGCGAGCGAGCCGCAGTCGGGGTCGCTGGCGTCGTTCGGTCGCTGGTTCGAGTTGCTCGACTGCCGCCACCAGTTGCGGTTGAAGTAACTGTAGTAGGCCGAGGTCGTCAGCTGCGCGCGCGCATTCAGCTGCAGCTCATGGGTCAGCACCGCCGACCAGCGATACAGATTGAAGCGATCGTTGGTGAACACATTGGCGCGCGGGTCGGCCTGATACTCGGCCAGCGTCAGGCCGGAGTACGGCACACGCGAGTCCTCGCGGTAGTAGCTGGTCTTGAACGACAGCCGCTGTTTATCGCTGAGGCGCTGTACCAGCTTCAGGTTCGCGTCGCTGACCTCGAAGTTCATGTTGTCGCGTGAACCGTCACTGTCCTTGCGGGTCAGGTTCACCAGCACGCCCGTGTCGCCAAACGTGTTGCCGGACTCCAGATGCAGTTCGCGATAACCACGGTTGCCACCGCTGACCGTCAGTTCGGATGCGAACTCGGCTGGCGGCGAAGGCGTGACGTAGTTGATGACGCCCGCAATGGTCTGCGGACCGAACTCGATCTGCCCGGAGCCCTTCAGCACTTCAATGCGCGCAAAGCGATCGACGGGCGGATGGTAGTACGACGTGTTCTCGCCGTAGGGACCATAGGCGAGCGGCAAGCCATCCTCGAGCAGCAGTACCTTGCCGGAGCGCGTCGGATTCAGGCCGCGGATACCAATATTCGGCCGCAGACCCATGCCTTCCTCGTCGCGCGGATAAACGCCCGGGATCTGCCGCAGGGCCTCGTTGATCGTGAAGACGCGCGATCGGTCGAGCTGCTCGCGGTCCAGCACCTGGCCTGAACCCGGGCTCGTGATCTCGGCATCACGGGTGCCGATCACGGTGATCGTCGGCTCCGTTCCAGCAAAGATTCCCAGTGGTGCAGCGGTACAGAGCAAGCAGGCTACAGAAAAAATCGCGCGAACGGGCATGGGAGACATCTCGGTCCTTGAGAGGCGTCTACGTTAATAGGAATCGTTCGCATTCGCAATGGTGGCGGACAGTTATATTCCGATCCATGCAGGCTCGCTGGGATGCCCCGCTGGTCGCGCTCTTCCTGCTCTATGGCATGTTGAACCACCAGACCAAGTGCAACTTCATGCGCTTCTGATTCTGGGTACGGCGCTCCAAAACGATAGCTGAAGCGCGCGCCGAGTCCGGCGGCGTGAGTGAACCACCGGCAAACGCGACGGCACGGCCTGTGGCGCGTGACGCCCGGGTGGTGATGCGCATGCAGATCCCCGCTCCGTCGTATGATTCCGCACTGGCGGCCGAGCTGCAGTGAAGTTGCCGGCGGGCCACCCTGAAATCTGGAGACGAGCGACTTGAAGACGGCGATTCTGATCGGATTGGGCGTTGCGCTGCTGGCGCTTGCCGCTTGGCTCTACACGCCTGACGAATCGCGCGCCGAGCTCGAAGCGCGCTATGCGCGCGGTCCGGCTGATTTCCTGCAGGTCGCCGGGCTGCGCCTGCACGTTCGCGACACCGGGCCGCGCGATGCGCCCACAGTATTGATGCTGCACGGACTCGGGGCGAGCCTGCACACCTGGGAAGACTGGGCCGGCGCATTGCCCGGGATGCGGGTGATTCGCTTCGATCTGCCCGGCTTCGGATTGACGGGGCCCGACCCGACAGGGGACTACTCAGACTCGCGCAGCGTCGCCGTGATTCTCGCGCTGCTCGATCAACTCGGGGTACAGCGTACGAGTCTGGTCGGGCATTCGATGGGCGGGCGTATTGCGTGGCGGTTCGCCGCAGTTCATCCGGAGCGAGTCGAGCGGCTCGTGCTCGTGTCACCGGACGGTTTCTCGAGTCCCGGCTTCGAGTACGGCAAGACGCCGCAGGTGCCGGCCGTGGCCGGCGTGATGCCCTATGTGCTGCCGCGCGCGATGGTGCGCATGAATCTCGTGCCGGGCTATGCCAATCCCGCCGTGGTGACGGACGAACTGCTCGGCCGTTACTACGATCTGTTGCGCGCGCCCGGCGTGCGCGCGGCGATCCTCGAACGCACGCGGCAAACCGTGCTCGAGGAGCCGACGGCGATCCTCAAGCGAGTGCCTGCCCCGACGCTGCTGCTGTGGGGCGAACAGGACGCGATGATCCCGTTTGCGAACTCGGCCGAGTATCTACAGGCCATGCCGGACGTGCGGCTGGTGGGACTGCCGGGCGTCGGTCATCTGCCGCAGGAAGAAGCACCGCAGAAATCGATCGAAACCGTGCGAGAGTTTCTGCTGGCACCGCCGGCAGACAGCATGCCCTCAGAGACCGAAACGCCCGCTCTGTAAGAAGCGCGCCGTCTCGTCGGCAACGCGCGCCGACAGCAGCAGCCCCATGTGGCTGACCGGCAACGTGACCGCATCCGTGGCACCGGGGATCCGCGTTTCGGACACTGCAACCGTGCCATCGCTGTCTTCCTCGAAGCGCGTGAAGAACTGCCCGAGCCCCATCGGGCGGGAACCGGCAATCACACCGAGGGCACGATCAGCGTGGACCCAGCGTCGCTCGCGGACCGACAGCAACTCGTCCGCGACCGTGCGACCCAGCAACGGCGCCAGCCAGCGCAGCCGGCTGACGCCCTGGGCGGCGCGACTTGCCACCGCTGGTGTGCCGAGGAACACGACCCTGCCGGGCACCTGTTCAGGATAGCGTTCGAGGAAGCGGTAGATCACAAGGCCTCCGAGACTGTGGCCGACGAAATGCAGTTCGCTTGCGCCATGTTCAACGACAAAATCAGCAAGCTGGGCCGTGATGTTCTGCATCGTCGCCGCGACGCTCGGGTAGCTGAACGCATGCACCGGCGCCTGCAGCGTCGCCTCGATGCGCCGCCTGAGGAACAGCGACTCGCGGCCGTTCAACCACAGACCGTGCACATAAATGACCACGGTCGTGCGCCGGACCTGCGGCGCGTCAGGTCGGTGGTGCGAGCGGTCGCAGCCGGATGTGCAGTTCGCGCAATTGTTTCTCGCTGACGTCGGTCGGGGCATCGGTCAGCGGGCAGGCGGCGGTCTGGGTCTTCGGGAACGCGATGACGTCGCGGATGTTGTCGGCACCCGAGATCAGCATCGCCAGCCGATCGAGCCCGAAGGCAATGCCACCGTGCGGCGGTGCGCCATACTTCAGTGCATCGAGCAGAAAGCCGAATTTAGCGCGCGCTTCCTCGGCCTCGATGCCGAGCAGCTCGAACACCGTCGACTGCAGTTGCTGGCGGTGGATACGCACACTGCCGCCACCGATTTCAGAGCCGTTCAGCACCATGTCGTAGGCACGCGCCAGCGCCGTGCCGGGGTTCGCGCGCAGCGTTTCAGGATCGGTGTTGTTCGGCGACGTGAACGGGTGGTGCATCGCCATCCAGCGCTTGCCATCCTCGTCCCATTCGAACATCGGGAAGTCGTAGACCCACAGCGGCTGCCAGCCGGCCTGCACCAGGCCGCGATCCTGCGCAACCTTCAACCGCAACGCGCCCAGCGCGTCATTGACGACGCGCGCCTTGTCGGCGCCGAAAAAAATCAGATCGCCGTCCGCCGCAGCCGTGCGCTCGAGGATGCCGGCAATTGCCGCGTCGCTGAGGAACTTCAGGATCGGCGCCGACAGGCCGTCGCGCCCCTTGGCGCGCTCAACAACCTTGATATACGCGAGGCCCTTCGCGCCGTAGCGCGCGACGTAGGCCGTGTAGTCGTCGATCTCCTTGCGGCTCATCGCACCGCCACCCGGCACCTTGAGCGCCGCGACGCGGCCGGCCGGATCGCGCGCCGGCCCGGAGAAAACCTTGAACTCCGCGTCGGCGACCAGATCGGCGACGTCCACCAGTTCGAGCGCCACGCGCAGGTCGGGTTTGTCGGAACCAAAGCGCCGGATCGCTTCCGAGTACGCAAGGCGCGGGAACGGGTCTGGCAGCTCGACACCGTTGACGTCGCGGAAGATCTGCCGGATCAGGTTCTCCATCAGCTGCATGATCGCGGGCTGATCGAGGAACGAGGTCTCGATATCGAGCTGCGTGAAATCGGGCTGGCGATCCGCGCGCAGGTCTTCGTCGCGAAAGCAGCGCACGATCTGGTAGTAGCGCTCGAAGCCGCTGACCATCAGCAGCTGCTTGAAGATCTGCGGCGACTGCGGCAGCGCAAAGAATTTGCCCGGATGGGTTCGCGACGGCACCAGGTAGTCGCGCGCTCCTTCCGGCGTCGCCTTGGTCAGCATCGGCGTTTCGATATCGATGAAGCCGGCGTCATCGAGAAAGCGCCGCATCGCGCGCGTAATCTTATGCCGCGTCTGCAGCCGCTCACGCATCACGTCGCGGCGCAGATCGAGATAGCGGTAGCGCAGCCGGACTTCCTCCGAGACGTGCTCGTCGAGCTGGAACGGCAGCGGCTCAGAGCGGTTCAGGAGTTCGAGCTCCGTGACCAGCAGTTCAATCCGGCCCGATGCCAGATTGGCGTTGACCGTGCCTTCGGGCCGGCCGCGGACCTTGCCCGTGATCCGGACGACGAACTCGTTGCGCAGTGTCTCGGCTTCGGCGAACACGGCCGCGCGGTCCGGATCGCAGACGCACTGCACGAGACCCTCGCGATCGCGCAGGTCGATGAAGATCACGCCGCCGTGGTCGCGCCGACGCGCGACCCAGCCCGCCAGGGTCACCGTCTGGCCGATCAGCGATTCATCCACCTGGCCGCAATAATGTGTACGCATAGGGGCGGCGAATGTTACGGGCCGGCACCGACCGGGGCAACCGTACCCCGCACGCGGCGGCGATCATGGACGCCCCGCCCCGCAACGACTAAGTTAGCGCGACGCATGGACGCTGCCGTTACCCCTTCACCCACCCGGTCCGACGTACTGCCAACCCGGCTCAAGGCCATGTGGGCGACCGGCGCATTCGGCGTCGCGATCCTGATGAACGGCATCTCGGCGCTGGCGCTGTTCTACTTCGTCAGCGTGCTCGGGATCCCGGCCGCGGCGGCCGGCTTCATCGTGTTCCTGTCCAAGATCTACGACGCGGTCTCGGATCCGCTGACCGGCTGGCTCAGCGACCGCACCGAATCGAGCCAGGGCCGCCGCCGCCCTTATCTGTTCTGGGGCGCATGGGTATCGGCCGGCTCGTTCTTCATGGTGTTCGCGGTGCCGTTCGTGGGGCCCTTCGATTCGATGACCTCGGGGCCCGGGCTGGTCGCCGGCGTTTACGTGCTGGTGGCGCTGATCATCTACACCTCGGGCTACTCGCTGTTCAACGTGCCGTACATGGCGATGCCGGCCGAGATGACCCAGGGCTACAACGAGCGCACCTCGATTCACGGCTGGCGCGTGATGTTCGCGTCGGTCGGCGGTTTTCTCGCGCAGTCGATGGCCGGCGTTGTGCTCGAGCTGATGGGCAAGGACTGGGACGCGCACGCGACCGTCGGCGCGCTCGGCGGCACGCTGATCCTGATCACGATGCTGACCGCCTGGGCCGGCACCAAGCATGCACCGAGCTACCCGAGGTCCGATCACAAGGTGCCGATCCGCGAGCAGCTGCTCGGGTTCATGCGCAACGTGCCCTTCCAGCAGATCCTGGCGATCAAGCTCGTCCAGCTGCTCGGCGTCAGTGCCAGCTCGGGCGGTCTGATGTTCTTCCTGGTCAGCGTCATCGACATGCCATTGACGATGCTGCCGGTGATCGGCGGGCCGATGGTGCTCGCGGTGCTCATCTGCACGCCACTGCTGGTGCGGGTCTCGCAGGCGATCGGCAAGCGCGGCGGCTACGTGCTGTCGGCGATCGTGACGGGACTCGTCGGAATGTCCTGGGTGCTGGCGACTCCGGGTGAGCCGGTCTGGGCGCTGGCGCTGCGGGGCTTTTTCAACGGCATCGCCTTTGCCGGCAACGTCGTGTTCGCGATGTCGATGCTGACCGACGCGATGGAGCTCGACTATCACCGCAGCGGCATCCGCCGCGAGGGCATGTATTCGGCGCTGTACAGCTTCACCGAAAAGCTCGCCTCGGCGCTCGGCCCGCTGATACTCGGCCTGGCGCTGTCGTTCGCGGCGTTCGATCCGAAGACCCCGGCCTCGGAAGTCACCCCGGAGGTACGCCAGGCCGTGCTGCTGTCGATCGCCTATGTGCCGGCGGTGATGGCCGTGCTCGCGTGCCTGATTCTCGCCTTCTACAAGCTCGACGAACCGGCGCTCAGGAAACTGCGCGCGGAATCTTCGGATCGTGCTGCCAGCTGATCAGCCGATCTGAACCGAGAACGCCGGCTCGGCGGATTTCTTCAGCACGTACAGCCCACCGAGACTGCCGATGTTGATGCGCATGTCGTGGTCGAGATAGACCACGTCGGAATGCAGCCTGGGCGGCTTGATCTCGGCAGTCAGCGCCTCGTCGTTCGTGAAGCCGAGGCTCGCGCGCAACTGCGCTTCGGTGGTGCCGGCACCGGGCGAGATTTCGGCGCGATAGAACTCGACAAAAAACCGCTGCGGCGTACCGTCCTCGGCGCGATAGCGGCCGCGGATCACGATCACGCCATCGGATCCGCCATCAGCTGTCTTGAAGTCGATGACATTGTTGTAGGCCTGCCCGGTCGTTTCGATCTCCTGGCAGATTCGCAGCACGCGGATCGGCACTTCCGGAAAACGATTGAAGCTCTGCTGTTTCAGGTTCGAGTCGTGCACGCGGGTCTTCATCGCCGAGTGACGCACGCCGAAGTGCGCAAACATCGTCTCCCAGCGACCCACGACGTGCTGCATCGCGTTCAGCGGTTCCGGCACCGGCGACACAGGGCGAATCTGCTCGACCAGCGCCCCGAGCGTCGCGAAACCCGCTTCGCTCAGACCGCCGTTCGGGTCAGCTGTCTCCAGGTGGGCCAACAGTTGCTGTTTGATCGGTTCGTAGGGTTCCGGGCTCATCAGGCGTACTCCTTGTGCTCAGACCGAGCGTAGATACCATGAATAGTCGAGCTCTGTAACCTGCGCGGAAAACTTGTCGCACTCCTGGCGCTTGATCGCCAGATAAATCCTGAGGAAATCCGCACCGAGCGCAGCGCGCAGGAAATCCGAGCGTTCCGCATTGGCAATCGCCTGCTGCCAGGTCGCAGGCAGCTCGCGCGCCGCGCCGGGATCGCGATAGCCGTTGCCCTCGACGGGTGGACCGGGATCGATCTGATCCGCTATGCCCTTCTCAGCGCCGGCGAGCACGGACGCTGCCGCCAGGTACAGATTGGCATCAGCGCCTGCGATGCGGTGCTCAATATGGCGTGAGTCCGGCGCGCCAGAGGGAATCCGCAGCGACACGGTGCGGTTGTTGATGCCCCAGATTGGCCGGGTGGGCGCATAACTCTCGGCACGAAAACGCCGATAGGAATTCGCATTCGGTGCAAACACCAGGAAACTCTCGGTCATCGTTGCCGCGAGGCCCGCGACGGCCTGCCGGCACAGCGCTGAGCCCGCCGGCTCAGTTGCGGCGAACAGATTGCGACCCTCGCCGTCCTGCAGACTCAGATGCAGATGCAGGCCGCTGCCGGCGCGCTCGCTGAACGGCTTGGCCATGAACGTCGCGAGCAGCCCGTGGCGCGCGGCGACGCCGCGCAGCAGCCGCTTGAACAGGATCGCTTCGTCGACCGCGCGCAACGCATCCGCGCGGTGGGTCAGCGTGATCTCGAACTGCCCCGGCGCGTACTCGGCCATCAGCGTCTCGACCGGCAGGCCCTGCGCGCGTGCCGCAGCAAACACCTCGTTGAACAGCGGTGAGAGATCATCGAGGCGAGTCAGGCCATAGGCGTCGATCTTGTGCCGCTCGGAAGCGCGCCCGCCGCCCGCCGGCTGCAGCGCAGTGCCATCGGCGCGCAGCAGATAGAACTCGAGCTCGCAGGCGAGCACGGGGGTGAGGCCACGCGCGACCAGGCGGGCGGCTGCGGCCGCGAGCACGTGGCGCGGATCCGCGGCTGCCGGCGCGCCGTCCAGCTGGTACATCGACAGCATCAGCTGCGCGCTGGATACACCCAGCCAGGGCGAAGGCAGCAGAGTTCCGGCCACGGGTCGACACAGCATGTCGGCATCGCCGCTGTCCCAGACAAGGCCCGTCGCATGGACGTCCTCACCGGTGACGTCGAGTCCAAGAATGGAGCCGGCGACGGGCCGGCCGTGCTCGAACAGCCGGTCGAGCTCGTGCCCGCGCAGGATCTTGCCGCGGGCCACGCCCGACGGATCAGTCAGGAACACCTGCACCGCATCGATATCGGAATGCGCGGCGCGAAACGCGACGAGCTCATCGAGCACCGTCATGCGTTCTGCGCCGCAAGGCCGAAGGCGTCGAGCGCCGCGTCGAGAGTCGTCAGCAGCAGGTCGATCTGTGCCGCCGTCGTAACCGGCGAGACCAGCATCATGTTGTGGAACGGCGTGACCAGCACACCACGATTCAACAGATAAAGATGCAGCGCATGCTCGAACTGCGGCCGCATCGCGGCCTCGGCCATCGACCCATTGCGCGGCGCAGGCCCGAAGCCGAACTCGATCCGCGCGCCCACTCGCGCCACATGCCAGTCGAGTCGCCGTCGCGCAAACCTTGCGATCAACGCCTGCTCGAGCCGGATGGCACCGGCCGTCATCCGCGCATGGTTCGGCGCGGTATGCAGTTCGGCCAGCGCCGCGGCGAGGCACTCGATCGCCAGCGGATTCGCGGCCAGCGTGGTGCCCATGCCCGAATGCCCCGCCGCGCGGGTCGACAGCACTTGCTGCATGCGCGCTTCGACTTCGGCCGTGAAGCCGAACACCGCGCACGGAAAGCCGCCGGCGATCGCCTTGCCACAGACCCAGAAGTCGGCGTCGAGACCGTGCTCAGCGCAGTACCCACCGAGGCCGCTGGACAGCGTATGTGTCTCATCGACTATCAGCAGCGCGGCGGCCGCCCGCGCCCGCCCGCTCAGCGCTGCAAGAAAGCCTGGCTCCGGCAGCACCATGCCGATATTGGTCATGACTGGCTCGTACAACACCGCGGCAATATCAGCGGTGGCGAGTGCGCGGTCGAGCGCTGCAAGATCGTTGAACTCGACCACGACACCCGCTGCGGCCTGATCGAAGGGCGCACCGATTCCGCCTTCGCGTGCCACCGTGACGCCGCCGCGCAAGCGCAGCAGCGTCTCATCGACGCTGCCGTGATAGCAGCCCTGGAACAGCAGCACCTTGCCGCGCCCGGTCAACGCCCGTGCCCAGCGCAGCACGCTGCGATTCGCGTCACTGGCGCTCTGCGTGACCTGCCAGTAGGGCAGCGAGAATCGAGCGGCCAGCATGGCGCCGACCTCGGCGCTGCGCGCCGGCGGCAGCATGCAGGTCAGGCCGCGGGCCGCCTGTGCAGCGAGCGCTGCGGCCACCGGCGGCGGCGAATGCCCGAACAGCGCGCCGCTGTCGCCGAGGCAGAAGTCCGCGTACTCGCAGCCATCGACGTCGATCAGCGCAGCGCCAGCGGCCTCCCGCACGAACAGCGGATGCGGCGTGCCCCAGTCCGCCATCCAGTGCATCGGCACGCCATTGAGCCAATGGCGGCGCGCCGCGCTGCCGAGTCGCGCCGATTCGGGATGCGTCGCGATAAATCGCTGCGCTTCCTCGGCGAGCAGCCGCTCGAGCGTGCTCATGGCAATCTGGCTGGGGTCTCGCCTGCCGGTACAGCCGGTGAACTTGGTGCGTTGACGACGCCAAGCGTGACGATCATCCGCATCGCCGCGTCGACCGTCATCTGAAGTTCGATGACCTCATCACGCGGCACCATGACGATGAGTCCCGAGGTGGGGTTCGGCGTCGTCGGCACATAGACACAGACCTGCGGCTGACCCGTCTTGGCGCTGATCTCGACCAGATCATCGGTCGTGATGAAGCCAATGCTCCACATCCCGAGGCGCGGGTATTGCACGATCACGACTTTGCGAAACGAGTCGCCCTGCTTGTAGAGCACGGTCTCCGCAAAACTCTTGACGCCACCGTAAACCGAGCGCACCAGCGGAATGCGCTTCATGAGGTCTTCGCCATAGGCGACCAGCTGCCGCCCGACCAGATTGGTGACCATCAGGCCAGTGAACAGCACCACCAAAAACGCGAACACGATGCCCAGTCCCGGAATCGGAAAACCCAGCAGCGCCTCGGGCTGCCAGCGCTCCGGGAGCGCGAGCAGCGTCAGGTCCATCAGGTCGATGATGAACTTGACCACCCAGACCGTGACGAGCACCGGCAACCACACGAGGACGCCGGCCAGCAGGTAGCGCCGCAGACTCGCCCGGCCGCGCGTCGTGACGTCGTTCATCGACGCCCGCTACCCTTGCGCTTCTTGGGAGCGGTTTTGGCTGTGGCACGCTTGACGGTGGTGCGCTCGGCGGTGGACTTTGCAGCGGCCGGCTTGCTTTCCACCTCAGCGGGCTTTTTCTCGGCAGTTTTCTCGGCAGGCTTGCTGTCCGTCTTTGCAGCCTCGCCGGGCTTGTCCTTCGATGCAGCATCGGCCGCCGGCGCCTCCGATTTCTCGGCGGGCGCATCGCCGGCGATGTTGCGTTTGTTTTCCTTGTCGGACTTGAAGTCCGTTTCGTACCAGCCGGCGCCCTTCAAACGAAACACCGGTGCGGAGACCAGCCGCTTCAGCGCCGACTTGCCGCAGGACGGGCATTTTCGCAGCGTTCGGTCCGAAATCTTCTGCAGCACTTCGGTCTCGAAACCGCACTGGCCGCACTGATACTCATAGAAAGGCATCGAGTCCTCCGCTCACCCGTCAGTTTTTCTTACAGCCGCATTCAAGGCTCGCCCGCCAGGCAAATGAATTCAGGGACTTGGCCTGCTGGTACGGACCTTGCTTGGTCGAGGCCAGAGCAAGAAATCCAAGGACGTATTATGACCAAGCCATTGTCTCGCGCATTGCTGATTGCCGCTTTCGGGCTCGCAGCCGGCATCACGCAAGCCGCCATCATTATCACGACCGGCGGCAACACTGCGCCCGGCCACGGACAAACCACTTCGGTTGCCGGCGCCACCATCACCACGTTCGACAACGCCGGTCAGCGGGGTTGCTCGAGCGCCGCAAGCTTCGGTTACGGCGGCAGCGGCACGGTTCGCAGCGGCAGTACCAGCGGCGTGTCGGCCACGCCAGCCGGCGACAGCTCCTGCTACCTGACGATTGCCCGCAACCAGAGTTCGAGCGCCAGCTACGGCAGTGCCCAGGCTTACTTCGGTTTGTACTGGGGTTCGATCGACAGCTACAACACGATCTCGTTCTTCAACGGTTCGGATCTGGTCGGCGCGTTTGGTGGCGCAGCGGTGCCAGGCAGCGGCCCGTTCGGTAACTGGACCAGCACCTCGGACAATCAGTACGTGAACTTCTGGTTCACCGGCAGCTCGCTGTTCGACCGTGTGGTATTGACCAGCGGCAACAACGCGTTCGAGTCTGACAACCACGCCGTGGCGCGGGTACCGGAGCCGGCCACGCTCGGACTGCTTGGGCTGGGTCTGCTCGGCGTCGCGGCGGCGCGCCGCCGCCGCGGTGCAGCGGCTCGCGCCTGATCGGGTCGCGCCGCTAATCGGTCTGCTTCGCGAACGTCAGCGCCCCTTCGAGGACGCTGACGTGGATGCGATCCCCCGGACCGAACTCGCCACGCAGCAGTGACTGCGCGAGCGGATTTTCGACCTGCTGCTGGATCGCCCGCTTCAGCGGTCGCGCACCATAGACCGGATCGAAACCCGCCTCGGCGAGCAGGTTGCGCGCCGAGTCATCGAGTGTCAGCTCCATGTCCCGGTCCATCAGCCGCTTGCGCAGGTACGCCAGCTGGATATCGACAATTGCGCGAATCTGCTCCGTCCCGAGTGGATGGAACACGACGATATCGTCGACGCGGTTGATGAACTCCGGCCGGAAGTGCTCCTGCACGATTTCCATGACCGCTGACTTCATCCGCGTGTAGTTTTTCTCCCCGGCGTAGTCCTGGATCACGTTCGAACCCAGGTTCGACGTCATGATCACGACTGAGTTGCGGAAGTCGACCGTGCGCCCCTGGCCATCGGTCAGGCGGCCGTCATCGAGCACCTGCAGCAGCACGTTGAAGACATCCGGATGCGCCTTCTCGACTTCGTCGAGCAGGATGACCGCGTACGGACGTCGGCGCACCGCCTCGGTCAGGTAGCCGCCTTCCTCGTAGCCGACGTAGCCCGGCGGTGCGCCGATCAGGCGCGCGACCGAGTGCTTCTCCATGAACTCGGACATGTCGATGCGGACCATCGCCTCTTCGGTGTCGAACAGGAATTCGGCGAGTGCCTTGCACAGCTCGGTCTTGCCGACACCGGTCGGCCCCAGGAACATGAACGAACCATTCGGCCGCCGCGGATCAGAGAGGCCGGCACGCGACCGCCGGATCGCGTTCGAGACAATGTGCACGGCTTCTTCCTGGCCAACCACGCGCTTAGACAATGCCTCTTCCATTCGCAACAGCTTGTCCTTCTCACCCTCGAGCATCTTGGAGACCGGAATACCCGTCCAGGCGGCAACGACCTCGGCAATCTCCTCGTCGGTGACCTTGTTGCGGACCAGTTGTGTCTCGCGAGTCTCGGCCGCGTGGGCTTCGACCAGACGCTTCTCGAGTTCGGGAATCTTGCCGTACTGCAGCTCGGCCATCCGCGCCAGATCATTGCGACGCCGGGCGGACTCGAGTTCGAGCTTCAGCTTCTCGATGTCTTCCTTGATGGTGGCAGCGCCCTGCAAGGACGCCTTCTCGCTCTTCCAGACTTCCTCGAGATCCGCGTATTCCTTCTCGAGTGTCGCAAGGTTCTCGTTCAGCGCCGCGAAGCGTTTGCGCGAGGCTTCGTCCTTTTCTTTGCGGAGCGCCTCCTGCTCGATCTTCAGCTGGATGATGCGCCGCTCGAGCTTGTCGAGCACCTCGGGCTTGGAGTCGATCTCCATCCGGATGCGCGCACCGGCTTCGTCGATCAGATCGATCGCCTTGTCGGGCAGCTGCCGATCGGTGATGTAGCGATGCGAGAGTGTGGCTGCGGCGACGATCGCCGGGTCGGTGATGTCAACCCCGTGATGCACCTCGTAGCGCTCCTGCAGGCCGCGCAGGATCGCGATCGTGTCTTCGACGGAAGGTTCGTTGACGAGCACCTTCTGGAAGCGCCGCTCGAGCGCCGCGTCTTTCTCGATGTACTTGCGGTATTCGTCGAGCGTGGTCGCGCCGACGCAGTGCAGCTCGCCACGCGCAAGCGCAGGCTTCAGCATGTTGCCGGCGTCCATCGAGCCCTCAGCCTTGCCGGCCCCGACCATCGTGTGCAGCTCGTCGATGAAAAGAATCACCTGCCCTTCCTGCTTCGACAGATCGCTCAGCACGGCCTTGAGGCGCTCTTCGAACTCGCCGCGGAATTTCGCACCGGCGATCAGCGCACCCATGTCGAGCGACAGGATGCGCTTGTTGCGCAGGCCTTCGGGCACTTCGCCATTGATGATGCGCTGTGCGAGACCTTCGACGATGGCGGTCTTGCCGACCCCGGGCTCGCCGATCAGCACCGGATTGTTCTTGGTGCGCCGCTGCAGCACCTGGATCGTGCGGCGGATCTCGTCGTCGCGGCCAATGACCGGGTCGAGCTTGCCCTCGGTGGCGCGCTTGGTCAGGTCGACCGTGTACTTCTCCAGCGCCTGACGACCTTCCTCGGCGTTGGCATCGCTGACCTTCTCGCCGCCGCGCACTTCTTCGATCGCCTTCTCGAGCGCAGTCTTGGCCAGACCCGCGTCCTTGAACAGCCGCGCGAGCAGGCCGCGATCTTCGAAACCGGCCAGCACGAACAGCTCGCTGGAGATGAATTGATCGCCACGCTGCTGCGCGAGCTTGTCGGTGACATTGAGCAGCCGTGTCAGATCATTCGAGACGTGGATGTCGCCGGGCGCGCCCTCGACCCGCGGCAACTTGTCGAGCGCTGCGGTCAGATCGCTGCGCAGCTTGACGACATTGCCACCCGCCTTGATGACCAGCGGCCGCGCCGTGCCGCCCTGCTGATCGAGCAGCGCCGCCATTACATGCGCGGGTTCCAGAATCTGGTGATCGCGACCCACCGCGAGCGACTGGGCATCGCCCAGCGCCTGCTGGAACTTCGCCGTCAGTTTGTCCATGCGCATGCCGAATACCTCGCTCGAAGAGCTGCGTCGTAGTGACGAGATTGGGCCGGCCCGGACGGTTTCAAGTCCGCCTGCCGGACCAGCGCCTCGTCAGTGCGCGTGCTGCTCCGCGAACGCCACGACCAGCACACCGGTCGTGATCAGCACCACCTGCATCACCGAGGCGCGCGCATCGGTGCGCTTGTGCAGCCCCGGAATCAGGTCGGCAATGGCCACATACAACAGGCTCGCCGCCGCGACGGCGAGCGCATACGGCAGCAGGAACAGCGCCTCGCGTAACGCAAAGTAGGCGGCGATGCCACCGAGAATCGACGTCGCCGCCGTGATCAGGTTCCACATGAAGGCCCGCTTGCGGCTCATGCCTGCCGACAGCAGCACCGCGAAGTTGCCGATTTCCTGCGGAATTTCATGCGCCATGATCGCCAGCGCCGTCACGATACCGAGGTGAATATCGGTCAGGAACGCCGCCGCAATCAGCACGCCGTCCAGCAGGTTATGCAGTGAGTCCCCGGCCAGCACGATCACGCTGCTCGCCTGGCGGCGATGGTGCTCATGAGTGGCATGCGTTTCGATGTCTTCGGAATGGCAATGCCGCCACAGCAGGAATTTCTCCAGCAGGAAGAAGATCCCGACCCCGACCAGCAGCGCCACACCGATGTTGTGCACCTTGAACATACCCGCACCCATGATCGCGTGCGGAATCAGCGCCAGGAAGGCGGCGCCGAGTAGCGCGCCCGTCGCGAAACTGACCATGTGCGGCAGGAATCGCACCCGCGCGCGCTCGGGCAGCAACAGCACCAGACCTGCGATCGCAGCGCTGAGCACGCCACCGATCGCGGTGAACAGGATGATCCAGGTCAGCAGTGACACTGTTAGAGTGTAACACTGGGCCGGAACGCAGTGGGTAACCGCGGGCGTCAGCCGGAGCGTGGCGGTCGCTGGGTTGTAGCCCGACGTAGGCTTTCGCGGCGTTGCTGCACGTCTTTGAGGATCTGAGGCCAGCGTGTCCTGTGCAGCGCTGTGGTGGTTCGAAACGCGTCCGACGGAACCGCTGCGAGTGGGTCGACGCCATGCAGAAGAAATACCTGCAGCGATCCCGGGTCAGCACTGATCCGCGCGACACGTTCAAGCAATCGCAGACCTGCACGCTCACCTCGCCCCTGAACTTGCTCGCGAACGAACGACCTTGCGACATCGACTGCCAAATGCGCCTGCGCTACTGCTCGCCGCTGAAGATCCCGAGTGGCCCGACCGACAACTCCGGACAGAAATCCGACTTGCTTGACGGTGCCGTTCCGCAGCGCCTGGGTCACCTTGCCCGTCTGAGGCGTCGCATCCTCCAGATCGGGGATCCGCAGCCGCCAGCCCCGTTCACGCTTCCCGCCAGATCAGCGCCGCCATCCGCCCGGTCGGCGCGGCGCGGCGATGGGAGTAGAAGCGCTGGGGGTCGGCAAAGGTGCACAGCCCGCTGTCGGTGATTCGCTGCACGCCCACAGCCTGCAGGCGCTGCCGGGCCAGCAGCGCAAGGCTGCACTGCCAGCGGTCGTGGGCGTTGCGTTCGAAGGCCAGCGCCGACGCCGGATCGCGCGCAATGAAAGCTGCGCGCACTTCATCGCCCACCTCGAAGTGCGGCTGCGAGATCGCCGGGCCCAGCCAGGCGTCAAGCCTCGATCCCGGCACACCCAGCGCCGCCACCGCGGCCTCGAGCACGCCGGCGCAAAGCCCGCGCCAACCCGCGTGGGCAGCGCCCACCACGGCGCCGTCTTCCGAGGCCAGCAGCACCGGCAGGCAATCGGCGACCTGCACGGCACAAACCACGCCGGCCCCCGCACTCCAGGCGGCATCGGCGCGCAGGCTGCCGGGTCGATCCGCGCAGCGCACCTCTGTGCCATGCACCTGCTGCAACCATAGCGGTTCAGCCGGCAGTTGCAGCGCGTCGCGCAACGCGCGCCGATTGGCTGCGACCCGCAGCGGATCATCGCCGACCTGCGCGCCCAGATTCAGCTGATCAAACGGTGCGGCACTGTGGCCGCCGCAGCGCAGGCTCATCGCTGCGCGCACTGCAGCGTGCCGCGGCCATTCAGGCGCAAGCCACATCTCGCTGCCAGGCGCCGCGCTCATCCGGGCGTGTTCATTTGAGCGCCTCGCTGGCATCGGCTGCGAGCACCGCAAGCAGCTGCGCGAAATCCTCCGGCACGGGGCGCGAGAACTCGAGCGGCTTGTCGGTCAAGGGATGCGCGAACGCGAGCCGCGTCGCATGCAGTGCCTGGCGGCGAAACGCTGCGAGCGCCGCGAGCAGCAGCGGGCCGGCACCGGCGGGCACGCGCTTGCGCCCACCATAGGCCGGATCGCCGACGATCGGATAACCGATATGCGCCAGATGCACGCGGATCTGGTGCGTGCGCCCGGTCTCCAGCTGCACGCGGGCCAGCGTGTGCGCGCGATAGCGCTGCTCGAGCCGGTAGTGCGTGACCGCATCGCGGCCATCAGGGCGCACCGCCATCTTGGTGCGCATGCTGCGATGACGACCCATGCGCGCATCAACCGTGCCGCCGCCCGTCATTACGCCGTGGCACAGTGCCAGGTACTCACGCTCGATCGCGCGCGCTGCCAAGCTCTCGACCAGGGCCGTGTGCACTTCCGGCGTGCGCGCAACCAGCAGCAAACCGCTGGTGTCCTTGTCGAGCCGGTGCACAATGCCAGCGCGCGGCACCCGCGCGAGCGCCGGATCGAGCGCCAGCAGCGCGTTCTGCATCGTGCCGGACGAATTGCCGGCACCCGGATGCACGACGAGACCGGCGGGCTTGTGGATCACGAACACGCCGCGATCCTGGTGCACGACATCAAGCGCGAGCGCCTCGGGCGCCACGGTGGTATCGGCCGGAAAATCGACCTCGACGATGATGCGCTCACCGCCGTAGACCTTGTCGCGCGCACGCGGCGCGCGGCCGTCGACCTGCACCTTGCCCGCGCGGATCCAGCTCTGGATGCGGGCGCGCGAATACTCTGCCAGCAGCTGCGCCAGCACCAGATCGACGCGCTGGCCGGCATGCTCGAACGGGACAGTCAGTTCGCGAATCGGGAACTCTGTGGACAAGCCGGGACCTAAGCTTTTGGGCGAGCTGCGCCGCCGGGGCGGCTATAATGCCGCGCCCGTGACGACCGATTCCAACATTACACGCCCGGGACCGCCCTTGATGACGACCACCACCCTCGCCCGTTCCCCCGCTGACCTGATGTCGCGCCGCCTGATCGCACTGCTGCTGCTGCTGTGCGCGGTGCTGGCCGCCAGTGGCTGTCGCAACCGGCCCGAGAAGGATATTGCCCAGACAGGCCCTGAGCTCTTGTACGAGCGCGCCGAAAAGAGCCTTCGGACCCAGGACTACAACAATGCCATCCGCGTGCTCGAAGCGCTGGTGGCGCGCTTCCCGTTCGCGGCGGAGTCGCGCCAGGCACGCATCGACCTGATCTACGCCTATTACAAGGCACGCGAGAGCGAGTCGGCGATCGACGCCGCCGACACTTTCATTCGCGAGAATCCGACCCATCCGCGCATCGACTACGCCTGGTACGTCAAGGGGCTGGTCGACTTCGAGCGCACGCCGAATATTCTCGAGCGCTTCTTTCGCGTCGACCTGAACGAGCGTCCGCCCCAGACCGCGCGCAAATCGTTCGCGGCGTTTCGCAAGGTCGTCGAGGACTTCCCGAGCAGCGAATATGCGCACGACTCACGGCGCCGGATGATCTACCTGCGCAACCGGCTCGCCGACTACCAGATCGCCGTGGCCCGCTACTACGTGCGCCGCGGCGCGTATGTCGCAGCCGCGCAGCGCGCCAAGGAAACCATCGAAGAATACGATGGTGCGCCGGCGATGCGCGAAGCCCTCGAGATCCTGATCGAATCCTACGAACTGCTCGGCATGAAGGACCTCGCTGCCCAGACCCGCCAGGTGCTCGCCACGAACTACGACGGCGCCGCACCTCGCGAACGCGATCCGGGCAAACGATGGTGGAAGCCCTGGAGCTAGATCAGCGCTTGTAGCCGTTGGTGATCGGATAGCGCCAGTCGCGGCCGAACGCGCGGCGACTGACACGCACACCGGGCGGCGCCTGCCGCCGCTTGTACTCGTTGCGCTTGACCATATCCAGCACGCGCCCGACCGTCGCCCGGTCAAAGCCGCGCTCGCAGATCTCATCGACCGAAAGATCTTCTTCGATGAAAGCCTCGAGAATCGCATCGAGCACCGGATACTCGGGCAGTGAGTCGCTGTCTTTCTGGTCGGGCCGCAGCTCGGCCGACGGCGGCCGATCGATGACTCGCTGCGGAATCGCAGCGCCAATCGAGTTGCGGTAGTTCGCCAGCCGATAGACCAGCATCTTGCTGCAATCCTTGATCGGCGCAAAACCGCCAGCCATGTCGCCATAGAGCGTCGCGTAGCCCACGGCCATTTCGCTCTTGTTGCCGGTGGTCAGCAGCATGCGGCCGGATTTGTTCGAGATGCCCATCAGCAGCAGCATCCGGCAGCGCGACTGGATGTTCTCTTCGCTGGTGTCGGGCTGTGTGCCTGCGAATTCACCGGCGAGTGCCGCCAGCGTCGCATCGAACATGCCTTCGATCGGAATCACGCTGTAACGCACGCCGAGGCCGCGCGCCTGCTCGGCAGCATCGGCAACGCTGATGTCGGCGGTATAGCGCGACGGCATCATCACCGCGTGCACGCGCTCGGGTCCGAGCGCATCGACGGCAATCGCCAGCGTCAGCGCCGAATCGATGCCGCCCGACAGGCCCATCACCACACCCGGAAAACCATGCTTGTTGACGTAGTCGCGCACGCCGAGCACCAGCGCTTCGTACACGGCTGCGTCCGGCGCAAGCTCCGGCGCAATGCTGCCCGCCACGGGCACGACGCGCCCCGAGGACTCGCGGACCAGGTCCACGGCAAACAGCGCCTCGCGAAATGCCGGTGCCCGCGCGGTGAGCGCGCCGTCCGCAGCGACCACGAACGAACTGCCATCGAACACCAGCTCGTCCTGGCCGCTCAGCAGATTCAGGTACACGAACGGCAGGCCAACATCGAGCGCACGCTGCTGCACGGTCGCCTCACGTGCGGCCTGCTTACGCGGCTCGAACGGCGAGGCATTGATGACCAGCAGCAGCTCGGCGCCCTCTGAGGCGGCCAGCTGCGCAGGCTCCGGCTCCCAGATATCCTCACAGATCAGCGTGCCGACCGCGAACGCACCGAGCTGCGCCACGGTCGGCTGAGCGCCGGCCTCGAAGTAGCGCTTCTCGTCGAACACGCGGTAGTTGGGCAGGCAGGACTTGCGATGGTTCGCGAGCATGGCCTGCTCGGAGAACAGCGCCGCCGCGTTGTAGATCTGCGTGCCGCGGTACTCCGGGTAGCCGAGCAGCACGCTGATGCCCTGTGCCGCGTTGCGCACCGCCGCAAGGCTGCGATCGATCTGCCGATGAAAGCCGCGATGGAACAGCAGATCTTCCGGCGGATACCCCGACAGCGCGAGCTCCGGAAACATCACCAGATCCGCAACGAGGCGATCGCGAGCCTCGCCGATTGTGGCGATGATCCGCTCGGCATTACCGCTGACATCGCCGACCAGCAGGTTGATCTGCGCGAGCGCGATCCGCAACCGATCGCGGGTGTCGGGGCGAACGCTCATGACAGCAGGCTCAGGGTCAGCGACGGGCAGCTTTCTTGGCGCGCTGCGCTGTTTTGCGCGCGGCAGGCTTGTTGGCCGGCTTGGCGACCTTGCGCTTGACGACCTTACGGGTCTTGGTCTTGAACTTGCCGGTCCGCGGCAGGATCTCTTCGGTCGCCGCAACCTTGACGCGCGCGCGGCGGCGCTTCAACAGATCGAACATCGCGCTGCCAAGGTCCGCCGGCGACTTGACCGTGCGCACGCCGGCGTCTTCCAGCGCGCGGTACTTGTCCGCCGCCGTGCCCTTGCCACCGGCAATCACCGCGCCGGCATGGCCCATGCGCTTGCCCGGCGGCGCCGTGACGCCGGCGATGTATGCCACGACCGGCTTGCTCATGTACTTGGATATGTAATGGGCGCCGGCTTCTTCATCGCTGCCGCCGATCTCGCCGACCATCAGGATGCCTTCGGTCTCGGGGTCGCGCTCGAACAGCTCCAGCACTTCGACGAAGTTCAGGCCGCGCACCGGATCGCCGCCGATGCCAACGCAGGTGCTCTGTCCGAGGCCGTTGTTGCTGGTCTGGAACACTGACTCATAGGTCAGCGTGCCGGAGCGCGAGACAATGCCGACGGCGCCCTTCTTGTGAATGAAGCCGGGCATGATGCCGATCTTGCATTCATCCGGCGTGATCACGCCGGGGCAGTTCGGTCCGATCAGCCGCACGCTGCTGCCCGCGAGCGTCGCCTTGACCCGCACCATGTCGTTGACCGGAATGCCCTCAGTAATGCACACCACGAGTTCCACGCCGCCGTCTGCGGCCTCGAGGATCGCATCGGCTGCGAACGGCGCCGGCACGTAGATCATGCTGACCGTCGCGCCGGTGGCGGCGACGGCATCGTGCACGGTGTTGAACACCGGCAGACCAAGATGCTGCTCGCCACCGCGGCCCGGCGTCACGCCGCCCACCAACTTGGTGCCGTAGGCGATGCATTGTTCCGAGTGGAACGTGCCCTGCTTGCCGGTGAAGCCCTGGCAGATCACGCGCGTATGGCGATTGACGAGAATGCTCATTTGCGGGCCTCCGCGACGACTTTGCGCGCGGCATCGGTCAGATCCGACGCGGCAACGACCGCAAGGCCACTCGCGGCCAGCAGCGCCCGCGCCTTGTCGGCATTGGTACCTTCGAGCCGCACGACCACCGGCAACTTCACACCGACGCGCTTGACGGCGGCGATCACGCCTTCGGCGATCAGGTCGCAGCGCACGATGCCGCCGAAAATATTCACCAGCACCGCACGCACGTTCGAGTTGGAGAGAATCAGATTGAACGCTGCCGTGACGCGCTCGGCGGTTGCGCCACCACCGACGTCCAGAAAGTTCGCCGGCTCACCGCCATGCAGCTTGATCAGATCCATCGTCGCCATCGCGAGGCCCGCCCCATTGACCATGCAGGCGATGTCGCCATCGAGCGAGACGTAGTTCAGGTCGTGCTCACTGGCGCGTCGCTCCATCTCGTCTTCCTGCTGGATGTCGCGCAGCTTCGCGAGCTCCTGCTGGCGAAACAGCGCATTCGGGTCGATGTTGATCTTGGCATCGAGCGCAACCAGCGAACCGCCTTTGGTCACGATCAGCGGGTTGACTTCGACCAGGCTCGCATCCTTGTCGATGACGAGCTGATACAGCGCCGTTGCAATTTTCTGGAACTGCGCGATCTGCTCGCCCTTGAAGCCGAGTGCGAAGGCCATCCGCCGGCACTGGTAGGGCATCAGCCCCGCCGCCGGGTGAATGTTCACGGTCGTGATCTTCTCGGGGCTGTGGGCCGCCACTTCTTCGATGTCCATGCCGCCCGCAGCGGAGCCGATCATTGCAATCTGGCTCTTCTCGCGGTTCAACGTCAGCGACAGATAGATCTCGCGCTCGATCGCCGAACCGGACTCGACGTACACCTCATTGATCGGCAGCCCTTCGGCGCCGGTCTGTTTGGTCACGAGCCGCTGGCCGAGCATCCCGGCCGCGGCCTCGCACACCGCAGCGGCATCCCGCGCCAGCTTGACGCCGCCCGCCTTACCGCGCCCGCCGGCATGCACCTGCGCCTTGACGACCCAGACGGGGCCGGGCACGGACCGGGTCAGCGCCGCGGCGGCCTCGGCGGTGGCAGCCACCTGTCCTTCGGGAATCGGAATGCCGTAAGCAGCAAAAACCTGCTTGGCCTGATACTCGTGAAGATTCATTCAGCGGAAACCTGTGGCGCGCGGGGGCGCCATTGTGGGCGAAAGCCCGCCGCGATGGAATGCTGCCGCAGTGTGACCGGGGTCGAACGCTGGGCAATCGCTCGTTGCTGGGGCCGTCGTGGATCGACGATCATCAGCCCGCATGGCGGCCGCAGATACACCTGATTCGACCCGCGGCAGCCCCGGCGCTGCCGATCTCGGCCGTCGCATCATTGGTCTTTTGAATCTGTACCGGCTGCTGCTGCCGCCGGTGCTGCTGCTGATCCGCATGGTCACGTCGCCGCAGCCCACGCTCGGCGCCGAACACCCGCGGCTGTTTACGGCGCTGTGCGTGCTGTACCTGGCCGCAGGCATCATGCTGGTGCTGGCGGTGCGCTCGCGGCGCTGGCCGCTGCGCAATGTGGCGCTGTTCGGCGGTCTGACCGATGCGATCGCAATTCCGGCGCTGATGTACGCCAGCGGCGGCGTGGTCAGCGGCCTCGGCATCCTGCTGGTGCTGCCGGTCGGCGCCACCGCTCTGCTGCTCGCCGACAACCGCACCGCGTTCTTCATTGCCGCAACGGCCACGGTCGCCGTGCTGGTGCAGCAGCTGCTCGGCGATCTGAGTGGCACCGCGAGCTCGCTCGACTACCCGGCGGCCGGCGTGCTCGGCGCGATCGTGTTCCTGATCGCGCTCGGCGCCTGGCCGGTCGCAAACCGGCTGCGCGAGAGCGAAGCGCTGGTCCAGCGCCAGGAAGTGGATCTCGCCAACCTCGCGCAGCTGTCGCAGTACATCGTGCAGCACCTGCGCGAGAGCATCCTGGTGGTCGATTCCGACGACCGGATCCGCCTGATCAACGAATCTGCCGCGATGATTCTGGGGGACCGCCGGGCCTACCCCGGCGAGCTGCTGGGCGAAGCCTCACCGCGGCTGCTGTATCTGCTTTCGACCTGGCGGCAGTCCGCGCAGCAGCAGACCGACACCACCGGCACGTTCATCGCTTCGGATGGCGCACGGGTGATCGAGCCGCATTTCGCGCCACTCGGCAGCGACGACCCGGCCCCGGTGCTGGTTTTCCTCGAAGATACCAGCACGCTGGCCGGACGGGTGCAGCAGGCCAAACTCGCCGCACTGGGCCGGTTGTCGGCGAGCATCGCGCACGAAATCCGCAACCCGGTCGGTGCGATGAGCCATGCCGCGCAGCTGCTCGCGGAGTCCACGGCGCTGCGGCCCGAGGACAAACGCCTGACCGAGATCATCACCAACAATGGCGAGCGCGTCAGCACGATCATCAATAACGTCATGTCGATGTCGCGCCGCGAGAGCAATCGCCCCGAGCGGCTGCTGCTGCGCGCCTGGCTCGCGACATTCTCCGAGGAGTTCTGCGCGACCATGCAATGGTCTGCCGCGCGGCTGCGCATCGAAGACGTCGACAACGAAGACATCGAGATCCGCGTCGACCCGACCCAGCTGCGGCAGGTCATCTGGAACCTCTGCGACAATGCGATCAAGTACGGGCTGGGTGATGCCGAGCACGGCGCCATCGAGATCCGCTTCGGCCGCCTGAAACCCTCCGCACGGCCCTTTCTGGAAGTGGCCGATCGCGGCCCGGGCATTGCAACCGACAACGCCGAGCGTATTTTCGAACCGTTTTTCTCGGGCGAACAGCGCAGCTCGGGGCTCGGGCTGTTTCTCGCCCGCGAGCTCGCCGAGGCCAACTTTGCGACCTTGCTGTACGAGCCGCGCACCGGCGGTGGCACACTGTTCCGGCTGGTGTTTTCCGACCCGCAGCGCTGGGAGATATAGAGCTTGAGCAGACCCGTGGTCCTGGTCGTTGACGACGAGCCCGATCTGGTCGAGCTCGTCTGCCTGACGCTGAACCGCATGAACCTCGACACGCGCGGCGCCGGCGACGTGGCCACCGCACGCCGGCTGCTGGAGTCGCAGCACATCGACCTGTGCCTGACGGACATGCGCCTGCCGGATGGCGACGGCCTGGACCTGGTCGAATGGATCCAGGACAACCGCCCTGCCGTGCCCTGCGCCGTGATCACCGCGCACGGCAATGTGCAGTTGGCGGTACGCGCGCTGAAGCTCGGCGCCTTCGATTTCGTCTCGAAGCCGCTGGATCTGTCGGTGCTGCGCAAACTGGTCGCAAGCGCGATCCGGCTCGGCACGCGGCCCGACGGCGCGTTCACCGTGCGGCTGCCACGGCTGCTGGGGCAGTCAGATTCCATGCAGACGCTGCGCGAACTGATCGCGCGCGTCGCACGCAGCCAGGCGCCGGTCTATATCAGTGGCGAGTCCGGCACCGGCAAGGAGCTGGTGGCGCGGATGATCCACGGCAGCGGGCCGCGCGGCGACGGACCGTTTGTGGCCGTGAACTGCGGTGCGATCCCGAGCGAACTGATGGAAAGCGAGCTGTTCGGCCACAAGCGCGGCGCGTTCACCGGCGCCGTCGCCGACCAGAAAGGCGTGATCCAGAGCGCCGAGGGCGGCACGCTGTTCCTCGACGAAGTCGCCGACCTGCCGCTGCACATGCAGGTCAAGCTGCTGCGCGTGATCCAGGAGAAGACGCTGCGCCCGGTGGGTGAGTCGCGCGAGA
>JBBQWY010000036.1:0-33104 GCA_038210215.1 Steroidobacterales bacterium
GTTAGCCGAAGACTGCATTGCGTTCTTGCGTTCTAACAACGATGAATCCAAGAACGAGCCGGATCTGCTGGCCGATTTATTGCTTACCCAACGATCGGCCAGCTGAGCCTATTCGGCGAATGATTTTTGCAGTGCTGCGCCCGCCGTTGCGTGCGCGTCCGCCGCCATCTTTCACCACCGCAGCCATGCCGAAGCATTCACGTGCCGAACGCGCGTGTCGTCAACGCCGTTGAGCCGTTGGCGTCGGAGCCGTCAGACATGTCGGTTCGCAGGCGCGCTACTGCACCGCGATCGGCGGATCTGCGACCGGCTGTCCCGGCCGAACACGGACATCATCATGACGTAGCAGGCCAATACGCCGGTACCGGTATGGAATCAGAACTGTTCGTCCGGCCGCAGATACCGCCACTTTCCCACCGGCAGGCTACCGAGCATCACACTGCCGCTGCGCACACGCTTCAGACCGATGACCTCTAGACCGACGAGCTCGCACATGCGGCGGATCTGGCGTTTGCGGCCCTGTCTCAGCACAAAGCGCAACTGATCACTGTTCTGCCACGACACCTGTGCCGGTCTCAGCTGCACGCCATCGAGGCTAAGGCCGTGCCGCAGTCGGTTCATGCCTGCCTCTGCAAGCGAGCCTTTAACGCGGACCAGATACTCTTTCTCGACCGATGAGTTCTCGCCGATCAGCCGCTTCGCGACGCGGCCGTCTTGTGTCAGAACCAGCAGCCCGGTGGAGTCGATATCCAATCGTCCAGCCGGAGCGAGACCATGCAGGTGCGCCTGCTTGAACTGAAGAAGTGATGGATCCGCAGACCAGCGATTCTCGGGCCGGATCAGCGCCACCGCGGGTTCGTAGCCATCCTCGGCCTGCCCTGAGACATAGCCGATGGGTTTGTGTATCAGTATCGTCACGCTTTCGCTCTGTTGATCGCGCGCGGCCGGATCGATCTCGACTCGCGCCCGGGGCGAGACGCGCACGCCGAGCTTATCGACGACGTTGCCGTCGACTTTCACCCAGCCCTTCACGATCCATACTTCTGCCTCGCGTCGCGAGCACAGGCCGAGCTCGCCCATCAACTTGGAGAGTCGTGGGTCCTGCGGTTTGTCGTCGTGCTGGCTACGCACGATGCAACTCGTACTGACAGATGTTCAAGGTTGCGGCGACGTTGAGAGACTCCATGGTTCCGGCACCGGCGATGGTGAAGGCCTCGGTGTTCAAGTCAGCCAGCGTCTCGCGCGGCAATCCGCGCCCTTCATTGCCAAAGATGTAGCAGTCGAAATCCTGAAACGCTGGCGTTGCGATCGAGCGACCCTCAAGGTCGAGACAGGCAAGTCGCTTGAAGCGCTGCGGGAGCGTATGCAGGGGAACACCCGCTTCGACCGGCACATGAAATACTGCGCCCATGCTGGCACGCACGACCTTCCCATTGTGCACGTCGACGCTGTCTGGGCTCAGCAAGCAGCTGAAGCCGCCAAACCAGGCAAGAGTTCGAAGGATAGTGCCGAGATTGCCCGGATCCTGGATCTGATGCAGGTAGACCGCGCGCCCACCTGACGGCGCTGCAGGCGGCGCCAGCAGCGGCACGACGGCGGCAATGCCCTGCGGTGAGCGCGTTTCGCTGAGCTCGGTCATGTGGCGCGCGTTGACGACGTGAGTCTTGAAGGGCGTTGCCCAGTGCGCGTATTCCTGGGTGTAGTAGATTTCGCTCGCGCGCAGACGCGGGTCGTGCGCCGCAGCTTTCTGCAGTTCCTGTACCAGATGCTCGCCTTCCACCAGGAAGGAACCGAACTGCTCGCGGTATTTGCGGTGATGAAGCTTCTTGAGGTCGGCGAAATTCATGCCAGGCACCGCGCGACGGCCTCAGCCACCTTGATGCCATCAACCCCGGCCGAAAGGATGCCACCCGCGTAGCCGGCACCTTCGCCGCAAGGATACAGCCCGCGCACGTTGAGGCTTTGCAGGGACTGCGCGTCGCGGGTGATGCGCACCGGCGAGGACGTGCGGCTTTCAATGCCGGTGAGAACCGCATCGTCACGATCAAAGCCACGCAGCTGCCTGCCGAAGTGGGGTAACGCTTCGCGTATCGCCTCAATGGCAAAGGCTGGCAGTGCTGTGTCAAGGCTGCCCAGCTTCACGCCCGGCGTGTAGGAGGGCTTGACCTCGCCAAGACTTGCCGAGGGCTTGCCACGCAGAAAATCTCCAACCAGCTGCGCCGGCGCGCAGTAGTCGCGCCCGCCCAACTCAAAGGCGGTGGATTCCAGCGCCTCCTGCAGACCAAACCCTGCCAGCGGGCCGCCAGGAAAATCTCTCTCGGGATCAATGGCAACGACAATGCCGGCATTGGCATTGCGCTCTTTGCGTGAATACTGACTCATGCCGTTGGTCACCACGCGCTGCGGTTCGGAAGTGGCGGCAACCACCGTGCCACCCGGGCACATGCAGAAGCTGTAGACCGAACGTCCATTGCGGGCGTGATACACCAGCTTGTAGTCGGCGGCGCCCAGTTCCGGGTGACCTGCAAAGCGACCAAAACGTGCCGCATCGATCATGGACTGCGGGTGTTCGACGCGAAAGCCGATGGCAAACGGTTTGGCTTCCATGTACACGCCCCGTTGCTCCAGCATCCGCAGGGTGTCGCGGGAACTGTGCCCCAGTGCGAGTACCACCTGACGACCGGAAATCACCTCCCCGTTTGCAAGTCCCACACCTTCGATCTGTCCAGCTTCAATGAGCAGATCGGTGACCTTGCTCTCAAAGCGAACCTCGCCCCCGAGGGAGATGATTTCCTCGCGCATCGCCGCCACCACGCCTGTCAGGCGGAACGTCCCGATATGCGGCTTGTTCACGTACAGGATCTCTGCGGGTGCACCGGCGCGCACAAACTCATGCATGACCTTGCGGCCGTAGAACTTCGGATCCTTGATCTGACTGTAGAGCTTGCCGTCGGAGAAGAGACCAGCGCCGCCTTCGCCAAATTGCACGTTGGACTCGGCATCGAGTGTGTTCCTGCGCCATAGTGCCCAGGTATCGCGGGTGCGGCGGCGCACGTCGCGACCGCGTTCGAGAACAATCGGTTTGAAACCCATCTGCGCCAGCAACAGCGCGGCAAATAGTCCGCAAGGGCCGAATCCCACGATCAGGGGGCGTTCCTGGAGTTGTGCTGGCGCCCTCGCCACGGCGTGGTAAGCCGTGTCCGGTGCAAGGCTCACTTTTTGGTCGGCAGCGAAACGCGCCAGCACCGACGCCTCATCTCGAACGCTGAGGTCAACAATGCACATGAACAGAATGCCGCTGCTCTTTCGACGCGCGTCATGACTACGCTTGAACAAAGTGAAGTCGAGTAGATCCGTCGCGGGAATGGCCAGGCGCTTCAGGATGGCCTGACGCAGGGTGTCGCGCGCGTAGTCCAGCGGCAATGGCAGTTCAGTAATGCGGATCACCGCCGACTTCCTGGCCGTGCTATGCGGCAGAGGGGTAGAGTGGCACCATCCTAGCGCGGTTGCTTTCAGGAAATGGCTCGATCAAAAAGCAGCTCGAGGTGGCTTGCCCGACACCTCTCCGACCCATTCGTCAAGCAGGCGCAGAAGGACGGCTATCGCTCGCGCTCGGCTTACAAGCTGATCGAGCTGAATGAGAAAGATCGCCTGCTCCGCGCTGGCATGCGGATTCTTGATCTGGGCGCGGCACCAGGCGGTTGGGCGCAGGTTGCCGGCAAGCTCGTTGGACGTAAAGGTCGCGTGCTGGCCACGGACATACTCCCCATGGACGCCCTGAGCAACGTCGATTTCATCCAGGGCGACTTCACCGAGGACGCCACCTTGCAGCAGTTGCTCGCCTGGCTGGATAGCGGAAAATTCGATCTCATCGTTTCAGATCTCGCACCGAACATTTCCGGTATCGCTTCGGCTGACCAGGCCGCATCGATGCATTTGCTGGAGCTGGCGCTCCACGCTGCACAGCAGACGCTCCAGCCCGGCGCAAGCTTCGTCGCAAAGATGTTTCAGGGTTCAGGCTCAGAGCAGTTCCTGAAGGAGCTGAGGACGCATTTCACCAAGGTGTCGGTTCGCAAGCCTGCGGCGTCGCGCAAGGAGTCGCAGGAAGTTTATCTCGTAGCAAAGGGATTCAAGTCACCGGCGTGACGAAAGCGGGATCAACGACAACCCGTGTGAGTACGGCGATGGCCTGCCGGTGACGGTGAGTTTCGCCGACTATTGCCGGCCGCCTTCTGTAAGCGGCATGTTTTGACCGGCATTCTGCCGGAAAAGCGATATGAAGCTTTGCAACCATCCCAGTCGCTGCAGCCACGGCATGGCGCAGCGCTGCTCGCGCCCTGACCGGTTCGCGGCGGGGGCGCTGAACCGGTACACTACGCCGCCTTTGAAGACTCCCGACTCCCTGCGGCCCCTGATCGAGGACGGTGTGATCGACTCCGTCGTCAAGCGGCTCAAGAGCGGCAAAGAAGCCACCGTGTTCCTCGTGCTGAGCGGCGATACGTTGCGCTGCGCGAAGGTCTACAAGGACGCGAACCACCGCGGCTTCCATCGTCTCGCGCAGTACCAGGAAGGCCGCAAGACCCGTGGCAGCCGCGACGCCCGCGCGATGCGGCGTAATGGCCGCCACGGCCGGGATCTGCAGGAAGCCCAGTGGAAGAACGCTGAGGTCGAAGCCCTGTACCGCCTCGATGCCGCAGGCGTCCGGGTGCCAAGACCCTTCGGCGTCTTCGACGGCGTGCTGGTGATGGAGCTGATCGGCGATGCGGACGGGGATCCCGCGCCGCGGCTCGGCGAGGTGGAGCTGACACCGGAGCGTGCGCGCGAGTGGCATGCGTTCCTGGTCCGGCAGGTCGTGCTGATGCTCTGTGCGGGACTGATCCACGGGGACCTGTCCGAGTTTAACGTGCTTGTCGATGCCGGCGGGCCGGTGATCATCGACCTGCCGCAGGCGGTCGATGCCGCCGCCAACAACAACGCATTCCGGATGCTGGAGCGCGACCTCAACAACCTGCGCGACGCCTTCAGTCGGGCCGCGCCGGAACTGCTGCAGACCCATTACGCACACGAGATCTGGGCACTGTTCGAGGCTGGCGAGCTCATGCCGGACAGCGAACTCACGGGCCGGTTCGTGTTCGACGAAACGGCCGCCGACGTAGAAGGCGTGCTGACCCACATCGAGAATGAACGGCTCGAGGCTGAAGAACGCCAGCGCCGGCTCGAGGAGGCTACAAACTGAACGCGATCCGCTTCGCGGACCTCCACGCCGCCGAGTTCGACGTGATGCAAGTGTTCGTGCGTACCAAGCAGGCCACGGTGCAGCCCACGACGATCGAATGGACGTGAGTCGCGAAGATTCTGCCGCACCTGCACCGCGCGTTTATGGATCTCAGGCGGCGCGCCCGGGCTCGCCTCGGCTTGAGGAAGTGCGCAAGCTTCTGCAAGTGGTAATCAACGGCTAAGTTGGGTCGCTACCACCGCGAGGCCGCAGGTCACCTCGAAGACCTTCTCTAGGGTCTGGCGCGTCGCTGCTGGAAGTCTTGATCGGTGGCTCCGAGCAGCGCAGCCTCATGACCAGTACACACCGCCGCGATGATCTGCGCAGGCACGAGTGGCAGCTGCTCGACTGCGGGCCGTGCAAACAGATAGCCTTGAAACAAGCGCACGCCAAGCTCGCGCATCGCGATCGCTTCGTGCAGGGTCTCGACCCCCTCTGCAATCACCGACATGTTCAAGTCCGCGCACAGCGAGACGATGGACTTGGCGATCGAACGACGCACCCGGTCGAGATGAATGTTGCGGATCAGGGCCATGTCGAGCTTGACGACATCCGGCTGAAAGTCCGCCAGCATATTGAGCCCGGAATGGCCGGCGCCGAAGTCGTCGATCGCCGTGATCATGCCGTGGCGCTTGTACTCCTTGAAAATCGAACGCAGGTGTCCTGCGTCACGCGCGGGCTCGGTCTCGGTCACCTCGAACATCAGGTGGTGCACGGGAAAGTTGGCCGCCGTCGCCGCCTCAAAAGTCTTTCTCAGGCAGGCGGCGGGCTGGTAGACGGCGTTGGGCAGGAAGTTGATGCTGAGCAGCGTCTCCATGCTCAGCTGCGCGGCCAGCTCGATCGCTCGCCTTCACGACCCCCTTCAACCGGCGGGGCTTCACGGCCCTCGTGGGTTCGAATCCCAGGCTATCTCGGCCACTTTCCTGGTGCCAGATCGCTACAACTTCCACGGCAAGCAGCAGACGCTGAGAAACAGGCTGGTGACAGCTCAGTCGTACGAAATCGTGTAGACAAGATCGACCGCGCTGACCTCGCCAGTCGCGCCGCGGACCGAGAGGCGACGGGTGATGTCGTAGACGATGAATAGCGTGCTCGCTGCGCCGGATAGTCCTGCCTGATACGTCAGGTAAAGCTCGTCGGATAGCCGCTTGCCGATCGAGACGCTGCTGGCGCCGAGGCCCAGTTCATCCAGCCCCAATCCCGAGGCGAGCTTGCCGCCGAACTGGCCGGCCGCCAGACCCAGCGCGGCACTCTGCATCGATGTGCCTTCTGCGCCGCCGCTGACCGTCGCACGCCCCAATACCACCCACGAAAGCTTTTCTCCCTCGGGCAGCTCCGGATCCGAATAGAGCTGCACGCGCGGTGCGTTCAGCGTGCCTGTGACGCGCACACCCGCGCGTACTTCAATGTCCGGGCGGATCGCCAGCAGGTTCAGTGACGGGTCGGCATAAGAACCGTTGAACCGCACCACGCCGGCTTCGACATTCAGCGCCTGACCCCAGGCGCGATAGCGGCCCGCGTCCGTGCGCACCTCGCCGAAAACGCTGAACGGACCATTGCCGTTGGTGGTGCTACGCACGGTCAGTTCGCCTTCAAGGCGGGTGCTGATTCCCTGGCCATTCACTGCGAAGTCCCGCCCGAGATCAAGCTTCATCTCCATGTCGATGGGCTTGCGCGTCTGCAGCGCGCCCCGTGCCTGGCGTGCTTCGATGGCGCCGGGATTCTTCAGGGACGTGTTGCGCACTATCACCACGTCGTCGCCCAGTGTGGGTGCGCTGGCTTCCGGCAGCACGATCGATGCGCGGTCGACACGGATATCACCACGCACGCGCAGTGCACCCTGTTCGAGGCCGGCGGACAGGTCACCGCTGAGCGTCATCTGGCGATCGTTGCGCACCAGCACCTGCATCTTCTGCAACTCTGCGCGCAGGTCCATGACGATGCCGGACTCGGCGGCGCTGGCATTGGCCACGCCACTCCAGTCGATGCTGCCGCTGGCGGTCATTCGGCCGCGCTGTGTCGGTGGCTGAGTGCGATTGCCGCTCGGCCCTCGCACGTAGGCGCCACTGCCGGTGCCGCCGTGAAAAATGAGTTCGGCGATCTCGACGCGGGCGCCAGCGACTGTCGCGCGCAGCGTGCCATCGTGCAGGTCGACGCCGTCGAGTATCGAGCGCAGGTTCAATCCCGTGCCCGCGATGTCGCCATAGAGCTGCGGTGTCTGCACAGTGCCTGCCAGACGGAGGTTCGCATCCAGTGCGCCCTGAATGCGCCAGCCCGGCGGCACAAGAAACGCCCAGGCGCTCAGATCCTGCAGGCGCGCCTGTATGACTCCCGACAGCGGTGCGGTGTCCGGCAGGGTCCATCCTCCGGTCCGCCGCGCAAGCTGTGCGCCGATGCGGGCGGTGATGACGCCGGCGCGTTCCGAATCCCAGTTCAGCGCGAGATTCACGTTCTCGTCGGTTGACTGCACTTCGACGTCAAACGTGCGGATGCCGGCAGCGGTCCCGGATTCGAATAGCCACAGATCGCCGCGCTCGCGCCTCAGGTGCGCGCGGATGTTCAAGCTGTCGGTCATCTGGATTTCCCACCCGCCGCTGAGCTGCAGGTCTGTGCGCATGCCGGCGCGGGCCAGCGGACCCTCACCCTTGCGGGCAAGCAGTACATCAATCCATGCGGGCTGGATACCGGTGACGACGCCGGTGCTCTGCAGCTTCGTTGCGCCACGGGAAGTGCGTTGCCACAGCAGCGGTTGCCACGCCAGCTTCAGCGGTTCGTCCCGGACGCCCGCACCAAGCGGGGCCAATAGCGAGGCGCTGCCGGCGCTGGCACGCATTTCGAGGTTGACGCCGGTCTGCACAGTGATCTGCAGATTCTCCGACAGCTGCAATTGCCAGTTTTGGGTTTGCTCTGGCCGGCTCGCCGACGCAGAGAACTTCTCCACCGCGATTTTCCAGCGCGGCGCCCCACCCGTTCCGCGCTCTTGCGTTGTCCGCAAGCGCGCGTCGAGCATGGCGTGGGTGTCGTTGGCGCGCACGTCGCCACTGATCGCGAGCGTGGCGGCCGACAGATTGCCCTGAAGATCGAGATCCAGCTCCTGCACATCGAAGCGTGTGGCAGGCTCACCGGGTGCGACGGGCACATCGATGCGCAGGCCGTCGGCGTGAGCGATTGCATTCAGGCGAAGTTTGGGCTGCGTCGCCGGATTTTTCAGGCCAGCCGCCCATTGCTGCCAGCCGCCGCGCCAGTCGGCTTCAAGGCTCGCGGCGCCTGCGGCCTGCAGCTCCTGCAGACGCTCGCCGATCAGTGGCAGGCGTTGCAACCAGGCCACCATCGTTTCAGCCGAGGTCAGCTGCACGGATAGCTTGCCTTCGCCGGACTGCCGCAGCATCACGCCATCGGCCGCGAGCTTCACACCTGGCGCCGCAGCGGTGACGCGGGCCTTGATTGAATCCAGCCCGGGCAACACCACGTCGATGTCACTGCCGTCCACCACAGCCTGGAACGCATCCAGATGGATGCGCTCGATGGCCAGCCGGGTCGGTGACCACTTTCCCTTTGCCTGTACGGAACGGATTTCCCAGCGCGTGCGCTGTCTCGAAACGTCGGCGCCTGCTGCGTCGCCGGCCAGGTCGGCATTGAAGACAAGACCTTGCTGCAGCGTGCCGGCGACCGTCAGCTTGCCGGACAACCGCGATGCGACATCGGTAGCCAGCTTGCTGTGTATCCGCCGCAGCGGCAGACGCTGCAGGTCGCCACGCAGATCGAGAAGCTGGGTGTGTGGTGCGTACTCGCCCTGCAACTGCACGCGACCGGTACCGATCTGCAGCTCCAGCGTATCAGCGCGCCATTGCTCCGGTCCGATGCGCACCTCAGCCTGCAAACGGTCCACCGGCGCGCGATTGCTATCCAGCGGACCGGCCAGGTCATTGGCAAAATCCAGAATCACATCCCAGGTTGCGCTGGCCGTGTCGCCCACGGGCTGCAGACTGGCGCGTCCACGCAGTGCAGTGACGGGAGCCCGTTTGTGGAATGCGTGGGCGTTCAATCCGCTGGCCTGAAGCTCGATCTGTTGCGCCGGTTGCGGGCGCCAGGGATGAATCGTGGCTTGAGCATGAATTTCTGCGCCCACTGCGGTGGGCAGCTTGGCCAGTTCAATGAGCAGCTTCGCAGCATTCGGCTGCGGCGCATCGTGCGCCTGCTGCGTGGCATCCAGTTGCAGGTTGAGTGTGGCGTCGTCGCCGCCGGCCAGGCGGCCATCTACGTGCAGTCTCGACAGCATCGCGAAGGGTGCATTCGGCGTGAGATCACGCAGGGCGGCGGCGAACTTCGCCGACAATCTCAGATCCCGCTGCTGCAATTGCAGTTCGGCCTGCAGATGGCTCTGGTCATAGCGCAGGCTGCTGAGGCGCAGTGCATGCTGCACGCGATCGTAGCGATAGAGGGCGGCGAGATCGTCGAGCTCCAGCGTACTCGAGGCGCCGTCTGCATCGATGGTTTCGATCTGCACGCGGGCAACGGTGAGCGGCAGGGTCACCTTGACGGGCAGCGAAACATTCGCTGGCATTGTGAACGGTTCGTCCGGCTTGTCCGGTTGCGCTGTCAGCCGCACATGCACATTGCGCGCGGCCAACGTGCGCACGCGCAGATCGCGGCCGAACAGCTGTCGCAGCGACCACTCGAGCTGCAGGTCGTCGATGGTTACCGTGATGCCAGGCTTGTGCCACTGCAGTCTGCCGATGTGGCCGCCGCCGGTGATCGATCCCTGCGCATCGCCGAACACCAGTTGCTGATCGTCCGGCAGGAATCGCTGCATCACGCTCAGTGCGCGCGGCAGCGAGCTCTCGCTTCCCGCCCACCATCCGATGCCCGCCAGCAGCAACAGCAGTGCCAGCAATATGCCCAGCAACCAGGGCCACACGCGGCGCCAGCGTCTGCGGGTCGGTGGCTGGGGTGCTGCGGCGGTCATCAGAACTGGAATCCCATGCGCAGGTGCACACGCCAGTTCTGAGTCTTGGTGCCATACGCCAGATCAACCTGAATCGGCCCCACCGGACTGCTCCAGCGCACTCCCGTGCCCACACTGGGGTAGATGACCGCGTCGCCGAGTTTGTCGGCGGCGGCGCCGGCATCCAGGAAGAGAGTTTGCTCGAAGCTCGCGGCATCGCCAGACACGGTGATGGGGTGCTGCAACTCGACGCTCGCGATCGCCATGTAGCGTGCACCATAGTTGCTGCCGTCTTCCAGCGGCGTGCCGATGCTCTGGAATCGGTAGCCGCGCACCGTGGTATCGCCGCCACTCAGGAACAGCAGGTTGACCGGAATGTTCACATTGTCGGCGGCGTACACGGCGCCGGCCTCGGCGCGCAGCGCCAGACGTTTGCGTTTGCCTGCCAGGTTGCGCCCGCCGAAGGGCAGCAGCTGCAGGGCCCGCACATTGAGTCGGAGAAATGGATCGCGCTCAGGCGTCACGGTCAAACCGACGCCCGCCTCTGCCCCAATGCCATGGCCACGGGTGGGATTGATGCGGTCGTCGAAGTAACGAACGGTCCAGGCATAGTTGCCCAACAATGAGGAGCTGCTGTCGGGTGCCTCAATGCCCTCGGCGTTGCTCGCGTCATAGTGCAGGGTGTAGCGACGCTCCGTCTTGTCCGCCGAGCGTGAACGACCGCCGTTCAGTGAGACACTGTTGGCCTTGATGTCACCGTAGTCCGAACGCTCAATCTTGAGGCCGGTGCTCCATGACCATCCGGAAGCCTTTGGCATGTCGGTCCAGTTTGTGACTAGAGACTGCCTTTGCGGGCCTGCCTCAGCCTGATTCAGCGCCTGCCATCCCAGCGGCCACATCCTGTTGTGCGTGTGATCCACCGACACTCTCGGGCCGGTGTCGGTACTGAGTCCCAGGCCGAACACGATCTTCTGCATCCTGGCCTCGCGCAGCTGCGCGACCACCGTAGCCTGCTCCGGATTGCGCTCACTGCTGTCGAGCATCAGGAAGGCGGAATCGAAGTAGCCGCTGCTGACCAGCCGCTGCTGGGTGTCGAGCAACGCCTGCTCGCGGTAAACGTCACCCGTCGGAATCCGCGCGATGTTGCGAATGCCTTCTGCGTCGTAGCGTTTCACACCTTCGAGCTTCAGCGCACCGAAGCGGTAGGCAAATCCAGCGTCATAGGTCACCTGCAGTGCGGCGCGGCTGGTGTCGGCATTGACCGTGGCCTTGCTGTCGGCAATGCGTGCGGTCGGGTAACGCTCGCGTTGCAGTGTCCTCAATCCCGCGGTCTTTGCGGCGTCCCATTCTTCCTGTGAGAAGCGATCGTTGTCCTTGAGCAACCAGTTGGTCAGGATGGCACGACGCTGAACCTGGCCAGCCGGATCGCTGTTCATCGGCTCGGCGAAGCGGATGTCGTGGCTCTCGATCTTCGCCTGTTCGCCAGGATCAACCTCCATGACGATGCGCTGCGATCCGCCTGGCTTGTCAGGGAGGTCTTCCGCGCGAAGGCTCAATTGCGGCGAGAAATAGCCCAGCGCGGCCAGCAAGTCGCGCGCATTGGACTCAACCTCACCCAGCAGGCGGCGCAGTTCGTCGGCCTGCAGATCCGGGAAGCTCGAAAAGCGCTGGATGTCGAGGTAGCGTTGCAGATGTCTGGCAATGCGGCGATTGTCGCTGAGCACATCCACTTCAAATGACAACGGCGCGGCGCTGGCAGCCATCGAGTCGGGCGCTGCTTTGTCGCTGCTGTCGCCCCGCGATGTCGCGCAGCCGTTCAGAGAGGCTGCACCCACCAGCAGCAATGCACGCCAGCAGCCACTCAGGGCGCCAGCGCGACGGCGGAAGGGATGATGCGGTGCTTTCATGGAGCGCTTGTGCAGTCCTGAGGGGGCTATTTCCGTACACGTGGACGCACGGGGCGGATGCCTCGGTAACAAGGTACACATCGTCTGCTCTGGATGTGGCATGGAGAAGCTTGAACGGCTATGCCGCCACCCCGGAAGCACCTGATCCGCTACCGCGGCAGTGGACGAACAGGCTGTGGGGACAGTTCATGACCGAGGGCCTGATCGCCCGGTCGTGACCGAGCCGCAACCGATGATCACGCGGCTGATGCCGGTGCCGGGCGCGGGTCCTTGATACTTCACTTCTTCGGTCGCAATGATCTGCGCAATCATGCCGTCCGCTTTCCTCGCGATCAGCCGCAGGCGCAGCACTGGCATCGCCGAACGATCCATCGGTCCTTCAGCCCATTCGAACGTGTAGCCGGGTGTCCGTACATCGACCTTGCCGATGACATGGGCGGTGGGGACGGCATTCGGACCGGGCATCTTGTTGATCCAGGCTTCCCAGTCGCGGCTGGCGATCACATCGCAGGCTTCGGTCATGGCGGTTGGCGGCGCTTCAGGCACGACAGATGCAGCGGGCGGGGAGACGGCAGGCGTGCCCGGCGCATCACGAAACGACATGTACTGGCAGGCGCCGAGCGCCAGTGTGCTGGCGGCGAGCAGGGCGGGGGCTAGTCTGGGCAGGGTTGTCTCCGGCAGCGGGTTTTTCCTGAGAAGATTATGACTCTGAAGTGCTCGTCATTCCGTGGCAAGTCGGAGGCCGCGATGGCGGAGTCGATGGCCACACCGTTCATCAGTGCGTTCGGTTCCCGGATCGTACGCCTGCCGCGGTATCCTTAGAGTGGCACGAAGCTCGCCAACCGCATCGCCCTGATGACCGGCAGCAGTTCGGGTATCGGTGCGCGCGTAGTGGTGGCGTTCGCCCGCGCGGACGCATCGCCGACATCGGACCGAGCTACGTGTTCCTTTGATGCATAGCGTCGCTTCACACTGCAGGATGGACCACCCATGACGGACAAACCCAGCAACGAACGCGGGCTCTGTGAGCTCTATGCGAACGATCCGGAGCACGCGGATGCCGTCGTGTTCGGCCGACGCGCACAAGCGGACCGCCGCGGCTTCCTGAAAGGCGCGGGACTCGCAGCAGTATCCGCGGCCGTCGGCGCGCCGCTCGTCTTCCACCGCACGTTCCCGTCCGGCCTCATACCGGCCGCGCTCGCGCAGGATGCGACGGACTTCAGGCTCGAGGGCAAGGACGGGCTCGTCGTGCTCAGTGACCGGCCCATCAACGCGGAGACGCCGGCCCATCTGCTCGACGATGACATCACGCCCATTGCACGTCATTTCGTGCGCGACAACGGCGTGATGCCGGAGGCTGCGCGCCGCCTCGATGCCTCCGGCTGGTCGCTCAGCGTCGACGGCGAGGTCGAGCGGCCGCTCACGCTCGGTCTCGATGAGCTGAAGCGGCGCTTCAAGCCGGTGAAGCTCAAGCTCCAGCTCGAGTGCGGTGGCAACGGCCGTGCCTCGTTCAACCCGCCGGTCAGCGGCAATCAGTGGACCGTCGGCGCCATTGGCCATGCCGAATGGACCGGCGTGCGCTATGCGGACGTGCTGAAGGCGGCCGGCCTCAAGTCGTCGGCGGTCTATACCGGTCATTACGGCACCGATACCCACCTCTCGGGCAATCCGGACAAGATCCCGATCTCGCGGGGCGTGCCGATCGCCAAGGCGCTCGAGGCTCATTCGCTGCTCGCCTTCGAGATGAACGGTGAGCCGATACCCGCCTATCACGGTCATCCCGTGCGGCTCGTCTGCGCCGGCTGGCCTGGCTCGGTGTCCCAGAAGTGGCTGAGCCGCATCTGGGTGCGCGACCGCGTGCACGACGGGGCGAAGATGGAATCGCCGTCCTATCGCGTGCCCCGCTACCCGGTCGCACCGGGCACCGACGTGCCGGACGAGGACATGGTGATCATGGAATCCATGCCGGTGAAATCCATCATCACCTGGCCGCAGAGCGGCTTCGCGGTCGCGGGCCGGGAAATCGAGCTGCGCGGCCATGCCTGGGCAGGCGAGCGTGCCGTCAAGGCGGTGGACGTCAGCATCGACTTCGGTGCCAGCTGGATCCGCGCGCGACTCGGCGCGCCGCCGAACCGCTATGCGTGGCAGCGCTGGCGCGCCGCGATCCGCCTGCCGCAGGCGGGGTACTACGAAGCGTGGGTACGCGCCACGGATTCCGAAGGCGCCGCGCAACCGTTCGCCGTCGCCTGGAATCCCAAAGGTTATGGCGCCAACGGGATGCACCGCATCGCATTCACGGCGAGTTGAGGGTGGACAGTCGATTCAATGTACCGGGCCTCGCCATCGGTCTCATGACGCTGCTGCTCGCGGGCAGGGCGCTCGCCGATGAACTGGACGCGGGTCGCGCCGCGTTTGCAATCTGCGCGGCCTGCCATTCCGCCGCCGCCGACGCACCCCCCCTGATCGGGCCTACATTGAACGGCATCGTCGGCCGCGACATCGCGAGCATTCAGGACTTTGCCTATACGCCCGCACTCGAGGGCCTTTCGGGCGCGTGGTCCGAAGCAGCGCTTGACGCGTTCCTCGCCGCGCCGACACGCTACGCACCCGGTACGTCGATGGGTCTGGTCGGCATCGAGAATCCGACCGAGCGCGCCGCGATCATCGTCTATCTGCGCACGCTCGTGCCGGGTGCTGCGCGCGCGCGCGCCGAAGATCCGTTCGGCTCCGACTGGCCCGAAGGGCCCGGCCGCGCCGAGACCGGCGCGCTCTGCAACGCCTGCCACTCCCTCGCCATCGTCAAGCAGCAACGCCTGCCTCGCGCGCGTTGGGAGAAACTGATGGACTGGATGGTCGAGGAACAGGGCATGCCGGCACAGGCGCCCGCGACGCTGGATCGAATCCTCGACTACCTGGCCATGCACTTCGGAAACGCCAAGGCCACCCAGCGCATGTAGTCGCTGCAAGCGTTCGCGTCGCGAATCAATTGCCGCTGACCCTTACCTCTGCGGCCGGAGCAACGCCTGACAGCGAACTCATCAGGCTATATTCGCCAGCAGCTGAAGACGCCGTACCACGACGGCACCACGCACATCGTGATGGCTGCGGGACGTGCCGAGATGCGACCAAAAATATTGACCACGATGGAGACCTATTCTCTGTCGCTGTTTGTCACCGACCTGATGGCCGGCTTCTCCGTTGCAATGGTTGCGCTGCCCCTGAGTCTGGCCATCGCGATCGCATCCGGCGCTGATCCCGCCCGGGGCCTCGTCACTGCGATTATCGGCGGCTTCCTGATCTCCTTGTTCGGCGGCAGCCGCGTCCAGATCGGCGGACCAACCGGCGCCTTTATCGTTGTCGTGTTCAGCGTCATCGCCGAACATGGCTATGACGGGCTGGTCATCGCGACCTTCATGGCTGGACTGATCCTGATCGGCGCGGGACTCGTGAAGGCGGGCAACCTGATCGGCTACGTGCCCGAGTCCGTCGTCCACGGCTTTACCATCGGCATCGCAATCATCATCGCAACGAGCCAGCTTGGCGATTTTCTTGGACTGACGGTTGCGGAAATGCCCGCAGATTTTCTGGAGAAACTGCCTGCACTCTGGGCCGCGCGGGATACGCTCAACATCGCAGCCATGCTGCTCGCGCTGGCGACCATGGTTCTGATTGTCCTGTTCCGGCGTATCGCCCCAAAACTCCCCGGACTGGTCGTCGCCGTTGCGATCACCTCAGCCGCCGTCTTCATTTTGAACCTTCCGGCCGACACGATCCTATCCCGCTTCGGGGCGCTTCCCAGCGAACTGCCGATGCCGCGGATCCCGGACCTTTCGCTTGCCCGGCTGGTTGAGCTGCTTCCGTCTGCAATCGTGATCGCCTTCCTCGCCGGCGTGGAATCGCTCCTGTCTGCGTTGGTGGCGGACAAGATGATTGGCTCACGCCATCGCTCAAACGCCGAGGTGCTTGCGCAGGGGATTGCAAACGTCGGCTCGGCACTGTTTGGCGGATTGCCCGCCACTGGCGCCATCGCGCGCACCGCGACCAACATCAAGGCAGGAGCCAAGACGCCCGTCGCCGGGCTCGTTCATGCGCTTGTCATCCTGATTGTGATGCTGGTCGCGGCGCCCGTTGCCGGACACCTCGCCATGCCTGCGCTTGCGGCGCTGCTCATGCTCACTGCCTGGAACATGAGCGAGCCGCATAAGTGGAGAGAATACCTCTCAGCGCGGCCTGCAGACCGATTGCTGCTCGTGCTGACGCTTGTGCTGACCGTCGCAGTCGACCTGACAGTTGCGATCGGCGTTGGCGTGGCCATTGGCCTTGCCCTGCGCCTCAGCCGCCGCAGTTCTGCCGGGTCGGACTGGACGCCGCCGGACCGGTAAAGCGCGCCTCGCCGCACTGGTGTCGCCGGCCGCGACGCTGCGCAAACGTCAGCGCTAGACTACGAATCAACAAACGGGACGGAGCACTGCATGAATGGAACCGTGAAAAGGGGACGGATCACTCTGCCGACCCCTTTGCTGACCGCATGGGGGATTTCGCTGATGCTGGGAGGCCTGGGCGCCTGGGCGCCCACTGCAAAGGCTGCCGAGTTCGAGTGGCGACTCGCGCACTACCTGCCAGCCGAGCATTTCTTCGCGGCCGGATGGCTCGACGCCTGGGCGCGCACGATCGAGAAAGACTCCGACGGGCGCATCCGCATCACGACCCGCCCGAACAACGAGCTGCTGCGGCTCGGCGCGATCGCGCCTGGCGTACGCGACGGCACGGTCGAGGTGGGCTTCGGACCTGTCCCCGAGCACGTCGTCTTCTCGCTGGTCGGGCTGCCGTTCGTCGCGGATTCGGCCCAGCATGGCGCACGATTGCTGGAGCGGCTGTCGACGCGAGGCGCAATCGCGGCGCCGCTGTCGGGCCTGCACGTCGTCGCGCTGTTCACGAATGCGCCCAGCGTTGTGCATTCGAAGACCAAACGGGTGCGCGTGCCACGCGATCTCGCAGGAATGCGGATGCGCGGCGCCACCCCCAACATCCGCGAGTTGCTGGCCGCACTGGGCGCGACGCCGGTCGAGGGCTTTCTCGCGCCCCAGGTCTACGGCGCGCTGCGCGACGGCCAGGTCGATGGCACGGTGTTTCCGTACGAGGCGATGGGCGTGTTCCGCCTCGCGGAACAGCTTCGCCATCATACCGAGGTTCCGCTGTTCGTTTCCGGGCTGGGCCTGTTCATCGATGCCGATGCGCTGGCCGCGCTGCCGCCGGAGCTGCGCGAGATCGTCGTGCGGCACAGTGGTCCGCAGGCCTCGCTCACGGCCGCGAAGGCCTGGGACGACGAAGAAACCCGCGGGCGCGCTCTCGCCCGGGCCCAGGGCAACCAGATTCTCGAACCTGCGGCGCGGGAGCTGCGGGCGTGGCGTCGCGCGCTGGAGCCGTTCGTCGCGGCGCGGATCGCCGCACTCGGCCCCGACGCGGCTGCCGGCTGGCGTCTGGTGCAGGACGCCGCAGAGCAGACGCGCAGGCCCTGAGCCGCAGACCACCTTCGACAACGCTCAACCTGCTCACACGTCGTTGTCGCGGCGGGGTGGCGCGTCAGCGGCGGCTTGTGACGCCAGCAGCGCCATGTTCTTTAGTTCGCGCGCACCGCGCGAAATACGCATGTTCGGGTCATCCGGAAAATCCGTGCGCAGTCGGGCGGAAATCTGCTGCGGAGACCACCGTTGTCGAAGCCGCCGCTCTACCTCACGCCGCAGCGCAAGACATGATCGCAGCTTAGGCATCTTGGGGCGATGCGCTGCCCGAACCGACCTGCCGTCTGCACGCCAGGCACGGTAGTGCCCGCGTCCGCCACTCACGGCAACATCACGCGATGCCGTCGAAGGAGATCGACCGAGAAGTTTTGCGATCGATCGACAGGACAGCCTTGCTTGCATGCCTCTGGATATCTCTTCGCGCTCAACGGTCGGCAACCGAAGCGTAGAGCGAGGCCTACTCCTCGATTTCAGGCCGCCAGATCCAGCAAGCAGCCGTTGCACGCAACGGTGGGGCGATGACTACGAGCATCAACCACGCCTACCGAGCGAGCGAGGAGCTACAAGGTGCTGGCGATCAGCCTTCATGTTCGTCTGCTCGCTTCATGCGCCAACCCGAAAATATCAGCCGGAATGCGCATGCTCCGGCCGGTCCTCAGGCGGTCGATTCCTGAGGAAGAAAATCTCCATGATCAGGATTGCCGCCATGGCGGCCGCTGCCACGATGAGAACCAGAGGATCCGAGGTGCCTTTCACCCAGAGAAAGCCGCCGAGGACGATCAGGTCCAGAACGATTGCGATGACCGGAATCACGGACTTTGCCTTGACCTCATCTTTAAGGTGGCGCAGCACGCCCCAGTGAATGGCGATGTCCATGATCAGATAAAAGATAATGCCCAGCGCCGCGATCCGGGACAGGTCGAAAAATGCTGTCAACAGCAAACCCAGCACGACCGTATAGACCAACGTGTGCTTCTGAATGCTGCCCGGCATCCCGAAGTGACTGTGAGGCACCAATTTCATTTTGGTGAGCATTGCGAGCATGCGTGACACCGCGAAAATGCTGGCGATGATGCCGCCCGCCGTGGCCAGCATGGCCAGGATCACGGTAAACCAGACCGCGTATTCGCCCAACGCGGGTCGGGCGGCGGCGGCCAACGAGTAGTTGCGCGTCGTGATGATCTCTTGCAGCGACAGGTTGCTGGAGACTGCAAAGCCCACCAGCGCATAGATCACCACACAAAGGCCGATGGAGATCATGATGGCTTTGCCCAGGTTCCGGCTTGCGTCTTTCAGTTCCGAGCCGCTGTTGGTGATGGCCGTGAACCCTTTGAAAGCCAGAATACCGAGCGCCGTGGCACCGAGAAACCCGGTCACCGATGCGGCTGGGTCTGCTGATGAAAAATTCACTTCCACAGCGTCTGCCGCCAGCACACCGACCACACCGAACAGAAGGATGCCGCCAATCTTGATGAACCCGAGCGCCGAGGCGACGCCCTGAATCAGGCTGTTGGCAGACAGGTTGATGAGAAAGGCCACCAGCAGCAAGGCCACCCCCAGAACGGGAACCAGCAGGCTGCTGTCACCGATATCAAACAATTGCAGCGTGTAGGAGCCAAAGGTTCGCGCCAGAAAGCTCTGGGCGATGACCATGGAGAAATACATCAACAGGGAATAAAACGCGGTGGTCAGGGTCCGGCCATAGGCTTTCTCCAGATACATGGCGATGCCGCCTGCGGAGGGATAGGCGTTGGACAGCTTGACGTAGGAGTAAGCGCTGAACGAGACGATTAGCGCAGCGGAAAGGAACGCCAGGGGAAACAGGCTGCCCGTCATCTCCGCCATCTGGCCGGTGAGCGCGAAGATACCGGCACCGATCATCACGCCGGTGCCCAAGGCAATGGCGCCAATCAGCGAGAGGCTGTCCGCTTGGTATGTCGACGTTCGGTCGTCCGTGTCTTTCATGCTGCTTGTGGTGCTTTCCATGTCGGTTGTGCGCGGGCTGGAGAAGTTCCATCAGATCCTGTCTTCCCGCGTGCGGGTCATGGCTCCCCATTGCCCCCAGCGCGGAATGAACATCGGCACGCGTTTCCGCCATTCGCAACTTTTTTCTCTTCGCTTCGCGCCAGCAGGTAGAAGTACGATGGAGAAAACGGTTGAGGTTGGTACGAGCGGAAAGCCATACATCTCCGCATAGAGGCAATGATGAACGCATGGACCACGCCGGCACCCTCCCAATCCTTCCAGGTCTTGGGTGCGAGGTAGCGGTAAAGAAACCATGAGGCCACCACGATATCGCGCGGTTAACCTTGTTCTTCGCGTTTTTCCTGCGGGTTGGATTTAATTTTCAGCAGCCGTGCATTGACGGCGACGATCACCGTGCTCACCGACATCAACGCGGCGCCCAAGGCGGGCGTGAGCAGCACGCCCCACGCGAACAGCGCGCCCGCCGCGAGCGGGATGGCCACGACGTTGTAGCCCGTGGCCCAGAAGAGGTTCTGGATCATCTTGGTGTACGTGGCGCGCGACAGCTGCACGATGGCCACGACATCGAGCGGGTTGCTGCGCACCAGAACGATGTCGGCGGTTTCCACCGCCACGTCAGACCCGGCGCCGATGGCGATGCCGACATCGGCTTGCGCCAGCGCCGGTGCGTCGTTCACGCCATCGCCGGTCATGGCCACCAATACGCCGCGCGACTGGACCTCTTTGACCTTGGCGGCCTTGTCCTGCGGCAGCACTTCGGCGAAGTATTCGTCCAGCCCGACCTGGTCCGACACCCACTTGGCCGTCGCCTGGTTGTCGCCGGTAAGCATCATGCAGCGGATGTCCAGCGCCTTCAGCGCTTCGATGGCCTGCCTGGCTTCGGGCCGGACGATGTCGGCCAAGGCCATCGCCCCCTTCAACTGACCGTCGACGAGGATGAACACCACCGTCTTGCCTTGGGCCTGCAGGGGTTCGATCCGATCGTCCGCGAGCTCGATGTTCTGCTCGCGCAGGTAGCCCGGGCTGACCACCTTGACCTGCCGGCCATCGACCTGGCCCTCGGCGCCTTTGCCGGGGATGCTCTTGAAGTTCTCGACGCTCAGCCTCGCGTCCGATGACGCGGCGATCGCCTTGGCGATGGGGTGTTCGGAATTGGCGTCCACGGCGGCCGCGTAGCTGCGCAGCTTTTCCTCGTCGATGTCCTTGGCCAGCAGCAGGGTGTCTGTGACACCAAAGCGGCCCTCGGTCAGCGTGCCGGTCTTGTCGAAGATGACGGCCTGCAGCTTGCGTGCGCCTTCGAAGGCCACGCGATTGCGAATCAGCAGCCCATGGCTCGCGCCCAAAGCCGTGGAGACGGCCACCACCAGCGGCACGGCCAGCCCGAGCGCATGCGGACAGGTGATCACCATCACGGTCACGGCGCGTTCGATGGCGAAGGCAAGCTCCCGGTCCATGAAAACCAGCCACACCAGGAAGGTTCCCACGCCGCTGACCAGCGCAATGAGGGTGAGCCACATCGCCGCGGTGTCCGCGAGGTTCTGCGTCTTCGACTTGCTTTCCTGGGCCTGCTTGACGAGGTCGATCACCTGCGACAGGAACGAGTCCTTGCCAGTCCCCTTGACCTCGATGGTCAGCGCGCCTTCGCCGTTGATGGCGCCGCCGATGACCTTGCCGCCGCTCGTCTTGACGACCGGCGTCGACTCGCCGGTGAGCATCGCTTCATTCACCGAGCTCTCACCCTCGACGACGGTGCCGTCGGCCGGGACTTTCTCGCCCGGCTTGACCAGCACCTTGTCGTCAACCGCCAGCTCGCTCAACGGCACGTCCTTCATGCTGCCGTCGGGCATCAGCTTGTGCGCATCAGAGGGCATGAGCTTGGCCAGTTCCTCGAGAGCCTTGGAGGCGCCCATCACCGACTTCATCTCGATCCAGTGCCCCAGCAGCATGATGTCCACCAGGGTGGCCAGTTCCCAGAAGAACATCTTGCCGGTCAGACCAAAGACCACGGAGCTGCTGTACAGGTAGGCAGTAGTGATGGCCACGGCCACCAGCGTCATCATCCCGGGCTTGAGGGACTTGAGCTCTGTATACAGGCCCTTGAGGAAGGGCCACCCGCCGTACCAGAAGACCGCCGAGGAAAAGCCGAACAGGACGTAGAGGTCGCCTGAGAAGCGGAAGGCTTCACGTATGCCCACCAATGATTGCAGCAGCGGCGAGAGCGCGAGGATGGGCAGCGTCAGCGCCAGTGAAATCCAGAACCGCTTGCGAAAATCCGCCGCCATGTGGGCATGGTGATTCTGATGGCCCTTGTGCTCATCCTGGTGCTCGGGATGATCCGCCGGGCCGGCACCTGCATGCTGCAATTGGGCTTCGGCGTCCGACCAGTTCCGGTCTGCATGTCCTTGCGGACGGCCTTCCTTCACATAGATGCCGTAGGCCTTCTTCGCCACGTCGTCCTGGGTCGGCTTGGTGGCCGGTTCGTCCTTGAGGCTGTGTTCATGTTTGCTCACAGATCACTTCCGCAAGACGAAGTTCGGGTACGGCGCTGCGGTTCGCTGCTGAGCAACCCGATGCGCGTCGCAAGCCCTCTTGGTTCACTTGCGCTTTTGCAGAACGGCCCAAACGACCACGCCAACCACGACGATCAGCAGGATCGGCACCCAGTAGCCTCCCATCCAGCCACCGCCCGACATGCCCCCGCCATTCATCATGTGGCCGTCCTGCGCGAATGCCTCGCCACTGGCGAGCGCGGACACCGAAGCAGAAGCGATCGAGATGATTGACTTCATGGAAACCTCCGTTGTGAAACAGATCGCCTACGCAGGCGTTTCAGGCACAGAAACGCCTGGGGTACGAAGGTGGCGGCGATGTCCTTGCACCGCGCTGGGACGCGCGTTTCATAGCGCAAATCACGCCGCAAGAAACCTATGAGTCGGAGGCTAGGCCACGACGCTGCTGCTGTCGGTTCGGCAACGCACATACTCGGATGCGAAACCGCGGGAGTCCTGCACGGTTTTCGTAAACCAACCGGCGGCTGACATCGCGACACTGGCAATGACGGATCAGGATGGCGGCAAGCCGCTGTGTTGTGGGTGAACTGAGCCGGAACGTCACGAGAGGCCATCCGGAGCCGGCGGCGCAGGCGACAGCGATCCGAAGGTGCGGGCGTAGACGCAAGTAAACTCAGCGCCCATCAGCAGAATCTGTGCTGAGAAGTACACCCAGATCAGGACCACCACCAGCGCACCGGCCGCCCCGAAGCCCGACGCAACTTCGCTGTGGCCGATATAGGCACCGATGACGTACTTGCCGGCAGTGAAGAGCAGGGCAGCGAACAAGGCCCCGAGCCAGACGTCTGCCGTCAGCAGGCGCTGGCGCGGCATGACTTTGTAGATAAGGCCGAACACAAATGCCACCAGCAGGAAGCCCCCGATGGCGTTGCCGACCTCCACCACGGAGTGCCAGCCGCCCAAGACAGGATCCAGACGACGACCCACGGCAGCGAGCACTGCACTGGAGACCAGCGGTACAACGAGCAGGAAACCCAGCGCGAGGATCAGGCCGAACGCCATCAGACGGGCACGAACGAGCGTCAACCATCCGCGCTCACGCGGCCGGCTCGGCTGCCGCCAGATCCGATCGAGCGCGCGCTGAAGCTCGGCAAACACGGTGGTTGCGCCGACGAGCAGGAGCACCATGCCCACTGCGGTGGCCGTCAAGCCCTCGGCGGGTTCGGGTGCGCTCGCCAGCAGCTCCTGCACTGCGCGGGCACCGCGGTCGCCCATCAGGTCCCGCAGCTGTGACTGAATCTCGCCGCGGGCGGCGTCTTCACCGAACACAAGCCCGGATACCGACACCACGATCAGCAGCAGCGGCGCAAGCGAAAACACCGTGTAGAACGCCAGCGCCGCCCCCATGCTCGGCACGTGGTCTTCGCGCCACGAGACCGCAACTTGCTTGATCAGTCCCCACCACGCGGCGGGCCGGTTGGCGGGCCTCACAGGCGGTCGGCACTGCCTGACGCCGCCAGAGGGCGCAGGTCCTTGACCCAGGTTTGCGGCGTGCTGGCGATGGTCCGCGCTTCGGCAAGTGTCGTGCCTGCCTTCAAACGCAGGGTGAAGCTGCCGCGGGCATTCGGTCCGCCCGGCACGTCAAGCGGTCCGCAGACGCTGGGGTCGTAGATGGCAGACCTTGGTTTCAGCATCAGTGCCCCCGGGGCAAGCGACAGATCAACGTCGCGCATTCGCACTCCCGTATGGATTCGCCAGCGCACTGAAACAGCGCCATGCCGGCGGCGAGTGTGCCTGAGTGTACAGACGGGTTAACGCTTCGGTACCGTCAATGTGGACGTCAGTCTTCAAGCTCGCGCAATGCCTCGATCGCCGCCGTGAAGGCCACCTCGACGGCGAGCAGATCGTCCGCTTCCGGCACGGCTTCCCGCGCCCCTCTGACGATCATGCAGGCGTGGCGCTGAAGGCAGTCCGCGTCCGGCAAGCGTTGCACGTGACCTGCGATCTGGACGATGGCATCGAGCATGCGGATCGACACGGCCGGGTTCGAACGCGCGCTTTGTCTGATCTGGTTGAAGGCCGTGTCGACGATCCCTGCAAACGAGGATCCCGGCGCCACCAGCCGCAGCCGCCCGTGAGGGTCGAATCGCAGGGCCGACGGCGTGTTGCGTCGGGCCAGCCGGCACAGGCCCGATCCCAGTCGATCCACGCAGGCGATCGCCGTGAACGGGTCATTGATACCCGGGGATAGGGCCCGCACGGCGATCTCGACCAATTGGTTGAAGGAGAACTCGATATCCTGGGAGGCGGTGCGCTGGTGGCCGAACACGAAGGCGGCGTTCATCTTGTCGACCAGGGATTCAGTGACGCGATCTCCGGGCCAGACCATCACCATCGCCCGCCCTTTGACGAGGTAGTGTCCGGGCCGGCGCTCCAGCCGAAGCAGCAGATCTTCCTCGGCGGCCAACGCCATCAGGGCGTCGGCGTCGATCCGCTGCAGATAGCCGTCTTCGAGGGCACCGACAGGGCGGGCCTCGCGAGCGAACGCCGCTGGCAGGTAGGCTTCGCTCGGCGCTCTCGAGACTTCGGATCCAGGCTTGCCGAGGTGGCCGGGAAACAGCCTGTCGATCCCCTCATCCAGTTCCCGGCCGACCCGCGCGACGACCTCATCGGCCTGGATCGAGACCGAGACGTGATGGATGAAGTAGATCAGCACCCCAATGCTGACCATCGCCAGCAGTACGCCGATGCTGACGGACAGGTGCGGCACGAAGGCCAGCTCGTCGGCGCGCCGTATGGTGCGCAACACGAGCAGGCAGTACACGAAAGTGGCCACGAAGGTGCCCAGCACCACCTGGTTGGCGGTGTCGCGCATGAAGTTGCGCAGCAGCCGAGGGCCCAGCTGGGACGAGGCGAGCGACAGCGCCACCAGCGTCATCGAGAACACGGTCCCGGCGATGGCGATCATCGACCCGGCCACGGTGCCCAGCAGCAGGCTCGCACCCTCGGCGCCACCGGAATAGATCCAGCCCAGACGCTCCAGCCAGCCCTCGGCGATCGTCCTGTCGAGCTCGACGGCAGATGCGGCAAGTGCGACGGCCAGGCTCGCCATGACCGCTGGCACGAACCAGAAACTGGATCCAAGGCGATCCCAGTATTTCAGCAGCAGTGCTTTCAAGAAGCCTCACTTTTACTTGTAGGCCAAGACCCTACCGCCCAGCGTTCCGCTGTGGATGCCCTGGCTAGGCTTCACCTCGGGCCGGATAATCATTTTCAACGATGAAATCGATTGCTTTCATCAGGTCACCGATCGCAGGTCGCGCAAACGGCATCGACTGAATCGAGGCGGAGTAGAGTGTGGCATCGGGGTTGACGAGAAACAGTCCCGGCTCGAAAAAGATCGATGGTTCTTTATCATTGATGCCTCTCGATACGAACAGGCCCCAGGCCCGTGCCGTCTGTTCAGTCAGGTCGTAGCCGATGCGTACGTTGTTGATGCCCCATTGCGCTTTGGACTGACGTGCACGATCTTCGCTATCGCCGCTGATCGCGATCACATCGACACCTCGTTCTGCAAACGCAGCCAGTTCTTGCTCCAGCTCATGTAGTGATGCTTTGCAGATTGGGCAATGCAGGCCGCGATACGCGACGATCAAAGTAAATCGGTCCGGTTTCTGCTCACTGAGCCGCCACGCGCCGTCGAGCGTTTCGATATCGAGTTCCGGGGCCATCTGGCGCGGTGTTGGTACGGTCATACGTGTTGTCATGATAAATGCCTGCAGGCCCGCATTGGCGAGTGACAGAGGATCTGTCGATGCGATTATCGAACTTCTTCGCCAGGCAAAGCATAGGCGACCAGTGCATCGCCGATCGGTGTTTGCATGAAATGATGGCCCCCGGCCATGATGACGACGAACTGTCGGCCGTCATGCTCATAAGTCATCGGTGTCGCCTGCCCCCCTGCGGGTAAGACATCTTTCCAGATCGTTTCGCCGGTCCTCAGGTCAATTGCCCTGATAAGGTTGTCGGTCGCCGCAGCAATAAAAATAAGGCCGCCGGCGGTCACGACAGCGCCACCGTTGTTCGGCGTTCCGATTTCAAACGGCAAGTAGGACGGAATACCGAATGGACCGTTTTGTCTTGCGGTCCCCAAGGGCCTGTCCCACAGTGTTTCCCCGCTCGTCAGATCGAAGGCGCGAATTCCGCCGTAAGGTGGTTCCTTGCACAAAAGACCCGTTACTGGCATACGCCAGCCGGCGTTCACGGCTACGGCATAGGGCGCGCCCGCTTGCGGTGCGAGCCCCGCGTGCGAAGAATCGCCCTTTTGCCCCTTGAGTCTTTCATCCGCGAGCTTGCGGGGTACCAGTCGGTTGTAGTTCGGCATGTCGTTATAGTTGGCAACGACAATGCCACGCGCCGTGTCAACAGCAATGCCGCCCCAGTCCGAGCCACCGTTGTAACCGGGGTATTGAATCCAGCGCCGATCGCTGGTGGGTGCTGTGTAGATGCCGTCATACGCAGCGCGTCGATATTGAATGCGGCAAATCATCTGATCGATCTGAGACATTCCCCACATGTCTCTTTCGCGAAGCGGCGGTTTGGCCAAGGTGTGATAGGCAGAGAAAGGCTGCGTTGAGCTTCGTTCACCAGGTTCTACGCCTCCCCCTGGAGCCGAACGGGTAATGACTTCGGTTATCGGCTCACCCGTGCGCCGATCGAGCACATAAACATCGCCCTGCTTGGTCGACAGAATCAGCGCCGGGAGGGATCCAGCTCCGTTGCGCATCGGGAAGTCGACGAGGGTAGCCTGAGAACCCAGGTCGTAATCCCATACGTCATTATTGACCGTGCGAAAGTGCCAGGCTGGCTTACCGGTGTTGACATCCAGCGCGACCAACGACGTGGAATAGGTGTCCTCTGCTTCCGATCGATCTGAGCTGAGATAATCGCCGGCTGAATTGCCCAGCGGCATGTAAACATATCCGAGCTCTTCGTCGCCGGAGGCGGTGGTCCACATGTTCGGCGTGCCACGCGAGAATTCTCCTTTGTCCGGCCGGCCAGTCAGCTCAGGCTGATCCATGTCCCACGCCCAGAGATGCTCGCCTGTTACCGCATCAAACCCTTGCAGAACACCAGAGGGCGCATCGATGCTGACACCGTCCTTGACCTGATGGCCGACTACAATCACGCCTTGGATAATGGTTGGCGCCGACGTCATGGATACCATGCCGGGCTCGACCTTACCCATACCGATCACAATGCTCGCTTCGCCGTTTCGCCCGAATCCCGCACAGGGGCGTCCTGTCTGCGCGTCGACCGCGACCAGGCGGCCATCCAGTGTGCCTTCAATGATTCGCGTCGCACAGTCGATCGGTTGACCGCCGTCCGGATCTCTCTCACCGCTCACCTCGTAGTAGGCGACGCCGCGGCACGCTGCAGTGTAGGGAATATGGTCTTCGCTCACGTTCGGATCGTAACGCCACTTTTCCTCCCCGGTCCCCGGATTGAGTGCAAAGAGGATGTTGGTTGCAGTGCACAGATAGAGGCTGTCGCCGACTTTTAATGGCGTGGTTTCCGCGCCGTATTTGCTGTCCGCAGGGTCGCCCTCCGGCATGTCGCCGGTATTGAACAGCCATGCTCGTTCGAGACGATTCACATTGGCGGGCGTAATCTGGTTCAGTGGCGAGGCACGCCGGGCCGCGTAACTCCCCCCATAGGCCGGCCAATCTGAACCCGTTGTCAGCGTTGATGGATCGGCATGCGCTGCGCGCAATGGTGGAAGCGTCGCAAGCATGCTTTCGTGCTGCGCCGCGCCCCCGTATAGGGAACCGACAGCAACGCCCGTCAGGATGAGTCCACCGACAGCAGCATATGCCACAGAGCGGCTGAACAGCGGCTTGTCCAGAGTCGGTGCGAGCAGAAGAACCGCCACCATGAAGATGCTCGACCCAAGCAAACGAGGCACGAGCGCCCACGCCGATCCGTCGGCCTCGACGAACGACCAGACTACCGTCAGCAGAAAGACCAGCGCATAAACGAGGGCGCCCAGCGATTTGCCACGAAATATATAAAGACCCGCGATGACGAGTCCGACACCGTTGATGGCGTAGAAGAACGACCCGCCCAGGTTCAGCAGATAGACGCCACCCAACACCTGCGGAATTCCCAGGGTCAAGATCAACACACCCAAAATTTTTGCGAACAGCTGCGCGGCCATTCCTTGACGGGCTTCTTTCGTCATCTGGTCATCCCTCGAAAGGCAACATGTTGGGTTGACAGAGTGCACGATGGCATCGCTGTCCGAATGAATGATGGTTCAAGCCTTTGCGGGTTGCGGCCGGTGAAACGGTAACGCGATGACGCACTGTGTCTCGGCGAGACCGCGCGACAATATAGAGCGGCCAGTGGCACGTCAGAAAACCGTGCTGCGCGCCGCCGGATCCGAGCACGTCACCGTGCGTCGGTCCCGGCGCATCGGTCCCAGCGATTAATGTTCTCGGCCTAGGCGTGAGTTGGCCGCTCCACATTGGCGCTGGCGGTATTGATTCGAGTACCCATGCCATAAACGGCACCGAGCACCGCGCCGTAGATCCAGTGCAACATGAGCGTGGCGAGCGGTGCCATGATGCCCAACCCGAGATTCAGGCCGAACAGCCCCGCGCCGGCCATCGGCATGACGACGATCATCATCATCAACCAGGCGCCGGTCGCGAAGATCACACCGTTGATCCAGTGCGCGTATGACAGCTTGGAGTCGATCCACGCGAACGCGACACCCCAAACGACGACTCCGATGACGAAGTGAGCAAGCCAGCCGACAAGTGCTGTCTGAGCGCCCATCATCTGCGTGAGCATGCCGATGAGATTCAGCTCGGGCATCAACCCCATTGCCTGCTTCACGATCATCAACAGCGATAGCACGACGGTTGCGGCCAAGCCAGCGACCATGCCTCGACCGATCAACGGTGCGTGTGTAGAGTTTTCCATTGCGAGTCCCCCGGCTGGATGCGCCTTATCTTCATAGGAGCTTCGAAGATACCGGGCTCGGGAGGTGCGAGTCGGTGCGCTACCGCACCCAGATGACTTGACGAAAGAACGTTCGCCAAGGCCTCTTTGTTCCGCAGCGGCCCGAGCTTGCGGGAACAGGAGGAGCTGGCCACGGTGGCCTTTGACCAAGCTGCTACCGAGAACCGCTTGCTGCTTCGCACGGCACGGGCGGCCAACATCAGTGGGCCGTGCCCGGTAGTTCAACTCTGCCGAGTTACTTCACGGCTCGAGGCATGGGCGAAATCATGCGGAGCGTCGTTGCTTGGCGGCGTCCAGTATCGGCATTGGACTGGTATCCAGCGCCAGCGCCAGCTGCAGGTAAAGGGCCTGCACGTGGTCGGCCATCCGGGAGACTATCGGCAGCACCTCGCCGGCCGGTACCGCAGGCGAGAAAAGGTAACCCTGCAGGGTCATGCCGCGATATCGGGTAAGCGCGCGGAGTTGATCCGGACGCTCGATGCCCTCGGCGGTGATTGCGAGACCCAGGCTGGTGCATAGTCCAATCGTGGCGCGAGCGATGGCTTCTGAGCGCTCGTTCGTGTCAATGCTCGTGATGAGACTGCGGTCCAGTTTCACACGCGACAACGGCAGTTGTTCCAGCGACGTGAGCGATGAGAAGCCGGTGCCAAAGTCATCAAGGGCAACGCCGAACCCGGCGCTTCTCAGGCGTTTGAGCATGGCGATGGTGCCAGCACCCGTTTGCAGAACATTCTCGGTAAGTTCAATTTCGATGCATGTGGGTGGCAAGCGGTGCTGCTGCAGGAGATCCAGAAGGCCGTCAATGAAACTGGAATCCAGCATTTGGCGTGACGACACGTTGATGGCCACCCGCGCCTCGGGCCAGGCGGAATGGTGCCAGACAGCCGCCATCTCGATCGCTGATCTGACAACCCAGTCACTGATTGTCGAAATAAGGCCTGACTCTTCCGCAACCGGCAGGAAGTTCGCGGGAGAGACATAGGTGCCATCGGGCAGCCGCCATCGGATCAGTGCCTCCACAATGTCCACGCGGCCAGTATCCGCGTTGACTTCCGGCTGGAAGAACAGCTCAAACTCGCCCCGTTCCACTGCTCGCCGCAGTCCTTGTTCGATATTGAAGCGCGAGCCAGCAGCCTCGACCAGATCCGGACTGAATACCGTGAGTTGCGCCCGTCCCAGCGACTTGGCGCGAAATAGCGCCGCGTCCGCGGCGCGCAACAGACCCACCGGATCGAGTTCATGGTCGGGGTAGCAGCTGACCCCAACGCTGACGCTCATGGCGATATCGCGCCCGTCCACCTGGAGCGGAGGGCCGAATGCGCGCACCAGGTCCCAGCCTGTCGCAACGATGTCTTCCATGCTCGAGGCGCGTTCGCGGGTAACCGTGAATTCGTCGCCGCCAATCCTGGCAGCGAATCCGGACGAGCCGCAGGCGTCGCGCAACCGGTCGGCAACGCTTTGCAAGACGCGGTCGCCAAACACGTGACCCATGCTGTCATTGATGTTCTTGAAATTGTCGAGGTCGAGAAAATAGACCCCGACGCGGCCGCGGCCCGTTTCCGTTTCGATGGCAGTTTGCAGGCGGCCAAAGAACTGGCGGCGATTGGGGAGGTGGGTCAACGGATCGTGTTCGGCGAGATGTTGCAGCTGTCGAGTGCGTTCGTCAACGCGGGCTTCCAGTTCAGCATTCAGCTCGCGCCCCAGATTCTGCGCGACCTCCAGACGCTGTGCCATTTCGTTGAAAGCGACGGCCAGCGTGTCGAGTTCACGAAGTCCGCCGCGAGGTACGAGGACACCCGCTTCGCCGATCGCAAGCCGCTTGCTGGCGAGAATCAGGCGATTCACGGGCCGGACAATGCTGCGAACGGTGCCCACGGAGATCACCAGGAGCAATGCCAGCACCGCACCGCTGAGCCACGCGATCAGGATTCGCCCGTCGCGCGGTCCCGTCGGAGTCGATCCTTGCAGGGCACGCCTGCTCAGGTGCCCGCGCGAAGTAGGGCCCGGGGCCCGCTCGAAAGACACCTTGGCCCCCCCGGCGTCGCCGGCGGACGGCTCCGACGCAGAAGCTTCCGAAGCGGAACGGATTTCCCGGACGAGGCGCTCGTTGTCAATTTCGAAGTCCCTTAGCAGGGGTGCCAGCTGCAGTCCCCGCGCGATGTAAGCCCGCCGTGCTTCAGTCAACTCGACCAGATCAGTTTGCATGGCAAGCAGCCAGTCCTTGCCCTGGGATCGTGCGAGACCTTTTCCGCTTTGCTCCAGCACTTTGGCGAACGCGTCCTCGCTTTCAGCGATGTGCTCCAACTCAAATGCGTCGAGCGCGGTTCCTGCCTCAATCGTGGCCATGTCGCGTCGCATCTCGTCGAGACTGCGACCCATGGTCACCAGCGATTGCCTGGCGACTACCCGGCTAAAAATCTTCCACGCACCGCTTAGAGCTTGCTTCGTACGGCCGTCGAGGGCCTCGAATGCCTGCTGGTAGTGTCGCAGCCGTTCTTCCCGCTCAGCGGCCAGGTCGACGATTTTTCGTCCTTTTTTGAGGTGTGCGGGAACCGCCTTCGCGAGCGCATTGACCGCTGGGTCTGTTGCATCCTGCTGGGTCTGGCGGCGAACCTCCTCCCATGCGCGCGTCAGCCGATCGGCGGCCCTTTTCACCTCGGCGCTCGACGCTGGCGTTCTCGACACAACCCGCGTCCGGACTGCGGTGAGCAGGCCTGACGTTGCGTCCAGCAAGCGTTCCGTCGCAATGCTTCGGATCCGGGGGTCGAGGGAAGGCTGCGCCTGCACCAAGACGACGGCCGGCGGGGCAGCAGCAACGGGCGGATTGGAGATCAGTCGTGGACCGTGCTCGGCCAGAAGGTTCGCTGCCACTGCGAGAATGGCGACGCCGAAGAACGCGACGCTCAGGCGGACTGTTATGCTCACTCGAGAACCAATCCAGCGCAGCGGCCACATGTCACGCGCGTCCCGCTAATCCAGTGATATCTGAATGATTCCATGGCTGCTGGCCGAAATCGTCGTCGGGAGTCACGCTCGGTGGCTGGTTTGTAAAGCCGTTGTGTCAGTCATTGCCGCGCGTGGGCAAAACTGTGAGTCAGGTCACAGCAGGCCTGAGGGGGTCATCCGCACAGAATTCGCTGTCGTTCGAAGTGGAGCAGAAGCTGGGTCGTCTGGCGCATCGGGAACGGAGGACGCTGCTCAAGCTGGTCGAGGAGGCACTCGCGCGGGTGGCGCGGCGAATCGTCGTCATCGAAGATACCTACGACAATCGAGCGCAACGTGCACTGCCTGACGCGACGACGTGGCCGATCGCGGCGCTGAGAATCCGCACCGTCATAACCAGCCGCCTCGGAACCCGGCCCGCCGCAATCCCTGAACGATATAGGGACACTGCCGCATCAGCCGCCAGATCAGGCCCGTGCGCTGGTTCTCGATCATCAACACGATCGGTCCTTGGTTCAGTCCGAAGTTCCATGGTGACACCCACCCATTGTCGTTGTCCGACGCAACGGGGAATGTCGGGTTGAATGTCGCCTTGAAGCCGTACGAGTCAGGCTGTTCGAGTTTGACCTGATCGGTGAAGTACCGGACGGCCGGCAACACGATCTCCGGCGCGAAGGGCAATGAGCCGACCACTGCCCACGGCGCAATCGTCCCATCATCGGGTCCGTGCGGAGCACCGCGCGCCACATAATCAAAGAACTTGCGCTCGACGCCAGCAACTTTCAATGTGGCGGGACCAGGCCCGTCGCTCGCCGTCATTCCCCAGCAGTCCTTGCTGTAGAGAGCAAACTCCTGTGGATTGCGGATCGCGTACTCGCGCTGCACATAGGTGGCGCGACGGCTGTTCTCGAAGTAGTCGAGCCCTTGTTCGCGCATGTAGACGTCCTGAATGCCTCTGAAGTCGATCCAGATGTGTGACAGCTGATGAAT
>JBBQWY010000037.1:0-32569 GCA_038210215.1 Steroidobacterales bacterium
GAGCTCGCACGGGGGGGTAGCGGCACCGGAGCCATCCGTTCGCTAAACGTGAATCCGGTTTATCAGCAGATTCAGGTGCAGCTGAGCCAGGTCGAGGTCGAGCTGGCGTCGTTGCGCGGCGCGGCTTCACAGCATCGTAGGGAAATCGCGAGCCTCCGCCAGTTCGTCAATTCAGCGCCTGAAGTTGAACAGGAGTTCGCCCGGCTCAATCGCGACTACGGCGTCACCCGGACCCAGTACGAGACGCTGGTTGCGCGCCTCGAGCAGGCGCGCGTCACCGACGATGCGACGCAGAGTGGCATCGTTCGCTTCGAGGTCATCGAGCCGCCACGCGCAGACCTTGCTCCCGTGTGGCCGAAGCGGCCGCTGTTCATGATCATGGCGCTGCTCTTCGGCCTTGGTGCGGGTGTTGCAGTTGCAGTGCTGCCGCAGCTGCTGCGTCCAGGGTTCGACGACACTGACGCGCTCGCGCGCGAAACGGGGCTGCCCGTTCTGGGCGCGGTCAGTGCGCTACGCAGTGCCGCAGATGAGTTGCAGCTGCGAACCGAAACCCGGCGCGTCGTGCTGGCATCCGTCGCCCTGTTCGCCGTGGGCGGCGCCATGGTCGTGCTCGGTGGCGCGGGCGCCCGTTTTCTCCGTACCTTGATTGCCTGAGGTTCGTTGCATGAGTCTGATAGAACGAGCATTGCGCCGCGCCCGGGAAGCAGCGGAGTCCAGTAGCTCGCCGGACGTGCCGGCAGCGCGTCGTATGGCTGGCACTCGCAGCTTGGCATCGGGTGGAAGTGCCGCGACTCAGGCTCGTCGGGTTGTTGAGAAACCCGATGTCGTGATCACAGACGCGCTGCTGGATGCTGCCGGGCTGCGCGCACCTGAAGCGCAGCAGCGGCAGGTGCTGTCCGAGTATCGCCACGTCAAACGGCAGTTGCTGGGCGAGATTCAGTCTGGAGAGACGAGTCGCATGATTCTTATTGCAAGCGCCTTGCCGGGCGAGGGCAAGAGCTTCTCGTCCGCCAACCTGGCCATGTCTCTGGCGCTCGAGCCCGATTACTCGGTGCTGCTGATCGACGCCGACGTGATCAAACCCAACCTGACGCGAGTGTTCGGGCTGACAGAGCGCCTGGGACTCATGGACGCGGCGGCGGATCCTTCGATTGACGTGGAATCGCTGGTGCTGTCCACGAGCATTCCGGGACTCACCGTTTTGCCGGCGGGACGCATGAATCCGAATGCGACGGAATACTTCGCCAGTGCCCGCATGCAGGCTCTGATGGAGCAGCTGATGTCGGCACCCCAACGGCTGCTGGTGGTCGACTCGCTGCCGCTACTGCTGACGACCGAGGCGCGCGCGCTTGCGCCGCTCGCCGGCCAGGTTTTGCTCGTCGTGCGCGCCGAGTCGACTCCGCGCCAGGCGGTGATGGAGGCGATCGATCTGCTCGGCGAGGAACTGAACGTCAAATTGATTCTGAACGCTGCCCCGCGGACCAAGATGCTGCGCTATCTGGGTTATGGCTATGGGTACGGCTACAACTACAACTATGGTGAGACGACTGCGCGGGGCGCGAGCGCCAAGGGGGAGAAATGAAAAGAATACAGACCGGCGCGGGTCTCGGCGGACTACTCGCCCTGATGCTCGCCATACCGGCGCAGGCGCAGACCGTCGACCTGGAGTACGAGCTACGCGCGGGCGGAGCTTACTCCGACAACGTTGAGCGCACGGCGAGCAATGAGATTGACTCGTTCGCGGCCGTGCTGGGCGCACGGGTGCGGGGCGGCAAGGACACCGGTCGCCTGCAGTTCGCGTTGTCCGGCGACGTCGCGTATTACGAGTACCTGGACTCGGCAGTTGACGGTGAGCTTGTCGGCAGCGCCTTCGCAGAGAGTTCGTATGAATTCGTGCCCGACACCTTCAGCTGGGAGCTGGACGGTTCCTTTGCCCAGATCCGAGAGTCTCTGCTGCGCCCGGCGGGGCCCGGAAATCGCGACGATGTCTTGACGTTCTCGACCGGACCGACGGTCAGTGGTCGCTTTGGCGATGCGTTTGAGGCGCAGCTGGAGGGGCGTTACACGACCTCCACGTACAGCAATCGGGACTTCGACAACGACACATTGGGCGCGCGTCTGGTCGTGGGTCGACGGCTCTCGGCTCGCAGCCTCGTGGGAGTCGGTGTGGCGTTCGACGATGTGACCTATGACTCGCAGCTCGGCTTGGGCTCGTTCGATTTCGAGCGCCGTGAGGCCTTCGTCAGGTTCCAGGCCGAAGCGGCACGAACGTCGTTGTCGATCGATGCGGGTTACGCTCAAGTCGAAGGAGCGAACGTCGATGACAGTGGCCCCATGGTGCGGCTCGAGGCGACCCGTCAGCTGTCGCCGTTTATTTCGGGCTTTCTGGCTTACACGCAGCAGTATCCGACTTCGGACGCTCCGGCGCTGGTGCCGGCCGATGCGCTCGATCGGGAGGTGCTTGGCGACGGCTCGATCCTCACTGCAGCGCCGCGTGTCGCAAAAAGCGGTGAGATCGGCCTGCGCCTGAATCGCCCACGAACTTTTGCGGAGCTGGCGTATGCGCAGACTCGGGAGACGGGCCTGATTGTCGCCAGCGGCGACCGCTCGCTCGACTCGTTCCGCGCAAGCGTCGGGCGCAACTTCTCGCCGCGATCGAACGGACAGATTTTTGCTCTGCTGACCACGGAGGACCTGCCGGTGCTGACCGCTGATGCGGATGAGCTGTCGGTGGGCGCTGAGCTGTCGCTGACATTTGGCAGGAACCTCGGACTGGACTTCAGGGTGGAGTATCGCGATCGCGAAGGCGCGACCGCGCTGGACACCTATACGGAAATCGGTGCGGGTGTATTCCTGCGTTACGGTCGCATCGCTCGCGCCAGCGCGAGTTCTGCCGCATTGAGGTAAATGATGATCAAGCCCACATCCAGTTTTTCGTGCGTTGTACTCGGCGAGCAATCGCTGCTGATTCAGTGCTGTGAGTCGCTGCTGGCGCGCGGCAACGAGATTCGAGCCGTCGTGGCCGAGAACCGCCGCATCGTGCAGTGGTGCGAGCAGCAGGGCGTGCCCTGCTATGGCGACTTGAACGCGCTGCGCGAAGCCCCTCAGGCCGCGACCTTCGACTACCTGATGAGCATCACGAATCTGCGGATGCTGCCGGTCTGGTTGCTCGAGCGTCCGGCGAAGCTCGCGATCAATTTCCACGATGGTCCGTTGCCCCGCTATGCCGGCCTCAATGCGCCGGTCTGGGCGCTGATCAACGGCGAGTCCGAACACGGCATCAGCTGGCACGAGATGGTGGCCGGGGCCGACAACGGCAGGCTGCTTGTGCAGCGCAGTTTTGCGGTGGTTGCCAACGAGACCGTGTTGGGTCTGAACGCGCAGTGCTATCAATCTGCGCTCGACGGATTTGGCGAGCTCGTCGAACAGCTGGAGAGCGGTACGCTGGCGCCGCGTGAGCAGGACCTGGCTCAGCGAAGCTATTTTTCGCTGGCCCAGCGTCCGCCGGCCGCCGCGGTGCTCGACTGGAGTCGCTCGGCAACAGACCTCGAGCGGCTCGTCCGCGCGCTTGATTTCGGACGTTATCCGAATCCGGTCATTCTGCCGAAGATCGATCTGGGCGCGGACCTGTTGCTGGTGCGCGCAGCAGCAATCGTGCCCGCGGAATCCTCGGCGTTGCCCGGCACGATTCAGGCGTTCTGCGCAGAGACGCTCACGGTCCGGTGCGCCACCGACGCATTGAAGCTGCTGCGCGTCACCGACATGCGCGGTGAGAGCGTCGACGTCGCGGCCGCACTCGCAAACCTTGATCTGTCTGTCGGTGCGTTACTTCCCGGGCTGCCGCACTACGCTGATGCGCTGAGCGAGACCGTTACACGAATCTGCAAGCACGAGGAATTCTGGATTCGTCGACTGCGACGGATGGAGCCGGTGGAGTTGCCATTCGGTGGTCGCAACCCGGCGAGCGGAACCGTCTGGCGTCGGCTCGAACTGCCAGGATTGAGCGCCGATGAAGTGGTCGCCGCGCTTGCGGTGCTGCTGGGCCGCCTGGGTCGAAAGCAGGAATTCGCGCTCGCCTATGTTCCCACTGCAAAAAACGAAGAGGAATGGGTAGGCCGCTTTGTCACCACCGTGCTGCCGTTGCCGGTGCGTCTGGAGGGAACGCAGGCGTTTGGGCAGTTCGTGGCCCAGCTCGCCTTGTCGATCAGTGACACGGATAGTCGTCCGGGATATCTGAGCGATCTGGCGGCCCGTGAACCGGAGCTCAGGGCCGTCGGTGAAGCCGCCGCATTTCCGATTCGCGTCGTGCGTGCAACCGAGGCGGACGAACTGACTGCGCGGCGCCAGTGTGGCCAGGCAGCGCTGACCATCGTGATTGGCCAGGCTGGTGGAGCGATCGGATTGCTGGCGGACCAGACGCGCTTCGAGCGCGATGGGCTCGGCCGCATCAACGAATGTCTGAGCGCGCTGGCCGCGGCGATCGCGGAAGACCGGTCGCGCCCACTCGGGCGTCTGCCGCTGCTTGCGAGTGCGGATCGCAGCCGTCTCGACACCTGGAGCCCGCCGTACACGGAGTCGCAGCGCGCGGGACTGAGCGCCGCGTGCGTTCACCAACTGTTCGAAGCGCAGGTTCAGCGCACGCCGAACCGCGACGCGGCGATCTTCGAAGGTCGGCGGCTCAGCTACGCGCAGTTGAACGAGGCGGCGAACCGTCTTGCCCGGCATCTGCAGCAGCTGGGCGTGAAGCGGGGCGATCTGGTCGGTGTCATGGTGGGCCGCTCGCTGGAAATGCTGATCGCGCTTTACGCCGTTCACAAGGCCGGTGGCGCGTACGTGCCGCTCGATCCGGTCTACCCTCAGGATCGGCTCGCCTACATGGTCTCGGATGCGGGTCTGCACGTCGTGATTACGCAGCGCGAATTCGCCGCGACGGTCGGCGCTGCCCGAACGCTCGTGCTGGAGGATGAAGCGGCAACGCTCGCGACGTATGCGAGCGATGATCTGGGGCTGCCCTGCGCGTCGTCCGATCTGGCGTACGTGATCTACACCTCAGGCTCGACTGGCAAGCCCAAGGGCGTCATGGTGGAGCACGGCAATGTCGTGAACTTCTTTGCCGGCATGGACCAGCGGCTCGATACTGAACCCGGGATCTGGCTCGCTGTCACGAGCATCTCTTTTGACATCTCGGTGCTGGAGCTGTTCTGGACTCTGGCTCGCGGCTTTACGGTGCTGCTGTACGCCGATGCGGTTCGGCAGAAGAGTGCGGCACGCCGACCGATGGTTGCGCGCGACAAGGCGCTCGATTTCGGGTTCTTCTACTGGAACGTCGCCACTGACGAGAGTCAGTACGACGCTGACAAGTACCGGCTCTTGCTCGAAAGCGCCAAGTACGCGGATCAGAACGGCTTCAATTCGGTCTGGACGCCGGAGCGTCACTTCGCGGCGTTCGGCGGCTTGTTCCCGAATCCCTCGGTGACCTCGGCGGCTCTCGCCACGATCACGAGCAAGGTCGCGCTGCGCGCCGGCAGTTGTGTCGTTCCCCTGCACAGTCCGATCCGGATTGCGGAGGAGTGGGCGGTGGTGGACAACCTCTCGAACGGTCGCGTCGGAATGTCGATTGCGGCAGGCTGGGCGCCTCCCGATTTCGCGATCCGCCCAGAATCCTTTGCGAACGCCAAGCAGGTCATGTTCGATTCTGCCGAGATCGTCCAGAAGCTGTGGCGCGGCGAAACGGTCGATTTTCCGGGGCCGAACGGCAAGACGGTGGCTGTGCGCACGCTGCCGCGACCGATCCAGAAGGAGCTGCCGATCTGGGTGACTTCTGCAGGCAATGTCGACACCTACATCGCTGCGGGCAAGTCAGGCGCGAACCTGTTGACGCATCTGCTCGGTCAAACGGTTGAAGAGGTCGGCGAGAAGGTCAAGGCGTACCGGAAGGCGCGCGAAGAAGCAGGCCATGCCGGTCGGGGCATCGTGACAGTCATGCTGCACACGCTGGTTGGACCGGATCCAGTCGAAGTCGAGCGCATCGTGCGGCAGCCGCTCAAGAACTATTTGAAAACCGCGATGTTCCTGGTCAAGGCCGCCGCGTGGAATTTCCCGACGTTCAAGAAGCTCTCCGATGAGCAGGGCAAGACCCTCGATGAGTTCTTCGCGAACATCTCGGATGAGGACATGGACGGGCTGCTCGACTTTGCCTTCGAGCGCTACTTTCACACCAGCGGGCTGTTCGGTACGCCCGCGCACTGCATGGCGATGATCGAGAAGACCGAACTGGCCGACGTCGATGAAATCGCCTGCCTGATCGATTTTGGCATCGCGACCGACACCGTGCTGGCGCACCTGCCGTACCTGAACGAGCTGCGGGAACTCGCGCAGAGTGCGGCCTCGACGGAGGCGGACTACTCGCTGCCGGCGTTGCTTGCCCGGCATGAGGTGTCGCATTTCCAGTGCACGCCGTCGATGGCGACGATGCTGGTATCGGACCCCGATGCGAAGCCGAAGCTCGCGAAGCTTCGCCAGATGATGGTCGGTGGCGAGGCCTTTCCGCCTGAGCTGGCGCGTGAGCTGAAGGGTCTGGTGCAGGGTAAGGTCACGAATATGTACGGCCCGACGGAGACGACGATCTGGTCGGCGATCGGTGACGTCGGCGGCGACACGCCACTGCCCGTCAACAACGTCTCGATCGGCCGGTCGCTGGTGAACCAGACCGTGCAGGTGCTGGATGAATACCTGCAGCCGCTGCCAACGGGCCTGGCTGGAGAGTTGGTCATCGGCGGCGCGGGCGTCGTACGCGGTTACTGGCAGCGTCCGGAGCTGACCGCGGAGCGCTTCTTGCCCGACCCGTTCGCGACCGCACGGGGCGCGCGAATGTACCGTACCGGCGACCTCGCCCGGTTCCTGCCCGACGGTCGCCTCGAATGCCTCGGTCGCGTTGACCATCAGGTCAAGATCCGTGGCTATCGGGTCGAGCTCGGCGAAATCGAGGCACTGCTGCGCGCTCATTCACAAGTGCGCGAAGCAGCGGTGGTGCTGCGTGAGGATACGCCCGGCGATCAACGGCTCGTTGCCTACCTGCGCACCACCAGCGGCAATGCCCTGCCTGCCGATGAAATGAAGACCTGGCTGCGGCAGCAGCTGCCCGAGTTCATGGTGCCGGCTGCATTCGTCAACCTTGCAGAGCTGCCACTGACGCCGAACGGCAAGCTCGATCGCAAGGCCTTGCCAGCGCCGCAAGCGCCGGTGGCGGAGGCTGCCAACTTCGTCGCGCCTGACGGGGATGCCGAGCGCGTGATCTCGGAGATCTGGCAGCGTGCGCTGGCTGTGGCCAAGGTTGGCACCCGCGACAACTTCTTCGATATCGGCGGCCATTCGCTGCTGGTCGTGCAGGTGCTGAAGGAAATGCGCGAACAGTTCCCGAAGCCGATCCAGATGACCGACCTGTTCCGCCACACGACGATCGAGGCGCTGGCCAGGTTTGTTGCCGGCGAGGCAGAGCCTGCGGCCGGGCCCAATCGCGGCAAGGCACGCGCCGAAGCGCGCCGCGCGGCGATGGGTCGTCGCAGCGCCGGCTGACAGACGCTCGTTCGATGTCGGTTGGAACGGATGGGCGCTGGGAAGCGGGCATCGGCGATCCGACCCTGATCGGTTGGATCACTGTCGCCGCCTACGGCGCTGCGGCATTGCTGAGTCTGCGATGCGCACGGCGCGTGCCGCTCGGTCGCGAACATCTCTTCTGGGCCTTCAGTTCGCTGGCGTTGCTTCTGCTTGGCATCAACAAGCAACTGGACCTGCAGAGTCTGTTCACGCAGATCGGTCGCGATCTCGCTGTCAGCCAGGGCTGGTATGCGCAGCGCGGTCTCGTGCAGGAGGCCTTCATCGCGATCTTGGCGCTGGTAGCGCTCGTTACGGCGTGGGGACTGACGCGACTGCTGCGGGGTTTCGAGACCGCGGCGCGCGTCGCCGCGGTCGGTCTCGTGGGTGTCATGGCGTTCGTGCTGATCCGCGCGACATCGTTCCATCACGTCGATCAGCTGCTCGGGCTGGACTTTGCAGGCTTGCGGATCAACTGGCTGCTGGAGTTGGCGCCGCTGGTGCTCTTCGGCTGGGGTGCGTTGCGCCGGCTGCGCTCCACCGGGTTGGGTGGAGAGAAAGCTGTCGGAAAGTCTTACAGTCGCCGCGACTCATCTGCCAGATCGAGACGTAAATATTAATATAAACAATAACCTATTTACTTCGGCACGGGTCTTGCTTGGTCCTTGGGCATAAGGTTAATGACCCGCCCCTGAGGATTCGAGATCATGAAGCACGGCAAGTTTGGAACCCTGGTTCGCTCTACTCTTTTGGCGGTGGTGCTCGCGGGCTCAAGTGCAGCCGCGCAGGCCGGTTGGGTTTTGATTTCTGACCCGGATTGGTCCGATGGCGCCGCAAACCCGGCTCTCGCTGGTTGGGGCGGCCCCGCCAGCCAGGATCCTTCCGCGGTCGGCAGCTGGCTGCAGGACCTCATGAATCTCAGCGCCGCGCCGACCGTCATCGGGGCCGGCAACGTCGGCAGCTCGGGCTCCTGGCTGTGGTCGCTGACCGGCATCGACCCCGCAGCGGAGTACCTGACGCTGAACTACGACCTGCGCAACCTGGGCACGGTCACGATGGGCTTTCGCTGCATGGATAATCTGATCAGCTGTGCTTCGGCCTATGCGCCGCGCGCTGGCCTCAACAACTATCGGTTGTTTGCGTCGAGTGCCACCCAGGTGCCAGAGCCTGCGACGCTCGGTCTGCTCGGGCTGGGGCTCGCGGCCATCGGCTTCGCACGCAGGCGTCGCGCCGCCTAATTACGCGGCTGCTTGAAATCCTCGGGCAGCAGCTGGTGCCGGGCCAGCAGCTTGTAGAAGTCCGTGCGGTTGCGCTTGGCGAGCCGCGCAGCCTGACTGACATTGCCGCCGGTGATCTGCAGGATCTGCGACAGATAGCTGCGCGTGAACTCATCGCGCGCTTCATCGAATGATGTCAGGCGGCCGCCTGCGCCGCCCAGAGATTGCTGCACCAGTTCGACCGGGATGATCGGCGTCTGCGACAGCGCGACGTTTTGTCGCACGACATTCTGCAGCTGGCGGATATTGCCAGGCCAGTCGGCACTCGCGAGCTGTTCGATAGCCTCGGGGGCATAGATCTTGCGCAGTCCGCCCGCCTGGGTCATCTGCGCCAGAAAATGGCTGACCAGCAAAGGGATGTCCTCACGCCGACGCGCCAGCGACGGCACCTCGATGTGCACAACGTTGAGCCGGTAGTAGAGGTCTTCGCGGAACGCATTGGCGGCGACCAGTTGCTGCAGGTCCTTTTGAGTTGCGGCCATCACACGCACATTGACCGGGGTGCCGGCGCCGCCGCCGACCGCCCGCACATTGTTGTCCTGCAGAACGCGCAGCAGGCGGATCTGCAGCCGCATCGGCAGCTCGCCAATTTCGTCGAGCAGCAATGTGCCGCCATCCGCCGAGCGGAACGCCCCGTCCACGCTGGTCTGGCCCGCAGTGCCGCTGGCATCCTGGCCGAACAGATCGATTTCGAGCTGGGTCTCGTCCATCGCATCGCAATTGACGCTGACGAACGGTTTGTTGCGACGAGGGCTGGCCCGATGGATGCCGCGCGCCAGCAGCTCCTTGCCGGTGCCGTTGTCGCCGGTGATGAGCACGCGTGCTTCGGTCCCGGCCACCATGTGCGCCTGCGACAGCTTTTCTTCCATCAATGCGCTGCGGGTGATGATCTCGCTGCGCCAGTCATCAGAGGTCTCACTGAAGCCTGAAATCCGCAGCGCCTTCTCGACCTGATCGAGGAGTTCCTGCTTGTCCACGGGTTTGGTCAGGAAACCGAACGCGCCCATCTGGGTGGCCTGTACGGCGTCGGGGATCGTGCCGTGCGCGGTCAGGATGATGACCTTGAGGCCGGGATAGCGGTTCTGCAGTTCCTTCAGCAGGCCGATGCCATCCATTTCATCCATGCGCAGATCCGTGATCACGAGGTCCGGCCGGAAGCGGCTCGTGGCCGACAGCGCCTGGGCACCGCTCTCGACGGCCTCGACCTCATAGTTCTCGGCGCGGAGCCGGATCGTCAGCAGTCGCAGCAGACCCGGATCGTCGTCGACGACGAGGATGCGGGCTTTGCGCTTGGTGGCTTGCAGCTGTGCGTTCATGGCGTACGTCCTGGGGGAGGGTTGCGTTCGGAACTCTGGCGCTCGATTGCGGCGATCGCATCGAGCTTGGCGCGGGCTTCGTCGAGCGCCTTCTTGAGGCGCGCGTTCTCTTCAGACTCCGCCGCGAGCCGCCGGTTCAGCGCCATGACGCGGTCGCGCTCGGAGCGGCCGTTGGCGCTGCTTTGCAGCTTGTCATTCTCGGCGGCCAGCAGCAGCTGGCGATCGAGCTTCTGCAACTCGAGGTACGCCACGGCATGTTCGATGTCGGTCAGCTGTTCGGGTGCCGACAGTACCTGGCGCAGCAGACGCTGCGCGGCGGCGCCGTCAGTCGATGGATGATTCGGAGCCGACAGCGCGAGTGCGAGGCGCAGTTGCGCCGGCGGGTTCGCTGCATTGGCGTCGTAGTCGCGCCGGACGTTCGCAAAGATCTCGGCTTGTTCGGCAGAGCCTGCCCGGACCATCCGGTGCAACAGTTCGAGATAGAACACCATGGCCTGGGTCTGCGCCTGGGCTCTATCCACCACGGGCTCCGGCGTTTCGATGCTGCGATCGCTGCCGCCGAGGCCGCCGAGCGATCCGCAGCCGCTGAGCAAGAGCAGCGTTGCGGCCAACGCGGCGGCGAGTCCTGCTGCGGTGAGCTGTGCGGATCGGTGTTGGTGCCGGCGCTCAGGCTGCACGGGCCTGCTCCAGTTGCTCGCTGCGTAGCGGCAAACGGACCCGGAAATGCGCGCCGGGGTACTGCCCGTCGACCAGATCAATGCTGCCGCCATGCACCGTCACGAACTCCATGACCACGGACAAGCCGATGCCTGTGCCCTTGACGTGGCCGCTGGCGGGTTTGCTGGTGTAGAACGCATCGAAAATCTTGGCGCGATCGTCGCGCGGAATGCCGGGACCGCAGTCGGCCACGTTGAGCTCGAACTGCGAACCGTTGGCACGGGCATCCAGATAGATCGTGCCGCCACGCGGCGAGTACTTGATCGCGTTCGACAGCAGGTTCTCGAGAATCAGTCGCAGCTTGCCGCGATCCGCGCGCAGCGACAGATCTTCGGCTTTCACGTCGAGCCGCAGTCGCTGCGACAAGAACGTCAGCTGCTGGTTCTCGATGACCTGCTTGATCAGCGGCCGGGCGCGGAAGTCGGTCAGTTCAAGCCCGATGCTCTCGGTCTGCCAGGCGCTGAACGACAGCAGGTTTTCGATCAGTCGCTGCAGCTTGATGCCGTTGTCGCGCAGAATCGCCGTGACCTCGCGTTGCGGTGTCGCCAGTTCGCCGACCGCACCGTCCATCAGCAGCTCGGTGCCTTCGCGGATATTGGCGAGTGGCGTTTTTAGTTCGTGCGACATGTGGCGCAGGAAGCGATTGCGCTCCTGCGCAAGATCCAGCAGGCGTGTACGCAGCCATTCGAGCTGCCGGCCGAGCTGCTGCAGGTCGGTGGGCCCGCTGACGCTGATCGGATGCGACAGCGTGCCGCTGCCGAGTTCGCTGATCGCGCGGTCGATCCGCCGCAGTGGCCGGCCGATCCAGACGGTGACCAGTACGATCATGGCGAGGGTCAGCGGCAACAGCAGCGCGGTCTGCAGGAACAGGCGCCGCTGGGCGTTCGCGACCTGGGTTCGCAGCTCGGCGAGCTCGCGCTCGAGCTGCTGGTTGCCGAGCGTCGCGAGCCGCGCCGCGGCGCCGCTCATCTGGCCGAACTCCGCCAGCAGGTTCTCGAACTCATTGGTGCCGGTTTGCGTCGTGCGCAGCCCTGTGGCGAGCGCCGCCTGCAGTCGCTCGATCTCGGCGAGCTGGGTCTGCGAGTCAGGTGAATCGAGCTGTTCACCGAGTCGCGCACGGGTTTCGCTGACCCGGGTATCGTTCTGCGAGTAGCTCTCAAGCAGCTGCGGGTTGCCGAGAACGCTGTACAAGCGTGCGTTGCGCTCCAGTGCCGCAATGGCGCCGAGCAGGGTCTGGCTCGACTGGGTTGCCTCGACGCCCCGCTTCACGAGCTGCTGGCTGGTGGTGGCCAGCTGACGCATCTGGAACGACGCGTCGACGACGGCAACGGCCAGCGGGATCACCGCCAGCGCCAGCGCCAGCAGCATCAGGGAAGTCAGGGATTTCGGCCGGAGCCAAGCCATTGGCCTCATTCTAGTGCAGGCGCGCGGCGGGATGTTGCGCCCCGGTGTTGCCCGCCGGAGACACGCCGGAGCCGGGCCCGAGCTGCGTCAGGTCCAGGGGTTGGACGCGAGCTTCTGCTCCCAGGCATAGGAGCTGCGCACGATGGCGTCCAGATCATCGAGCTGCGGCGACCAGTTGAGGGTGCTGCGAATGCGTTCGGCGCGCGAGATCAGCACCGGTGGATCACCCGCCCGTCGCGGGCCTTCCGTGATATCGAGCTTTTGACCCGTGACGCGCTCGACCGATTGCAGCACCGCACGGACGCTGAAGCCATGACCATAGCCGCAGTTCAGTGTGGTCGATGTGCCGCCGTCGCGCAGGTAGCCCAGCGCGTCGAGATGCGCGCGTGCGAGGTCGGCGACGTGGATGTAGTCACGAATGCCCGTGCCGTCCGGGGTCGGAAAATCAGTACCGAAAACCGACAGACCGGCCCGCCGCCCGGCCGCCGCCTCGCAGGCGACCTTGATCAGCAGCGTCGCGTTGCGCGTCGACTGGCCGATCCGCGCCTCCGGGTCGGAGCCGGCGACGTTGAAGTAGCGCAGGATCGCAAAGCGCAGATCGGTCGCCGCGGCCAGATCGCGCAGCATGCCCTCCGAGAACAGCTTCGAGGTGCCGTAGGGGTTGATCGGCGCCGTCGGTGTCGTCTCGTCCGCATGGCCGTCGGCGAGGATGCCGTAGACCGCCGCGGTCGACGAAAACACGAAATGGCGCACCCCGTGGGCGCTGCAGGCCTGCAGCAGCGCGCGCGTTGCGCAGGTGTTGTTGCCGTAGTACTTGAGCGGATCGGCCACCGATTCCGGCACGATGGTATGGGCGGCGAAATGCAGCACCGTGTCGATGTCATGCTCGCGCAGTAGCCGCGTCACGAGCTCGGTATCGCCCACATTGCCGACCACCAGTGGCGCATCCAGCACCGCCTGCCGGAAGCCCGTATAGAGATTATCGAGCACGACGACCTGCTCGCCCCGCGCGCGGAGCTGCAGCACGACGTGACTGCCGATGTATCCTGCCCCACCTGTGACCAGTACCGATGCCATCCGATCATGATAACCAATGCGAACGAGCGATCGTTGACGCCGTTCTCAGCCTTGTCGCCCGATGCGGTGCTCGATGCGCTGCAGGCGCTCGGTCTCGAACCGGATGGCAGGCTGTTCGCGCTGAACAGTTACGAAAACCGCGTCTATCAGGTTGGCACGAGTGACCGCGGCTTGCTGGTCGTGAAGTTCTATCGCCCGGCGCGCTGGAGCGATGCACAGATCGAAGAAGAGCACGAGTTCGCGCTGGAGCTGGCAGCGGCGGAGCTCGCGGTCGCCGCGCCGTTGCGGTTCGACGGCCGGACCCTGCTGCGCCATGAAGGCTATCGGCTCGCGGTGTTTCCGCGGCTGGCAGCACGCAGTGCTGAGCTCGATGCCCAAGGCGCGCTGGAGTTGATCGGCCGCACGCTGGGGCGTATTCATGCGCGCGGCGCGCTCAGCGATTTTCAGCATCGACCGAGACTCACGATTGAACGTTTCGGCCATGCGGCACGCGAAACGGTGCTGAACACCGGCTTCATGGCGGACTATCTCGCGGAGCGCTACGCCGTCGTCAGCGAGCGGCTGCTGGAGCGGATCGAACAGGGCTTTGAGTGGGCGGGGCCCTACGGGTCCATCCGGCTGCATGGTGACTGCCACCTCGGCAACATTCTGTGGGACGAACACGGACCCGTGTTCGTCGATCTCGATGACTGCATGACCGGGCCTCGAGTCCAGGACATGTGGATGTTCCTGTCGGGCTCTCTGGACGAACGCCGCGCGCAATGGCAGCAGCTGGTCAGTGGCTATCGCCGCTTTGCGTCGATCGATGACGCGGAGCTCGGCCTGATCGAGCCACTGCGCGCATTGCGAATGCTGCACCACGCGGCCTGGATCGCGAGCCGCTGGGCGGATCCGGCCTTTCCGCGGGCGTTTCCGAGTGTCGCGACGCCGCGTTTCTGGGAGGAGCATGTCAATGACCTCGCGTCCCAGTGTGACGTGCTCGACAGTCCTTCAGCGCTCGCGTGAGGCGCGCCTGCGTGCGCATCGCAGTGCGTCGAGGCTGTGCTAGTGTCGAGGCTCGTTTGCTGGAGTTCTGCATGATCGAGCCACCCTTGGCCAATCCCCGGGGCCGTCTTAAGGGGCGCGCCTTCTTGCGCGCGCTGCCGTGGCTGGTGCTGAGCGCATTGCTGGCGGCCTGCGGTGGTGGCGGTGACAGCGGCGCGTCGTCGTTCCAGCCTCCCGGCGGTGGCGGTGGCGGTGGAGGTGGCGGTGGCGTGCCCGGGCCGGTCACGCTGTCCGGCACCGTGACGTATTCCAAGGTGCCCTTCAGCGCAACATTGGGGCAGGGCCTGAACTTTGCGGCCAGCGCGCCCGCGCCGGTGCGGGGCGCGACGGTCGAGATCGTCGGTAGCGCCGGACTGTCGGTGCTGACCAGCACCACCACCAACGCCAGCGGCCAGTATTCAGTCAGCGTCCCAGGCAACACCGAGGTCTTCGTGCGCGTTCGTGCCGAGCTGCGCCGCACCGGCACACCTGCCTGGAACGTGACGGTGCGCGACAATACGGCGGGCGAGGCGCTTTACACGCTCGATGGCCAGTCGTTCAACACGGGCGCCGCCTCGCTCACCCGCAATCTGAACGCGCCGACCGGTTTCACGGCCGGCAGCGGCTACACGGGCGCGCGGGCAGCCGCGCCGTTCGCGATCCTCGATGCGGTATACGAGGCGGTGCAGCTGGTACTCAGCGCGGATCCGAATACCAGCTTCCCGGAGTTGCGGGTGCAGTGGAGCTCGCGCAACATTCCCTGCTCGGGTAGCAGCAATCCGTCCTTCTGCGACAGTTCGGCCGCGGCACGTGCGCGCGGCGAGATCGGCACCACGTTTTTCGCGGGCACGTCACCGCGGCAGATCTTCGTGCTCGGCGATGCCTCGAGCGACACGGACGAATTCGATTCACACGTGATCGCCCACGAGTGGGGCCACTACTATCAGAGTGCGTTCTCCCGCGACGACAGCCTGGGCGGCGAGCATTCCGGTTCGCAGCGCCTGGATCTGCGGGTCGCGTTCAGCGAAGGCTGGGGCAATGCGTTCTCGGGCATGGTGCTGCGTGACCCTTTGTATCGGGACAGTTTCGTCGTCGGTGGTGCGCAGCAGGACGGCGGCTTCAACGTCGAAAACAACGCCGTGCCTGGAACCGCGGGCTGGTTCAGCTCGGCCTCCGTGCAGTCGATCTTCTACGATCTGTTCGACAGCGCCGCGGATGGCGTCGACGGGGTCAACCTTGGGTTTGGTCCCATCCACACCGTGATGACGAACGAGTTGCGCACGACTCGTGCACCCGCATCGATCTACCCGCTGGTCCGTGCGCTGCAGTTGCGGCAGCCTTCGGCCTCCGCCGCAATCGGCCAGCTGGTCAGCGCGCAGCAGATCGCGACCGGCTCGGACGACTTCGGCAGCAATGAAGTCAATGCTGGCGGCGATGCGCGCAATGTGCCGATCTATCCGTTGTTGAATACAGGCGTGGCGCTGCGAGTCTGTTCCGACAACACAGCCGGGGCCTTCAACAAGCTCGGCAACCGGCGTTTCGCCCGCATCGAGCTCGCCAACACGAATACGGTGACAGTGCGGGCGGATATCGCGCCGGGTAGCAGTGTGGCGCCGTCAGATCCGGATCTGCTGTTGTACGGTGCCGGGGTGTTGCGCGGCACCGCCGAAAGCCTGGGCAACGGCGTCGAGACGCTGACGGTTCCGACGTTGCCGCCAGGCAGCTACGTGCTCGAAGTCTATGAGTTTTCGAATATCAATCCAGGCGGCGGCGGGCGGGGCGATACCTGCTTCGATCTGCTCCTGACCCTGAGTTGAACATGAGGTACGTCAGCGTGTACAAGTCCAGCATGATCCGCCGCAACCTCACCGGATTGCTGCTCGCAGCCGTTGTTGTGCTCGCCGGCTGCGCGTCGGGCGATGAGGCGAGCGTTGAGCAGCGCCGTGCGGACTGGGACGCCAAGAAGGCGCAGAGCGCCGCATCCGAGAAGGCGCCGCAGCTTGACGCGATGGTTCGTGCCGTATCCGCGGGCAAGCCCGGGGCGCCGGCGGATCTGAAGTTCGACATCGGTGCGCGACCGGTCGTAGGGGTTCCCCTGCAGGTGATGGTTGCGATCACGGCGACTTCTGCCGACGTTGCCACGCTCGAGGTCGTGTTCAATGCCGCAGACGGGCTGCAGATCGTCTCCGGTGGCAACTCGGCGCGTTTCCAGAAACCGAAATCCGGTGAAACCAACCTGCACACCGTCACGGTGCTGCCGCAGCGCGATGGCGTGTTCTACATGTCGGCGGTCGCCCTGATCGATACGGTGTCAGACAGCGGCTCGGTGGCGCGGACTTTCTCGATCCCGATCATCGTCGGTGAAGGCGGCGCTGCGGAGCTCAGCAAGCCGTCGCCCTCGGTCGTCGACTCGCGCGGCGAGCGACTCGCGCCGCTGCCGGCGGAAGAGTCCCGCTAGTCTTTCCAGACTGGACCCACATCACGCGCCACGAGCGAGTACGCCTCTAAGATCCGCGAAGCCTTCATGCTTCCGATGCGATCTTATGTCGAATCGAGCTTCCACCCCGATACGGGAACCGCGTGACGAATTGCCTGCGCTTGCGCAGGCTATTGCGGCTGCGCGGGGGCTCGACGGTGAGGCGTCATTGTGGTCGCTGCTTGATCACGTGGCGCAGGCGGTGGTCGCGTTCAGCAACTCGGGTCGCATCGAGTTCGTCAACCGGGGCGCGGCGCGCCTGTTGCAGCGGCAGCCTGCCGAGCTGATCGGCAGCACCATCGGCGAACTGCTGACTCCTGAGCTGACAGTGGCTGATCTCGAAGGGCTGCTCGGACAGCAGCCGCCGTCGCGCGAGCTGCTGGCACGCTGCGCGAACGGTTCGACGGTTCCGGTCGAAGTCAGCGCGACGCTCGCCCCGATGGCTCAGGACCCTTGCATCGTGTTGTCGCTGGTTGACCTGAGTTCGCAGCGTGCAGCGGAGCTTGCACTCAGCGAAATCGAGGCCAAGTACCGTACGCTGGTTGAACAGTCACCAGAAGCCCTGGTCATGTACGACGCCGATACGGAGCGCTTCGTGGACGCAAACCGTCGTGCGGAGCGATTGTTTCGCCGCGAGCGGGCCGAACTCCTCAGCCGCTCGAGTCATGAATTCTGGCCTGCAGCGTTCGGCAGCGCCCCCGCGGTCGATTCGCTTTGGCGAGACTGCGTAGCGCGCACCCTGCAGCGGCGACCGCAACTGTTCGAGTGGACGATTGTCGACGGCACCGGGCTCAGCGTCGCGTGCGAGGCGCGCCTTGCACGGGTGCCGCATGCACACCGCAAACTGATCCGCTGTACGTTCACAGACATCTCGGTCCGCAAGCGCGACGAGGCGATTGTCCAGGGCGAGCGTCGCGTGCTCGAGATGGTGGCTGCCAATGCGACGCTGCCGGAATCCCTGGCGGCGGTCGTGGAGCTGGTCGAGTCCGTCGCCCGGGGCGCGATCGCAGCGGTCAGTGTATTGGCCGAGGGAGGTCGCCGCTTCGAAGCGACAGTGGCGCCGCAGCTGCCCGCTGATCTGCGTGCGGTCATCGAGCGCAGTGCCATCGAGATCCGCAATGGCTCCTGCGCGGCGTCTGTCTATCTCGGTCGCCCCGTGATCGCTGCCGACAGTCTCAGCGATCCGCACTGGAGCTCGCGGGCCGAGCTGCTGCGCGAGCTGAATCTGCTGTCGACCTGGTCAGTGCCGATCCGCGGCAGCAGCGGTCGCCTGGTCGGCGCGCTCGGCGTCTACCGGCGCGCCGTCGGTGAGCCGGACCAGCGCGATCTGCAGCTGATCGCCGATGCGGCGCGCCTCGCCGGCATTGCGATCGAGCGGCGCCGTGCCGAGTCGGCGTTGCGCGGCAGTGAGGCGAAGTTTCGCGGCCTGTTCGAGTCGGTCATGGAAGGGGTCTACCAGAGCACCATTGACGGGCGGCTGGTATCGGTCAATCCAGCGTTTGTCAGGATCCTTGGCTATCAGGGTGCCGAGGAACTGTATGCGCTGCCGAGCGCCGCAATGCTCTACTGGCGGGCGATCGATCGGGCTGCTTTTGCGCGCCGGCTCGATCGTGAAGGCGAGGTTCGCAACGTCGAGCAGCTGCTGCGTCGACGTGATGGCCAGCAGATCGTCGTGCTGGAGAGCTCGCGCGCGGTGCGGGACGCAGAGGGTCGCGTGACCGGTTACGAGGGCACGATTGCCGATATTACCGAGCGCAAGCGGGCCGAGCAGGCGATGTTCCATCAGAAGGAACGCGCCGAAGTCACGCTGCAGTCGATCGGCGATGCGGTGATCACGGCCGATGCGGCCGGTCGAATCGACTACATGAACCCGGTCGCCGAGGAACTGACGGGCTGGCGCCTTGCCGAGGTGCAGGGGCGGTCGATCGGCGAAGTGCTGCGGGTAGTCAACGATTCGACCCGCGAACCACTGCAGAACCCACTCCTACGCGCGCTCGAAGCGGGAACCAGCGTCGGGCCGACGGACCAGTGCGCACTGCTGGATCGGGCCGGCCATGAAATCGCGATCCAGGACTCCGCCGCGCCGATTCGGGACCGAAACGGACAGATCGTCGGTGCGGTTGTCGTGTTCCATGATGTGACCCGCGAGCGGCGTCTGCGGCGCGCGCTCGCCTATCAGGCCTCGCACGATGCCCTGACGGGTTTGATCAACCGGCGCGAGTTCGACCTGCGCCTCGAGGCTGCCGTCGCGGCGGTGCAGAGCGGTGAGAGCGGCTACGCACTGCTGTATATCGATCTGGATCAGTTCAAACTGGTCAACGACACCTGCGGTCACTCGGCCGGTGATCGACTGATTCGGGAAATCACCACCATCCTGCAAAGCTGCGTACGCACTACCGACATCATTGCGCGGCTGGGCGGCGACGAATTTGGCGTGCTGCTGTCCGGCTGCACGATCGAGCAGGCGGGGAGCATTGCCGACTCAGTGCGTCGGGCGGTACGCGGTCATCGTTTTTCCTGGGGAAACGACACCTTGTCTGTTGGTGCGAGCATCGGCGTCGTCGAGATCAACTCGTCCACGGACTCGGTCGCGAGCGTCATGAGTGCCGCTGATGTGGCCTGCTACTCGGCCAAGGACCAGGGACGCAACCGCATCCAGCTGTATGAGGCTGGTAGTGGCCGCGAGCGGCATCGCGAGATGCAATGGGTCGCGCAGATTTCCCGTGCACTCGAAGACGGTCGCTTCGAGCTCGTGTTCCAGCCGATTCGCGCGCTCGCACCGAACGGCATTCCTGCCTTTCATGAACTGATGGTCAGGATGCGCGACGAGCAAGGTACCCTCGTGCCGCCTGGAGATTTCATTCCAGCGGCCGAGCGCTACAACGTCATGCCCTCGATCGACCTGTGGGTCTTGCAGACGACGGTCGAGATCCTGCGGGCCTACGGCAAGGGCGTGCCTCGACCGCTGCTGGCCGTGAACGTTTCTGGCAACTCGCTCAGTGACCAGGTCTACCTCGAACGGGCGCTGGCTTTGATCAATGACGGGTCGACAGCCTGCGCGCTGTGTTTCGAGATCACCGAAACCGCGGCGGTGCTGAACCTCGACAATGCTGTCTATTTCATGCGGGAACTTCGCGCACGCGGGTGTCGCTTCTCGCTCGATGATTTCGGCAGCGGACTGTCGTCGTTCCGGTATCTGAAGAACCTGCCGGTGGATTTCCTGAAGATCGATGGGCAGTTCGTGTCCAGCATTGCGACCGACGCAGTGGATCGCAGCATGGTCAAGGCCATCGTCGAAGTGGGTCGGTCACTCGGAATCGCGACTGTCGCCGAAAAGGTTGAAACCGCCGACGTCCTACAGCTGCTGGCCGAGCTCGGGGTCGATTTCGCGCAGGGCTTTCACATCGCGCGGCCGCGACCCATTGCAGAGCTGACGCCGCATTAGCCGTGTAAACTGGCCTTGTGAGCGGCCCAAACGCCTCCAAGGCTGAACGACCCGGCGCACGGCGGTTGCTCGGGCCGCAGGATGCTGCGCCCTTCACGGTTCGCCGCAGGCCGTTGGGTAGGCACTTGGGCAGGCCGACCCTGGTCGTTTGCGACCATGCCAGCAATGCGGTGCCCCTGGCCCTTGCGGCGCTGGGGCTGCCGGCCGAGGCTCGCGCGCGCCACATTGCCTGGGATCCGGGGGCGGGCGCGCTCGCCGAAGCGCTGGCCGAACGCCTGCGATTGACTTTGGTTCGTTCAGGTTTCTCGCGCCTGGTCATCGACTGCAATCGCCCGCTGCAGCACGCCGGCAGCATTCTTGCGGTCAGCGATGGGCAGGGCGTTCCCGGCAATACCGGCCTGTCGGCAAACGAGCGCGAGCAGCGAGTCGCCGAGATCTTTGCACCGTATCATGCGGCGATCGAGCTGGAGCTGCTGCGTCTTGCCACGTCCGTTGCGGCGCCCGCGCTGATCGCCGTGCACAGTTTCACGCCGAAGCTCAACTCGACCGATCGACCCTGGCACTGCGGCGTCCTCTGGGATCGCGATCCGCGTATCCCGGTGCCGTTGATCGCTGCGTTGCGCGGTGAACCTGGCGTTCTGGTCGGGGACAACGAACCGTACAGTGGCAAGGATCCGTCGAACTACACCATCAATACCCATGCGGAGGCGCGTGGCTGGGCCCATGTCTGCCTCGAAGTGCGGCAGGATCTGCTCGCAGACGCGGCAGGCGTTGCGCTCTGGAGCGAACGACTCGCGCTCGCACTGGAACCGATACTCGACGACGCGAGTCTTTACTCGCCCAGTCTGTACTCGGAAAGGGAGCCCGCATGAGTCTGCGTGAGCCTCCTTTTACCGTCGGGATCGAGGAAGAGTACCTGCTGGTGAACCGTGCGACGGGGGATCTCGAGAACGATCCACCACCCGAGCTGCTGCTCGAATGCACCGAACAGGGTGGTGGGCAGATCAGTCCGGAGTTTCTGCGCTGCCAGATTGAAGTCGGCACGCGCGTCTGCCGGACGATGGCTGAGGCCCGTGAGGACCTCGCGCGGCTGCGCAGCATCATCGTGACCGTCAGCAGTCGGTTTGGATTGGCTCCGATCGCTGCCTCGACGCATCCGTTTGGGCGCGTGCAATCGCAGAAGCACACGGACAAGGAACGCTATTTCGCGCTCGCCCGCGAAATGCAGGCAACCGCGCGACGCATGGTCATCTGCGGCATGCACGTGCATGTCGGCATCGATGACGACGAGATGCGCATCGACCTGATGAACCAGATGTCGTACTTCCTGCCGCATCTGCTGGCAATGTCCTGCTCATCGCCGTTCTGGGAAGGCGAACAGACCGGCCTCAAGTCGTTTCGCCTGACGGTCTTCAATTCGCTGCCGCGTACCGGCTTGCCGGAGCGGTTCGCGAGCTACGGCGAGTTTCGTCGGCACGTCGATACGTTGATTCGTAACGAACTGATCCAGGATCTGAGCAAGATATGGTGGGATATCAGACCGAGTTCGCGCTATCCGACGCTCGAGACGCGGATCATGGACTGCTGCACGAGCATCGACGATGCGATTTGTCTTGCCGCCATCAACGTCAGCCTGTTGCGGATGTTCTACCGTTTGCGGTGCGCCAATCAGCGCTGGCGCAGTTACCCGAACTTGCTGATCGCCGAAAATCGCTGGCGGGCGATGCGCTACAGCTACGATGAGAAACTGCTCGACCTTGCCAAGGGGGAGCTGGTGGATTTTCGCCAACTGCTCGAGGAGCTGATCGCGTTGGTACGCGTCGATGCCGAAGCGCTGGGCTGTCTGCAGGAAGTCGAGCATGGCCGCAAGCTGATCGAGCGCGGCACCAGCGCCCATCGCCAGGTTGCCATCTATGAGGCGGCGCGCGGCCGCGGCGCGAGCGAACGCGAGGCCCTGAAGGCTGTTGTCGACTGGCTGATCAAGGAGACCGCCGCGGGTCTCGGCTGAGATGCTCGACGCATCGGTGAGGCAGCCTCAGGCGGCACTCAGCGCTGCATGCGTATCTCGCCGCTGTCGATACGCGCGAAGTAGCTATCCAGCGCGCGCTTGACCACCGGCATCAGCAGATAAAGGCCGATCAGGTTGGGGATCGCCATGATGAACAGCATCGCATCGGCCGCCGCGACAATGCTGTCGAGTTGCATCGTGCAGCCGATCAGTGCCGTGAACAGATAGAAGACCTTGAACCCGTACAGCACCACTTGCGACTCGTTCGCGAGGTAGCTCGCTGCCTTGGCGCCGTAGTAGCCCCAGGTGATTGTGGTCGAGAAAGCGAACAGCAGCACGACGAACGTCAGCAGATACGGAAACCAGCTGATCACTGACGCGAACGCGTTCGACGTCAGCTGAACCCCGTCGCCGCCGTCGGCGATCAAGTACTGCCCTGTGATGATGATGACCAGCGCGGTCATCGTGCAGATCACGACCGTGTCGATGAACGGTTCCCAGAGCGCCACCAGACCCTCGGTAATCGGCTCCCTGGTCTTCGCGGCTGAATGTGCAATCGCTGCCGATCCGAGTCCAGCTTCGTTAGAGAAGGCGGCACGCCTGAAACCCACGATCAGTGCACCGATGACGCCACCAGCGACGCCTTCGGCGCTGAACGCGCCGCTGAAGATCGCGCCGAACGCACGCGGGATGTGTTCGATATGGGTCAGAATCACGAACAGGCAGGCGAGGATGTAAATCAGCGCCATCGCCGGCACAAGCCGGCTCGTGACACGGCCGATACGGGTAATGCCGCCGATCACGACGACTCCAGCGAGAGCGGCGTAAACGAGGCCGAACAGCCAGGCTCGGCCCTCCATGAAGCCGTCTGCCCCACCCGTGATATTCAAGAACTGCGCGTAGGCCTGATTCGCCTGGAACATCGCGCCGGCACCGATCGCGCCGAATATGGTGCAGATCGCAAAGATCACGGCCAGCGCCCGGCCGAACCCGCCGAGCCGGGGATAGTGCTCGCGCAGGCCGCGACTGAGGTAGTACATCGGGCCGCCCGACACCGTGCCATCCGGTTTTTCGATCCGGTACATGACGCCGAGTGTGCATTCGACGAACTTCGTCGACATGCCGAGCAGCCCGGCGATGATCATCCAGAATGTTGCACCGGGGCCGCCAACCGTGATGGCGACAGCGACGCCGGCGATATTGCCGAGCCCGACGGTGCCGGAGACCGCCGATGCGAGCGCCTGGAAGTGGGTGACCTCGCCAGGGTCGCGAGGATTGTCATAGCGGCCGCGGATCAACCGGTATCCCTGCACAAAGCCGCGCACGTTGATGAAGCGGAAATACACCGTGAAAACCAGCGCGGCGAGAATCAGCCAACCGACGATCAGTGGAAAACCCGTGCCGTTGAGGCTGACCTCGTAGAAGATCGCTGCAGAAAAGGCCTCGGCGACTGGCGTTACCGCAGCATTGATTCGTTCGTCCAGAGTCGAAGCCAGCGCGGGCTGCGCGCCGCAGAGAGCCAGCAGCGCTGCGCTTGATCGTCGTGTCATCCCTGTCCCCTGTCAGACCTGTGCCACGCGAGGATACACCAGCGGCCCCGGCAGGCTCGGCGCGGTGCGACTCAGGTTCGGTACACGGCCATGACGAAACGACGCAGCACGGTTTGCCGGGCGTCACGCGCCGGCCATTGGTGGGCTGAAAAGTTTTCCAGTGTTCGACAGACAGGTTCCAGGATCTCATCGGGCAGCACCCAGCTTTCCGCGTCCTCACGCGAGCGGATACCCTCGAGCACGTCCGCCGGGCTCAGTTCCGCGTGCCATTCACTGGCGATCAGTTCGTGGGCGCCGGCGTGCAAGGGCTCGACACCGCGGGCACGCAGTGCTTCGTCGAGTGCGCGGCCGGCGGCCGGTGCCGCTGTGTTGTAGCCGAGATCCATGACGCCGTGACGAAACGCCATGCGGATCTGGCCGGCCATCGAGGTCGGATCGACCCAATCACGCCCGAGCACGATGCAGCCACCGGCACGTACGACGTTCAGCATGCGATCGAGGGTCTGCTGCCAGTCTGCCACGAGATGCAGTACATGCACGGCCAGCGCCGCATCGAAGCTCGCGGGCTGAAATGGCAGCGCGGCGATGCTGCCGCGAACCAGCTCGATCTGCAGCGTGGGATCAGCGCTGCATTGGCGCGACAGTGCCGCCAGCATCTGCGCGGAAAGGTCGATCCCGACGACGCGACAGCCTGCGCCGGCCAGCGGCAGGGCAATGCGGCCGGTGCCGACGCCGAGTTCCAGCACGCGGGCTCCGGGCCCGACGACCGCAGCGATGGCTCGACCGATCTCACCGGAAACATGTGAGGGGTGGCCACGCAGCGCGTCGTACTGCGTAGCGACGCGCGCATCGAACGAGAAGTCGAGGCGGGCGCCGCTCACGCCGAGCTTGCGTTCATGCGGTCGAGCCGGCGTCCATCGCACGAGTCAAATCCGCCCGTGACAGCGGACTATGGGTCGCGCGGAATTTCACGACGCTGACGCCGAGCACGATCACCGCTGCGGCCAGCAGACCGATGGCCTCGGCGCCGAAGATCAGGCCGTAGGCAAGCGACGCAGGTAGAAAGCCGCTCTCGACCAGTGTTGTGTGCAGCAGGCCGCTGCCGATGGATGCCACGCCCTGCGCCATGACCTGGGCGACGCCCCAGAGGCCCATGAACAGACCCGTGGCGCCGGGTATGGTCATTTCCATCATCAGCGACAGTGCGCCGATGTTGAAAATGCCCGTGAACAGCCCCATGCCGAACAGCGCCGGCAGCACCCATTCGCGCGCGCCGGTCATCGAGGCGCCGGCCAGTACCAGCATGCCGGCGGCGCTGCCGATACAGCCAACCACGACAATCGAGCGCTTCGACATTCTCCAGACGATGCTGGCGATGCCCATCACGATCATGCCGAGTAAAACGCCACCGCCCCAGGTTGGCTGGAACCGGGTCGTCTCCGCGACCGTCATGCCGAACACCTCGGCACCGAATACTTCGAGGATGTTGTCCTGCAGGAAGATTGCGAGGATCGCGACAAACACGAACAGGAAAAACGCCCGAGTCTCGCGGCTCGACTGCACGGTGCGATAGGCCACGACCAGCGGATTGCCAGCCGGTGCGACGGTTTTCGCGTAGGCGATCGACTCCAGCGATTCCGCCGGGCTCATGCGCTTCTCGACGCCCAGCACACCGATCAGCGTCGAGCCGATCACGATCAGCGGCGTAAGGTTGTAGAGCTTCTGCATCGCTTCCGGCGAATATTCGGGCCGCACGTAGTTCATCAAGACCGCGGCGAGAATCGTGCTCAGGATCAGCGTGATCCAGACCACGGCAATGACGCCGCCGCGAGTGCGCTCGGTCGTGACTTCCGCGATCAGCGAGTGGTAGGAGTCGCCGACGGTCGCCATGCAAAGACCGAACAGCACGAACAGTGTGACGGCGGCGATCAACGCAGCGATCGAGCCTGACGCCAGGTCGTGCGCCACGACAGGCAGCGCCATGAACAGCAGGCTCGCCACGACGCTGGCGACAATCAAATACGGCGTGCGGCGATAGCCGAACAGAGGGTGCAGGTCGGCGAAGCGGCCGATGACGACCTGGAACGGCGAGGCGAAATAGTGGATCGACAGCAGACTGGTCACCAGCACCGCCGAGATGCCGAGCTCGACGATCGAGATCCGGTTGAAGTCGATGGTCAGCAGCGCGAACATCCAGCCGACGCCAACCTTTGGCAACGCGATGCGCAGGGTCCACAGAAACGCCCGGAACATTCCCCACATGCAGCAGTCCCCCTCTCGATGCCTGTGCCAGTGTCGCGAGACACTTTTCGGAGTATGCCTAGCCTGGCAGCATCTGCCAACCCGGCGCCAGAGGCTCAGCTCTCGCGCAAACCCGCCGCGATCGGCAGGCGGGCACCGCGGATCGCTGGCATCAGGCCACCGAGCAGCGTCAGCACCAAGCCATAGGCAATGCCGGTGAACACGAGGGACGGTGTGACCGTGAACGCAAAGGTGACCTGGCTGAAGTTCTGCCAGTTCAGTGTTGAGCTGCGCAGGCCGTCGAACGCGACATAGGCGATCGCGCCACCCAGCAGGCCGCCGAGGCTGCCGAGCAGCAGCGATTCGGCCATCACCGACACGACGACCGGCGCTGCGCCAAAACCGAGCGCACGCAGCGTCGCGATCTCGCGCGTGCGGCCGTCAACTGCGATCGACATCGTGTTGAGCGCAGCGAACACGGCGCCAAAACCCATCATCAATGCGAGCGTCCAGCCCGCCGTTGTCACGAGCGTGCGCAAGAATTTCGACTGCTCGGCGTAGAAGTCGCGCTCGCGTTCGATCCGCACGTTGACGCGCGGATCGGCGCTCAGTACATCCTTGAAGTCGTCGAAGGCCGCAGCGCTGCTCAGCAGCGCGCGGACCGACTGATAGGTCGTGCCGCGGTTGTAGGCCTGCGCAATCACGCGCGCATCGCCCCAGGCCTCCGACTCGGAAATTCCGCCGCGTTCCGAGAAACGCCCGACCACCGTCCAGGTACCCGAGCCCCAGCGCACCGACTGCCCGACGCCCAGACCTTCGAACTGCTGCGCGGCGCCGGTGCCGATGATGATCTCGTTGCTGCCGGCGGCAAACATTCGCCCTTCTTCGATCCGGAAGCGCTTGCGGATCTGCGGCGCGAGCGGCCCGACGCCGCGCAAGGGCAGATTGGCTGCGCTGCCCTTGCCGCGCAGCACGGCATCGACGACGACGTACAACTCCGGCGAGACGATCGGCCGTTGATCCGAGCCGCGTGCCACCTGCGCTGCGTCGCTGATCACGCGGGCCGCTTCCTGCGGCACGCCGCTGGTCATCTCATCGGTGGATCCGGCCCGCAGCGCAATCGCGACGTCGTCGGATCCGGCCAGATCCATCGCGGCGCGAAAGCCTTCGGCGATCGACAGCACCGAAACGAGTACCAGTGTGACGCCGGCCACGCCGACCACCGCCACCAGCGATGACGCCCAGCGCTGCGACAGATTGCGCAGGTTCATTGCCGTAATCGAGGCGATCTGTGCCGCGCTGCTGGCCATAGGCGCTTTCCTAAGTCCTGCGCAATGCGTCAACGATCTTCAGCTGCATCGCCTGGCCCGCAGGCCACAGCGCTGCAATCGCGCCAAGTGCCAGCATCAGGCCGAGCGCGAGCCCGACGGTACCAGCGGTCATCTCGAACACCGGGATGAACTGCCGGATGGCCTCCCCGAGTCCCTCGACTGCGCCGTAGGCGAGCAGCAAGCCGGCCAGCCCACCGACCAGCGTCAGCGCCAGTGATTCGAGCAGCACCAGACCCATGATCTGCGCGCTGCTGAAGCCAAGCGTCTTCAGCACGCCGATTTCCCTGGTGCGTTCGCGCACCGACTGCGCCATCGTGTTCGCGATCACGAGCAGCATCGTGAAGAACACGGCTGTCACGACCGCGACCAGGATCGTGCCGATGCTGCCGACCTGGTCGGCAAACTGCTTGGCCATCGCGCGCGAAGTCGAAGTCTTGGTTTCGTTGGAAGAGTTCGCAAACAGCGCATCGATGCTGGCAGCGATCTCCGGAGCACGCTGTGAATCGTCGATGCGCAGCACCAGCCAGCCGGCATTGTCCTTGCCGAAGCGCAGGGATTCGTTGAAGTAGTCGTAGTGCAGGAACACGCTGGCCTTGTCGACATTGGCCCCCTGCGCGGTCTCGACGTCATAGATCGCCTGGATGTTGACGTCCCAGGTATCGGAGCCGTCGGTGCGCGTGTAGATCGTGGAGCGGATCGGCACCCGGTCGCCGACCTTCCAGCCGTAGCGGGACGCGACCGCGACGCCGACCATCGCGCCCTGCCGGTCCATGAGCCAGGCTGCGCGCTGTGCGGCCGGCATCGTGATCTCCGGAAAGATCCGCAGCGTTTCTTCCGGATCGACTGGATAGACCGGGATCTGCGTGCGGCCGTCCTTGTACACGCCGCCGAACCAGTTCCAGCCGGCGACTTCCTCGACGCCGGGCACGGCGCGAACCCGCTCGATGTGCGCACGCGGCAGCGGCTGAATGATCGAGACGCGGTTCAGCGTCATCAGTACGTCGGAGCCTGCAAGGTTGATCGTCCGCGAGAAGCCGCTGCGCAACGACTCGAGCACGCCAAACAGCGTGAACGCAATGATGATCGATGCGAGCGTGAACAGCAGTCGCAACGGGCGGCGCCTCAGATTCGCGACGACCAGCGGCAGCCATTTCAAAAGCATGGCCGGGCGACCTCAGGTCTCACGCTCGAGCCGTCCCTTCTCGAGGTGCAGCGTGCGCGCGGCGCGCTCGGCGGCGCGTGGATCATGCGTGACCATCACGATGGTCTTGCCGTGCTGCGCATTCAGCGCCGCGAGCAGATCGAGAATCTCATCGCCGGACTTGCGATCCAAGTCACCGGTGGGCTCGTCGCACAGCAGCAAGGTCGGGTCGGTCACGATGGCGCGCGCGATGCCGACGCGCTGCTCCTGCCCACCCGACAGCTCGCGCGGTCGGTGCTTGGCGCGATCCGTGAGTCCAACCAGCGAAAGCGCTGTGGCGACGCGTTGCCGGCGCGCGCTGCGATCGAGCGGTGTCAACAGCAGCGGTAGTTCAACGTTGCCTTCTGCGGTCAGCACCGGCAACAGGTTGTACATCTGGAAGATGAAGCCGACATTGTCGGCGCGCCAGCGCGCCAGCGCCGCGTCGGCCAGTTGCTCGATGCCAAGACCATCGATCGTGATCGATCCGGTCGTGGGGCGATCAAGGCCGCCGATCAGGTTCAGCAGCGTGGTCTTGCCTGAGCCGGACGGCCCCATCAGCGCCACGAAATCGCCGCGCGGCAGATCGAGATCGAGGCGCTCGAGCACTTTCACGGTCTCGGCGCCGCGCGTGTACTCCTTCGAGACACCGCGAAGTTCGGCGACGTTCACGGGCGCGCCTCGAGCACGCGCACGCGCATGCCGTGCTGGAGTCCTTCGACAAGTGGCGCAACGAGCACGTCCCCCGCACGTACCCCTGCGGTGATCTCGATGCGACCACTGCGTTCGGCTCCAGCCTGCACGGCAACCCTTTCGACCCGTGCATCGACGACACGCCAGACATAGGTGCGATCCGCGTCCCGCTGCAGGGCCTCTGACGGAATCGCGACCGTGTTGCGGGGTTCGCTGGTGGTTTCGGCCACGGGTTCCAGCAGCCGGACCTTGATGCCCATGTCCGGCAGGATGCGCGGATCGAGTTGCTCGAATGCGATGCGCACCCGCACCGTGGCCTTCTGTCTATCAGCAGCCGGCACGATGTTGATGACGCGCGCGGGAATCGTCCACTCTGGATACGCGTCGAGCGTCGCCTCGACCTGCTGGTCGTCGGCGACTCGATTGATGAACACCTCGTTGACATCGACTTCGATTTCGCGCGAATCCATGTCGACGATCGTCGCAATGCCGGTGCGCGTGAAACCCCCGCCCGCCGACACGGGCGAGACCATCTCGCCGGGCTGCGCGTCCTTGGAGATCACGACGCCGTCGAACGGCGCGCGAATTGCGAGATCCTCGATGTCCTGCTGCCGCAGCGCCAGCACTGCGTTCGCGACATCGCGCTGGCCCTGCTGCGCACCGAGGCGTGCGCTCAAAGCGTCGACTTCAGCTCTCGCCGCATCCAGCGAAACCTCGCTGACGAGATTTTGTGCACGCAGTGACTCGGCGCGTTGCAGGTTGCGCTGCGCTTCCGCCAGTCGCACTTCGATCTCGGTCAGGGCGCTGCGCGCGGCGTTCAGTTGCCGTCGCGCCAGCTCGGTCTGAGCCTCCGCAGTGAGCGGGTCAAGCCGCGCCAGCAGTTGACCCGACTCGACGCTCGCGCCTTCCTCGACCAGCACTTCCGCCACGCGCCCGGTGACTTTCGACGACACAGTGGCGATGCGGCGAGCGACGACGTAGCCCGAGGCGTTCAATGCGACAGCGCCAGTTCCCGCCGTGCCATTGCCACCCTGGGCAACGACGGTGCTGACTTCGAGGCCGCGATTGCTCAATACCAACCAGGCGGCAATTGCCACGATCACGGCCGCAGCCGCGATCAGCCAACCGCGTCGGCGCCTGGGCGTCTGGTAGCGCTGCGCAGCGGGCTCGCGATCGATGCGCAGCTTGTCGAGGTCTTTGGGGTCCAGGGTCATGCGGGCCAGCTGATCGGCAGCACTGAAGGCGGTGGGGCAGCGCCCGGATTCAAGTCCGGATGATCAAGCAGCCGTGCGGCCATCGGCGCCGTCAACGGGTCGGGATTCCAGATCACATCGTCACCGAGCCAGCGCGTGCTGAACGACAGGCGCGGCGCGCGGCTCGTCGTGCGCCGAGGTTGCGAGCCATGGATCGTGCTCGGGTGCATGAACAGGCAGTCGCCGGAAAAAATGGCGAGTAGTAGCGACCATCGCCGCGGTGGGAGCCGCGCACCGTCGTCAGCGGCCCGTCCTCGGCGCCGATATCCGTCAGCGCGATCCACAGAATCGTCATCTGCCTGCCCCAGAACGGCCGCGTGCAGGTGTCATTGTGCCAAGGCGTGCCCTCGGCGGCCTGCGAGTCCGCCAGCCACGCAGCGAACCCAGGGTGATGACCCACGATGTTCAGGGCCATCGCGCCGCCGCCGAATTCCTCGAACACACTGAGATCGTTCTGGTACGCGAACTGCGCCGAGCGCGGACGGATCTCGCCGCGGCGTTGCCGTTCGATGACGTCGAGCACGGCCTCACTGAGCCGCGCGACCCAAAGTGCAAACAACCCGGGGATGCGCACGATACCGTCGGCCTCGTACGTGGCAATCTGCGCATCGCTGACGCAATCGTCACCGGCCAAATCAGGCTGCATGCAAGGCTCCGGGCTACTCGGCCAGATAGCCGGGCAATGCTGCGCCTGGCAGCACCAGGACTTCAAATTCCGCCAGCCCCTCGCGCAGCTTGCGGATCTCGGCGTACTCGGGCGAGTTCCAGAACGCCCGCGCAGCCTCGAGGCACGGGAAGCGCGCGATGATTACCCCGCGACCCGCTGGCGGCGTGCCTTCGAACACTTCCAGTGCCGGCGAGACGGCTTCGTAGTAGCCGCCGTTCTTCGGATAAAGCCCGGATTGTCCGAGCGCGCGCCCGTAGGCTGCAAAGGCTTTCCGGTCCTGAATCTCGCCGTAAACGAGCATCCGGACCGGGTTCACGCAGCCGACCGGTGCGTCGAGGCGCGTGAAACGATAGCCGCCATAACGCGGACCCCAAGTCTGCTCGCCATTGGCGGCAAAACCCCGATCCCAGTTGGTGAAGCCGTCCGCGGTGACGGTGGCCTGCGAGATCGCGTACGCCGAACCTTTGTATGCGTTGCCGCAGCGATTGCCGAGCGTGCCCCCCTCGTATCGCTCGCGTCCGGTTCGCGTCATCACGACATCGCAGCCGGGCAGGGGAGCCAGTTCGCCGGGGTCCAGCGCGTTGAAGCGATCAATCTGCTGCCACGCACCGACGAACCGCTTGGAATCCGGAATCGTCAATCGATGGCCGCTGACGGTGCCGTCGGGCTCGGCTACGAGCCGCGAGATCCGCTGCATGTAGGGTGCTTTGGCGTCCTTCATCCAGCTTTCGCTGTAGATCCAGCGCTCTGTGGTCGAGCGGCCAGGCCAGATCTCCGCGACATGCCAGATCGCGGTCTCATAGCGCGCATCGAGCTTGGCCTGTTGCGCGGTCGTGAAGCTGCCGGTCTGCAATCGCAGGTAATCCTCGAGGGCTGCAGTGGCGACGTCGGCTCGGGCCAGCGCGGCGAGTCCAAGTAGCGGCGCAATCAGTGCCAGCAGCAGCAATTTGTTGAATTTTGTCATCACAGGTTCTCCACGCGTCCCGGATACGACACAATACTATGTCGCTGCCACGATCGAGGAGCTGACTATGCCGACCCGATACGTAGATGGATTCGTGTTGCCGGTGCCGATGCGCAACAGGGCGGCCTATCTGCGCATGGCGCGAGTTGCGGCCAAGGTCTGGATCGAGCACGGTGCGCTGGAGTATTTCGAGAGCGTCGCGGACGATGTGCCAGCGGGCAAGCTCACTTCATTTCCGCGCAGCGTCAAGCTGAAGCGAACCGAAGAAGTCTGGTTCTCGTGGATCGTCTACAAGTCGCGCAAGCACCGCGACCAGGTCAACGCCAAGGTCATGCAGGACCCGAGAATGGCGAA
>JBBQWY010000038.1:0-30323 GCA_038210215.1 Steroidobacterales bacterium
GCCGCGCTGCCGCGTGCCGCGACGGCGGCGGCGACATCCCGAATGACGCCACTGGCGGCGATGGCGACTCCCGCCGCCGTCGCCTGCACCGCGCCCCACGCGCCGAGTGCGAGGCCCACCTGGGCGCGAGGCGCCTGGTTCATCGTCGCGGTCAGCGTGCCATGGCCGAACAGACCCGCACCCAAGCCGATCAGCATCGTGCAGGCGACGAACAGCATCGGTGCGGCCAGTGGTGCGGAGAGGATCACGCCCGCGAACCCGGGCACGCCCAGCAACGCACCGAGACCCGCCAGCCGATAAGGGTCGGTGCCGCGACTGAGGACCCGTGAAGCGAGCGCGAAACCGAGCAGGCCACCGAATGCAAACGCGGCGGTCAGTCGCGTCGTCGACGCCACCGTCAGGTTCAGGATCTGCCCGCCATACGGTTCGAGCAGGATCTCCGACATGCTGAATGCCATCGTGCCGAGGCCGATGACGGTCAGCCGGCGAATCGCATGACTGCCCTGGCTGAATTGCGCCCAGGCTTCGCCGAAGCTCGGGCCAGCGGCTGGCAGTGGCGCGCCGCGGCGCGGACGCCTGGGCTCCTGCTTCCACAGCGCGACGACGTTCAGGATCATCGTGGCAAGGGCCGCGCCCTGGATGACCTGCACGAGCTTGCCGGGCGCAAAGTCCGCCAGCACAGCACCGAAGATCAGCGCGCTGCCGATCATGCCGAGCAGCAGCATGACGTACATCAGTCCGACGACCTTCGGCTGTGCCTCGGGCGGGGCCAGATCGGTCGCGAGCGCGAGGCCCACGGTCTGTGTCATGTGCATTCCGGCGCCGACCAGCAGGAACGCCAGCGCCGCGGCGGCTCGGCCGATCCACACCGGCGCATCGGCGGCGTTGCCGGCGCCGGCGAGCACCAGCAGCGCGAACGGCATGATCGCGAGCCCGCCGAACTGCAGCAGCGTGCCCTGCCACATGTACGGTACGCGCCGCCAGCCGAGCTCCGAGCGATGGTTGTCCGAGCGGAAGCCGATCAGGGCGCGGAACGGCGCGAACACGATCGGCAGCGCGACCATCAGGCCGACCAGCGAGGCGGGCACGTTCAACTCGACGATCATGACCCGGTTCAGCGTGCCGACCAGCAGCACCAGAGCCATGCCCACCGACACCTGAAACAAGGACAGTCGCAGCAGTCGCGACAGGGGCAGGTCGGCGCTCGCCGCGTCGGCAAACGGCATGAATCTTGGGCCGTAGCCGACCCAGGCCTGCACCAGTTTTCGGCCTATCCCTGCCATCTTGGTCACGCCCACCCCGGCGAAAAAGAAACCCGGGGCGAAAAAAAAGCCGGCCGGATCATCAGGATCCGGCCGGCTTGGTCATTTCTCAATCGACTTTTTAGCCGCCGAAGAATGCCGGGAACCAAGTCGTGTTCGACAGGATCGCGTAGTGGACGATCAGCGAGATCGTGATTACGCCTCCCAGGAACAACGGTAGCCCTACGGTGGGTTTGACCACCAGCCACATTTTTCCATTATTCACTGCGGTATCTCCTTAACCGAGCCAAGGGGTGTAAATGTACGCAAGCAGGTGCGCCACCAGCGCGATCGCGAAGAAAACCCGCGATCCGTCGATGACGTGCTTGTGTAACTCCTCGGCTTCCGGAATCGTCAGGCCCGTCGGCCATACCCGATTTGGATCTTCTGCCATGGCAATTGCTCCTAAGACCTAGAAAATGTTGTGCTGCAGCTGCAATTGGGCCATCCAAAGCCACGTCGTTGTGCTTCTTCGCCCTCGAATGCTATGAATGACAACACAGGTTGTCAACTGAACCTGTAAATCAGATCTGACGCTACCCGCCAGCTGGTCGTCGTCTGCCACCCGTAAGCAATGGTAGGCCCAACATCGAAGAAAAAGGCGTGCTGCGCTTGCTCAACGTGGGCATTCCGAAGGCACCAGACAGCGTCCAGCCCCGTCGCGTCATCGCTGGCAGACCCAAGGCGGAGCCGAGCGTCCAGCTGCGGCGGGTCAACAGCGGCAGCGCCAAGAAAGACGAGAATGGAGTCGGCGCCTTGGTGATAACGGGCATTTGCAGCAATGAAGACAATGGTGCGCCTTCGTCCCAACGCGGCGCGGGGTCCTCGACCAGTGGCAAGCCGGAATCGATCGGGCCAAACCGGTCGAGGGTATCGGTTGCGAGACGGCCGGCGCCGAACTCCGCACGCACGATCACCAGCGCGCCGCCGCGCCGCACGCGCTCGGCGTATATTTTGGCGCGCCACTTCAACACATAGCTGGCAGCGATCGCATTGACGATGGAATCGTCGCCGCTACCAGTGGCAACGCCGCCAACCGGCGCGGAAATCAGATCGATGGCATCGGAAGAAAAGCCTTCCACACGGAGCCGCTCCACGGCGCTGTTGGCGCGCTGAACCGAGTCGTACAGCCTGACGATTGGGTAAATCACGATAGTCCCCCTGCAAGTTTTTGGCCGACCATCGACGCCCGATGGTGACCATGGGTGAGCTTACAGGCGTGTTTCGGGCTTGAGAAGCGGTGTGAGGGCTACTCGCCGAGCCGGATGACCAGGGCATCGAGATCGGCCGAACGCAACTTGCCGCGCAAGCGGTTCAGCTCGGCGAGATCCGTCAGGGGCCCGACGCGTACCCGGTGCCAGACGTCGTTGTCGACCGCGACGCGCTGCACGCCAGCCGCAATGCTCTGCAGCGCGAGCTGCTGGCGGACGCGCTCGGCGTCTTCGAAGCGCCGATAGGTGCCGACCTGCAGCGCATAGGTTCCGGGGCGTTCGATGGTCGACATCGGCGCGCGGCTGCCGACCTCCTGTTCTTTCTCGGGTACGACGACCTCGAACTTCGGCAGCATTTCGTAGAAATCGAACTGCTGCGCCGCATTGTCGGCGGCCGGATCAGCGGTCGGTGTATCGCCAGCGCCCCGCGGCGACGCCCCGGCGCGCAGCTGTGGCCCGGCGTCCGGGATGGACTGGCGCAGATCACGAATCACGCTCTCCTGATACGCGAACACGAGCACCGCGACACCGAGCCCGATCGCCAGCCCCATGCCGAGATCACGGTAGTTGCCGGCATTCAGCGCCGTTCGACGCGTGCGTTTGTAGTCGCGGGCGAGAGGTTTGTTCAACGCATCGGCCTACATGGTCTCGGGCGCGGAAGCACCGAGCAGCCCGAGCCCGTTGCGGATCACGGTCTGCGTGGCGAGCAGCAGGTACAGCCGTGCGTCCCGCTCGGCTGCATCGTCGATCAGCACGCGCTCTGCACCATAGAACGTGTGCAGCGCGTTGGCGAGGTCGCGCAGATAATGCGCAACGGCATGGGGCGCGCGCTGCGTCGCGGCGCTCGCGAGCACTTCGGGGTAGCGGCTGACCATCGCCAGCAGCGCCTGCGCCGTGGGCGCGGCGAGCAGCCGCTCGCCCTCGGCAGCGAGGCTCGCTTCCGCGCCAGCGCGGTCGAAACGGCCGCCGCGCGCGGCGAGCTCCTTCATGACGCTGGCGACACGCGCATGCGCGTACTGGATGTAGAACACCGGATTCTCGTTCGACTTCGACTTGGCGAGTTCGAGATCGAAATCGAGCGGCTGATCGTTGCTGCGCATCAGATAGAACAGCCGGCAGGCATCGTTGCCGACTTCCTCACGCAGCTGGCGCAGCGTCACGAAGGTCGCCTCGCGCTTGCCCATCGACAGCTTGACGCCATTGCGGAACAGGCTGACCAGCTGGATCAGGCAGACCTCGAGGCAGTCGGGTGATTCGCCCATCGCCGCAAGGCCGCCGCGCACGCGCGACACATAGCCGTGATGATCGGCGCCGAGCACGTCGATCAGCAGGTCGAAGCCGCGCTGGCGTTTGTCGAAATGGTAAGCAATGTCGGAAGCGAAATAGGTGTGGACGCCGTTCTCGCGCACGACGACGCGATCTTCATCATCGCCGAACTCGGTGGCGCGAAACCATTGCGCGCCGTCCTTTTCATAGATGCGACCATCGGCGCGCAGGCGCTGCAGGGCACGGTCGATCGCACCGCTGTCCGTGAAGGCGCGCTCCGAAGTCCACTGATCGAACTGCACATCGAAGCCCTGCAGATCGTCGCGGATCTCTTCCAGCATGGCGGCAAGGCCGGTCTGCAGCACGCGCTGAAAGCCCTCCGGACCGAGCAGCTCGCGAGCACGGTGGATCACCGCGTCGATGTACCGGTCTTTATCGCCTTCCGGCGCATCGGCAGGAAGCTCCGCAAAAACCGCCGCAGCGTCGCGCTGCAGCTCGGAGCCGACCCGGTCGCGCAACTGCTGCGCGACCGGCAGAAGGTAGTCGCCGCGATAGGCATTCTGCGGAAACGGCAACGGCTCGCCACCGAGTTCGAGGTAACGCAGCCAGACACTCGCGGCGAGGATGTCCATCTGCCGCCCCGCGTCGTTGATGTAGTACTCGCGGTGCACGTCGTAGCCGACCGCCTCGAGCAGGCTCGCCAGCGCCGAGCCGTAGGCGGCCTGACGACCGTGCCCGACATGCATCGGTCCGGTCGGATTCGCTGACACGAACTCGAGATTGACGCGCCGCCCGGCTCCAAGCCTGCTGCGGCCGTAGTCGGCGCCCTCGGCATGCACGCGCTGCAGTTCGGCGATATAGGCGCCGCGGGTCAGGAACAGATTGATGAAGCCGGCGCCGGCGACTTCAGCGCGCGCGATCAGGTTGTTGGCCGGCAGCGCCGCGACGATTGCCTCGGCGAGCTCGCGCGGCTTGCGTTGCGCGGTCTTCGCCAGCCGCATCGCGATGTTCGAGGCGAAGTCGCCATGCGTCGGGTCGCGGGTTCGCTCGAGCGCGATCGCCGCGGTATCGAACGTGGCGCCGACGCGCTGTACGGCGGCGGCCATCAGGCCGGTTATTTGGATCTTCAACGCAATGGGTTCCTGGCGCACGGCGTGCGCCGCAGGCGCCCATGATACGGTGCGCTCAAAATAGGTCGAGCGGATCGATATCGAGCGCCCAGCGAACCGCTCGCGACTCGGGCAGCGACTCGACCTGCGGCAGCCAGTCATCGATGAATCGATGCAGTGCGGGGCGGTCGACGCACTCGAGCAGCAGCTGGGCATGGTAGCGGCCGGCGCGCTTGGCCATGGCCGCTGGCGCCGGTCCCAGCAGGCGCACGCGCTCTGAAGGCTGCGCGGCCTGGCGCGCCGCGGCGAGAAAGCGCACCGCGGTCATGGGCTCCGTGCCCGACGCGCGCAGCGCCGCCAGACGCGAGAACGGCGGCCAGCCGGCGGCCTGTCTTTCGGCGAGTGCCGCAGCCGAGAAGCCGTCATACCCCGAGGCCAGCAACTGCTGCAGCAGCGGATGGTCGGGATAGCTCGTCTGGATCAGAACCTCGCCTGGCCGTTGCGCGCGGCCGGCGCGACCGGCGACCTGCACGATGGTCTGGGCGAGACGCTCAGCGGCGCGAAAGTCGGTGCTGAACAGCCCTTGGTCCGCATTCAGCACCACCACCAGGGTCACGTTCGGGAAGTCGTGGCCCTTCGTGACCATCTGCGTGCCGACCAGGATCCGTGCGGCGCCACTGTCGATCCGCGCGACGACGGCCTCGACATCGCCGGCATGCCGAACCACATCGCGATCGAGTCGCGCGATCGGTGCCTGCGGAAACATCTCTGCCAGGGCCTCGTCGACGCGTTCGGTGCCCTGGCCGACAGGTTTGACCTCGTAGCCACATTGCGGGCACTGGCGCGGCAGCGGCCGTTCGGCACCGCAGTGGTGGCACTGCAGCCGATCACTGCCGCGATGCACGGTATAGCGCGCATCACAGTTCGCGCAGGGCGCGATCCAGCCGCAGGCGGTGCACAGCAGCGTCGGCGCGTAGCCACGGCGGTTCAAATAGACGAGCACCTGGCCAGCGGCTGCCAGATGCTGTTCGATCGAGGCGATGCTGGTCGTCGCGAGCCCCGCATGCAGCGACTCGACCCGCAGATCGACCAGCCGCAAGGTCGGCGGCGGCGCCTGCCCGGCGCGCCGCGGCAGCAACAGCCGCTGATAGCGTCCGAGCGCGGCGTTGTGCAGCGTCTCGAGCGCCGGCGTCGCCGACCCCAGTACGATCGGAATCGCAAGCGCTTGCGCGCGCACCACCGCCACATCGCGCGCTGAATAGCGAAAGCTGCTGTCCTGCTGCTTGAACGACGCGTCGTGTTCTTCATCAATGATGATCACGCCCGGCGTCATCAGCGGTGCAAACACAGCGGATCGCGTGCCAATCAGGATGCGAGCGCGCCCGGCCAGCAGCTCGCGCCAGGCCTGCAGGCGTTGTGGATCGGTCAGCCCGGAGTGCAGCACGGCCATCGGCACATCGAAGCGGGCGGCGAAGCGGCCGACGAACTGCGGCGTCAGTGCAATCTCCGGCACCAGCAATAGCGCGTTCTGCTGCCGCGCGAGCGCCGCGGCGACGACGCGCAGATAGACCTCGGTCTTGCCGCTGCCGGTGATGCCGTGCAGCAGGAAAGGTTCAAAGCGACCCGCTGCTGCGTCGATCGCACGGACAGCCGCAGCCTGCTCGGCCACCAGTTCATGCGGCGAGTCGTGCGCGATCGCGGCGGAGGGATTCGCGTCGAGGCCGGCGCTGGCCGGCACCGTCGCGACCTCAACCCAGGCGCGCTGCCGTAGGGCTCGCGCCGCCGGACGCCAGCCCGGCAGCACCTGATCCAATACAGGTGCGGTATCGCCGCCGGAGCTGGCCAGCCGCTCGAGCAGTTCGCGCTGACGCGGCGCGCGGCGCAGCTCGCCGGCGGCCAGCGCTGCCGCGCCATTCTCGCTGGGGCACCAGCGTTCCAGCAGTGCGAAGGCCGGGGCGCCGTCGCGGGCGAGCTTCGGCAGCGCCGCCGCCATCACTTCGCCAATCGGATGATGGTAGTAGTCGGCCGTCCAGCGCAGCAGCTCGAGCAGCGCGGCATCGAACACCGGCGCGGTGTCGATGGCCTCCAGCACCCGCCGCAGCTTGTCTGCCGCGATCGAGCTTTGCGGGGTGATCTCGACGACCACACCAACGAGGCTGCGGCGACCAAACGGCACGCGGACTCGGACACCGGGTTGCCATTGATTGGGCGGCCACTGGGCGTCGGCCGATGGCAGGTAGTCGAACAGCTGCCGTAGCGGCGTGTCGAGCGCGACCCTCAGGATCATGGCGCGCGATTGTCCACAGAAGCTGTGTGTAACTCTGTGGAGCCCAGCCGCATTTGCCGGCAAATGTAGCGTTTTCGCGGTGCCGGGCGGGCGTTGATCACGAACGGAGCAGCAGAGGGAAAGTTCAATTTTTTCAAATAGTTAGCTAGCGCGAAGTCGATGCCCGAGCGCTTTTATGACAAACACATGAAGCAGCCTCTGCAGCTGTGTTCGTAAGTGCCTGATTTGCGGCGATGGCGGCCGGTGAAACCGGAAGTCAACCGGGGGTCGCCCCGCGCGTTGTATCGGGCATGGCAACCATTACTGCTACGCTCGTCGGCGGTTATAGCACGCTGGCCGCAGAACGCGGCTCGAGGACCTTGGTCGCGACGACTCCGCATGCCCGTGCGCTTGAAACGTTCCTGGCGACGATCGAGCGCAAGGCTTTCAAGATCGCCCGGCTGGCGTTGCGCAACGACGACGACGCCCTCGATGCGGTGCAGGACGCAATGCTGTCGCTGGTGCGCAGCTATGCGGCGCGCCCGGCAGAGGAATGGAAGCCGCTGTTCTATCGCATTCTCGACAACCGCGTGCGCGATCTGCAGCGGCGCCGTACCGTGCGCGGGCGGGTGATCGCCTGGTTGCCGTTCCGCGGCAATGAAGCGGCCGACGACGACTACGATCCGATCGATGCGGCGCCGAGCCAGGAGCCGGCGATCGTCGACAAGCTGCAGATGGACGAAGCAATCGGCGTGCTCGAGGAGCGGATTGCAGCGTTGCCGACCCGCCAGCGCCAGGCTTTTCTGTTGCGCAACTTCGAAGGACTGGACGTTGCAGCCACTGCGGCGGCCATGGGTTGCTCCGAGGGCAGCGTCAAGACACATTATTTCCGTGCGCTGCAGTCGCTGCGCGCGCAGCTCGGAGAGTTCTGGCATGAGTGAGTTCGAAGACCGCACCCGCGCGACCCTCGAAGCGAGCGTCGAGCGTCTCGATGCGCGCACACGTTCGCGGCTGAACCAGGCGCGGCAGCGTGCCCTTGCCGAAGCGGAAGCGGCAGCCGAAGCCCGGGAGGCGTCGCCGTGGCAGCGCTTGATGCGGCCGGGCGGCTGGGTGCCGGCTGGCGTGGTGGCGGCTGCGGCGCTGATCGCCGTGACGCTCTGGGTCAGCCCTGGCGGCATCGACCGCGCGCCGCAGCAGGCGCGCTTCGAGGCGACCACTTTCGACGATCTGGATCTGCTCGCCGATGCGGATGTCGTGGATCTCGAAGCAGGCATCACCGACTACGAGTTCTACGAATGGGCTGCCGGCGAAGACGAGGTGCTGGGGTCGTGATGCTCGAGCATCGAAGTCGTGTCGCCTTGCTGGTGCTGTTCAGCCTGATCGCCACGGCGAGCGCCGTTGCCAAGGAGCCTGCAGCGGCGCCCGATGCGGAATTGCTGGAGTTCCTCGGTGATCTCGACAGCGACGACGAGGCAGACGAACAGGACGACGGCGACTGGTTGGACTTCCTTGCGCGCACCGACCTTGAACGGCTTGTCGGCCGCAAGGCTGGAGACAAAGAATGAACGGATCGATGTTGAGGATCGTGTGCGCCGCGGCGCTGCTTTTCGGAGCCGCCGTGCCTTGGGCACAGACGCCGCCTCCTGTGGCTGCCGGGCAGAGCGCCGCTGCGCCGCTGCCGTGGACGTCACTGGATGATGCGCAGCGCGGACTGCTCGCGAGCTTCGAGGATCGCTGGGATTCCTTGCCTGCAGCCAGGCAGAACGCGCTGGCCCGTGGCAGCAGCCGCTGGCTGGCAATGACCCCTAACCAGCGAGACCGTGCGCGGACCCGTTTTCAGAGCTGGCGGGAGCTCGAACCCGAACAGCGTGCGGCCGCGCGGCAGCGCTGGCAGCAGTTTCAGCGGCTCGCGCCCGACGAGCAGACGCGAGTCCGCAAAGCCTTTGATCGATTCCGCAGCCTGCCGCCGCAACGGCGCCGCGAGTTGCGTGAGCGCTGGCAGCAGCTATCGCCGCAGGAACGGCAGCGCCGACTGCAGCAGCTGCGCCAGCGTCAGCAACAGCCTCGATAGCGGCGCTCAGTAGTGCGGCGGCACATCGCGGCGAGGGTCGTTCGCACCGGCATCGTCGGGCGCCGCGTCGTCAGGGGCAAAGCTTTCTATTCGCTGCAGCAGCCGTTGCTGCCGATCTGACAGCGCGGCGATCTCGCGCTGCTGCCGGTAAAGCACATCGCTGAGTTGTTGTACGGTCAGTTCAAGATGCGCGATCTTTGATTCGAGCGCGTCGGTTCGGGCACTGCCGAATTCGAATCCATCACGATCGTTGCGTTTTTGAGACATGTGTGGCTCTCCGAAGGCCAGGCTGACGTTCAGCAGCTCGCTCGCTCAGTGCTGGCCAGGTTGACGTAAACACCCGTTTCACTGCAGCTTAGCCCAGTGTATGCTCCGCGACTCTCGGTCTTTATGTCCTACGCAGATCTGCTGGTGACGTGAATTAGTGATCGTGGCCAACGTCTGCACAGGCGAAGCTTTTATACAACAACGGAATGCGACGTGGCCATGAAGAGTTCGCGCAGCGTTCAATTCACAGGAGAACTGCAATGTTGCGACGCAATCTAGCGCGCAGTTTTGGGCTCGGACTGATTGCATCATTCTTGTCGACGGCTCCAGCGCTTGCTCAGGAACAAGCGGACAGCGGATCGTCAGACCTCGCTGAAGTCATTATCACGGGTTCGCGCATCCGCTCGGTCAACATCGAGTCGGCGGTGCCCGTTACGACCATAACGGTTGATGACATTCTCTCGACCGGCAATGTTTCGCTCGGCGATTTGCTGAATGACCTGCCAGCGCTGCGAAATACCTTCAGCCAGGCCAATTCAACGCGTTTCATCGGCACGGCCGGCGTGAGTTTCCTTGACCTCAGAGGTCTCGGAACCACCAGTACACTGGTGCTGCAAAACGGGCGCAGGCATGTTTCGGCCTCGCCGGGTTTGTTTCGCGTTGATATCAATACGATTCCAACCGATCTCGTTGAACGCATCGACATTGTCACGGGCGGCACTTCTGCTGTGTATGGTTCCGACGCCGTCGCTGGCGTGGTCAATTTCATCCTCAAGGACAATTTCGAGGGCATCAAGGGGCGCTTTCAACCCGGTATCAGCTCGCGCGGCGATCGCGAGAGTTATACGGCCAGCCTCACGGCCGGCTGGAACTTCGCCGAAGACCGCGGAAACTTTGCAGTGTCGGGCGAGTACAGTCGGGCCGAAGAGCTCGATACGCTTGATCGTGCCTCCCGCTCTGGTGCCTTTACCGGACGAACGCAGTTCCAGTTTGCCGAGAACCCGGCCGGCGAGACTGGCGGTTCTGACGGCATTGCCGATCGCACGTTGCGTAGCGGCGTCCGCAGTCTGGGGCTCAGCGAAGGCGGCACATTCATTGCTTCGTCCGGCACGGCGAGCGTCATCGGCACCTGCGCCACACCGGCCGGATGCATCAACGGCGTGCCGCGTGTGTATCGCTTTCAGCCAGACGGCACCCTCACTGAAGCGAACTATGGGGACGAGCAGCGCTTGATTAGCGGCCGCGCCACGGGCAACCAGATTGGCGGCGACGGATCAACCCTGCGTCGCTATGGTCAGCTGCAGCCGTTCGTCGAGCGGTATGGCGTCAATGTCCTTGCGCATTTCGATATCAGCGATGCGCTCACGCCCTATCTGGAAGCCAAGTACGTTCGCTACGATCTCTTTCAGCAGTCGTCGCCGACGTTTGCCTCGGGCGGCACGCAGACGGGAAGCGCGTCGGCGCAGGGGGGATTTACCGGTGCGAATAGCAGCGGAGTCCCGATCTTCTTCGACAACGCCTATCTGAATCCAGCCGCCGCGGCGACCATCCGGTCGGTGCTGCCGGCCGGTCAGACGGCGTTTCGACTACAACGGAACAACCTGGATTTCGGCAGCCGCGAAGAGCAAGGGTTTCGCGAGACAACCCGCGTGGTGCTTGGCCTGAAGGGCGAATTCAACGATGACTGGCGTTACGACGTGTCATTCAACTACGGCGAGTTCAAGCAGGAACTGCTGTCGCTGAACAATCGCGTTCAACAGCGCTTCCGTCTCGCCAGCGACGCAGTTCGAAACACCGCTGGCCAGGTCGTGTGCCGCGCACAGCTTGCTGGCGTCGTGACCGCGACGCCTGCCAATGCTGCGGACGCTGCGGCGCTTGCGGCCGATATTGCCGCTTGTGTGCCGATCAATCTGTTTGGCGAGGGCGCGCCGGGTCAGGCCGCGGTCGACTACATCAGTGAAGACACGCTTTCGAATCAACGCCACAAACAGACGGTCGTCTCTGGATTCATCGCCGGAGATTCCTCACAGTGGTTCGAGCTGCCCGCCGGTCCGCTGGGCTTTGCGTTGGGTGGTGAGTGGCGCGAAGAGGATGGCTTCCGTGACTTTGGCGATCTGGTTGTCAGTGGCCGCACCTTCCTGACCGCGATTTCGCGGTTTCGTCCGCCGGTGAAGTTCGAGGTCAAGGAGATCTTCGCGGAAATCAACGCGCCGCTGCTTTCCGACCGACCGTTCATCGACGAGCTTTCGATTCAGGCCGCGGCTCGTTTTGCCGACTACGAAGGCGCGGTCGGTGAGGTGCTGGCGTGGAATACCGGCGTCACCTGGGCGCCGATTGAAGACGTCCGCTTGCGCGCCAATTACTCGGTTGCGGTTCGCTCACCGACACAGTTCGATCTGTACGCTGAGCTCGGCCAGAATTTTGCGGGCGGATTGACCGACCCCTGTGATGTCAACAACATCAGCAACGGTACCGCAACACGGTCAGCAAACTGTCTGGCGGCCGGAATCCCGGTCGGTTTCGTGAATACCCCTGCGCGCTCGGCGAGCACCGCGTTCTCGACCGGCGGCAACCAGTTCCTGCAGGAGGAAACCTCGAAGTCCTGGACCGTCGGCACGGTGTTGCAGCCGCGGTTTGTGCCGGGTCTTACCATCACGATTGACTACTACGAGATCCGGATCGAAGACGTGATTGGTTCTCCGACGGCGCAGCAGATCGTCAACAACTGCTACGACTCGTCGTCGCTGAGCAACCCATTCTGTGCGGTGATCCGCCGCGATCCGGCGAGCAACTTCTTCTCCACGCAGGCACCGGAGTTCGGCATCATCCAGGGCGGCATCAATTTCGCAGCGGCGACCGCCCGCGGCTACGACATCGAGGCGACCTATCGCCGCAACATTGGTGCAGGTCAGTTCACGACGCGCTTGACCAGTTCCTATGTGCTGAATCGCAATGACTTCCCTTTCGTCAACGAACCTGAGCGCCCGGACAAGATTCTGCTCGAGGTTGGCGACCCACGTTTGCAGGCGAACCTGTCTACCAATCTGAAGCTCGATAAATGGGACTTCGGTTATCAACTGCGGTACCTGAGCAAGCAGGCGGTCTCCTCCGTCGGCCTCGGAGGCGGCATCGAGGACATCAGCACAGTCGGCGGACGGCCGCCGCAGAACGCCGACTTTGCCGACGTGCAGTTCCTGCCAGATGCGGTTTACTCGGATTTCCGTGTTGGCTACGAATTCAACGAGCAGCTCGATCTTTATGTCGGGGTCGACAATGCCTTCGACCGACTTCCGCCGGCTGGGTTGCTCGGGAATGGCAGCGTGTTTGGTACCGATGCGATCTGGGACAACATCGGGCGCTACTTCTATGCCGGAGTTGTCGTCCAGTTCTGAGCCAGGCAGCGGGCGCAGGGAGGGGGCTGAGGGACGACGAACCTCAGCTCCCCGCAGCGCGCGTGCGCGACCAGGGTCTGCCGTCAGGACCGCGCTGCAAGTTTCGAATTTGTGAGACTGACTCCAGCGAGCGCTATCGCGCCGCCGACGAGCATCGATGCCAGCAGCGGTTCATCGAGCAGCAGCGTCGCGAGCAGTACCCCGAACACCGGCACCATGTTGTTGAACACGGACGCGCTCGAGGGGCCGAGCTCGCGGACGCCCTGGTTGTACCAGACGAATGCGAGCGCCGTGCCGCCGGCGCCGAAGTACAGGATCGATGCCCAGACGCCCGGCGCCACTTCACGGGCATGCCATGCTGACCACTCGAATGGCATGCCGAGCGACAGCAGCAGTGCGCCCCACAGCGAGGCGATTGCGGTGGCGGCCAGCGGCGACGGCGCATCCGCTGCAGAGAGCACGAAGCGACTCGCGATCGTATAGATCGCCCAGCACACCGCGGCACCGAGCATCAGCAGCTCGCCGGTGCCGAGCCGCCGCAGCAGCATTGCGGGCTCGCCCTTGGCGATCACGATCCAGACCCCGATGAGGGCCAGCACGATACCGACCCAGCGCAGCGGTGCGATGCGCTCGCGAAAGATCAACGCCATCGCGAGCGCGGTCAGGATCGGATTCAGCGCCACGACCAGCGCAGTGCGTCCCGCGGCGATGCGCTCGAGTGCGCCGAGGAAGAACAGGTTATAGGCAAACAGACCAAACAGCGCGACGACAAAGGTCAGCCCGAGCAGGCGCCAGGACAGCCTCGGCACACGGCCCTCGACCAGCAGCAGCAGTGGGCCAAGGATCGCGAACGCGCACCAGAAGCGCAGCGCGGCCAGCGTGAAATGCGGCAGCTGCGGTGCGGCATACTTGCCGACAATGAACGTGCCAGCCCACAGCAGTGCAACGCATAGCAGCTTGGCGTAGATCACAGGGGCAAGTCAGCTGGTCGGCAGACCAGGAATCGAGGTGCGCAACAGCTTGCGGTCCACCTGCAGGAGATGCGGAAAGTCCCGCTCAGCCCGCTGCCTGAACTCGATCGGCAGCTGATCAACTGATCGAAGCTTGTGGCCGCTCCAGGTTGCAAACATGTGCCCCGGCGCATCGCCCATTTGCATCCATTTCGGCCATGGAAAAACGTATCCGCCCGAGACTTCGCTCGGCAGCCATTTGTGGCGCGGAGCGTCGAACAGGGAGGCCGGTGACGCTTCGTACCCTGTTTCGAGAAACGTCACTGGCCAGGTATCGGGAGGAACGCGAATCGCGTCCACCTTCACCAGATCCCCCTCTCGGCGCAGCAGGTGGTAGTCCGGACGCGGCGGTGCCGTGGGACGGTCGAGTGTGACGGTGCCAGCTCGCGATCGCACCAGACCGGGGTCCTCGGTGAGCGCCATCGCCGGCACATCAACGCGCTGCTGAGTGACTGGATTCAGAACGGAATCAACGAACGCGCCGCGCTGCAGATCGCGTGCAAACGACAGATTGTGCCCGTGCAGCCTGAAACGGTTCTCACCGATGCGCTCATGCCGCGAGAACTCGATGCCTTGCCAGCGTACGACTACTTTCGGAGTCGCGTCCTTTGGCACGGCGATCAGGATGAAGTGATACCAGTGCAGGATGTCGTCTTCTTCCTCCAGGCTGCGCTGGATTCGCATGGCCGGTCGAAACTGCTCGATCGGATCGAGTGCGATGAACGACGAGGTCCAGCGGCGATTTGTCCATTCTTCGATTGAATGACCGGCGTTTGCCTGCTGATCGCTGTTCGCCAGGGCGGGACTGCCGACCACGCCGCCGGTCGGAACCTGGTTTGGGTTCGCATTGCACAAAGTTCCTCCGCCCAAGTCTTGGGGTGGTAACAGACGTCAACTCGCCGCTGAATGTTACGCCCTTGCCCGACCGGAAGCTCAGTCTGCCCGGCACGGCCATGACTGCCACGGGCCTAACCAGGCACGCTTTGCATTGGCAGCAAACGCAGCAAGAGGCGTACGCTCGACCGGTCAGAACCACCAATGAACGGCCGTTACCGGAGTGTACCTACCATGAACTTTCTTTCGTTTGCTACGGCTTCAAGCTGACCATGGATCGCCGACAGTGGGTGACGGGTGCGGCCGCCAGCGTGGTAGCGGTGACGACTGCGGCCGAGGCGCTGGCCTCAGCCGCCTCTACTCATTCCGCGGCCGGCGCGATCCCGGACGCCCGAACGCTGTTTCGAAAGCTGCGCTTTCGGACCGACGATGGGCTGATTTTCTGGTGGTTGGAGGGCCCGAAAATGGGCCAGGTCGGCCCGACGCTGACGCCCATCTACACCAACAGCGTCGGCACCATCCAGCGCATCAGGCATTCGCCGGACGGCAGCTTCGAGATGGCCTCGCTGGAGTTGGTCCTGAGCCTCGATCTGGAGACCGGCGAACCGCTGGAATCCTGGAAGAACCCGTATACCGGCGAGACCCTGCCCGTGCGCTTCAATCCGCTGGGTCCTTCGGTTGCGCGCTTCAGGCCTGACAACGAGCGTATCCGGCCCGACATGATCGGCGGAGCGCCGATCGAGTCAAGCGTCAATACGCATCCTCCAACCATCGTCGGCGACGATGTCTTCGTGCTCGATGAATCCAAAGCAAGGGTTTTCACGCCCGGTCGCGAGAAGCCGTTCGAGGTCAATGACCTTGCGGTCTACCACGGCAGCCTCGCCAACCTCTCCGACCCCGACGTGACGTTTGGCGAGGCGAAGGTCTTTTTCGCCGAAGTCACGGGCTGGCAGCGCTGGATGAACATGGGCGATCGGCCCGGCAACCTGACTTCGCGCCTGTCAGGCGCCAAGGTGCGTCGCTACGAAGACCTGCCAGAAACGTGGCGCTCAAAGCTTGCGCAGGTCGCACCACAAATCGCCGCAGACCCGATCGCCGCTCTCGATCGCGCCGAAGCGAAATTCAACCGCTGAGCGCGCGTCGGCGCCCGCTTTCAGACCGCCGCTGCGAGCGCCGCCGAGATCGGCGTTTTGAATTCGTTCCAGCGCGGCTCCAGCAACTCCGGATCCTCGCGGCGCAGGCGCTCCTGAAACATGCGCGGCAGCGCAGCCGCGGCGGGAATTTTTCGACCGTTCCACGCGCCGATCATGTGTCCCGGTCGATCGCCCATGCGCATCCAGGCCGGAAACGGGAATACGTAGAAGCCCGCAGTCTGAAACAGCAGCGAGGTGACTCGGGGATCATTGAAGTCACGCCGCGGGACCGAGCTGCACGAGGACTCGATGAACTGCACGGGCCAGCCGTCCGGGGTCGGCCGGATATGCTCCGCCTTGATGAGCTCGCCCTCGACTCGCAGCGTCAAGTAGGTGTCGAGCCAGTTGACCGACTTCGCGTCGAGCGGCAGATAGCCTGCAGGGGAGTGCAGCACACCCGGATCCTCGAGCAGCTTCATCGGCTTTACTTCGAGCGACTCGCCCGTGTAAGGATTGAGCGCCGTCGTCGTGTATTGCCCGGTATTCAGGTCCCGCGGATAGCTGACATTGTGCGCATGGATGCGCCACGTGCTCTCTGCCACCCGGCGAAAGTATGAGAACTCCATGCCCTCGAACCGCACGATCGGCTGCGGGCGTGCGCCATCCGGCACCGCATAAACCAGGAACTGGTAGGTGGACAGCGCAGTCCCCTCGTCGCGCAGATCGCGCTCGAAGCGAAACAGCGCCTCGAATTTCTCCCGCGCATTTGCAAACGCAACGAAACCTTCGTCGATCGGTGCGAGCGCCGAGGACGACACGTTGGACGTGTCTGCCGCGTGAGCAGCAGCGCCGCTCAGACCCCATGCCGCCGCCATCGGCGCCATGGCCAGCAGTTGGCGTCGCGTACCGTCCGGGGTATCGCGAGAAGGGATATCGGGGGACCACATCGAGCGCAGCGTGCTGATCATTGAAGCATTATGGGCGACGAAGCGCGGGATTGCAGCGCCTAACGGGTTGCACCAAGATTGAAGAAGAGGCATCGAATGAGACCAGCCATCAGACTCTGCATCGTGGCGGCGATCCTGGCGCCTTTGATGCAGCTTGCATCAGCAGACGCGGTCCTGCGGGACTGCGCCGACTGCCCCGAACTCGTGACGATACCCGCCGGCGAGTTCGTGATGGGCGCCGAGCTCGCGCAGTCGAAACGGCTCGGGCTGCCGGATTATTGGGCCGTACGCGAGCAACCCGTGCATCGGGTAGTCGTTGCGCGCGGCTTTGCGATCGGCAAGTACGAAATCACCCGCGGCGAGTTTGCGGTGTTCGCGCGTGCTACCAGCTACTCACCCGCACCGGGCTGCTGGCATTTCGTCGGCTCCGAATGGCTGTTCGACGAGAATCGGAGCTGGCGCGACCCGAAGATCGACAGCAGCGACGAACATCCGGTCACCTGCATCAACTGGCACGACGCCAACGCCTATCTGCTGTGGCTTAGCGAAAGAACGGGCCAGCGCTATCGACTCGCCAGCGAGGCCGAATGGGAGTATGTCGTGCGCGCGGGGACCGCGACCGCGTTCTGGTTCGGCGACAGTCCGGAAGAAATCTGCCGATACGTGAACCTCGGCGACCTCACGACGCAGCAGAAATTCGGCTGGGACAAGACCGAGATCAAGTACGAGGTGATGGACAACTGGAAGGGGCAACCGTGTCGCGACGGCTACCCGACCATGGCGCCCGTGCGCGCAACTATTGCAAACCCGTTGGGCGTGCACGGCCTGCTGGGCAATGCGAACGAGTGGGTTGCCGACTGCTGGAACGACAACTACGACAGTGCACCCGGGACGCAGGAGGCACGCCTGACCGGCGCCGACTGCGGTTTACGTGTCATGCGCGGCCAGGGCTGGACGGCGATTGCGGCAGGCACGCGGGCGGCATTTCGCCTGAAGATGACCGCTACCGACCGGCGCTTCACTTTCGGTTTCCGCGTGGTTCGCGAGTTCGACGCGGACTAGCCAATTGCCTTCACGGCGGGCATCAGGAGGGGCGGAAAACACGATTCGAATGACGGCCTTGCCGTGTTGGATTCTTGCCTAAAGCTGCCGTATCGTACACGCCGGATGATCGGAATAGACCTCGAATTGGCGGACCACGGCAGCGATCGCGACTTTCGCATCGTCGCCCGTGAGGATGCGGTCTCGCTGCACCACCATGTGCTGCGGACGGACATCGCCGGCATGCCGCTCGAGTGGATCGACTATCGCGAGGCGGCGCGGTTGTACCACCAGGGGCAGGTGGCCTACACCTGCGGCTCGCCGCTGTTCCAGCTGTTTGGCGGCACCAATGCGCTGAGCGGCCGGCGCACCGTGCTCGACGTCAATTCAATTGTCGCGACGCTGGGCCATACCGGCAACCCGGGCAATTCGCGACACGACTATGTGCCGCCACTCAACAACCAGACGCTGTTCCGCCGCGATGCCTACCTGTGCCTGTACTGCGGCCAGCGTTTTGCCGCGCGCGATCTGTCGCGCGACCACATCCGGCCGTTTAGCCAGGGGGGCCGTGATGTGTGGATGAACGTCGTCACGGCCTGTCGCCGCTGCAACAATCTGAAGGCGTCGCGAACTCCCGAGCAGGCAAGGATGCAGCTGCTGGCGGTGCCTTTCGCGCCCACCTATGCCGAGTACATCTTCCTGAAGGGCCGGCGCGTGTTGTGCGACCAGATGGAATATCTGCGCGCGCATTTCCCGCGCAGCAGCCCACTGCACGGGCGCATCCAGCGCTGGCTCGAGTGAGTCCGCTGCCGGGCTGCGGCTGAGCGGCGCCGTGCGATGATCTATCTTGTCGACGCGTCGGTGTATGTGTTCCGGGCCTACTACTCGATGCCGCCGGACATGCAGGACGGCAGTGGCCATCCGGTGCACGCGCTGTTCGGTTTCGCGCGTTTTCTTGGCGATCTGATCGAGCGGGCCAAACCGACCTACATCGCCGCGGCGTTCGACGAGAGCCTGTCCACGTCTTTCCGCAACAGGATCTACCCGGCCTACAAGGCCAACCGTGAGCCGGCACCACCGGATCTGCACGAGCAGTTCTTGCGCTGCCGCGAGTTCTGCCGACATCTCGGCATTGTAGAGCTCGGCAGTCCGGAGTTCGAAGCCGATGACATCATCGGCACGCTGCACGAGCGCTTCCGCCTCGACGGTATCCGCTCGACGGTGGTGACGCGCGACAAGGACATGGCGCAGCTGATTCGTGAGGGCGACGTCTACTGGAGCTACGCCGACAACCTGCAGCTGCGGCATCACGAGATGGAAGCGCACTTCGGCGTCGCGCCCGAGCGCTTCGCCGATTACCTCGCGCTGACCGGTGACAGCGTCGACAATATCCCCGGCGTGCCGGGCGTCGGGCCGAAAACCGCGAGCGCCTTGATGAAAGTCTATGGCTCGCTCGAGGAGATCTACGACAACCTCGACGCGCTGGCCGATCTGCCAGTGCGCGGCGCCTCGAAACTTGGCGCGCGGCTCGGGCAGCACCGCGCGGCGGCGTTCCTGGCGCGCCAGCTGACCGAGATTGCCCGCAACATGCCGATGGATCTGGGCCGCGATGCGCTGCGCCGCCGTGCGCCAGACATGGCCGCACTGACCGCCTTTTTCGATCGGCAGAACTTCGGGCCGATGCTGCGCCGGCAGGCCGAACGGCTTGAACAGCTGCCGCGCGGCTGAGTCGGACCGCGGCCCGCTCCGATGCGCTGGAAATTCCTGCTGCCGTATTACTGGCCTGCGTGGTTGGCCATTGCACTCGTCTGGCTGTTCGCGCTGCTGCCGTATTCCTTCTTGCTGCGCATCGGCAGCGGCCTCGGCTGGATCGCGCGGCGTGTGTTGTGGGCGCAAGTGAAAACCGTGCGCACCAATCTCAGACTCTGCCTGCCCGAACTCAGCGAGGCTGAGCGCGAGCACATTCTCGATCAGCATTTCAGCAATCTCGGCATCGCGGTCGGTGAAACGGCTCTGGCCTGGTGGGCGCCGCCGGAGCGCATTCGGACGCTGGGGCGGATTGACGGCATGGAGCACGTGGACGGTGCGCTGGCGACGGGTCGGGGCGTAATCCTGCTGGCGGCGCATTTCACGACCCTCGAGATCACGGCGCGGCTGATGACCGCGACGCGCGAGACCTGCGCCGTGTATCGCAAGACCGACAACGAGCTGATAAGCGTGTTCCTGCAATGGCGCCGCGAATCGGTGTCGAAGCGCGCGATCCCACGCGACGATATCCGTTCGGTGGTGAGGGCGCTCAAGGACAACGAGATCGTCTGGTATGCGCCCGACCAGGCGTATCGCAAGAAGGGCGCCGAGATGGTGCCATTCTTCGGCATACCGGTCGCGACCAACACGGCAACGTCGCGCCTGGCGCGAATGACGGGCGCGGCAGTGCTGCCGTACTTTGCGGAGCGGTTGGCGGCTGGCGGCTACATCGTGACGATCGGTCCGCCGCTGCAGCACTACCCGACCGACGACAGCGTCGCCGATGCGCAACACGTGCATGAGTTGATCGAAGCGCAGGTACGACGTATTCCTGCGCAGTACCTGTGGGTGCACAAGCGCCTGAAGGGGCTTGGCGATTCCGATCCCGATTACTATGGAGACACTGCGGAGGGGCGGCTGTGAGCGACCAGAACATCGAGTCCGCACTGCATGAGGCGCGCCGCTTCACGCCGCCGCGCGCGTTTACGGCGGCAGCGCGGATCAAGCCGACCTACCTTGCGGCGCTGCACGAACGCGCGGCTGCCGATCCGCTCGGCTTCTGGGCCGATCTTGCCCGTGGTGAACTTCAATGGCAGCGACCGTTCACGGTGACGCTCGACGACAGCCGCGCACCGAACTACCGCTGGTTCACGGATGGCGAACTCAACGTCTCGGTCAACTGCCTCGACGTGCATCTGGCGGAGCTGGGTCACAAGAGCGCGATCATCTTCGAAGGCGAAGCCGGCGATACGCGCCGACTGTCGTACCGTGAACTGCACGCCGAGGTTTGTCGGTTTGCGAATGCAATGCGCGCGCTGGGAATCGGCCGCGGTGATCGCGTCGTGATCTACATGCCGATGGTGCCCGAGGCCGTGATCGCGATGCAGGCCTGCGCCCGCATCGGTGCGATCCATTCGGTCGTGTTCGGCGGCTTCTCGGCGCTGTCATTGAAGGACCGGATCGAGGATGCCGGCGCGCGCCTGCTGATCACCGCCGATGGAGGTCGCCGCGGGGGCCAGGTTATCGAGCTGAAAGCGGCGACCGACAAGGCACTGGCGGGTGGCTGCGCCTCCATCGAGCGCGTGATCGTGCTGCGCCGTACCGCGCAGACCGTGCCGATGCAGCGCGGTCGCGATCTGTGGTGGCACGATGTGATGGACGGCGAGGCGCCCTCCTGTGAACCGGAGTGGGTGGACGCCGAGCATCCGCTGTTCCTGCTGTACACGTCGGGGTCGACCGGCAAACCCAAGGGCATCCAGCATTGCAGCGCGGGCTATCTGCTCGGCGTCAAGCTCAGCAGCAAATGGGTGTTCGATCTGCGCGACGACGATGTGTTCTGGTGCACGGCCGATGTCGGCTGGATCACGGGTCACAGCTACGTGGCTTACGGGCCGCTCGCCGCGGGCGCCACCATCGTCATTTACGAAGGCGCGCCGACCTATCCGGACGGCGGACGATTCTGGCGAATCTGCCAGGATCATGGCGTCACGATCTTCTACACCGCACCGACCGCGATCCGCGCGCTGATGAAGCTCGGTGACGAGATTCCGCTCAGCTACGATCTGTCGAAGCTGCGGCTGCTTGGCAGCGTCGGCGAGCCGATCAATCCGGAAGCCTGGATCTGGTATCACACGGTGGTCGGGCGCGGACGCTGCCCGATCGTCGATACCTGGTGGCAGACCGAGACGGGCGCAATCATGATCACGCCCTTGCCCGGCGTTACCACGACCAAGCCGGGCTCCTGCACGATGCCGTTGCCGGGAATCTTTGCCGACATTGTCGACGACCACGGCAATCCGGTGACCGCACCGGACGCCGGCGGCTATCTGGTGATTCGCCACCCGTGGCCGTCGATGCTGCGCACGATCTGGGGTGACAACGCGCGTTACCTGCAGACTTACTGGGAGAAATTCCAGAATCGCTTCTACGTCGCTGGCGACAGTGCGCATCGCGATGCCGACGGCTACTTCTGGATGATGGGCCGGATCGACGACGTGCTGAACGTCGCGGGCCATCGGCTCGGCACGATGGAAATCGAATCGGCGCTGGTCGCGCATCCGCGCGTTGCCGAAGCGGCCGTGGTGGGGCGCCTCCACGAGATCAAGGGCGAATCGGTGTTCGCCTATGTGGTGTGCCGCGGAGCACGGCCCGCGGCGGACCGAGATGCGCTCGCGCAGGAACTGCGCGCCTGGGTCACTGAGCAGCTCGGCGCGATCGCGAAGCCCGATGACATCCGCTTTGCCGACAACCTGCCGAAAACGCGCTCGGGGAAGATCATGCGTCGTTTGTTGCGCGCCATTGCCCGCGGCGAGCCGATCACCGAGGATATCTCGACGCTCGAGAATCCGGCGATCGTCGAGCAGCTGCGGGGCGAGGATTCGTTGCCAGTGAAAGCGAAGTCCCGCGCCAGACCCAAAGCCAAATGAACTGCAGCCAGATGAAGGTACAGGATGAATCAAGACGTTGAGGAATTTCTGGCCGCGGCGCGCGCGGCTGTGCCACCCCACTTGATCGGCGCGGTCAAGGTCCGCACTTTCGGCTCCTCGGCAGCGATGGCCGACGTGATCATTGACTTGATCGCAGCCGGGGAGAAAACGGGCACGTTTGCGCTTGCCGCGGAATTCGACGCGGCACCCGAGCAGGCACCGGCAGTCGGCGATCTGTACGTCGTCACGCGGTTCCAGGGCCCAGCTGTGCTGCTGTACCGGATTATCGCCATAGAGCGCGTGCCCTTCGAGGGCATCAACCACGATCATGTACAGGTCGAAGGTCCGAGCGCTCGCACCGTCGAGGTCTGGCGCAAGATTCACTGGGACTACTGGGGCGGCCTGCTGCGCGCCAGGGGGCGCGAGCCTGATATGAAGATGCCGGTTATTTTCCAGCGTTTTGAGGTTTTGTATCCGCGCCCGGCGGCGCGCGCATGAAGCTTGCGCGCGCGGCAATTGCCGTGTCAGGAAAATCAGAGAACACGGCGTCCAGCCCCAGCGCATAGAACTGCGCATACTCGCGCAGCGGATCGCCTTCATAGTCCGGCGCGAGCATCGTGGCTTCGTTGCGGAACGTCCAGGCATGCACCAGCAGGCCGGCCGCATGCGCAAGCTCGATGAAGCGGGTCGGCGGCAACAGCCGGCCGTCGGTGGCAACACTGACGATGTGTCGTTTCCACGGCCCGACGCCGTCGGCGTAGGCTGCGATCGCATCGAACCCGGCGCGCTCGGCAAAATTTCCGGGCAGCGGCGGCGCATCATAGAGCTGGCAGCGGCCGGTGGCTTCCCAGCGCAGCGGGCGATCGAGCGCGCCGTCCGGACGGATTCCGCCCGCATCGAGCAGCTGGATCAGCCGCACGCCGGTGCGCTGCCGCAGATAGCGCAGATTGCCGCTCTCGAACGACTGGATGAATACCGGTGCCGTTCGCGTGGTCCAGTCCGCTGATTTCAGTGCCGACAGCAGCGCCGGTTCCAGTGGCAGACCCTGTTCGCAGTGCCAGGTCGGGTGCTTGGTCTCGGGATAGATGCCGATCGATCGGCCAAGGCGTGTGGATTCTGCTTGCGCCAGCGCGATGATCTCATCGAGTGTCGGAATCAGGAACTGGCCGTTGAACTGCTGCGGCCGTTCAGCGCGCGCCTGCCGCGCGCGCAGCGTGCGCAGTTCCACCAGCGTGAAGTCCGTGGTGAACCAGCCGTTGTAGGTCACGCCGTCGATAACCCGGGTCGTGCGGCGAGCGGCGAACTCCAGCCGGGAACTGACATCGGTGGTATCGCTGATATCCGGTTCGTGGCGGGCGACCAGCACGCCGTCGCGCGTGGCAACCAGATCGGGTTCGATGTAATCCGCGCCTTGTTCGATGGCGAGCCGGTAGGCCTCGAGCGTGTGCTCCGGCAGATACCCCGACGCGCCCCTGTGTGCAATCACCAGTGGCGCGCTCACCAGTGGCGCGCTCACCAGTGCACCGGGTTCGATCGGGTCGAACGTGGCAGCGGTGCAGCCTGCGGCGAGGCAGGCCGCGATCGCAAGTGTGGTTGCATGGTGCATAGATACACGAGAATCCCGCATCGATGTGACGCTGCAATGAAAGCTGGCAACCGCGGCGTTTTCAGCGCAGCTCGCGGCGCAGCACTTCGAAGCGCAGGTCGGCGCGCTGCGGCAGGCCGAAGCGCGGATCGCCATACGGAAACGGCCGGATGACGCCCGTGCGCGCGTAGCCGCAGCGTTCGTACCAGGCGATCAGCTCCGGGCGTTGAGTGATCACGGTCATCTCGATGGCAGTGGCATCCCAGTTCTGCTGCGCCCAGTGTTCCGCAGCCGCGAGCAATTGCCGACCCACACCGCGACCCTGCAGCAGGGGCTTGATGGTCAGCATTCCCAGATAGGCGACGTCGGTGCGTCGCTGCAGTTGCACACAGGCCCATGCGGGCTCGCTCAGAGGATGCGCGAGAATCACGCTGCCCGGCTCCCGCAGTGCTTGTTCGATGCCGTCGATATCGACGCGCTGCCCGCCGAGCAGATCCGCTTCGGTCGTCCAGCCGGCGCGGCTTGTTTCACCCCGATAGGCGGAATTGACCAGCGACACGAGGCTGGTGGCATCGGCGGCCGTTGCCACCCGAATTGCAAGGCGGTCGCTTGAGGGCATTGCCTTCAGGGCGCCCCGGGTGGACGGCCCCGCTTGGCGGCGATCTGGGTCGAGCCAATCCGAAGTTCGAGCATGCGGTTGAATTCCGCTTCGCCGAAGGCACGCAGCGCCAGCACATTCATCGGATCAGTCCGATAGCCTGCCTCGCGAACGTAGTAATCGTAGTGCTGCTGCGCGACCCGTTCAGCAGCCGGCAGCGGCTGCTTCTCGGCCTGGTCGATCCAGCCGAACCAGCGATCGACGAACTGCTGCAGATACGCCTCGCAGACGTCGATATTGGCCTCGTTGAGCTCACCCATGATGCTGGTGCAGACCGGCGACATCAGGCCGCGCAGATAATTGCAATGGCTCCAGTTCCAGCTGAAATCCGGATGACCGCGCAGCTTGATCGCGCTCGCGTTCGCCGGTTCGTAGTACTGATTGACGTAGTCGAGGTTCCTGCGCAGATCCATGCGCGGCGTGTAATCGGCGTAGAAGAACAGCTTCGGCACCCGGCTCTGCTGCGACAGATACACCGTCGCATTCATGTCCAGCAGGCTCGCCTTGCGGTTGCCCAGCCACGAATGCACCAGCCAGTCGACCTGCTCGCCGCTGTAGGCCGCGAACGATCCCCCCATGCCCTTGTCGAGCGAGGCGTAGAAGTCGCGATCGAGCGTAGATTGAGGGTGGCGAGCGACCACAAAGCGCCGTTCGACACGCTCGACGATGCCGGAATGGATGCCCCAGCAACGCTCCCAGGCGCGACTGACGTCGACATTGGGCTGCTGGGCCAGAAATTCAGTGATCGTCTTGATATCGAGCTTGGCGGCTGACATGGCCGCAGACTCCGCGCGGGTGATGGGCCGAAGGTAGGGGCGCGGGCCCGCCGGCGCACCGTATCCCGCTGTGGTCGTCCGGATCGTGGACATTTCGCCGTGGAAACGTGCTCTGTTATCCTCGACAGGCTTTCACCAAAGGAGTCTTCAAGGATGCCTCACCCCGTTCAGTCCCGTTGGCGCGCTGCCCTCGCCGCAGCGATTCTGTTGCCCTCGCTCGGCACGGCACAAGGCAACCCGACCGCTGACGAGGCGCTGGCTGCGGTCGTGTCTGGTGACTGGCGGCCCGCCGAGCAGTCCGCGCGCGATGGCGAGCGCCATCCAGCCGCGTCGCTCGCCTTCTTCGGTCTCAAGCCCGGAATGACCATTCTCGAAGTACAGCCCGGCGGGGATGGCTGGTGGACGCAGATTCTCGCTCCGTATGCCGCCCGCACGCGCGGCACCTACTACGCGACCGCGCCAGACATCTACAGCAATTCGACCAGCACCAATGCGCGTCTTGCGCGCCAGGCGTTCGAGCTGAAGTTCATCAACCCAGGTGTTTACGGCCGCGTGAACCTCGTCAACTGGGGCATGGATGCGGCGCCGCTGCCGGCCGATAAGCTCGACTTCGTACTCGTGTCGCGCTCGTTCCATGGCTGGATGCGTACACCGGGCATGCCGGAGCGATTTCTGAACCAGCTGTTCCGTGCAACCAAAAGTGGCGGCGTGCTCGCGATCGAGCAGCATCGCGCCAATCCTGGTGTGCAGGATCCGAAGGCGCCGACGGGCTATGTGACCGAGGCATACGTGATCGAGCAGGCCGAGAAGGCCGGCTTCAAACTGGCCGCAAAGTCCGAGATCAATGCGAACCCCAAGGACACCAAGGATCATCCGTTCGGGGTCTGGACGCTGCCGCCAATGCGCGCCAGCGCGGCGCTTGGATCGGGTGCGGTGCCGGATCCGAACTTCGATCGCGCCAAGTACGATGCGATTGGCGAGTCGGATCGGATGACGCTGCGGTTCGTCAAACCGTAGGAAGTCGCAAGCATGAGTGAGCTTCGTCGTCGCGAATTCCTGCTGGGTGCCGGAGCGCTGGCTTCGGCGCCCCTGATCAGCAGCTGCTCCCGCGGCGGCGATGAACCGGTACAGCGGCCAGCGGGCGTGCCGGTCGGACCGTTCGATGCCAAGTCCACGGCCGAGCAGGTCACTGAAGGCATCGATCTCTCCGGGCGCACGGCGCTGGTGACGGGCGCGACGTCGGGTCTCGGTCTCGAGACGCTGCGGGTGCTCACGCTGCGCGGTGCGCATGTCATCGCGACGGGGCGAACACTCGACAAGGCCGAGGCCGCTTGCGCGAGTGTCAGCGGCCAGACCACGCCACTCGCCCTCGAACTTGAACGCTGGGACACCGTTGCCGCGGCGGCCGAGCAGGTGCGCGCACTCGGCATGCCGATCGACATGCTGATCTGCAACGCTGGCATCATGGCGCTGCCGGAACTCGAGCAGGTCAACGGCGTCGAGAAGCAGTTCGCGGTCAATCATCTCGGGCATTTCGTGCTCGTGCATCGGCTGCTTGATCAGGTGCGCGCAGCGCCGCAGGGACGCGTCGTGATGGTGTCCAGCATGGGCTATCGCTGGGCGCCGGAATCCGGCATCGAGTTCGACAATCTGGCCGGTACGCGTGGCTATGAACCAAACCGCATGTATGGCCAGTCGAAACTCGCCAATGCGCTGCTGTCGCTGGAGTTGGCGCAACGCCTGCAGGGCACGGCGGCCACATCCAACGCCGTGCATCCCGGCGTCATCAACACGAACCTGGGCCGGCACTTCGAAGCCTGGAAGCGCGTCGCAGCCGGACTCATCGGCTGGACCTTCATGAAGTCCGTCGAAGAAGGCGCGGCGACGACTGCCTACGTTGCGACGGCGCCTGCGCTGGCTGGCGTCAGCGGCCAGTATTTCGAGGACTGCAACCCGGTGGTGCCGATGGCCGGCAAGCACATGGAAGATCAGCAGCTCGCCACGCGACTGTGGAGCGAGTCCGAGAAGCTGACGGCTGCCTATCTCGCCTGAGGAGTTTCCCGATGATCAGTCTGACTCGCGCCCCGATGGCGCTGCTGTGCGTCGCACTCGTCTGCGGCGCTGTGGCGGCGCAGGCCCAGGCCACCGATCCCGCTGCGGCGATGGACAGTGCGCAATCGGCGTTCTTCAAGCGCGATGCCGCTGAGCTTGCGCGCCTCGCTGCTGCAACGGCACCCTGGGCGAAGTCGACCAACCCGACCGAAGTCTATGCGCATGCGTACGTGCAGTTCCGCGCGCTGCAGGCCGCAGTCGGTGCCAAGCGCAACAAGGATGCGGCCGAGAGTGGTGCCGCCTGCGTCAGCGCGCTCGACGGCGCCATTGGCCGCGATCCCAGGTTTGCCGAGGCGTTTGCATTGCAGTCGGCCTGCTATGGGTATCTGGCGAACCTCGGCGGCTTCGGCGCGATCCGCAATGGCTCGCGCAGCGGCAAGAGTCTGGAACCGGCGCTGGCGCTCGCGCCGCAGAACCCGCGCGTGATCCTCGTCGAAGGCTTCGGCGTGTACTTCCGGCCGAAGTTTGTCGGGGGCGATGAGGCCAAGGGTTGCGAGCGCTTCGGTGCCGCGGTGGCCGCGTTTGCCGAACGGGGCAACCGCGATCCGGCGCCCTACAACTGGGGTGCGGCCGAGGCGCATTACTGGGTTGGACGCTGCGCCGCCAAAGCGGGTGACGCGGCTGCCGCGCGCCGCAGTTTCGAAGCGGCATTGACGCTTGCTCCGCAGTTCGCGGCCGCCACGGCCGCGTTGAAGTAGCGTAGCGGCCCCGGCGACGCGATGTCTGTCTGTGCCTGCCGCGCCGGGATCAGCGTCACGGTTGCATTCGCGCTGCTGCCTGCCTTGGCTCTGGCACAGGGTGAAGTCCCACCCGATCCGCTGCCGGAACCACGAAGGGCGAGCCTGCAGATCGGCAAATCGCTACAGATCGTGCGCGTCGATGCGGCGCCACGAATCGATGGCAGGCTAGATGAACCGCTCTGGGAGCAGGCGGCGCGCATAACCGATCTGACCCAATATGCACCCGGCAGTGGCGCGCCGCCGACCGAGCGCACCGAATTTCTGGTGGCCTATGACGCCGACAATCTCTACATCGGTGCACGGCTGTTTGATTCCGAGCCCGACAAGATCAAGCGCGCCCAGCTCGTGCAGGGACAGGCTGTGGTCAATGACGACTACATCCAGATCCTGCTGGATACCTACAACAACAAGCGTACGGGTTATCTGTTCTACGTGAATCCGAACGGCGTACAGCGCGATGGCCTGCTGCTGGGCGGCTTCGCCTTCAACATGGACTGGGATGGCATCTGGGACGGCAAAGCCGAGCTGGGTCCCGATGGCTGGACCGCCGAGCTTGCGATCCCGTTCAAGACTCTTTCATTCGACCCGCGCAGCGAGGTCTGGGGTCTGAACCTGATCCGTTCGATCCGTCGCAAGGGTGAGGAGCTTGCCTGGAATCACAACAACCGGCGGATCACGATGGATGCGGCGGGCGAGATCCGTGGCCTGCGCGACCTGCGTCAGGGCTTCGGCCTCGATCTGGTGCCGTCGCTGGCGATGTCGCAGCGTGAGGAGTTCATCGCCGGCCGCGCGAGTTTCATTTCCAAACCTTCGCTCGACGCGTTTTATCGAATCACGCCGGCGCTGACTGCGGCTTTGACGATCAACACGGATTTTTCGGCCACCGATGTCGATGATCGGCAAGTGAACCTGACGCGCTTCTCGCTGTTCTTCCCCGAGAAGCGCGACTTCTTTCTCGAGGGCGCCGAGATCTTCGAGTTCGGTGGTCTGACCCAGAACGGTCGGCCTTTTTTCTCGCGCACGGTGGGCCTGTCCGCGACCGGTCAACCGATCGACATTGACGTGGGTGCAAAGCTTACCGGCAAGATCGGGCGGGTCACGGTCGGCGCGCTGGCCGTGCAGCAGGAGGCAGCCGGCGCTGTGCCCAGCCAGGAGCTGTTCGTCGGCCGGGCGTATGTGAACCTGTTCGAGCAGTCGACCCTGGGCGGGATTTTCACGGTCGGTGACGCGACTTCCGAACGCAGCAACAGCGTCGTCGGTGTCGATCTGAATCTACGCGACCAGACACTGCTCGACGGCCAGGTCATCGATACCAAATGGTGGGCACAGCGCTCGCAGACTGAAGGCATCGTTGGCGATGAAGCTGCGTACGGCATCTCGCTGGCCTATCCGAACGATGACGTCGATGCGCTGCTCACGGCGACAGAGATCCAGCGCAACTTCCGGCCGGCGCTGGGTTTCGTGAACCGCACCGGCATCCGTGAATATCAGGGTCGCTTCAAGTATCGCTACCGTTTCGAACGCGACGGATCCTGGCTGCGCAGCTGGCAAGGCGGCATGGATCTGCAGCAGATCGATGCACTCGAGGGAGGTCTCGAGACTCGCCGCCTCACACTGACTCCACTGACCTTGAGCACGCAGACGGGAGATCAGCTATCGCTGGATCTGGTGCGCTCGACCGAGATCCTGCGTCGACCGTTCTTTCTGCCCGGGGGTCGCCAGGTCGCGCTGGGCGAGTACGATTTTGACCGGGCCCGTCTTTACGGCAGCACGGCCGGCTTTCGCCGTTTCGCGCTGACTTACGATCTGGAGTTCGGCGATTTCTACTCCGGGCGCCGGCAGGACACTCGCCTTGGGGTGCAGTGGCGGCCCAATTCGCGGCTGTTCATGAACGCGCAGTACCAGCTCAACAAGGTCGAGCTGCCGAGCGG
>JBBQWY010000039.1:0-29699 GCA_038210215.1 Steroidobacterales bacterium
CGTGGGTCCGGGAAGATCGTCAAGAATCCGTGTGATACCTGTCTCGGACAGGGGCGGATCCGTTCCACGCGCAAGCTTTCGGTCAAGGTGCCGGCCGGTGTCGACAGCGGTGATCGCATCCGTCTTGGTGGCGAGGGCGAAGCCGGACGCAACGGCGGGCCCCCGGGGGACCTCTATGTCGAGATCAATGTGCGACCGCATCCAATCTTCGAGCGTGACGCGGAACATCTGTCCTGCGAGGTGCCGGTGAGCTTTGTCACGGCAGTGCTTGGCGGCAAGGTTGATGTGCCAACGCTTGATGGCGGGGTCGCGCTGAAGATCCCGGCCGAGACCCAGTCCGGCAAGGTTTTCCGGTTGCGCGACAAGGGCGTCAAACCGGTACGCGGCGGCGCGCGTGGCGATCTCTACTGCAAAGTGGCAGTAGAGACTCCCGTCAATCTCAGCAGTGAGCAGAAAGACTTGCTGCGCCAATTCGAGGAATCGCTGACGGGCGACGGCGGCGAACATTCACCGCGCGCGGAAGGCTTTCTGGATGGCGTTAAGCGCTTCTTCTCAACCACGTGAGCGCGATCCGCACGGTCATCGTTGGCGCTTCGGGCCGCATGGGACGAACACTGATCCGCTGCGCGCAGCACTGGCCCGACGGGCGCGTGGTCGCCGCGATCGATCGAGCCGATTCGCCTGAGATGGGCCGTGACGCCGGTGAGCTCGCAGGCGTTTCGGCACTGTCGCTGCCGCTGCACGCGGATCTGAATCAGGCGCTCGCGAACGGTGCCGACCTCGTTATAGATTTCTCTGCTGCGACCGCAACGCCCGGCAACCTCGAGGCCTGTGCGACAGCGGGCGTCGCGATCCTCGTCGGCACAACCGGACTCAGTGATGCGATCAAGTCCAAGGCCGCAGCGGCAGCGGCGCGCGTGCCGGTGATGATCGCCGCGAATACCAGCCTGGGGGTGGCAGTGCTTGCCCAGCTGGTGCGGCGCGTCGCTGCGGCGCTACCGGTCGAGTTCGACATCGAGATCATAGAGGGCCATCACCGTCACAAGAAGGACGCGCCGTCGGGCACCGCGCTGACTCTGGGAGCTGCCGCCGCAGAGGGGCGTGCCACGACGCTGCAGGCAGCGGCGCAGCTGGGTCGGTCAGGGGCCTCGGAACGCCGTCAGGGCGAGATCGGTTTCGCGGTCGTCCGGGGAGGCGACCTGGTTGGCGAGCATCTCGTACGGTTCCTGGGGCCTGGCGAGCAGTTGGAGCTTGGTCACGTGGCCACGGACCGGGAGATATTCGCGCGCGGCGCGCTGCAGGCGGGGGCCTGGTTGACTCGGCAGCAGCCCGGCAGCTACCAGATGAGCGATCTTTTTCCTGTCTGAATATCTATATTTAACAAACACATATGTCAACAATGTACGTCAATTTTTAGCTCCATACAGTCCAAGGCGGAAGGCCGAGCTGGACGCAGTGCAGGGTTGGAATTAACAGGAATTTGCGTGGACATTGCCGGTCGGTGAACCGTAAGATTTCCTTCTAATCCGATAGGCGGGTTAGTCCATGCAAGGCGGGAGGATGTTCGCAAGAACCCCTCCCGCTTTGTTTATCTGCGCCTCGTTCTTTGCTGGGTCTCATCACCGGAACGTTGCGCGCTACCCCGGTCGGCCAATAAAACAGCGCGGAGCGTGTCGCTCGCGCCACAGGGGATGACGGAGTGACGACAGCTGCGATACTTGCGCTCGCGGACGGTGCGGTGTTCCGCGGCAAGTCCGTCGGCGCACCGGGCAACACGACCGGCGAAGTGGTTTTCAATACCGCTCTGACGGGTTACCAGGAAATCCTTTCCGACCCTTCCTATTCCCGCCAGCTGATCACGTTGACCTATCCGCACATTGGCAATACCGGGACGACACCAGAAGACCTCGAGGCCGCAGCGGTCCACGCATCCGGGCTGATCATTCGTGACCTGCCGATACAGGCCAGCAGCTGGCGAATGACCGACACCCTGGGAGAGTTCCTGCAGCGCGCCAAACTGGTCGCCATCGCTGATATCGATACGCGCCGTCTGACGCGGCTGCTGCGCGAACGGGGCGCTCAGGCCGGCTGCATCCTGACCGGTGACAAGGCCGATCCGGCCGCCGCCGTTCGCGCCGCGCAATCTTTCCCGGGCCTGAAAGGCATGGACCTTGCCAAGGTGGTCTCGGTCCGGAACCCGTATCAGTGGAACGAAGGCAGTCTTTGGTCGCCGCCCGATCGGCCGATGATTCGCGCTCACCAGCGCCTGCACGTGGTGGCTTTCGACTTTGGCATCAAGCGCAATATCCTGCGGTTGCTGGCTGATCAGGGCTGTCGCATCACAGTGGTGCCGGCACAAACCAGCGGCGAAGAAGTTCTGGCGATGCGTCCCGATGGCATATTCCTGTCGAATGGCCCGGGCGACCCGGAGCCTTGCGACTATGCGATCCGCGCGATCCAGCAGATCCTGGAAACCGATATTCCGGTGTTCGGCATCTGCCTCGGACATCAGCTCCTTGGGCTTGCGAGCGGGGCGAAGACCATCAAGATGAAGTTTGGTCACCATGGCGCCAATCATCCCGTACAGGATCTCGAGACGGGGCGGGTCTTGATTACTTCGCAGAATCACGGCTTTGCGATCGATGAGGCAACGCTGCCACCGACGCTGAAGGTCACGCATCGCTCGCTGTTCGATGGGTCGCTGCAGGGAGTCGTGCGTACTGACCGTCCGGCCTTCAGCTTCCAGGGTCATCCGGAAGCAAGCCCCGGGCCGCAGGATGTCCGTCCATTGTTCGGCCGCTTCTCGCAGCTGATGGTTCGTCGCCTCGGCGGCTTGCTGAAACGCGTCGGATCGTCGGGGCGCTGAAGCGTGCCAAAACGTACTGACATCGAAAGCGTTCTGATCATTGGCGCAGGACCGATCATCATCGGTCAGGCCTGCGAGTTCGACTACTCCGGCGCGCAGGCCTGCAAGTCGCTGCGTGAGGAGGGCTACCGGGTCATTCTCGTGAACTCGAATCCGGCAACGATCATGACCGACCCGGAAATGGCTGACGCGATCTATATCGAGCCGGTCAACTGGCGAACCGTTGCGAGCATCATCGAGAAGGAACGACCGGATGCGCTGCTGCCGACCATGGGTGGGCAGACGGCGCTGAACACAGCACTCGATCTGGTTCGCGAAGGCGTGCTGGATCGCTTCGGCGTCGAGCTGATCGGCGCCTCACGCGATGCGATCAACATGGCCGAGGACCGTGAGCTGTTCCGTAACGCGATGCGCGATATCGGCCTGGAGTCGCCACGATCGGCGATTGCCCGCGACATGCAGAATGCCCTCTCGCTGCAATCAGATATCGGTTTTCCTTGCGTCATAAGGCCCTCCTTCACGATGGGCGGCTCCGGTGGCGGTATTGCCTACAACCGCGAGGAGTTCGAGGCGATCGTCGGTCGCGGGCTCGAGGCTTCGCCGACGTCCGAGGTGCTGATCGAAGAATCGGTGATCGGCTGGAAAGAATTCGAGATGGAGGTCGTGCGCGATCGCGCCGACAACTGCATCATCATCTGCGCGATCGAGAATCTCGATCCGATGGGGGTGCACACCGGCGATTCGATCACCGTGGCGCCTGCTCAGACGCTGACCGACAAGGAATACCAGCGGATGCGCGACGCCTCGATCGCCGTGCTGCGCAAGATCGGCGTCGACACCGGTGGCTCCAACGTTCAGTTCGCGGTCAATCCGGTGGACGGGCGACTGTTCGTCATCGAAATGAATCCGCGTGTCTCGCGCTCATCCGCTCTGGCGTCGAAGGCGACCGGTTTTCCGATCGCGAAGGTCGCCGCCAAGCTTGCAGTGGGCTACACGCTCGACGAGCTGAAGAACGACATTACGGGCGGTGCGACGCCGGCTTCGTTCGAGCCGTCCATCGACTACGTCGTCACCAAGATTCCACGCTTTACGTTCGAGAAGTTTCCGGCGGCCAATACGCGGCTTACAACGCAGATGAAGTCCGTCGGCGAGGTGATGGCCATCGGCCGCACATTCCAGGAGTCGCTGCAGAAGGCCTTGCGCGGCCTCGAGACAGGCCTCGACGGGCTCAGCGAGCGGAACACATTGCCGCTCAGCGAGGATGCCGCGACCACTTTGGCCTACGAATTGCGGGCGGCTGGCCCCGAACGGCTGCTGCACGTCGCGGACGCCTTTCGCGCGGGCTGGACGCAGGAGCGCATTCATGAGCTGTCGTACATCGATCCTTGGTTCCTCGCGCAGATCGAGGATCTGGTCCGCGAAGAGCGCCGGCTCGCCACCGAAGGCCTGGCGCTGCTGGGTAAGGATCACCTGCGCCACCTGAAACGCAAAGGCTTCTCGGACGCGCGACTCGCGCGGCTGACCGGTGTCTCCGAAAAGGTCATGCGGACGCGGCGCCACAAGTTCGGTCTGCGTCCGGTGTTCAAGCGAGTGGATACCTGCGCTGCCGAATTCGCGACATCCACGGCATATCTCTACTCGACGTATGAAGAAGAGTGCGAATCCGAGCCAACCCAGCGCCGCAAGATCATGATCCTGGGGGGCGGTCCCAATCGTATCGGTCAGGGCATCGAGTTCGATTACTGCTGCGTGCACGCGGCGCTTGCGCTGCGGGAAGCCGGTTTTGAGACCATCATGGTCAACTGCAATCCGGAAACCGTCTCCACGGACTACGACATTTCGGATCGCCTGTACTTCGAACCGCTGACGCTCGAGGACGTCCTCGAGATCGTCGATCTCGAGAAGCCCGAGGGCGTGATCGTGCAATACGGCGGCCAGACACCGTTGAAGCTCTGTCGCGCGCTTGAAGAGGCCGGCACGCCGATCATCGGTACTTCGCCCGACGCAATCGATGTCGCCGAAGATCGTGAGCGGTTCCAGGCGCTGGTGAGCCAGCTCGGTTTGCGCCAGCCAGCCAATGCCACTGCGCGTACCGAAGCCCAGGCGCTGACGCTCGCGCGCGAGGTAGGGTTCCCGCTGATCGTGCGGCCTTCGTACGTGCTGGGTGGGCGCGCGATGCAGGTCGTATTCAACGAGGACGATCTGAAGATCTACATGACCGATGCCGTCAAGGTTTCCAATGCCAGCCCCGTATTGCTCGACCGATTTCTCGATGACGCGATTGAAGTCGATGTCGATGCGTTGTGTGATGGCAACGACGTTCTGATCGGTGGCATCATGGAGCACATCGAGCAGGCTGGCGTGCACTCCGGTGACTCGGGCTGTTCGTTGCCTCCCTACAGCCTCTCGACTGAACTGCAGGCGGCGCTGCGCGAGCAGACCGCCAAACTGGCCCGGGCCCTCAAGGTCGTCGGGCTCATGAACATCCAGTTCGCGATCCAGAATGGGCTGATCTACGTGCTTGAGGTCAATCCGCGCGCCTCGCGCACCGTACCGTTTGTGTCCAAGGCGACCGGCCGTCCGCTCGCCAAGCTTGGCGCGCGGATCATGGCTGGCGCGACGCTCAGGGAGCTCGATGCACTCGAGGAACGCGTGCCGCCTTACTTCTCGGTCAAGGAGGCGGTATTCCCGTTCGTGAAATTTCCCGAAGCTGATCCGATCCTCGGCCCCGAGATGAAATCGACCGGCGAAGTGATGGGTACTGGCCGAACGTTCGGAGAGGCTTACGCAAAAGCGCAAGCTGCGTCGGGCGTGACGCTGCCGCGATCTGGTCTGTGCCTGATCAGCGTCAAGGAGCATGACAAGCCCGGCGCCGTACAACTGGCACGCCGGCTTGCCGAGAAGGGCTTCGATATCGTCGCAACCGATGGCACGGCGAGGGTCATCCAGGCGGCCGGAATCGAATGCCGCCGCGCGAACAAGGTCCGGGAAGGCCGCCCGCACATTGTCGACATGATCAAGAACGACGAAATAGCGCTGATCGTCAATACCACCGAGGGCAAGCAGGCGGTCGGTGAGTCGCATTCGATTCGCCGCGAAGCCGTGCAGCGCGGCGTGACCTATTACACAACGCTGGCGGGGGCACTGGCGGCCTGCGGGGCGCTGGACTCGCTCGACGAAGTCGGCGTCAACCAGCTGCAGGCATTGCATCGGGAGCTGATGGCAGGTACCACAGACCAACATGCCCTCAAGCCGGGAGGTTGAGTTGATGAAGCGCAGTCCGATGACACTACGCGGCGCCGAGATGCTGCGTGCGGAACTCAAGCGGCTCAAGTCCGAGGCGCGCCCGAACGTGATCAAGGCGATCGCCGAGGCCCGCAGCCATGGCGATCTGTCTGAGAATGCGGAGTATCACGCCGCGCGAGAGCAGCAGGGTTTCATCGAGGGACGGATCGGTGAAATAGAATTCAAGCTCTCCTCGGCTGAGGTTATTGATGTCACCCAGCTGCCGATGACGGGGCGAGTCGTGTTTGGCGCGACAGTCGAACTCGAAGCCGAGGCTGATGGCAAGCGTGTCGTCTACCAGCTCGTTGGCGAGGACGAGGCCGACATCAAGTTGGGTAGAATTGCCGTGACGTCGCCGATCGCTCGGGCGCTGATCGGCAAAAGCGCGGGAGACAGTGTGCAGGTCACTGCCCCGGGCGGCACTCATGGTTTCGAGATCGTCGGAGTCCGTTACGAATAGCGGCGGCTCGGGCCGAGGCGGATCAGGCGTCTGGAATCAGCAGTCGCGGCAGTTCTGGATGAGGCTTGTAAAGTACGGCGACGTGACCCACGCGTGTCACCAGCGCGGCGCCGGTCCGCTGGCCGAGCGCGGCGAGCACGGCATCCCGGGCCTCGCGCTCGGCGGCACGAACCTTAACCTTGATCAACTCATGATCATGCAGCGCGCGTTGCGCTTCGATGACGACTGCGTCAGTGAGCCCGGATTGCCCCACCGTTACCAGAGGATGCAGGCTGTGCGCGCGACCCCGCAGGAACTTGCGTTGCTTTTCGGATAGTTGCATGGCCGACCAGTCTAATGGCAATTCCGGGACACGGGTACTGCACCCTTGACGCGACGCTCGAAAAGCAGTGCCCGCAGGCTCGAGGAGCACTTCATGGATCCGTTCGTGATCAAGGCGTAGACCGAAGGCTGGCGTTGGCGCGCGACTTTCTGCAGAGCGAGCCGCTGAAGGGGGTGGACCGCATGCTCGGCGACTTTCGGGAAGAAGCCGTTTTCGATCAGTTGCTGGCGCAGCTCAGCTGGCCGAACTCGCGCTCGATAGGGCGGCCCGGGTCTTGAAACCTGGCGGCGACGTCCTCATCAAGCCTGTTCAGGGGTCGGGATTCCAGGATCTGGTGGCCGCCGCACGAAAACGGTTTCGAACGGTCGAACCTATGGAAGCGGGAGGCGTCCCGGGCCCGCAGCCCGGAGCTATATCTGCCGGACCGTTCTCTGGCCTGATCTGGCCGGATCGTGTAGGGTCGAGTTCAAGCTAGAGGTGGCATCTTTTGAACGATTTAATGAAGAATTTCGTGCTGTGGGCGGTCATCGCTGTTGCAGTGCTGGTGCTGTTCAGCCAGTTCATGCCCCGGGTTGCCGAAGTGCAGCCGGTCACGTACTCGGAATTCCTGAACGAAATACGCAACGGCCGTGTCGAACGTGTCGTGCTGCAAGGCGATGCCATCCTCGCCGAGCGCAAAGATCGCACGAATTTCCGCGTTTACAATCCTGAAACCTCCAATACGGCCCTGATCGGCGTTCTCGACAAGGCCAACGTCGCGATCGAAGGACGGGCGCCGAAGCAGCCCAATTTCCTCGGTCAGCTGGTGCTGCAGTTGGCGCCCGCGTTGCTGCTGATTCTGGTGTTCGTGTGGATGCTGCGTCAGATGCAGGGTTCTGCGGGTGGCCGCGGCGCGATGTCGTTCGGCAAGAGCCGCGCCCGCTTGCTGGGTGAGGACCAGGTCAGCGTCACGTTCGCGGATGTCGCCGGCATTGACGAAGCCAAGGATGAAGTCGGCGAGATCGTCGATTTCCTCAAGGATCCGGCCAAGTACCAGAAGCTCGGTGGCAAGATTCCGAAGGGCGTGCTGATGGTCGGCTCGCCGGGCACCGGCAAAACCTTGCTGGCGCGCGCGATCGCGGGCGAGGCCAAGGTGCCGTTCTTCACGATCTCCGGTTCGGACTTCGTCGAGATGTTCGTTGGCGTCGGCGCATCCCGAGTCCGCGACATGTTCGAGCAGGCCAAGAAGCATGCGCCTTGCATCATCTTCATCGACGAGATCGATGCGGTGGGCCGGCATCGTGGAGCCGGTCTTGGCGGCGGACATGATGAACGCGAACAGACACTCAACCAATTGCTCGTCGAGATGGACGGCTTCGAGGGCAATGAGGGAATCATCGTCATCGCAGCCACCAATCGACCGGACGTGCTGGACCCGGCGCTGCTGCGGCCGGGCCGCTTCGATCGACAGGTCGTGGTGCCACTGCCTGATGTGCGCGGGCGCGAGCAGATCCTGCGCGTGCACATGCGCAAGTTGCCCGTCGGAGACGACGTCAAGCCAGGGTTGATCGCGCGTGGCACGCCCGGGTTCTCCGGTGCGGACCTTGCAAATCTCGTCAACGAGGCGGCGTTGTTTGCCGCCCGCGGCAATCGCCGCACCGTGCAGATGGAGGAGTTCGAACGCGCCAAGGACAAGATCATCATGGGAACCGAGCGGCGCTCGATGGTCATGTCCGAGGAAGAGAAGAAAATGACGGCCTATCACGAGGCAGGCCACGCGATCGTCGGTGTTTCGGTTCCGGAGCACGATCCGGTCTACAAGGTCACGATCATTCCGCGCGGTCGGGCGCTCGGTGTCACGCAGTTCCTGCCTGAGCAGGACCGCTACAGTCTCAGCAAGCGCCGCATCGAAAGCTCGATCACCACGCTGTTCGGTGGCCGGATCGCCGAAGAGCTGATCTTCGGTGCGGACGCGGTCACGACGGGGGCTTCGAACGATATCGAGCGGGCGACGGATCTCGCGCGCAGCATGGTCACGAAGTGGGGGCTGTCGGACCGGCTTGGTCCGTTGACGTACTCCGAGGAATCGGGCGAGGTGTTTCTGGGTCGTTCAGTTACCCAGACCAAGCAGGTCTCTGACGAGACCGCGCACGCGATCGATCTCGAGGTGCGCCGGGTCATAGAGAGCAACTACCAACGCGCCCGAACCATTCTCGAATCGAAGCTCGAGAGGCTGCACGCGATGGCCGATGCGCTCGTCAAGTACGAGACGATCGATGATGGGCAGATCAAGGACATCATGGCTGGCAAGACGCCCAAGCCACCTGCGGACTGGGACGAAACCCTTTCCGGTGGTCGTACTCCTCGCCCGCCGCGACCCGACGCACCGGCCGATGGCAGTCTGGGTACGCCGGCGCCGGATAGCGCGGGCTAGCCAGCCGGGCGCCAGGGCGTATCTGCACGGGCGCCCTGGCAGCTTCTGAGCGAAGGGGCGCGCCTTGATACTCCACTGCGGGTCGCGAACGCTCGACCTATCGCGGCCCGCTGTGATGGGCATCCTCAACGTGACGCCCGACTCCTTCTCGGACGGCGCGCGGTTTCCAAGCGCTGCACTCGCCGCAGAGGCCGGTCGGCGCATGGTCGATGAAGGCGCAGCGATTCTCGACATCGGTGGCGAATCGACCCGACCCGGTGCGGCCTCAGTGCCCGTAGCCGAGGAATTGCGCCGCGTGCTGCCTGTGATCGATGCGCTGCGACCTTTGCCCGTGATTCTGTCGGTTGATACCCGCAAGCCTGCGGTGATGCGCGCCGCCATTGGGCAGGGCGCGGATCTCGTCAACGACGTGCGCGCTTTGCGCGATCCCGGGGCGATCGAAGCAGTCGCGCAATCGCAAGCGGGCGTGTGCCTGATGCACATGCAAGGCGAGCCGGCGACGATGCAGTCCGCGCCTCGCTACGACGATGTTGTGAACGAGGTCGTGGCATTTCTGCTGCGGCAAGCGCAGGCTTGTGAGCTTGCCGGTATCGCGCGGGCACGGATCCTGCTCGATCCTGGTTTTGGTTTCGGCAAGACACTTGATCACAACATCGCTCTGTTGGACGGCCTGCCGAAACTCTCGGAAACGGGCTACCCGATACTCGCTGGCCTGTCGCGAAAGTCGATGCTCGGCACGATCACTGGACGCGCCGTGAGTGAGCGGTTGTCCGGCAGCATTGCGCTGGCTGTTCTGGCGCTGGAGCGGGGAGTGCGGGTGCTGCGCGTTCATGACGTCGGCGCAACCGTGGACGCAGTTCGGGTCTGGTCGGCACTCCGGTACGCAAATTGAGGCCTATTGCATGACTCGCAGGTATTTCGGAACCGACGGAATTCGTGGCCACGTCGGCGAACACCCGATGACAGTGGATTTCGCGCTGAACCTCGCGAGCGCGGCCGCCAGGGCGCTTGCCCCGAAGGGCGGTTCAGTGTTGATTGGCAAGGACACGCGCCTTTCTGGCTACATGTTCGAGGCTGCGCTCGAGGCGGGGTTCGTGGCCGCGGGCGTCAACGTGATGTTGATCGGCCCCTTGCCTACGCCCGGCATCGCGCATCTGACGCGAAGTCTTGGCTGCAGCTTTGGCGTTGTGATCAGTGCGTCCCACAATCTATACGAAGACAACGGCATCAAGTTCTTCGATGCCTCCGGCGCAAAACTCTCGGACGAACTCGAGGAGCAGATCGAGCTCGAGATGGATCGCGGTGTGGTGACCCGTCATTCCGGTGCGCTGGGTCGCGCGACCCGCGTCGATTCATCGCGCACCCGGTACCAGGATTTCTGCGCCGCGACGCTGCCGGCGGGTGTCGACCTCAGCGGCATGAAGATCGTCATCGACTGCGCGAACGGCGCGGGCTACAAGGTTGCGCCACGGATCCTCGCGGATCTTGGCGCGGAGATCGTCCCGATCGGCTGTTCACCGAACGGCCGCAATATCAATGCGGGTTGTGGCTCGACTCAACCCGAGCTGCTGCAGCTGACCGTACCCGGCGTGGGCGCGCAGGTCGGGATTGCCCTGGATGGCGACGGTGACCGGCTGGTCATGGTTGACCACCTCGGTCGGGTCATCGATGGCGATCAGCTGTTGTATGTCATGGCGAGCGCGCGTCACTCCGAGGCTGCGCTGCGCGGCCCGGTGGTCGGTACGGTCATGAGCAATCTTGGCCTCGAGCTCGCGTTGCGTGAGCGCGGGATCGCATTCGAGCGTGCAGCAGTCGGTGACCGGCATGTTCTGGCCTTGCTGCGCCAGCACGGGGCAGAACTCGGCGGAGAAACCTCGGGTCATGTGCTGACCCTGGACAAGACCACGACGGGCGATGCGATGATCGCGGCGCTCGAAGTGCTTGCCGTCATGCGTCGAACCGGGCGGAGTCTCGCTGAGCTGACGGCCGAAATGCCGCGTTTCCCGCAGATCCTGCTCAACGTGCGGGTCGAGCGGCGCTTTGATCCGCTGCAGTCACCGGTGATCCGTGCTGCCGTCGAGCGCATTGAGGCGCGCCTGGCCGGCGAGGGTCGGGTGGTTCTGCGTGCCTCGGGCACCGAGCCTGTGATCCGCGTCATGGTGGAAGGGCGCGAAGAGTCCGAGGTCCAGCGCTGCGCGGATGAGCTCGCTGAAGTGGTGCGCGGCAGCGTCTGACCGTCGAATTCGGTTTGCCGGCCGGGGGCGGCGCCGTTATCATCCCGCGCCGCTGAAGATCGGGGGTCGCCATGCGCCGCAGCTTCGTAGCTGGAAACTGGAAAATGCACGGCTCGCGAGCCGACAACGAGCGCTTGCTGGCCGAGCTGGTGCACGGCTTGCACCGACGCGAATTGAATGCCGATCGGGTCGAAATCGCGGTGGCGCCGCCGCTGGTCTACCTGACCGAAGTCGGCAGAACCCTGCGTGATACCGGGGTGCTGCTCAGCGCGCAAAATCTGGCAGCCGAAGCATCTGGAGCGTACACGGGCGAAGTCTCGGGCGAGATGCTCCGGGACGTGGGCTGCAGTCACGTGATCATCGGGCATTCGGAGCGTCGCGCCCTCTATGGAGAGACCGACAGTCTGGTGGCGCGCAAGGTTGCAGCTGCCGTCGCGGCGGGCCTCACGCCCATTCTCTGTCTTGGCGAAAGTCTGGCTGAACGGGACCAGGGTCAGACACTCGAAGTCGTGGGGCATCAGCTCGATGCCGTGGTGGGAGTCTGCGGGATTGCCGCGCTGGCGGGTGGTTTGCTCGCCTACGAGCCTGTGTGGGCGATTGGAACGGGGCGCACCGCAACGCCCGAACAGGTCCAGCAGGTGCATGCATTCCTGCGCATGCGGCTGTCATCAGCTGATGTTAATATTAGTGGCTCGACGCGGATTATTTATGGCGGCAGCGTCAAGGCGAGCAACGCGGCAGAGCTGTTTGCGTTGCCGGACGTAGACGGCGGGCTGATTGGCGGGGCCTCGCTGAAGGCGGCGGACTTCCTGGCGATCGTGGCGGCCGCTTGGCAGGAACACTAGTATGTTGCGGACGATATTGACGGTTGTTCAGGTGTTTGCCTCGCTCGGCATCGTTGCGCTGGTGCTGTTGCAGCGTGGACGCGGCGCGGATGCCGGCGCGGGCTTCGGTGGCGGCGCCTCGGCAACGGTTTTTGGTGCGAGAGGCGCAACGACCGGCCTGTCACGTTCGACGGCGGTGTTGGCCGCGGTTTTCATGATCAACAGCCTGGCGCTTGCGTACCTGGGCTCACGGTCGGTTGTCACGCCGGTGCCGAGTCTTCTCGGCACGACGAGCTCCGAGTCCGCACCCTCGACGACTTCGGTGCCGGCCGCGCCATTGCCCGCGCCATTGCCCGCGCCATTGCCCGCGCAAACGCCGGTGCCGACGCCGGCCGAACCTTGACCTCTTTGCGGACGTGGTGGAATTGGTAGACACACTAGCTTGAGGGGCTAGCGCCGCAAGGTATGGGAGTTCGAGTCTCCCCGTCCGCACCATCTGATGATCCCTTGCCTCTTTCGAGTAACTCAGAATGCTTGCCAATTACCTGCCCGCACTGATCTTCCTTGTCGTGGCATCGGCACTGGCCGGCGTGTTGCTGCTCCTCGGCAGCAGTCTCGGGCGCTTTTTTTCTTCAGCGCCGGACGATCCGCAAAAGCTGTCACCGTACGAGTGCGGTTTCGAGGCCTTCGAAGACAGCCGGATGAAGTTCGATGTGCGCTACTACCTGGTCGCGATTCTCTTCATCGTTTTTGATCTCGAGATCGCATTCCTGTTTCCGTGGGCGGTATCTCTCGACGTGATCGGAGGTTTCGGGCTGATCGCAATGGGAATCTTCCTGCTGATCCTGATCGTCGGATTTATCTACGAGTGGAAAAAAGGCGCGTTGGAGTGGGACTAGACACTGCCGAATCCACCAGCGGATTTGCCGAGCGAGGCTATGTCACGACCTCGGTCGACAACCTCGTAAACTGGGCGCGGACGGGTTCGCTCTGGCCGATGACCTTCGGTCTCGCCTGCTGCGCTGTCGAGATGATGCACGCCGGCGCTTCGCGCTACGATCTCGACCGCTTCGGTATCGTTTTTCGGGCGAGTCCGCGTCAATCAGACGTCATGATCGTGGCCGGCACGCTGGTCAACAAGATGGCGCCCGCGCTGCGCAAGGTCTATGACCAGATGGCGGAACCGCGCTGGGTCATATCGATGGGTTCCTGCGCCAATGGGGGCGGCTACTATCACTATTCCTACTCCGTGGTGCGCGGCTGCGATCGGATCGTGCCAGTGGACGTATACGTCCCGGGATGCCCGCCGACGGCCGAAGCACTCATCTACGGCATCATCCAGCTGCAGAAGAAAATCACGCGCACGAGCACGATCGCGCGATGACGGATTCTGCGCCGCATATTGAAGCACTGGCCGCCGCGGTCGACGCCGTGCTGGGTGATCGGGTCTGCCGCGAGACGTCGCTCCCTGACGCACTGGTCATGTCGACGACGCCAGAGCAGCTGATCGAAGTCGCGCGGACGCTGCGTGATCATCCGGCGTTGCGTTTCGAAATGTTGATCGACCTTGCGGGAGTCGACTACCTGCACTATGGCATCAGCGAGTGGAAGACGGCTGCGGCAACCTCATCTGGTTTTTCCAGGGGCGTCAATCGCGGCGCTGCGCAGATCGAGGGTGCGGCCGACGAGTCCCGTCACGGAGAGCTCAGGCGGCAGAGATTCTTTGTCGTTTGTCAGCTGCTGTCGCTGTCCCATAACTGGCGACTCACGCTCAAGACGCCTTGCGAGAGCGGCGAGGAGCCAGTCATCGGTTCCCTGTGCAGTATCTGGGCTGCGGCAAACTGGTTCGAGCGCGAAGCCTTCGATCTGTTCGGCATCCTGTTTCGCGGTCACCCGGATCTGCGTCGGCTGCTGACAGACTACGGTTTCCTGGGTCATCCGTTCCGCAAGGACTTTCCGCTGATCGGCAATGTCGAAGTACGTTACGACCCGGCGCGGGGCCGCGTCGTCTATCAGCCGGTCAGCATCGAGCCGCGGATTCTTGTCCCCAAGGTGATCCGCCACGACAACCGCTACGCCCCTGCGATGCGTGCGGACCCGCGCGGCAAAGGGGGCGCACGTGGCTGAGATCCGTGCCTACACGCTGAATTTCGGGCCCCAGCATCCAGCCGCCCATGGCGTCCTCCGACTGGTACTCGAAATGGACGGCGAGGTCATCCAGAAGGCGGACCCGCATATCGGACTGCTGCATCGTGCCACCGAAAAGCTGGCCGAATCGAAACCCTTCAACCAGTCGATCGGTTATATGGATCGGCTCGACTACGTCTCGATGATGTGCAACGAACATGCATATGTACTCGCCATCGAGAACCTGCTTGGTGTCCGGCCGCCGCTGCGGGCCCAGTACATCCGGGTCATGTTCGATGAGATCACGCGCATCCTGAATCATCTGATGTGGCTGGGGGCGCATGGTCTCGACATCGGCGCGATGACGGTGTTCCTGCTGGCGTTCAAGGAGCGCGAGGATCTGATGGACTGCTATGAGGCGGTGTCGGGCACGCGCATGCACGCGACCTACTACCGCCCGGGTGGGGTTTATCGCGACCTGCCGGCGGAGATGCCCCGGTATCAGGCGTCCAAGTGGCGCAGCCAGAAGGACGCCGACCGTCTCAATGAAGCGCGAGCGTCCGGTCTGCTCGGCTTCATCGAGGCCTTCACGCAGCGGTTTCCGGCGGCAATCAACGAATACGAAACACTGCTGACTGACAACCGGATCTGGAAGCAGCGCACGGTCAATATCGGGGTCGTCAGTCCCGAGCGTGCGCAGCAGCTTGGCTTTACGGGTCCGATGCTGCGCGGCTCCGGAATCGCCTGGGATCTGCGCAAACAGCAGCCCTATGAAGTCTATGATCGAATGGATTTCGACATTCCCGTCGGCAGCAATGGCGACTGCTATGACCGCTACCTCGTTCGAATCGAGGAAATGCGCCAATCGAATCGCATTGTCCGCCAGTGCATAGAGTGGCTGCGTCAAAACCCGGGTCCCGTCATGGCTGAGGACTACAAGGTGCGGCCGCCCAGCCGCGTAGACATGAAGCAGGACATGGAATCGCTGATCCATCACTTCAAGCTGATGACCGAAGGCTATTGCGTTCCTGAGGGCGAGACCTACGCGGCGGTCGAAGCACCGAAGGGTGAGTTCGGGATTTATCTGATTTCCGACGGGGCCAACAAGCCCTACCGGCTCAAGGTCCGGGCGCCGGGTTTTGCGCATCTGGCGGCGCTCGAGGAAATGGCTACCGGCCACATGCTCGCCGATGTGGTGGCCATCATTGGCACGCAGGACATCGTCTTCGGTGAGGTGGATCGATGAGCAGCGGCACCCACACTACCAGCGCCACCACCAGCGCCACCGCCAGCACCACACAGGGCCTGCTGTCTGCCGACACGCGGCGCGAGATTGACCACTGGGTCGGAAAGTTTCCCGCCGGTCGCCAGCGTTCGGCCGTGATCTCTGCGCTGCGCTTCGCACAGGAACAGAATGATGGCTTCCTGACTCCGGAACTGATGGATGCTGTTGCAGATTATCTGCAGCTGCCGCCCATCCAGGTCTACGAGGTGGCGAGCTTCTATTCCATGTTCGAGACTCATGCTTGCGGGCGGCACCACGTCAGCATTTGTACCAACATCAGCTGTTGGCTGAATGGTGCCGAACAGCTGCTCGCGCATACGGAGCGCCGGCTGGGTATCAAGGTCGGCGAGAGCACGGCCGACCGGCGAATCTTTCTGAAGCGCGAGGAAGAGTGCCTCGCAGCCTGCACCGGCGCGCCGATGATGATGGTCGATCATGAATACCACGAGCATCTGACGCCCGAGAAGATCGATCAGATTCTGGAGCAATTGAAGTGAGCTGGACCGAGCGCCTGAACCAAGTCGTATTCGAGCCGTTGCGCTACGAGCAGTCCTGGACGCTTGAAACCTACCAGCGCATCGGTGGTTACGATGTCTGGCGCAGGATCCTCGCTGAGAAGACACCGCGCGAGCAGATCATCGAGCAGGTGAAGGCCAGCGGACTGCGCGGGCGTGGCGGAGCGGGGTTCCCGACTGGCACGAAGTGGAGCTTCATGCCGCGGCAGTCGCCGCTGCAGAAGTACGTCGTCTGCAATTCAGATGAGAGCGAACCCGGAACCTGCCACGACCGTGACATCCTGCGGTTCAACCCGCACTCGGTGATCGAGGGCATGGCCATCGGCGGCTATGCAATGAACGCGACCGTCGGCTACAACTATATTCGCGGTGAGTTTCTCGGCGAGCCTGTACCCCGGTTCGAAGCGGCCCTGAAGGAAGCCTACCAGGCTGGTCTGCTGGGGCCGAATATCCAGGGTTCCGGGATCGATTTCGACCTGCATACGTTCATCGGTGCGGGAGCCTACATCTGCGGCGAGGAAACCGCGCTGCTCGAGTCGCTGGAAGGCAAGCAGGGCAAGCCGCGCTTCAAGCCGCCTTTCCCCGCCAGCTTCGGTTTGTACGGTGCGCCGACGACCATCAACAATACACAGAGTTTTGCGTCGGTGCCGACCATCCTGCGCAAGGGCCCGGAGTGGTTTGCCAAGCTCGGCACGACGAACGCGGGCGGGACCGTGATCTTCTCGGTGTCTGGCCATGTGAGCAAGCCAGGCAACTTTGAGCTGCCGCTCGGCATTCCGTTTCGAGAGCTGCTTGCGATTGCCGGCGGCGTCAAAGGCGGGCGGGCGTTGAAGGCAGTTATTCCGGGCGGATCCTCCGTCAAGGTCGTGCCCGGTGATGTCATGCTCGGTGCCAATATGGACTACGACTCGCTGCGTGCGGTCGGTTCATCGGTGGGTTCCGCGGCGGTCGTCGTCATTGACGAGACGACCTGCATGGTGCGGATGCTCGAGCGGATTTCCCGCTTTTATATGTCAGAGTCCTGCGGCCAGTGCACGCCCTGCCGTGAAGGCACCGGGTGGTTGAACCGGATGTTGCGACGGATGCTGGCGGGCGGCGGTCAATCCCAGGATGTGCAGCTACTGGTCGATGTGGCAAATCGCATAGAAGGCCACACGATTTGCGCGCTGGGTGATGCAGCGGCCTGGCCGGTGCAGAGCTTCGTCAAACACTTTCGGCACGAGTTCGACTACGTGATCGACCACGGCGGGCGCAGCATGGTGGATTCCCCCGACCGAGCGGCCGCGTAAGTCATGGCAGCCAACCCGACCTTGCCGCCGGTGGATCCGAACTTCGTCACGGTCGAAATCGATGGAGTATCCGTCCGGGCGCGCAAGGGCGCGATGATCATGCAGGTCACCGATGCGCAGAATGTCTATGTGCCTCGCTTCTGCTATCACGAGAAGCTGCCGATCGCAGCGAACTGCCGCATGTGCCTGGTCGAGGTCGAGAAGGCGCCGAAGCCGCTGCCGGCCTGTGCGACGCCCGTGGTCGAGGGCATGCGGATCTTCACGAAGTCGGCAAACGCCATCGCGGCGCAGAAAGCCACGATGGAATTCCTGCTGATCAATCATCCGCTCGATTGCCCGATCTGTGATCAGGGCGGAGAGTGCGAGCTGCAGGACCTCGCGATGGGTTTCGGCCGCGGCGTCTCACGCTTCGCCGAGCGCAAGCGTGTCGTCAAGGACAAGGATCTCGGGCCTCTGATCTCCACCGACATGACGCGCTGCATTCACTGCACGCGCTGCGTCAGGTTTGGCCAGGACATCGCCGGCATCCAGGAGCTCGGCACGACGGGTCGCGGCGAGCACATGGAGATCGGCACTTTTATCGAGCGCAGCGTCGATCATGAGCTGTCCGGGAACATCATCGATCTGTGCCCGGTAGGAGCGCTGAATTCGAAGCCGTTCCGGTATCGAGCGCGATCGTGGGAAATGACCCAACACGCGCTGATCAGTCCTCATGACGGCGTCGGCAGCAATCTCGCTGGCCATGTGTTGCGCGGTCGCTTGATGCGCATCGTGCCGCAGCCCAACGAGAGCCTCAACGAAACCTGGATCTCGGATCGGGACCGCTTCAGCTACGAAGGCATTTATTCCGATGACCGTGTGCAGTCGCCGATGCTGCGCGAGGGCACGGAATGGCGGATCGTGCCCTGGCAGGAAGCGCTGGAATACGCGGCCGCAGCGCTGCGCAAGCATGCGGCTTCGCTGGGGACACTTGTCAGTCCCTCGGCGACGCTCGAAGAGCAGTACCTCGCCGCAAAGCTGGCGCGGGCGCTGGGTTCCGACAATGTCGATCATCGGCTGCGTCAGCAGGACTTCCGTGGCGATGTGTCGGAGTCGCTTTGCCCGAGCCTCGGCGCACCGATTGCGGACACCGATGCTCTCGATTGCCTGCTGATAGTGGGCAGCGACTTGCGCCGCGAGCTGCCGATTCTCGCGCACCGCGTTCGCAAGGCTGCACTACGCGGCGCCAAGGTGTCTTTTCTGAACACTGCGAAAGGCGAGTGGTTGTTTCCGGTCACACTGGAGCAGATCGTCCCGTCAGACGCGCTGCTTGCCGAGCTCGGGGCAGTGCTGCTGGCCGCGATGGAGCAGAACAAAGCGGCAGTTATTCCGCAAGCGCTGCTGCAGAAGCTGATGGCCTCTGGTGTCAGCGCTGCCCGCGAACATCGCGAACTTGCGAGGATTCTGCAAGGTGGCGAGCGCTCTGCGCTGTGGCTGGGAGCACTCGCGCTGCGTCACCCGCGCTACGCCGAGCTGCGCGAGATCGCCGTGGCCATCAGCGCGTGTACGGGCGCTATCCTCGGTGTGCTCTCTGAGGGTGCAAATGCCGGCGGCGCGTGGCTTGCGGGTGCCGTGCCGCATCGAGACGCGGCAGGCCTTGCGGTGAAGCAGCCAGGGCTGAATGCGCGGCAGATGCTGGAGTCGCCGCTGTCTGCTTATCTACTTGTAGGAGGCGCGGAGCCCTGGCGCGAGTCGCCGTTGCCCAGCGTCGCCGCGACGCTGGCGGAAGCGACGTGCGTGATCGCGCTGAGCCCGTTCGCCGATCAAACCCTGCGCGAAATCGCGCATGTGATTCTGCCGGTTGGCACCTTCGCGGAAACCTCCGGCACGTTCGTGAACCTGGAAGGGTTCTGGCAGAGCTTTGCGGGCGTGGCTCAGCCGGTCGGCGAAGCGCGTCCCGCGTGGAAGGTGTTGCGAGTGCTTGGCAACCTGCTGGGTTTTCCAGGCTACGATTACCAGAGTTCGGAAGCGGTGCGCACCGAGTTGCAACTGCGTTGTGAGGCGGCGGTACCCGTTGTGGCTGCTGCATTGGAGCTGGCGGCGCCCGCGGTTGCCGCATTGCCAGTGGCGCCTGTCAGTCTGTATGACAGTGATGCGCTGGTCCGCCGCGCGCCGTCCCTGCAACGCGTCCAGGCGTCCCGAACATGAGCGACCTGCACCCGGCCATCGTGTCGACGGGCTGGATACTTGTGATCACAGTGGCGCTGATCCTCAGCGTTGCGTTCACGACGCTGCTCGAGCGCAAGGTCATTGGCTGGATGCAGTTGCGACGCGGGCCGAACCGCGTTGGCAGCCTGTTCGGCTTCGCGCCGGGGATCCTGCAGCCGTTTGCCGATGTCATCAAGCTGCTGCTGAAGGAAGTCATTCTGCCTGCCAGCGCAAGTAAATTCCTGTTCCGGATTGCGCCGGCGATCACTCTGGTGCCGGCATTCGCACTGTGGGCCGTGATTCCCTTCAGCCCGGACCTGGTTCTGGCCGACATCGATGCCGGACTGCTGTACGTGCTGGCACTGACCTCGGTCGGCGTTTACGGCGTGATTATCGCTGGCTGGGCCTCGAACTCGAAGTACGCGTTTCTTGGTGCGATGCGTTCGGCAGCCCAGATCGTGGCCTACGAGATTGCAATGGGTTTTGCGCTGGTCGGCGTGCTGATGGCCGCCGGCAGTCTGAATCTCGGCGACATCATTCGCGCGCAGTCGGGCGGCGTGTCGAACTGGTATCTGATCTGGCTCGCGCCCTTGTTTGTCGTTTACCTGATCTCCGGCGTCGCCGAGACGAACCGCGCGCCGTTCGATGTTGCCGAAGGTGAATCCGAAATCGTCGCCGGATTCCACGTTGAGTATTCAGGTATCGCCTTCGCGCTGTTCTTCCTCGCCGAATACGCGAACATGATCCTGATTGCGACCTTGACGGCGGTGTTCTTTCTGGGCGGCTGGCTCAGCCCGTTCGAGGGCTGGACGTTCCTCGCCGGGACGCCATTGGACTTCCTGCGCGCGCCGAGCTTTTTCTGGCTGTTCGTCAAGCTGTTTTTCTTCCTGTTCTGTTTCCTGTGGTTTCGCGCGACATTTCCGCGTTACCGGTACGACCAGATCATGCGCCTGGGCTGGAAGGTGCTGATCCCGGTCACGCTGGTCTGGATCGCCGTCGAGGGCGTGATGGTCTGGTTCAACATCGGTCCGTGGAGCGATTAGCAATGTCCCCTTCAAGCCTGATCAAGACCCTTTTTATGACAGAACTTCTGGCTGGCCTGTCGGTTACTGCCCGCACGCTGTTTCGGCGGAAGGTCACGATCAACTATCCCGAAGAGAAAACGCCGCAGTCGCCAAGATTCCGCGGCCTGCATGCGCTGCGTCGCTATCCGAACGGCGAGGAGCGCTGTATTGCCTGCAAACTCTGTGAGGCCGTCTGCCCGGCACTGGCGATCACGATCGAGTCCGATGTGGCCGACGATGGCACGCGGCGTACCACTCGCTACGACATCGATCTTTTCAAGTGCATCTATTGCGGCTTTTGCGAGGAAGCCTGCCCCGTGGACGCGATCGTCGAGACGCGCATCCACGAGTATCATATGGAGAACCGCGGCGAGAACATCATGTGCAAGGACAAGCTGCTTGCGGTTGGTGATCGGTACGAAGCGATGATCAGCGCGGACAAGGCTGCCGACGCAGCGTATCTCTGATCCGCAGCGACACGGGGGAGAGGTCTGTTGTCTGTGGTTGAAGTGCTGTTCTTCGGCTTTTCCGCGGTGCTGATCGGCGCTGCGCTGGGCGTGATCGTGAGCCGCAACCCCGTCCACAGCGCACTGTCGCTGGTGCTGTGCTTTTTCACCAGCGCCGCGATCTGGCTGCTGATCGAAGCCGAGTTTCTGGCCATTGTGCTGATCCTTGTCTATGTCGGCGCCGTGATGGTGCTGTTCCTGTTCGTCGTGATGATGCTGGACGTCAACGTGGAAGAGGTTCGGCGCGGCTTCACGCGCTACGCGTGGTTGGGATGGCTCACGGCGTTTGTCGTGATCGCGCAGATGGTGGGCGTGTTCTGGTTTCGCGATCTCGGCATCGATGCGACCCGCGGTGCGGCACCACTGCCTGCCGACTACAGCAATACGAAGGCGCTGGGTGCTGTGCTGTACACGGAGTATGTCTACGTGTTCGAGCTCGCCGCTGTTCTGCTGCTGGTGGCAATCGTTGCAGCAATCACCTTGACGATGCGCAAGCGGCCGGGACTCAAGCGGCAGGACGTCTCGGCGCAGGTGGCGGTGCGGGCCAAAGACCGTGTGCGACTGGTCAAGATCGAGCCGACTCGGCGTACCAGGGCCGGTGCTCCGACCGCTGACGGGGACAAGACCGAATGATCACGTTGCAGCATCTGCTGACGCTGTCGGCCATTGTGTTTTCGCTGTCCGTGGCCGGTATTTTCCTCAACCGAAAAAACGTCATCCTGCTGCTGATGTGCATTGAGTTGATGCTGCTTGCGGTGAACTTCAATTTTGTCGCGTTCTCCCGATACCTGGCCGACATCGATGGGCAGGTATTCGTTTTCTTCGTGCTGACCGTCGCCGCTGCCGAGTCTGCCATTGGCCTTGCGATCCTCGTCGTTCTGTTCCGCGAGCGTCGCACGATCAACGTCGAAGACCTCAGCACGATGAAGGGCTGAGTGGCATGAACTCCTGGCTGTTGCTGGCGATTCCGTCGTTGCCGCTGGCGGGCGCGCTGATCGCGGGGTTGTTTGGCCGCGTCATCGGGCGCGCCGGCGCGCATCTGCTGACCACCGCGGGCGTCGGCTTGTCCTGTGCGTTGTCGTGCTTCGTCGCCTGGCAGCTGCTGAGCGGACAGGTGCCGGTGTTCAACGACACTGTCTACACCTGGCTGGTCAGTGACGGCATCCGGATGGAAGTCGGCTTCCTTGTTGACAGTCTCAGCGTGCTGATGATGGTGGTCGTGACATTCGTGTCGCTGTGCGTACACATCTACACGATCGGCTATATGCACGATGATCCGGGCTATCAACGGTTTTTTTCTTACATATCGCTTTTCACCTTCGCAATGCTGATGCTGGTGATGTCCAACAACTTCCTGCAGCTGTTCTTCGGCTGGGAGGCGGTCGGCGTTGTGTCTTATCTGCTGATCGGGTTCTGGTACAAGAAGCCCACCGCCATTGTTGCCAACATGAAAGCCTTCCTGGTGAACCGGGTCGGCGATCTGGGATTCGTGCTGGGTATCGCCGGCATCGTTTACTACACCGGCGCGCTCGACTACGCCTCGGCATTCGCGGCGGCTCCGCAGCTGGTCGGTGAGACGATTGCACTGTCCGACACCCGGGTTGTTCCGTCGCTGACCCTGATCTGCATCTGTCTGTTCATCGGCGCGATGGGCAAGTCTGCGCAGGTGCCATTGCATGTCTGGTTGCCCGACTCCATGGAGGGTCCGACGCCGATCTCGGCGCTGATACACGCGGCGACGATGGTCACCGCCGGCATATTCATGGTGGCGCGACTGTCGCCGGTGTTCGAGTACTCCGAGGTGACCATGAGCTTTGTGCTGGTCATCGGTGCGACGACGGCGCTGTTTATGGGTCTTCTCGGTATCGTCAACAACGACATCAAGCGGGTCGTCGCGTATTCAACGCTGTCGCAGCTCGGTTACATGACCGTCGCGCTCGGCGTCTCAGCTTACAGTGCGGCGATGTTTCATCTGATGACGCATGCGTTCTTCAAGGCCCTGCTGTTTCTCGCGGCAGGCTCGGTGATCATCGGCATGCACCACGAGCAGGACATGCGCAGGATGGGCGGGCTGGCGCGCTACATGCCGATCACCGCAGTCACCTGCTGGATCGGCGCTCTGGCACTGATCGGCACACCGTTTTTCTCCGGCTTCTACTCGAAGGACATCATCATCGAAGCCGTGCATGAATCGCAGCGCTTCGGGGCGACCTACGCCTACTGGTGCGTGATGATCGGCGTGTTCGTGACGGCGCTGTACACGTTCCGGATGATCTTCATGACCTTCCACGGCGCGCCGCGCTGGACCGCGGGCGATGCTACGCATCACGGCGATGGCGGCGATGGGCATGCTCATGGCCATGAAGCCCGGCCGCCGCATGAGAGCCCGTGGGTCGTCTGGTTGCCGCTCGTGCTGCTGGCGATTCCGTCGGCGCTGATCGGCGCGGCAACCATCGATCCGCTGCTGTTTGGCGGCTATTTCGATGGCGTGATCGAGGTGCTGCCGGCCAACGACGTCATTGGCGAGCTTCGGCCGCATTTCGACGGCTGGGCGTCCTTCGCATTGCATGGGCTGACTGCACCGCCATTCTGGCTCGCGGCGGCCGGTGTCGTGACGGCGTGGTGGGTGTTCCTGCAGCGACCGGCAGTCGCCGACCAGTTTGCCTCGCGGCTGTCCGGTCTGCGTCGCGTGCTTGAGAACAAGTACTACTTCGACTGGTTCAATGAGCGCGTCTTCGCTCGGGGCAGTGTCGCGCTGGGTCGCCTGTTCTGGCGCGTCGGCGACCAGGCAGTGATCGACCGCGGGCTCGTTGACGGTAGCGCCGGTCTGGTCGGTTTAGTCGCCGGGTGGGGCCGGCGACTGCAGACCGGCTATCTGTATTCCTACGCATTCTGGATGATGATCGGTCTCGCCGGGCTGCTTGGTTGGTTCCTGGTGGTGCGCTGATGACCGGCACGCTGCTGTCGTGGCTGATCTGGCTGCCGATCGCCGGTGGTGTTGTCGTGCTGGCGCTCGGCGCGACGCGGGCGGCGCAGGCGCGTTGGGTCGCGCTGGCGGTTGCCGTGGTCGCATTGCTGCTGTCGCTGCTGCTATTGCCATCTTTCGATGTAACGACTCACACCTTCCAGTTTGTCGAACAGCATCGCTGGATCCCGCTGCTGAACTCGACCTATCACCTCGGGGTCGATGGCATTGCCGTGCCGCTGGTGCTGCTGACGACGCTGATGACCGTTCCGGTCCTGATCGCCGCCTGGGACTCGATCGAAGATCGCGTATCGCAGTACTACGCCGCGTTCCTGATCATGGAAGGTCTGATGATCGGCGTGTTCACGTCGCTCGATGCCTTGCTGTTTTATTTTTTCTGGGAAGCGATGCTGATTCCGATGTTCCTGATCATCGGTGTCTGGGGCGGGCCGCGCCGCGTCTACGCGACGATCAAGTTCTTCCTTTACACGTTCCTTGGATCGGTGTTCATGCTGGTCGCACTGATCTACATGTATCTGCAGACCGGCAGCTACGACATCGCCAGCTTCCACAGTCTGCCGCTGACGATGCGGGAGCAATTCTGGATCTTCCTGGCGTTTTTCGCCGCATTCGCCGTCAAGATTCCGATGGTGCCGGTGCACACCTGGCTGCCCGATGCGCACGTCGAGGCACCAACCGGCGGCTCGGTGATCCTGGCCGCGATCATGCTGAAGCTGGGCGGTTATGGCTTCCTGCGATTCTCGCTGCCGATTGCGCCTGATGCCAGCCAGGCGCTCGACGGGTTGATGATTGGTCTTTCGCTGATCGCCGTTGTCTACATTGGATTCGTGGCGCTCGCGCAGAGCGACATGAAGAAGCTGATCGCGTATTCATCGATTGCCCACATGGGGTTTGTGACGCTCGGCATGTTCCTCGCTTTCGACATCGCGGCGAACACGGGGTCAGTGCAGGGCGTGGCGATGGGCATTGATGGCGCAATGGTGCAGATGATCTCCCACGGGCTCGTCTCGGGCGCCTTGTTCCTCTGTGTCGGCGTGATGTACGACCGGCTGCACAGCCGCGAGATCTCCAGCTACGGCGGGGTTGTCAACACGATGCCGAAGTTCGCGGCGCTGATGGTGTTTTTCGCGATGGCCAACGCGGGTCTGCCCGGCACCTCAGGTTTTGTTGGTGAGTTCCTGGTGATTCTCGCGAGCTTCAAGGCGAGCTTCTGGTACGCCGCGATTGCCGGTACCACGCTGGTGCTCGGCGCCGCGTACACGCTGTGGCTGGTCAAGCGCGTGATCTTCGGGCCCATTGCGAACGAAGGCGTCGCGGGTCTCAGTGACCTGAACTCGCGCGAGTTCGGCGTGCTTGGCGGGCTCGCCATTGCAGTGCTTGCTCTGGGCCTTTGGCCGGCGCCCCTGCTCGAACTGATGCAACCGAGCGTGCGGCACCTGGTGGAGCAGATCATGACCAGCAAGCTGCCGATATGAGCGAGTACGCTGCCAACTGGATCCTCGCGCTGCCCGAGATTTATCTCGTGGCGGCAATCTGCTTCGTGCTGCTTACCGACGTCTTTCTGGGCGCTCGCGCGCGACAGGTCACGCCAACCCTGACCTTGCTGGTCCTCGCCGTCGGCGTGGCCTTGTCGCTGGCATTTGCCCAGGCGCCGGTGTCCACGCTGGTGTTTTCGGATCTTTATGTAGCGGATCCACTCGCCTCGCTGTTGAAGCTGCTGGCCTTCCTGTTTGTGGCCGTAGTGCTCTTGTACTCGCGTGACTATCTCGAGAGGCGAGGGTTGCAGCGCGGTGAGTACTACGTGCTGTCCCTGACGGCGCTGCTCGGTATCTGTGTCGTGATCTCGGCCAATAGCCTGCTGTCGCTCTACCTCGGCATCGAGCTGCTGGCGCTGTCGCTCTATGCGATGGTCGCCTTCGATCGGGATTCGGGCGTCGCGGCGGAATCCGCGATGAAATACTTCGTACTCGGCGCGATCGCCTCGGGTGCTCTGCTGTACGGCATGTCGATGATCTATGGTCTGAGCGGCTCGCTGCGATTTGATGTGATCGCGGACGTGCTGACCGGCGAGCCCTCGCTCGGGGTGATTCTGGGCGTCGTGTTCCTGGTGGTCGGGGTCGCGTTCAAGTTCGGCGCAGTGCCGTTTCACATGTGGGTGCCTGACGTTTACCACGGCGCGCCGTCGCCGGTGACCCTGTTCGTGGCCACCGTGCCCAAGCTTGCGTCATTCGCCCTGGCATTCCGGCTGTTGTCGGGCGCGCTTGGCAACATTGCCGAGACCTGGACCCAGATGCTCGCGATCCTGGCGGTACTTTCGCTGATACTTGGCAACGTCGTCGCTGTCGCGCAGACCAACCTGAAGCGCATGCTGGCTTACTCAGCGATCGGCAATGTTGGTTTCATACTGCTGGGATTTGTCGCCGGCACAGAGCTCGGATACCAGGCCGCGCTTTATTACACGATCGTCTACGTCGTGATGACGCTCGGAGCTTTCGGAGTGCTGTTGCTCGCCAGTGCGCGTGACTTCGAAGCCGACGAGCTTGCGGATTACCGCGGGCTGCATGCCCGCGACCCGTCTCTGGCGCTGATGATGATGTTCCTGATGTTCTCAACGGCGGGGATTCCGCCCTTCGTCGGCTTCTGGGCGAAGTTGCAGATTTTCCAGGCGCTGTGGGACGTAGGGCAGGTGTCGCTGATTGTGCTGGCTGCTGCCGTGTCTGTGGTCGGTGTTTTCTACTACCTGCGGGTCGTCAAGCTGATGTATTTCGATGATCCTGGCAATCTGCCGATGGGCCAGCCGCGGATCGGCGTACGGATTGCGCTGGGCATCAATGCTGCAGCGGTGCTGGTGCTGGGATTGCTGCCGAGCGCTTTGCTCGAGCTCTGTGCTCGCGTGCTGGCGGCGGTCTGAGACCCGTTGCACTGTCGCGCCGTGAGCCTGTAGACTACGCGCCCTCCTGGTGCGGGGTGGAGCAGTCTGGCAGCTCGTCGGGCTCATAACCCGAAGGTCGCAGGTTCAAATCCTGCCCCCGCTACCAATTCAAATTGTCGGGTCGGCGTCACGGTTCAAGTGGCCTATCGCGGAGGCCGGGATCCGCCACCCAGCGGCGTGGATCTTATGCCAGCTATCTCAGTGAACGTGTGGTTTGACGGCGCCTGCCCGCTGTGCCGGCGGGAGATTGCCCTGATGCGTGCGCTCGACCGGCACAGCCGGCTGCGTTTCATCGACGTTGCGGAGGGCGATGCTGCCTGCCCGCTGGATCGACAGGCGCTGTTGGCCCGGTTTCACGCTCAGGAGGAAGGCGGTCCGATCGTCTCGGGCGCTGCGGCTTTCGCCGCAATGTGGCGCGTGATCCCGCTGCTGCGGCCGCTTGGGATGCTCGCACGCATCCCGTTTGTGCTTTGGGTGCTCGAGCGTCTTTACCTGGGGTTTCTGCGCGTACGGCCGCGCCTGCAGGCCTGGGCGCGCTGAGGTCGCAGCGCATTCGCGCCATCGTCGGCATGCTGCCTGTTGCGAGGTCGGCACCGAAGCCCACAGCGATGCCGTGTATGATATTTGATTCCTGAGTCCCCGCCAGGCTTCGTCACGTCACCCGAGGAGCCGTCGTGATCCAGATCTCTTACATCAGCCGCGCCGCCGAACCGATGAGCGCCGTTGCACTGCTCGGCTTGCTGGAGCACAGCCTGAGCAGCAACGCGAAAGTCGGCGTCACCGGGATGCTGCTGTACGGCAACGGCACGTTTCTGCAGGCGATCGAGGGCGAAGAACAGGTCGTCGCGCCGTTGATGGCGCGTATCGCGAACGATCGGCGTCACAAGGACGTGCAGGTTCTGCGGCGCACTGAGGTCAGCGGCCGCCAGTATTCGGACTGGACGATGGGCTTCGAACGGGTCACGGAGCATGGGCTGCGGGACATCGAGGGCCTGCGCGATTTCGGCGAACAAGACTTCAACTTCGACTTTCTGGCGCAGCATGGCGAAGTCGTCGAGACGCTGATGAATCACTTCCGGGCGCCGCACTGGGATCCGCTGGTGCGAGAACTGGATGCCAAGGACAAGGTCATCGAGCACCTGAAGCGCAGCCTGGCGCAAGCGCGCAGCCGCGCGGAGATGGCGAGCCTCGTGCTCGAAAGCGTCACCGACGCGGGTCGCAAGGGCGGGATCAGCGAATCGCATCTGCGCCTGTGCGAATCGACACTCAATTCGTTGCGCGCGCCGCTGCCCGACGCCGCAACGTCGACCGCCACGAGCGGCTGAGTCGGCGTCCCGCTGCGGCCGGGCGCCGACGATCCTTTCCCAGCGTAGGTTCCATGCGGAGCACGATCTGGAGGCCTGACAATGCTTGCCGACCATAAAACGCGTTCGCTGCGGTGGCTGCTGCCCGCGCTTCTGCTCATGGCGACGGCTCAAGGGGCGTTCGCCGCAGCGCTCGACGCCCGAGCCGTTGCGCACGAAGATCTCTGGCTGATGCATCGCGTCGGGGCGCCGGTTCCTAGTCCCGACGGCCGGTGGCTGGTGGTTCCGGTTCTCGAGCCCGCTTACGGGCAGACCGGGCAGATCTCGGACTTGTGGTTGATCGCGTCGGACGGCAGGGAACTGCCGCGTCGCTTGACGGGTACCTCCGGCCGTGAGTCCGGCGCCACCTGGAGCCGTGACAGTCAGCGCCTCGCGTTCACTGCGCGCCGCGATGGCGATGATGTGGATCAAGTGTATGTGCTGTCGCTGCGGGGCGGTGATGCGCAGCGCAAGACCAGCATGCCGGGCGGTGCGCGATCACCGGAGTTCTCGCCGGATGGGCGCCATCTGTTGTTCACGAGCCTTGTCTATCCGGGTGCCCGTACGATTGAAGAGAATAGAAGGCGTGCGGAGGCTCGTGAGCAGCGAGGTTGGAATGCGCGGATCTACGATGGTTTCCCGATCCGGAACTGGGACCGATGGCTGGATGAACCGCGCAGTCATCTTTTCGTACTGAGCTTTGCGGAGCCGGGCCAGGTTCCTGCCGAGCCGACCGATCTTCTGTTTGGCACTGAGCTTGCCGCCAACGCAGGCTTTGCCGGGCGGCGCGCCAACGGTGGCGACGAGTTCGATGCGACCTGGGCTCCCGATGGCGAGTCAATTGTGTTTGCTGCGACCACGGATCGCGACCAAGGTGCGCATGCGCTGACCAACACGCATCTGTATCGCGTGCCGCGCGTCGGCGGCGAGCCTGCGCGCCTGACCTCGGATCCGGGGCATTGGTCGGCGCCGCGCTTCAGTCCGGATGGCAGGACGCTGTACGCAAAGTTCGTACGTCGGACGCAGTGGGTTTACAGCAAGACGGATATTGCGATCATTCC
>JBBQWY010000040.1:0-29130 GCA_038210215.1 Steroidobacterales bacterium
AGGTCATTGCCACCGCCCTGATACGTGAAGTACTGGCAGTTGCCCGGCGCCTGCCCCATCAGCATCCACGGCAGCCACGGCGTGATCCGGGACCAGGTGCCGTGGAACGGCAGTGCAGTGATTTTGGGGTTCTGGATCGCCGCAAGATCAATGAAGAACGTGAAGAACTCGGACACGCGGACTTTCTCGCCCGCCGACTCGCGTGGCCACTTGCCGGGCTGCAACGCGTTCTGATAGTAAAGGTGGATGTGCCGTTCGAGCTTGGCGTAGCCGCCCATCTGCTGCCACGGCAGGATGAACGGAATACGCGGGGGCTTGGCGTCGGCGTTCAAGCCGCCGTAGTTTGGCGGCGCCTGGAATTCTTCCAGGATGATCTGATTGAACGGATCGTTGGCCACCGGAACCACCCGCACTTTCTCGTTGGTGTACGGGTTCTGCCACTCCTCGATCGGTTCTTTCGTCTTCAGGTCGTAATAGATCCCGACTTCGCGCAGCACCTTCCGATAACCATTGCCGCTCTCATGCGGCAACAGGCGCGTCATGCCAAATCCCGCGAAACCAAACAGGTCGCGAACCGGTTCATCGGGCCGCACGCCGCAGACGTAACCGTTGTACCAGCCGGCGCGCTGCTTGCCGAGGTCCAGATCGCCGACCACGCGCGCGTAAGTCAGCATATTGCCGCGCGTCGTCGACAGATCGACGTATGGGCCGCTGAGGCTGATGCCTGCATCGCCCTTCTGCGAGCGCGAAGCGGCTGCCAGCGCTACGGGTGCGGCGGCGGCGCCCGCAGCCAGGGCACCCAGGCCTCCCAAAAGAATATCGCGTCGTTCGATGCTCATTGCTCGCCTGCTCCTGATACTCCGCAAAACCGCGCGGCGGCAGGAGTATGCCATGCGGCGCGCACGTTTCAGAACATGAACAGACCGCCGGGCGGCGCTGTGCGCACCAGCCAGGCCAACAGCGCACCGAACACCGCGACAATGACTGCGGCAAGCCAGGTTCGCGACCCTGAAATCTCCGCTCCCGGCGGTACATCGGCGGCGCGCTTGCGCCCGGTGAACATCGGCCAGATCAGATTCTCTTGCTTGAGCCACCAGTGTGCGAGCACTGCGAGCACATGCAGCGCAATCGCACCGGTCAGCACGTCGAACAACTGCTTGTGGATCGTGGTCAGCCGATCGCTGAGCGAACCGGTGATGTAGCCAAACAGCGGCCCGGTGTTGAAGATCTGGTCATTGGCGAACAAACCCGTGACGGCCTGGGCCAGCAGCAGCCCCAGAAACGCTACGATCATCAGCGCCCCAAGCGGATTGTGGCCGGTGGTGCGCTCCGAACGGCTGCTGAACAGGCTGCGCACGTAGCCGACGATCGCGCCGGGGCCACGAACGAAGCTCGCAAAGCGCGCGTGCCGGGTGCCCACCAGACCCCAGACAATGCGCGTCGAGACGATCAGCAGCACTGCGTAGCCGCACCAGACGTGGTACTTGAACCAGTCGCCTTCCAGTTCCTGCGTCAACCAAGAGCCGAGCACCGCAAAGGCCAGCGCCCAGTGCATGAGCCGCACCGGCAGATCCCACACGCGTCGCTCCGACGCTGCCTTCTTGCTGGCCGTTTCCGCTTGCATGCGAAGGATTGTACCGAAGTGCTTGAATTCCGCGCGCCGCGCTGGCCAAATTCGCGGGACTTGGGATGAGAGCGAACAACTTGATGCACGCAGCATGATTCAAACGGAAGGACTGACCCGCCGCTACGGCGCCCTGCTGGCAGTCGACGATCTGAGCTTTGAGGTGCGTCCGGGCGAAGTGCTCGGGTTCCTCGGGCCCAATGGCGCGGGCAAGTCGACAACCATGCGGATGCTGGCGGGGTTCGTTGCACCGACCGCAGGGCGTGCGCGGATCTGCGGCCATGATGTCAGCGATCAACCGATCGCGGCAAAGCGCTGCCTCGGCTATCTGCCGGAAGGTGCACCGCTGTACGGCGAGATGTCGGTCGGGGGCTTTCTGAAGTTCATTGCGACGCTGCGCGAGCTTGCGCCCGAGCGCAAGCGCGCGAGACTCGACTACGTGATCCAGCGCCTGCAACTCGAGAGCGTGCTGTCGCAGTCGATCGAGACGCTCTCAAAAGGCTTTCGCCGCCGCGTCGGTCTCGCGCAGGCAATTCTCGCCGACCCACCGGTGCTGATCCTCGATGAGCCGACCGACGGCCTGGATCCGAACCAGAAGGCGGAAGTGCGCGGCCTGATCGGCGAGATGTCGCGTGACAAGCTGATTGTCATCTCGACGCACATCCTCGAAGAAGTCGAAGCCGTCTGCACGCGCGCAATGATCATCGCCCGCGGACGCTGCGTCGCCGACGACACGCCTGCGGCGCTGGCGGCACGCTCCCGCTATCACGGCGCCGCCAGCTTCCAGGTGGCGAGCATCGCGGAGCTGGCATTGGCGCGCTCGTCAGTGGCCGCGCTGCCGGCCGCCGCATCGGTCGAAGTCGACGAACGGCGACAGCGGGTCACGGTGTTTCCGCGCGAGACCGCGGACCTGCTCGGTGCGGTCGCGCAACTGGTGGGCCGCAGCGACTTCAGTGTGCGCGGCCTGGCGCTCGAGGCCGGTCGACTCGATGACGTGTTCCGCAGCCTGACGGCAGGTGGCCGCTGATGCGCGGCGTCTGGATCATCCTGAAGCGCGAACTGGCGAGCTATTTCTCGACGCCGGTCGCCTATGTGTTCATCCTGATCTTCCTGGTGCTGTCAGCGGCGCTGACTTTTTATCTCGGCAACCTGTTCGAGCGGGGCCAGGCCGATCTCGCGCCCTTCTTCAATTTCCATCCCTGGCTGTATCTGTTCCTGATACCGGCTATCTCGATGCGGCTCTGGGCCGAGGAGCGCAACAGCGGCAGCATCGAGCTGCTGCTGACGCTGCCGGTGACATTGTGGCAAGCAGTGCTCGGCAAGTTCCTGGCGGCCTGGGCTTTCACGAGTGGCGCACTGGCGCTGACGTTCCCGATCTGGGTGACCGTGAATTACCTCGGCTCCCCCGACAACGGCGCCATCGTTGCCGCCTACTTCGGCAGCCTGCTGCTGGCCGGCGGATTCCTTGCCATTGGCTCATGCATGTCGGCGCTGACACGCAGCCAGGTTGTCGCGTTCATCCTTGCCGTCGCGCTGTGCTTCGTGTTCCTGCTGGCAGGCTTTCCGCTGGTGCTGGACCTGGTGCGCGGCTGGGCACCGGCACTGCTCGTCGATTCGATCGCATCGCTGTCGTTCCTGTCGCACTTCGAAGCGCTGGCGAAAGGGGTCGTTGATCTGCGCGACGTGCTGTACTTCGCGCTGACCATTGGGTTCTTCCTGATCGCCACGACGATTGTCCTCGACCTGAGGAAGTCCGAGTGAAGCGCTCGACGCTAGGGCTGGGTACGCTGCTGGCGCTCGCCGCGCTGTTCATCGGGCTGACTGCCCTCAGCAACTTTACGCTGCGGGGACTGCGCCTGGATCTCACCGAGAACCGGCTTTACACGCTGACGCCCGGCACGGAGCGCATCGTCCGTTCGCTCGATGAACCGGTGAACCTGTACTTCTTTTTCTCCGATGAAGCCGCCACCGCGTTGCCAGGCATCAAGACCTACGGCGCACGCGTGCGCGAGTTCCTGCAGGAGCTGGTCGCAAAGTCAGACGGCAAGCTGCGGCTGCAGGTCATCGATCCGGCGCCGTTTTCCGAAGACGAGGACCGCGCCGCCGAGTTCGGCCTGCGTGCGGTGCCGATCGGCGGCACGGCGCCGCTGTACTTCGGCCTGGCCGGCAGCAACTCCACCGATGGCTCGGCCGTGATCGAGTTCTTCGATCCAGCGAAGGAGCAGTTTCTCGAGTACGAGCTTGCGAAACTGATCCATCAACTCGGCGCGACGCAGCGTCCCGTCGTCGGCTGGTTGTCGAGCCTGCCGATGCAGGGTGGCTTCGATCCAGCGAGCGGCCAGATGACCGAACCCTGGGCCGTGCTGGCCCAGGCACAGCAGCTGCTCGATGTGAGGCAACTGCCGCCAGAACTGCAGCGTATCGACCCGGAGATCGAAGTCCTGGTGCTCGTGCATCCGAAGCAGCTCGCGGCGCAGACGCTGTTTGCGATCGACCAGTTTGCGCTGCGCGGCGGCCGGATCCTGCTGTTTCTCGATCCGCTCGCAGAGGCCGACAACTCCGGCGCAGAACCGGGCAATCCGCTGGCGGCGCTTGGCATGGATCGCGCCTCCAATCTCGGACCCCTGCTCACGGCGTGGGGCATCAAGTTCGACCCGCAGCACGCGATCGGTGACCTGAACCTGGGACTGACGGTCAGCATGCAACCCGGACAGACACCAAGCCGGCACATCGGGATCCTGGGCCTCGACGCGACCCGTCTCGATCCTGCGGACATCGTCACGGCGGGCCTGTCGAACATCAATGTCTCGTCGATCGGCTACCTGGAACCATTGCCGGACTCTGCGCTGCAATGGACGCCGTTGCTGCAGTCGAGCAGCGAGGCGGGACTGCTGCCGGTCGACCAGTTTGCGATGCTGATGGATCCGGCAACGCTGCGCGATGGCTTCACGGTGACCGGTCAGCGCTACACGCTGGCGGCGCGGATCACCGGCAATATCAAGTCCGCTTTTCCGGATGGTCTATCGAATGCGGGAACCGCAACGGCGGGCAACGAAATCCTGAGCAACTCGTCAGCGCCGCTGAATCTGCTGGTCGTGGCCGACAGCGACCTGCTGTCGGACTTCCTGTGGGTTCGGCAGCAGAACTTCTTTGGCCAGCGCGTCGCCCAGGCCTGGGCCAACAACGGCGACTTCGTCTGGAACGCACTCGACAACCTCGCCGGCAGCAGCGACCTGATCGGAGTTCGCGGCCGTGCGACGTTCTCCCGACCATTCGATCGCGTACAGGCGCTACGCAGTGCTGCCGAGGACCGCTTCCGCGACAAGGAAGTCGAACTTGAACAGCAGCTGGCAGGCACCGAAGAGCGGCTTGCGGCACTCGAGTCGCAGGGCGCTGATGGCAGCGGGCTGATTCTCTCGCCGGAGCAATCCGCGGAGATCGAGCGCTTCCAGGCGGAAAAGCTGCGCATCCGCAAGGAACTGCGCGATGTGCGCCTCGGACTCGACCAGGATATCGAAGCGCTCGGCAATCGCGTCAAGCTGCTCAACGTGCTGGTCGCGCCGGCGATCTTCGGACTGCTGGCGCTGTCGATCGCGTTCTGGCGTCGGCGCCGCCATGCCGCCATCGTGCAGTTGCATGCAGACAGACAGAGGCCTGCGGCGTGAGTCCGACCCGATTGCTGCTGCTCGCGATCAGCGCCCTGCTGGTCATCAGCGGTGCGGCCTGGCTGTCTTCGCAGCGACATCTGGAGCGCGCCATCGAGCAAGGCGCGCCGCTGCTGGTCGGACTGCGGGATGCCGTCAACGACGTCACCGAGATCCAGTTGTCTGGCGCCGGGGATGGTCGCGTGACCCTGCGTCGCGACACCGCGGGTTGGCAGCTGGTTGAACGGAGCTTCGCGGCGGACAGCAACGCGGTCCGCAAGCTGCTGTTGAACCTTGCGGACCTGCGCATCGTCGAAGAGAAAACTTCTGACCCCGCGCGCTACGCAACGCTCGGGGTCGAACCGCTCAGCGATGCGCAAGCTTCCGGCGTGCGTGTCGATGTCCGCGCGGAGGGCAACAGCTGGTCGGTCATCCTCGGCAACGACCGCGGGCTCGAGCGGATCTATGCGCGTCGCAGCGACGCCGCACAGAGTTTCCTGGTCACGCCAGCCCCTGCCCGCGGGCTCGACGCGAAACGCTGGCTCGATACGCAGCTGCTGCAGATCACGGCGGATCGGATCCGACGCGTCAACGTTAGGACAGGCGGCGCAACGGCCTACGGCGTCGCGCGCGAGGCACCCACACAAGCGGCCCTGTCGGTCGAGCCGCTGCCACCCGGACGCAAGTTGACCACCGAAACGGCACCGGCGGCACTGACCGAGGCGTTGGTCGATCTGCGATTCGAAGACGTGCGCATCGAGGCCGAGCCGCTTCGCACGATCAGCAGCGAGACGCGGTTCGAGACCTTCGATGGCCTGGAGGTCGTATTCGAAGGCGTCGGTGAGCCGCAGGGCCGCTGGGTGCGGATTGAAGTTCGCGCCCTGCCCGCCGCAGAAGCCGCGGCGCGCGAACTCGCGCAATCGCTGGCGCAGCGGTTGGCGCAACGCGAGTTCCAGCTTGTGGGGTTTCACTACGCGGCGATCTTCAAGCCGCTGGAATCGATGCTACAGAGCCGTTAGCGCGTCCGGGCGATCAGCAGCAGTGCGCTGGCCCCCATCAATGCCGCCGGAATCCAGGCCGTCACGATCGGATTCAGATTGAACACTACGGCGCCGCTTTCAAGCGTCTGTTGCAGCAAAAAGAAACCCACACCGAGCAGCAGACCGAGCAGCGTGCGCGCACCGGAACCGGCAGCGCGCAGTGATCCGAACACGAACGGCACGGCCAGCAGCGCGGCGAAAACGATCGCGACGTTGCGCGCGATTCGCGACCAGAACGCGAACACTGCCGAGTCGGCGTTGATCTCGTTGGCACGAAGATTGTCGATCAGCCGATACAGCGTCTGCGTGTCGAGCTGCGCCGGATCGCTGGCCGCCACCGCGAGGAATTCCGCGCTGATGCTCGAATCGAGGCTGCGAGTCGGCGCCTGCGTCGTCTGCACGCTGTCGCCTTCGAAGCGGCTCTCTTGATACTGCGTGAGGCTCCACCTGCCGCTGGCATCAGTCTGTGCAACCTTTGCCCGGCCGATCGACCGCAGACGATTCTGCGACGACAGCTCGAAGATCATCATGCCATCGAAGCTGTTGCGGCCGGACTGCTGGGCCACGTTGAGCAATCGGTCGCCGTCCCGCACCCAGGCACCGCCACGGCCGGCAAAGCTGATGCTGTCGAACTTGTTGAAGGCCTTCTGCTGTTTCGCCAGCTGCTGCAACGGTGGTGCCAGCCAGTCACCGAGCAGCGTTCCGATCAGCGCCAGCACCAGACCTGCGAGCAAGGTCGAACCGGCGAAACGCCAGACCGAGATGCCGGAGACGCGCATGATCGTCAGTTCGCTGCCGCGAGCCAGCGCACCGAGGCCGGTCAGTGAGCCGATCAGTACGCCGATCGGCAGCAGCTCCCAGGCGCTCTGCGGCAGGTTCAGCAGCACGAACCACAGCGCATCGACAGCAGAGTAGGTGCCGACGCCGATATCGTCCTGCTGGCCGAAGAACAGAAACAGCGAAGCGAGCAGCATCAGCACCACCATGACCATCGCGACCGAGCCGAGCACGGTACGGAATACATAACGGTCGAGTCGGTTCATGCGGCGACCGTAGGCGTTTTCCGGTATCGCCACCGCGCGCGCCAGGCTGGCGCGCGGATCACGACTACACCGAACGCAATCACCACAGCGTGCACCCACCACAAACCGAGCCAGTCAGGCGTGACGCCGCGTGCGATCCAGACCTTGGCGGCTGACATCAGGCTGATGTAGACAAAGTAGACGAGGATCGCGAGCCCGACGCGCCCATAGCGACCTTGCCTCGGCCTAAGTCGCGCCAGCGGGATCGCGAGTGCCGTCAGCACCAGCGCCATGACCGGAATACCGACCCGCCAGTGCCACTCGGCGCGCTCAGCCAGATCGGCGCTGTGCATCAGTGCGCCGGTCGGCATTGTGTCTGCTTCGTTCGGGATCAGATCGAAGGCCGGCACCCGCACAGGAATGATGTTCTCGTCGAACTCGACGATGCGAAATTGCGGTTCGCCCGGCACGCCTTCATAGCGCGCGCCTTTGTAGAGCGTCATCGTATGCAGCCGACCGTCGTTGCTGAGCACATGAGTGGCCCGCTCGGCGACGGCAACCTCTACCCGGTCGCCGTCGCTGCGCTGGACGAACACACGCAACAGATCTCCGTTGGCTGACTGCGCCTGCGCATAGACGACCGTGCTGCCACCACCGAAGCTGCGAAACCGCCCCGGAGTGATCATCGCGAACTGGCCTATTCGTGCGGCCTCACCGCGCATTGCAAGCACCCGGTTTGCCGCGGCTGGAGCAAGCTCGAGCGTGATCCATGTCAGTGCGACCATCACGGCTGCCGCAAGCGCCAGCACCGGGACATAGATGCGCCACGGTTGCGCACCGCAGGACTGCGCCGCGACCATCTCGCTGTCGTGATAGAGCCGCCCAAGCGCGAGCACGACACCGAGCAGCAAGCCGATGGGCACCAGCACGGTCAGGTTCTGCAAGGTGCCGAGCAGCACCAGCTGCAACAGCACTTCGCGCGGGAACTGCGCTTCTGCCGCCCGCGCCAGCACCCGCGTAATCTGATTGGTCAGAAGGACGATCAGCAGCACGCTGGTGACGACGAGCCAGCTGCCGAGCACTTCGCGAAAGATGTACCGGTTCAGGATGCGCATCGCTACACTACTTTGCCACAGTCAGTGCCCTTTTCCGCGAGCGGGACTCATGCGTTTCAACGTTTTTTCCAAAGGCTTTTGCAGGCTCAAGGTCGATTGCCTGGTTGTCGGCGTTTTCGACGACGGCGGACTCAGCGAGGGCGCTCGCGAGATCGACACAGCCTGCAAGGGTGCGATCGCGCGACTCGTCAAACGTGGCGACTTTGCCGGGCGCGCCCACGACACCTTGCTGCTGACTGACCTGGCGGGCCTTGGCGCCGCGCGAGTCTTGCTGGTCGGCCAGGGGTCGCGCGCCAGCCTGAATCGTCGGCAATGGCGACGCGCGATGCTCGCCGCGACGACCGCGCTGGCCAAGACCCGCGTCCGCAGCGCAGCCTTTTCGCTGGCCAGGCCAGCCGCCGCAGAGCTCGATGACTACCTGCTTGGTCGCAGCTCCGCGGAGCTCGTGCAAAGCGCGCTGTATCGCGTCAATGATCAGAAAACCGTTCGCAGACCGAAGCCCTCGCCACTTGATCGGGTGTGGATCGGTCCCGTGAAGAATGTGGCGGCCCGCGAAAAGCTCGCCCTGCAGCACGGCGACGCGCTGGCGACAGGTCAGCGCCTGGCGCGTGATCTCGGCAATCTTCCTGGCAACATCTGCACCCCTGGCTACCTGGCGAAGACTGCGCAGCAGCTTGCGACGCAGCACGAGAGCCTGCGCACCAAGATCCTCAACGAGGCGGCGATCCGCCGCGAAAAGATGGGTTGCTTCCTTGCCGTCACCCAGGGCAGCGACCAGCCACCCAAGTTCATCGTGATCGAATACCGCGGTGCGCCCCGCAGCGCGCCGCCGATCGTGCTGGTCGGCAAGGGCGTCACGTTCGATACCGGCGGCATCTCGCTCAAGGATCCGGGCGCGATGGACGAGATGAAATACGACATGTGCGGTGCGGCCGCGGTGCTCGGTACCATCGCCACCGTCGCGGAGCTGAAGCTGAAGCTGAACGTGGTGGCCTTGATTCCGACCTGCGAGAACATGCCGAACGGCCGCGCGGTCAAACCGGGTGACATTGCGAAGAGCGCCGCCGGCTTGACCGTGGAGATCCTCAACACCGATGCCGAAGGTCGCTTGATCCTCTGCGATGCGCTGCATTATGCCCGGCGGTTCAAGCCTGCGGCCGTGGTCGACGTGGCGACGCTGACCGGCGCCTGCGTGATCGCCCTCGGGGCACACCACAGCGGCGTGATGGGCAACAACGAGCTACTCGCGCAGGAGCTGGTGCGCGCAGGAGTTCGCGCCGACGATCGCGCCTGGCAACTACCGCTGACCGAGGAATACGGCGAGCAGCTCAAGAGCAACTTCGCCGACTTCGCCAACATCGGCGGACGCGAGGGTGGCGCGATCACTGCCGGTGCGTTCCTTGGCAAATTCACCAAGGGCCTGAACTGGGCTCATGTCGATATCGCCGGATCCGCCTGGCTGTCGGGCACACACAAAGGTGCGACGGGACGTCCGGTCGCGCTGCTGACGGATTTCCTGCTGCAGCGAGCCACGAAGGGCTGAGCCCACCCTTCGGAGCCTGCCATGGACAAGGTCTTCTCGCCGCAAGAGATCGAGCGGCGAATTTACGATAGCTGGGAGCAGTCGGGCGCATTTGCACCGGATCTCGCCCGGGTTGCCACCGGCAACAACTACTCCATTGCAATTCCGCCGCCGAACGTCACCGGCACGCTGCACATGGGGCATGCGTTCCAGGACACGATCATGGACACGTTGACGCGTTATCAGCGCATGCGCGGCCGCGCTACGCTGTGGCAGCCGGGCACCGATCACGCGGGCATCGCGACCCAGATGGTTGTCGAGCGGCAACTCAATGCCGAGGGACTGAAACGCACCGACCTGAGCCGCGATGAGTTTCTCGAGCGCGTCTGGAAGTGGAAGGAGCAATCCGGCGGCACGATCAACCGGCAGTTGCGCCGGCTCGGCGCCTCGCCCGACTGGTCGCGCGACCGCTTCACGATGGACCCGGCGCTCAGCGAAACCGTCACCGAAGTCTTTGTGCGCTTGCACGATGAAGGCCTGATCTACCGCGGCAAGCGGCTCGTGAACTGGGATCCGGTGCTGCGCACCGCGTTGTCGGACCTCGAAGTGCTGTCGAGCGAGGAAGACGGATCATTGTGGCATCTGCGCTACCCGCTGGCCGACGGTTCGGGCCAGCTCGTGGTGGCCACGACCCGGCCGGAAACGATGCTTGGCGACACCGCCGTGGCCGTCAATCCGGGCGACGAGCGCTACCGGCATCTGATCGGCAGATCGATCGAGCTGCCGATCGTCGGCAGGCTGATTCCGATCATTGCCGACAGCTACGTCGACCCTGCATTCGGCAGTGGCTGCGTCAAGATCACGCCGGCGCACGACTTCAACGACTACGAAGTCGGCGAGCGGCATGCGCTGCCGAAGATCAATATCTTTGCCGCCGACGCGTCACTGAACGACAACGTCCCGGAAGACTGGCGCGGCCTGGATCGCGCGGCGGCGCGCGCGCGCGTCGTGGCCGAGTTCGAACGCCTGCAGCTGATTGAGAAGATCGAACCGCACAAGCTGATGGTGCCGCGCGGCGATCGCTCCGGCTCGATCGTCGAGCCGTACCTGACGGACCAGTGGTACGTGCGGATCGAACCGCTCGCAGCGCCGGCCATTGCGGCGGTCGAGAACGGCGCGATCCGCTTCGTGCCAGAGAACTGGACGCGCACTTATTTCGAGTGGATGCGCAACATCAAGGACTGGTGCATCAGCCGGCAGCTGTGGTGGGGCCATCGCATTCCGGCCTGGTACGACGACGCCGGCAATGTCTACGTCGGGCGCACCGAGGCCGAAGCGCGCGCGCGCGGTGGGCTCGCTGCCGAGCTGCCACTGCGGCAGGACGACGACGTGCTCGACACCTGGTTCTCGTCCGCACTCTGGCCTTTCTCGACGCTGGGCTGGCCCGCTCCGACCCCGGAGATGAAGGCTTTCTATCCGACCAGCGTGCTGGTCACCGGCTTCGATATCATCTTTTTCTGGGTCGCGCGGATGATCATGATGGGTCTGAAGTTCACCGGCGAGGTGCCGTTCCGCGAGCTCTACATCACCGGTCTGATCCGCGACTCGGACGGCCAGAAAATGTCCAAGTCCAAGGGCAACGTCATTGACCCGCTCGATATCGTCGACGGCATCGGTCTCGATGAGCTGGTGCGCAAGCGCACGACGGGGTTGATGCAACCGCATCTGGCAGCCGCGATCGAAAAGGCAACCCGCAGGGCGTATCCGGACGGTATCCCCGCCTACGGCACGGATGCGTTGCGGTTCGCCCTCGCCTCGCTCGCCACGCAGGGCGTCGACATCCGTTTCGACCTGCAACGCGTCGCCGGCTATCGCAACTTCTGCAACAAGCTCTGGAACGCGGCGCGCTTCGTGTTGCTGTCGGTCGAAAACCTGCCGCCGATCGCTGCAGCCGCGACGCCCGGCGTCGCCGATCGCTGGATTCGCGCCCGGCTCGGGGCAGCAATCCACAGCGTCGAGTCCGCGCTCGCGGACTATCGTTTCGACTACGCCGCTTCGGCGCTGTATGAATTCACCTGGTATGAGTACTGCGACTGGTATCTGGAACTGGTCAAACCCGTGCTGCAGAACGATGCGGCGCCTGCCGGCGCGCAACGCGCCGCGCGCGAGACCTTGCTAGAGGTGCTGGAGTGCCTGCTGCGGGCGCTGCACCCGCTGATGCCCTTCGTGACCGAAGAAATCTGGCAGCGCGTCGCGCCGCTGCGTTTTCCGGCTCCACAGCATCACGCACCCTTGCTGCTGCAGGCCCCATGGCCGAACGCGTCCGAGTATCCGCCGGACCCGGCAGCAGTGAAGGACGTCGACTGGATCCGGCAGTTCGTGCTGGGAATCCGCCAGATTCGCGGCGAGATGGATATCAGCCCCGGCCGTCGCTTGAGCGTGTTGATCGAGAACGGCAACCCGTTCGATCTACGCTGCGCCCGTGAGCATGAAAGTTTGCTGTGGCGACTCGCGGGTCTCGATTCGATCCGAGCTCTCGATGCAACTGAAAGCGCACCGCCTGCGGCGACGGCGCTGCTCGGTGAGGCAAAGTTGCTGGTGCCGCTGGCCGGAGTCATCGATCCGGCGGCCGAGAACGAGCGCCTCGAGAAGCGGCTGCAGAAGTTCCGCGCCGAAGCGGCCAAAGCCCGCGGCAAGCTCGCCAACGGCAATTTCGTCGCCAATGCCCCGGCAGCTGTCGTCGAGCAGGAGCGCGCCCGCATCACGGAGTTCGAGCAAGCAGTTGTCGACCTCGAACAACAACAGGCGCGGCTGCGCGCGCTGCTGGGGGCCGCATGAACGACGCGCTGCTGGCGCGCGCGGTGCAGGGCCTCGAGCAGATCATCCTCGGCAAGCCCGCGCAGTTGCGCTTGTGCGTCGCCTGCCTGCTCGCGCGCGGCCATCTGCTGATCGAGGACGTCCCAGGGGTCGGCAAGACCACGCTGGCGCACGCGCTGGCGCAGACCTTCGGTCTCGGCTGGAACCGGGTGCAGTTCACCAGTGACCTGCTGCCGGCCGACATCATCGGTGTGTCGATCTTCGATCGCGAAGCACAGGAATTCCAGTTTCGGAAAGGACCGCTGTTCACCCAGCTGCTGCTCGCCGATGAGGTCAACCGCGCGAGTCCGCGCACCCAGAGTGCGCTGCTCGAGGCCATGGAAGAACGCCAGGTCAGCGCCGATGGCCAGACCTATGTGCTGCCGGAACCGTTCTTTGTCGTCGCGACGCAGAACCCCACCGAGCAGCTCGGCACGTTCCCGTTGCCCGAGTCACAGCTCGATCGCTTCCTGATGCGCGTCGAGCTCGGCTATCCGGATGCCGCCCATGAACGCGACCTGCTGCGCGGCGGCGAACGGCGCGAAATGCTCGCGCGCGTCGAACCCGTACTCGATTCGGTCCGCGTCTGCGAGCTGCAGCGCAAAGTTCGCGGCGTGCACGTGGCCGACGCGCTGCTCGACTACCTGCAGCGGCTGCTCGCACAGACGCGTTCCAGGGCCGATATTCGCCTCGGACTCTCGCCGCGCGCCGGCCAGGGAATGGTTCGCGCTGCGCAGGCCTGGGCCTTCGTCGATGGTCGCAGCAGCGTGCTGCCCGAGGACGTGCAGGCGGTGTTCCCGTCGATCGCGTCCCACAGACTGGCGCGCAGCGCCACCAGCACGGCGCGTCTTGGGTCTGAGATCGCCGCGGAAGTACTGCGCGCCGTGGCGGTCCCGGAGTAGACAGCATCGTGTTGCAGGCCCAGCGCCACCGCCTTGAGCGTGCCATCGGCGGCTGGATCCGGCGGCGCCAGGGCGAGGATCGTCTGCCGCTGGTACTCACCCGCCGACGCATCTACATCCTGCCGACGCGCGCGGGACTGGGATTCTGCCTGCTGTTGCTGTTGATGCTGCTCGCCGGGCTCAACTACGCCAACAGTCTCGCGCTGCTGACGACCTTCTTGCTCGCTGGCGTCGCGCTGGTCAGCCTCAATCAATGCCACCGCAACCTGCAGGGACTGCGGGTCGTGAACCTGCATGCGCCACCTGCGTTTGCCGGCGACCCGGTGCTGATCGACATCACACTCGAGCCGCAGGAATCGACCCGCTACGCGATCCGGGTCGAGGCCGGCAATGAGTCGATCCTGCTGCCTGAGCTGCAGTCCAACTCGACGACTCGCGGCCGGCTCGCGCTGCGCCCCGCAGCGCGCGGACTGCTGCACATCGAGCGAGTGCGGATTGCGACCCGCTTTCCTTTTGGCCTGGCGCGCGCCTGGTGCTGGCTGTACCTGCCGCTGGCGATCACGATCTATCCGCGCGCCGAAGGTTCGCTGCCGTTGCCGAGCGCCGCGCAGGGGCGCGAAGGCGGCGCCACCGTAGCGGCTGCGGGTCACGACGAATGGTACGGACTGCGGCCGTTCCGCGATGGCGACTCACCGCGACAGGTCGCCTGGAAAGTCTATGCCCGTGGGCTGCCGCTGCTGGTCAAAGAGTACCGCGGCGCCGCTTCCGATTCGCTGTGGTTCGACTTCGACGCCCTCGCGCCGCTGCCAGTTGAAGCGCGCCTCGAACAGCTCGCGCGCTGGGTGGTCGAGGCCGAACATCGCGGCGCGCGCTACGCACTGCGCCTGCAGTCGATCGAAATCGATCTCGATGCCGGTGAGGCGCACCGCGACCGCTGCCTCGGCGCTCTCGCCCGCTACGGCGCGCCGGCGGCGCAGCGATGAACCATCCGGTGCTGTGGGTCATCGCGACCTACGTCTTCGGCGTGCTGCTGCACGTCGACCGGCTGCCGTGGTGGAGCAGTGCGGCGGTCGGCGCCATTGCCGCCTGGCGGGTCGTCGCGACGCTGCGCGCGGCGCCGATGCCGAGCGCCTGGCTGCGCCTGGGCCTGGGCCTTGCGCTGCTGCTCGCCGTGCTCGCGCAGTTCAACAGCTTCACTGGGTTATCGGCGGGAACCGCGCTGCTCGCCTCAATGGGCGCGGTCAAGCTGCTCGAGACACGCACGCGGCGCGATCAGTTCATCGTGCTCGGCGTCGGCGTGTTCCTGTTGATCGCGGCCTGCCTGGACCGGCAGTCCCTGCTGCGCGTGCCGCTGTACGCAGCGCACGTCTGGCTCGCCTGCGCGGCAATGGCCGTGATCGCGACCCCGGAGGCCGCGCTCGGTGCGCGGCGCGCGTTCGCGACCTCAGGCCGAGCGATCGCCTACGCGCTGCCGATCGCGCTGCTTTTGTTCCTGCTGTTTCCGCGCGTGCAGGGGCAGATCTGGGCGCTGCCCGGCTCCGGCGCCGGGGTGACCGGACTTGCCAACGAAATGACGCCCGGTGCCATCCAGTCGCTGTCTGAATCTGACGAACCCGCGTTTCGCGTGCGCTTCATCGGCGCGCGCCCGCCATTGCAATCGATGTACTGGCGCGGACCGGTGCTGCATGAATTCGATGGTTACACCTGGCGTCGACGCCAGGGTCAGCTCGCGCGTCGCACGGAGCTGGCGTATCTCGGTGCCGCATATCGCTACCGGATCACGCTCGAGCCGCACGAGCAGAACTGGTGGTTTGCGCTCGATCTGCCCACCGGTCCGCCACAGGCCGGCGTCTTCATGACATTCGACTACCAGCTGGTTTCGATCCAGCCGGTGTCGCGGCCCACGGCCTATGAGTTGACCTCGCACGTCAGTTATCGCTCCACCGAGCCACTGTCCCTGCTCGGACGCCGTATCGATCTGCAGCTGCCTGAGGGCCGCAATCCGCGCAGCCTGCGACTGGCGCAGGAACTTCGCAGCCAGCATCCCGAGCCGCGCGCCCTGATCGCCGCAGTGCTCGAGCTGTTCCGCAGCGGCGGCTTCAACTACACGCTGACGCCGCCCAAGCTCGACCTGAACTCGGTCGATGATTTCCTGTTCAATACGCGCCGCGGCTTCTGCGGGCATTTCGCGTCCGCCTTCGTGACCTTGATGCGGGCCGCAGGCGTACCGGCGCGGGTCGTGACCGGCTATCAGGGCGGCGAATGGAATCCGATCGGCGGCTATTACATCGTGCGCCAGTCCGACGCGCACGCCTGGGCCGAGACCTGGATCGATGGTGAGGGCTGGGTGCGGGTCGACCCCACCGGGGTCGTCGCACCGGAACGACTGACGCGCGGCTTCTTCGACGGACTGGCGGGACAAACCATCAATGCCATCGGCGGTTTGCGTAACCTGACGCTGCTGTCGAGGATCAGCCTCAGCTGGGACGCGGCCAACACCTGGTGGAAGGATCGGATCATCGAGTTCGATCTGCGCTCGCAGTTCCAGCTGCTGTCGAAGCTCGGCATTTCGGAGCCGAGCGTGCGCGTGCTGGCGCTGCTGCTGGCCGCAGCGCTGATGCTGTGGCTGCTTTGGGTCGGCATCGCCTTCGGTTTGCAGCGGCCGCGCCGGCCGCGTGACCCGCTGGCGCGCGCCTATCGCGAGTTGTGCGGCAAGCTCGCACGCGTGACGCCGCGCGAGCCGCACGAGGGCCCGCGCAGCTATGCGCAACGGCTGGCGAGCTGTAGTCCAGCTGCGGCCGAACGAGCCGTCGCACTGCTCGACCGCTACGCCGAACTGCGCTACGGCCCGCCACAAGCCGCTGAAAATACCGCGAGCTTCGCCGCGACCGTGCGGCGCCTGCGGCTTGCGCGACCGCCCCGATGAGCGGCGCGCTATGGCTGCTGGCAGTGCTGATCGCAGCGGCTGCGATGCTGCTGTGGCAAACCCGGCGACGCCGAGCGCGGCTGGCGGCACTGCATGCGCCACTGCCACCGGCATGGCGCGCGCTGCTGGAGCGCGACTGCCCGCTGTACCGGCGCCTGCCCGATGCGCTCAAACAGGAACTCGACACGCCGATCCGCGCCTTCATTGCGCGGATCCCGTTCGAGGGCTGCGATGGCCAGTTGATCACCGACCAGGTCCGGCTGCTGATCGCGGCCCCGGCCGTGCTGCTGATTCGCCGCGCAGGCTGGGCGGCCTACCGGCAGCTGTATAGCGTGCAGGTGTACCCCCAAGAGTTCGAGGTCGTCGAGAGCTTCGAGGACGATCTGACGGGCGTCGTCACGGAGCATCGAGAGCAGGTAGCCGGGCAGGCCCACGACACCGATCGAATCCTGATTTCCTGGCGCGATGTGCTCGAACCGGTCGTCGGCGCTGAGCCCTACAACGTCGTGATCCATGAATTTGCGCACTACCTCGACCACAGCAGCGGCGGGCACCTCAGCGGCACGGGCCCGGTCGGCACGGGCTGGGATGCCGTCTGGGAGCAGGAGTTCGCGGCGCTGCGGGCTGCGGCGGAGCACGGTATCGCCTCGCTGATCGACCCCTACGGTGCCGAGGATCGCTCTGAGTTCTTTGCGGTCGCCAGCGAATGCTTTCTGGAAGCGCCGCGGCGCATGCAGGCGCAGCATCCTTCGCTGTACGCACAGCTGCGGGATTTCTACGAGCTCGACCCGGCGTCCTGGGAGGCGCGCGTTTGATCCTTGGCCGGACCCTGAGACGGACCCTCACGGACCAGCAACAGCACCAGTCCGCCGGCGACGAACAGCAGCACCAAAGAAACGATTGCAGCGCGGGAGTTGCCGGTCGTCATCGCAACGAAGGCGACCAGCAGCGGCCCCAGCACGGTCGCGAACTTGCCCATCATGTTGTAGAAGCCGAAGAACTCGCCACTGCGACCCGGCGGCACGAGCTTGCCGAACAAGGATCGCGACAGGCTCTGCACGCCGCCCTGCACGAGCCCGATCACGGTCGCCAGCGCAAAAAACTCGACGATCGTATCGAGGAAATATGCATAGAGGGTCGCTGCGGCATAGACGCTGATGCCGATCAGGATGCCGCGCCTCGCGCCGATCCGATCGCCCAGCCAGCCAAAGGCGAGCGCCGCCGGGAACGCCACGAACTGCGTCAGCAGCAAGGCCGCAAGCAGCTGCGCGGTCGGCAGCCCAAGCGCCGCGCCATAGTCGACGGCCATCTTGATGATCGTATTGACGCCGTCGATGTACAGCCAGTACGCCACCAGGAACAGCACCACTTCCCGGTATTGGCTGACATGCCGCAGGGTATCGAGCAATTGCGCAAAGCCCTGGCGGATCGCGGCGCCGGCAGCGGGAGCAGCGGCGTCAGCGGCGTCAGCTGCTGGAATGGATTCATCAACGTTCATCGCCAGCGGCAGCAGGAACAGAAACCACCAGATCGCAACGCTGATGAACGACCACCTCACGGCGTCCGCAGCATCGGCCAGCCCGAACCACTGTGGCTGCACGGTCATCAGCACGTTGAACGCAAACAGCAAGCCACCGCCGAGGTAGCCCAGCGCATAGCCGTAGGCCGAGACACGATCCAGTTCCTCGGGCAGCGCGATATCGAGCAGCAGCGCATCATAGAACACGTTGGCCGCGGAGAAGCCGATCGAACCGAACACGAACAGCACCACCGCGAACTGCCACTCGCCGCTCTCGACAAAGAACAGCAGCGCGGTGGCGAAGATGCCCAGCATCGACCAGGCGATCAGGAAACGCTTGCGACGGCCACCACGGTCCGCAATGGCGCCGAGCATCGGCGCAAGCACGGCCACGACGATACCGGCGATGCCATTGGCGATACCGAGCCTGGAGGTGCTGACCGTCGGATCCACGCCGGTGCTCCAGAAGCGCTGGAAGAACGCCGGAAAAAACCCGGCCATCACGGTCGTCGCAAACGCGGAGTTGGCCCAGTCGTACAGCGCCCAGGAGACGATCGGGCGGCGGCGATACCAGACGCTCATGACCGGTGTTATATCAGGCCTGCTCGCGGGTTTCGCGAAACACGAGATCCGGCCAGCGCTCCAGCGTCAACTGCAGGTTCACGCGGCTGGGCGCGAGGTAGACCAGCGCCCCGCTGTGATCCACGCCCAGATTGTCATGCGCCTTGCTGCGGAACTCCTCGAGCTTGCGCTCGTCGGTGCCGTAGACCCAGCGCACCGTGTGGATGCTGATGGGCTCGAACACACACTGTACGGCGTACTCATCCTGCAACCGGAACGCGACCACCTCGAACTGCAGCTGGCCGACCGCACCCAGGATCTGATCGTTGTTTCGAAGCGGCCGAAACAGTTGCGTCGCGCCTTCCTCGCACAGCTGCGCCAGACCCTTCGACAGCGCTTTGGCGCGCAAGGGGTCCTTCAACACTGCGCGGCGGAACATCTCCGGCGCGAAGTTCGGGATCCCCGTGAACACCAGCGGCTCGCCCTCCGTGAACGAGTCACCGATATTGATCGTGCCGTGGTTGTGCAGGCCGATGATATCGCCGGCATACGCTTCCTCGGCTGTCGAGCGGTCGGCCGCCATGAAGGTCAACGCATCGGCAACGCGGATTTCCTTCGCAAGACGCACGTTGCGCAACCGCATGCCGCGCTCATAGCGACCCGAACACAGCCGCAGAAAGGCGATCCGGTCGCGGTGACCCGGGTCCATGTTCGCCTGGATCTTGAATACGAAGCCGCTCAACTTGGGTTCCAGCGCCTGCACCTCGCGCTGTCGGGTTGCGCGCGGCTGCGGCGCCGGCGCATGCCGCACGAAGGCCTTGAGCAGCTCTTCGACGCCGAAATTGCTGATCGCCGAACCGAAGAACACCGGCGTCTGGCGTCCCGCCAGATACTCGCGCACATCGAACGCTTGGGAGGCGCCCCTGACCAGTTCGACCTCGGCATCGAAAGCCTTGGCACGATCACCGAGCAGCGCCCGACCTGCGGCGCTGTGCAACCCCTCGATCTCGAGGTTCTCGCCGACCCGGCCCCGCGCACCGGCCTCATAGACATAGATCCGGTCTTCGAGCAGATGATAGATGCCGATCAGATCGCGGCCCATACCGATCGGCCAGGTGATCGGTGCCGTGGCGATGCGCAGCACGGTTTCGATTTCATCGAGCAGCTCGATCGGCGAGCGACCCTCGCGATCGAGCTTGTTGATGAATGTCATGATCGGCGTGTCCCGCAGCCGGCAGACGTCCATCAGCTTGATCGTGCGCTCCTCGACACCCTTGGCGCAGTCAATGACCATCAGCGCCGAATCGACCGCCGTCAGGGTACGGTAGGTGTCCTCGGAGAAATCCTCGTGGCCGGGCGTATCGAGCAGGTTGACGATGCAATCCTTGTACGGGAACTGCATCACCGACGAGGTCACGGAGATGCCGCGCTGCTGCTCGAGCCGCATCCAGTCGGACGTCGCATGACGGGTTGCCTTGCGACCCTTGACCGTGCCCGCCATCTGGATCGCACCGCCGAACAGCAGCAGCTTCTCGGTCAGCGTCGTCTTGCCCGCATCGGGATGCGAAATGATGGCGAACGTGCGCCGCCGCGCAATCTCGGCCTCGAGTGCGCTCATGGCAGCAGTCGCAGTCTCAGTACCGCGGCATCCTCGCGTCCACCGATCGCCTGATAGTAGCCGCGCCGCAGCCCGACGCGCTGGAATCCCAGCGCCTGATAGAGCCGGATCGCGGCGGTATTGGTCGGTCGCACTTCAAGAAAGGCATGGCCCATGCCCGCAGCCCGCGCGCGATCCAGCAGATGATCGAGCAGGCGGCGTCCCAGCCCCACGCATCGATACTCTTCGGCGATGCACACGTTCAGCACATGCGCTTCGCCAGCGCCGACACTGAGGATGCCGTGGCCGATGATCTGCGGCCCGACCTCGACCACCCGGCAGATATAGCCCACCCGCACACAGTCCCGGAAAATCCCTTCGCTCCACGGGAACTGGTAGCACGCCCGCTCCACCTTGACGACCGACGCCACGTCGGCTTCTTCCATCGACCGGATCAGGATCTCCGGCATCGGCTGCAACATCTCGGGTGCAGTGGCCATGCGTCAGCTCACCGCTCGTGGTGGAGTCTGTTCAAACGTGCGGCGGGCGAACTTCAGGTCTTCCCAGGCCTTGCGCTTCTCACTCGGCGAGCGCAGCAGGTAGGCTGGGTGGTAGGTCACCACCAGCGGCGTTGCGAACTCGCCAAACGAATGCACCTGGCCGCGGAGGCTCGCCAGCGACTGCTGCGTCGCAAGCAGATTCTGCGCCGCGATCTGTCCGACGCACAGGATGATCCGCGGCCGCAGCAGCGCAATCTGCCGCGACAGATACGGTAGGCACTGCGCCACTTCGTCAGTCTGCGGATCGCGATTGCCGGGCGGCCGGCACTTCAGCACATTGGCAATGAACACCGTTTCACGTTCGAGGCCAATGGCTTGCAGCATCGCGGTCAGCAACTGCCCGGCGGGTCCGACAAACGGTTCACCCTGGCGATCTTCCTCGGCGCCCGGCGCCTCGCCGACCAGCAACCATTCGGCCTGCTCGCTGCCGGTGCCGAATACCGTCTGCGTGCGCCCGGCATGCAAGCTGCACTGTGTGCACTGGGCAACGGCGCGCCGCAGGACCGCCCAATGGTCCGCGACAGGCTGTACTGGCGCTCTCGGCGCCCATGGCGCGCGACGCACGTATTGGTCGATCCCGAGGGCCGCCAGATACTGCACCCGGGCCTGCGCACCGGGCATCAGTTCGCCGCCCCGGCAGCACTGTCGCGCAACGCGCGCTTCACTCGACGCGCCAGCCACAGCACCGGTGGCGACCAGGCGAACACCAGAAACATAGACAGCAGCATCGTCGGCGGCTCGGCGAAGATCAGCGCCAGAAACAGCGGCACGAAGAGGTAATACGCGAACTTTACCCGGCGATCCCACTCCACCTGCTTCAGACTCGGGTAAGGAAAGCCGGAAACCATCAGCGCGCCGGCTGTCACGGTGACCGAGAACGTCAGGATAAGGCCCATCAGGCCAGGTTCGCGCCACTCGCTCGAGAACCAGACGAACGCGGCGACCATCGCGGCCGCCGACGGACTCGGCAGACCCTCGAAGTAGCGCTTGTCGAGTCCCGACGAACGTGAGTTGAAGCGCGCCAGCCGCAGTGCCGCGCAAACTGCATAGATGAACGACGCGATCCAGCCGAACTGAGCCCAGCTCTGTCCATACTCGGCGATCCGTTCGACGCCCCACTGGTAGGCAACGACTGCCGGCGCGACGCCGAATGCCACCATGTCGGCCAGGCTGTCGTACTCCTTGCCAAAGCTGCTTTCGGTGCCGGTCCAGCGCGCGGCGCGGCCATCGAGGCCGTCGAAGATCATCGCCAGGAAGATCGCACCGCCGGCGCGCGCAAAGTCGCCGTTGATCGCCGAGACGATCGCGTAGAACCCGCAGGCCAGGCAGGCGGTCGTCAACAGGTTCGGCAGCAGAGCGATTCCGCGGCGGCCCCTGACTCGGGCGGCAAGATCAGGTTTCACGGGGCCGGATGATAGTGGGGCACCGTGGCCGCCACAACGTCCGCCCCTGCTAATATTGCCGTTTTGCCGAAGGCGGTCCGAACCCATGCGCTGGTCGCGATATCCGATCAATACCGTCAAGGAAACGCCCGCCGAGGCCGAAGTGATCAGCCACCAGCTGATGCTGCGCGCCGGGCTGATCCGCAGGCTGGCGGCGGGCATCTACACCTGGACCCCGTTTGGCCTGCGCGCGCTCCGGAAGGTTGAGCGAATCATCCGCGAGGAGATGGATCGGGCCGGCGCACTCGAATTGCTGATGCCCGCGGTACAGCCGGCGGAACTGTGGCAGGAAAGCGGCCGCTGGGAGGAATACGGGCCGGAACTGCTGCGCCTCAAGGATCGGCATCAGCGCGACTTCGTGATCGGACCGACCCACGAGGAAGTCATCACCGATCTGGCGCGCCGCGAACTCAAGAGCTACCGGCAGCTGCCGGTGAATTTCTACCAGATCCAGACCAAGTTCCGTGACGAGATCCGGCCGCGGTTCGGCGTGATGCGCGGCCGCGAATTCATCATGAAGGACGCCTACTCCTTCCATGCCGACGCGGCTTCCCTGCAGCAGGGCTACGAAGCGATGCACGCCGCGTATACGGCCATGTTCACGCGCATGGGTCTGGATTTCCGCGTCGTGCAAGCGGATACCGGCGCCATCGGCGGCAACGCCTCGGAGGAGTTCCAGGTACTGGCCGACTCCGGCGAGGACGCGATCGCGTTCTCAGACGGCGATGCGTTCGCGGCGAATCTGGAGCTGGCGCCGGCGCTGCCGCCCCAGGAAGCGCGAGCGGCACCTGTCGCCGCCCTGACCCGCGTGGCGACACCCGGCCAGCGGACGATCGCCGAGATCTCCGCCTTCCTGAAGATCGACGCGGCGCGCACGGTCAAGCTGCTGCTGGTCGACGGTGCAACGACGGGCGTCGTGGGGCTCCTGATCCGTGGCGATCATGAACTGAACGCCGTCAAGGCACAGAAGATTGCCGCGGTGGCGACTCCGCTGCGCATGGCAAGCGCTGCTGCGATCCTGGCCGCCACGGGCTCAGCACCCGGCTTCCTCGGCCCGGTGGGCCTGCAGTGCCCGCTGGTCGTCGATCATGCCGCGGCTGCCATGGCCGACTTCGTCTGTGGCGGCAATGAGCCGGACCTGCACCTGACCGGCGTCAACTGGGGCCGCGATCTGCCCGAACCCGCGACGGCGGACCTGCGCAACGTCGTCGATGGCGACCCCAGCCCGACTGGCACGGGGCGACTGCGGATTCGCCGCGGCATCGAGGTGGGTCACATCTTTCAGCTCGGCTGCAAGTACAGCGACTCGATGAAGGCAACCGTACTCGATGACACCGGTCGCAGCGTGCCGATGTTCATGGGCTGCTATGGCATTGGTGTGACGCGGGTCGTCGCCGCGGCGATCGAACAGAATCACGATGCAGCGGGCATCATCTGGCCAGAGCCAATCGCCCCCTTCGAGGTCGTCATCGTCCCCATGAATGCCCAGAAATCTCCGCGCGTGCAGGCCACCAGCGAACAGCTGTACCTCGAGCTGGGCGCCGCCGGAATCGACGTGCTGCTCGATGACCGCGATGCGCGGCCGGGCGTGAAGTTCGCCGATGCCGAGCTGATCGGAATCCCGCACCGGATCGTTGTTGGCGACCGCGGGCTCGATGCCGGCACGCTCGAGTATCGACACCGTCGCGCCACTGACAACGAAGCGCTGCCTTTGGCGCAGGTCAAGGAGCTGCTGCTTGCGAAACTTGCGCGCTGACCGACCTCGGGCAGTGGGCCTGACACTCGCAGCCGCTGCACTGGTCGGCATGATGGCCTTCGCAGCCGACGTCGCGCGCGCCGACCCGCAGCGCGATCCGGAGCTGCGCGCGATTGTCGAGGGCGCGATCAACGAAGCTCAATGCTTCGTCGATGAGTTTGACTCCGAGGTCTGGTTCAAGATGATGGAGCCGCGTCTGCGGCGCATCGTCACCGACCAGAACGAGCGGGTCGAGATCCTGCAAACCGTGTTCTGCGAGGCGCACCGCCCCGGTGAGAAGCGCCTGCCGCCGGGACTCGTGCTCGCGATCATCGATGTCGAGAGCCGTTTCAATCGCTGGGCCGTCTCGACTGCCGGTGCCGTGGGCCTGATGCAGGTCATGCCGTTCTGGCCTGAGGAGCTCGGCATGAAGCGCTCCCAGCTCGTGCGGATACGCGAGAACATCAAGATGGGGACGGCCATCTATCGCTACTACCTCAAGCGCGAACGCAACGACGTCGCGAAGGCACTGGCGCGCTACAACGGCAGCGTCGGCCGGCGCTGGTACTCGGATCTCGTGATCAATCGCTGGACCCGCTGGAACGGCGCCGATGATCTCGGCCTGCCGCCAGGGCAGCCGGCACTGCGGTACAGCTCAGACCAATGACCGAAATTCTGGTGTTGTTTTACTCGCGCAAGGGCGCCACCGCCGAGCTTGCACGCCAGGTGTGCCGGGGCGTCGAGAGCGTCGCCGGCGCGAGCGCCCGCCTGCGCACGGTGGCTCCGATCAGCGCCGAGAGCGAGCGACCCGTCAAGGCCGTACCCGACGCGGGAGCGCCCTATGCAACGCTTGCGGACCTGCGCGAAACCTCCGGTCTGATCTTGGGCAGCCCCACCCGCTTCGGCAACATGGCCGCGCCCATGAAGCACTTCCTCGACGGCACGTCGGCGCTGTGGCTCGACGGCTCCCTGGCCGGCAAGCCGGCGGGCGTGTTCACGTCGAGCGAAAGCCTGCATGGCGGCCAGGAATCGACCCTGCTGACGATGATGATTCCGCTGCTGCACCACGGCATGTATCTGGTCGGCGTGCCGTTTACGGAACCTGCCCTGACAGAGACCCGCTCGGGTGGTACACCCTATGGCGCCTCGCACGCGGCCGGCGTTGCCGGTGTGGCTTCGCTCAGCGAGCACGAACAGATCGTTGCGCGCGCACTGGGTCGGCGCATCGGCGAACTTGCCGCGACCCTCAATCGAGGCCGAGAACCTCGCGAATGAAGGGCACCGTCAGGCGCCTTTGGGCAGCAAGCGCCGCCACATCCAGCGTGTCGAGCAGGTCGCACAGCGTAGCCAGCCCGCGCGGTGCGCGGCGCTGCAGGTAGGCAATCGTCTCATCGGGCAGCTCGATGCCGCGCTGCGCGGCGCGGCGGCGCAGCACCTCGGCCCGCCCCGCGTCGTCCAGCGAATGCAACCGATACACGGCTGCGGCCGAGAGCCGTGATCCGATATCGGCCAGCAGCCAAGGCAGCGTGGTCGGCGCCACCGATGCGGCCACCAACAGCAGCGCACGCCGTTCTTCGAGTTCGCGGTACAGCGAAAACAGCGCGCGCTCTGCGGCAGCGTCGCCGGCGACGGCGTCGATGTCGTCGATCGCCAGGGTGTCGAGCCGGTGCCAGCCAGCGAGCTGCTCCGACATCGCGCCAGCGACGGCCGCAAGCGGCAGATAGCCCGCACGCCGCCCCGCACTGGTGCTCGCGGCACATGCGGCCTGCAGCAGGTGCGAGCGGCCGCTGTCCGCGGGACCATGCAGCCAGATCACGCCCTGCCCCGCAACCACGGCCGTCTGCAGCGCAAGCGTGGCCTCGCGATTCGCGTCATCGACGACGAACGACTCGAACGTGCTGCGCTCACGCAGCGCGAGCCTCAGCGGCAATTGCGCGAACCCTGCCGGATGGCTCATCTGGCGGGTCCAACCGGCAGCCACCACGCCCGCCTGACGAATCGCGCCAGGTAGTCCGCACCCGAGCCGAGGGTTGTGGCAAGCACCACCCACGCGAACACCGTCATCAGGATCGGCGGCACAACGCCACTGGCCGCCTGCACGATCGCACCCAGGATGAACAGGATCTGCAGCGCGGTATTGATCTTGGAAAGGATCGACGGCTGGCCGTGCAGGTGGCCGAACCAGACGCGAAACAGCAAGGCCCCGAGTCCGATCATCACATCGCGCCCGATGGCCGCAGCCGCGAGCCACCAAGGGAGCAGGTTCATCCAGCTGGCGGCGATGAACACCGTCACCAGCAGCAGCTTGTCAGCCAACGGATCGAGGAACTTGCCGAGCGCTGACGTCCAACTGAAACGCTTGGCCAGATAGCCGTCGATGCCGTCGGAAATCGCTGCGATCGCGAACAGGACGAGAGTCAGCGAATAATTCTGCGCTTCGAGGCTCGCAAGGATCGGCCAGATCAGTGCAATGCGCGCCAGACAGATCAGGTTCGGCAGATGACGCATCGGTTGACGAAGACTTCAATCGCGGAGCAGTTCGTAGACGAGCCGTGGCCCGTCTACCGCAACCGCGCGCAGCCGCGTCTGGCCCTGCAATGAGCCGGCCAGTACGCCGCTGCCGCCCCGCGCAACGACCTTGAACAGCGCCGTGGTTCCGGTCGCCTCGAGCAGCGTCACACTGTCGACACCCAGCGCGCCGGCCAGCACGCGTTCGGCTGCGACATAGTCGCGCAGCGACCCGACCCCGCTCACTTCGACCCAGGTTTCGAGCTCGGGCTGCGCCATGACTTCGAGTGCCGTACTTGCCAGTGCGTCAGTCGCACCGTGGATGCCATCGCTCGCGCCACCGACGAAGCTCTCAGACGACGCTGCAGTGACCAGCGACCAACGCCAGGAGTCGACGACGCCAGCATCCAAGCCCTGACCGGCGAGGACTGCGTCCGCTTCGAAGCGCGCCGCCGCGGCCAGCAGCGACTGCGTTCCCGTGTCGCCCGTCGGCAGGCCCGCCGCATCTGCGGTCATGATCACGATCGGCAAGCCGCGCTGCAGAGCGGTCGATTCGAGCAGCGCGCGAATATCCGCGAGCTTCGCCACGGCGGGCACTTCACCCAGCACCACGAGCACGACCGGCCGTTCGGCAGGCCAGAGCCGTCCGCCCCCCTCCGTGATGGCCCGTTCGAGCGCACCCGCGTCATAGACGACCTGCAGCCCGCCGGGCGCAGGTCGGAACAGCTGCACATAGCGCCTTGGATCAGCGAGCAGTGGTGCCAAGGCAGGATCGGCATCGGCATCGCGCCGGCCGGTCGCGCGCACCAGCGCGGTACGCAAGCCGGCTTCGAATGTGCCAGTCGCCTCGGCGCCTGCCGCAAACACCTCGAAGGGTTTGACCAGCTGCGCCGCAGTCGCAAGCGGCGCCACCAGAGCAGCCCCTGCACACAGCAGGCATCCGAAAGCGGCATTGATCCGGGACTGGCGCATCCTTCGGCTATTATACGCACCCGCCACGGGCGACGGCCCCGACAACCATGACAGACCCATCCCGCAAGTCCGTGACCTATCGAGATGCCGGGGTCGACATCGACGCTGGCGAAGCTCTGGTCGACCGCATCAAGCCGATGGTGCGGCGAACGCACCGACCGGAAGTGCTGGGCGGCATCGGCGGCTTCGGCGCGCTGGTGGAACTACCCGTCGGGCGCTGGCGCCGCCCGGTGCTGGTCTCCGGCACCGACGGCGTCGGCACCAAGCTGCGCCTCGCGATCGATATGGGTCGACATCAGACGATCGGCATCGACCTGGTCGCGATGTGCGCCAACGATGTCGCAGTCTGCGGCGCGGAACCGCTGTTCTTTCTGGACTACTACGCGACCGGCCGTCTATCCGTGCCGGTCGCCGCGAGCGTCATCGAAGGCATCGCCGAAGGCTGCGTCCGAGCTGGCTGCGCGCTGGTCGGCGGCGAAACGGCCGAGATGCCGGGTCTGTACCAGGGCGACGACTATGACCTCGCCGGCTTCTGTGTCGGTGTCGTGGAGAAGGAAGCCATTCTCGACGGGCACGCGACCCGTCCGGGCGATCTGATCATCGGCATGGCCTCATCCGGCGCGCATTCCAACGGCTATTCGCTGATCCGCAAGCTCATCACCGACAGTGGTGCCGTCCCTGCGACGTCGATTGCCGGGCGATCGTTGTTCGATCGCCTGCTTGAACCGACGCGAATTTATGTCAAAAGCATGCTGGCGCTGACCCGTGCCGTCGGCGTGCGCAGTTTTGCCCACATCACCGGTGGCGGTCTGCTCGAGAACATTCCGCGGGCCTTGCCAAAGGGACTCGAGGCGGTGCTCGAGCGCGACCACTGGCCGCGCGATCCGCTGTTCGACTGGCTGCAGCACACGGGCAACATCACCGACACCGAAATGCACCGCACCTTCAACTGCGGCGTTGGCATGATCGTGATCGTACCGCCCGAGTCTGCTGCCGAATCCCTAGCCGTGCTGCAAAGCCTGGGGGAAACCGCCTGGGTGATCGGCAGCGTGCGCAGCGGGCCGAACGGCGCCTTGGTCGTTTGAAGCTGCCGCAAATATGACCGCGACCGAATGCGTCTCGCGATCCTGATTTCCGGCCAGGGCAGCAACATGCAGGCGCTGGCGCTCGCCTGTCAGCGCGGGCAGATCGACGCGCAAGCCATCCGTGTCTTCTCTGATCGCGCCGACGCAACCGGCCTTGCGCTCGCAGCCAGCCTCGGTTGCGCGTCTGAAGCGATCCCCGCCCATGACTACCCGACACGCGCGGCATTCGAGCAGGCACTCGAGCGCGCACTCGTGGAATTCGCACCCGAGGCAATCGCGCTCGCCGGATTCATGCGGGTGCTGTCCGGTGAGTTCGTCGCCAGACGCCTGGGGCAGATGGTGAACATCCATCCGTCGCTGCTGCCGCGTCACAAGGGCCTGCATACCCACCGCAAGGTCCTGCAAGCCGGTGATTCCCAGCATGGTGCGACCGTGCATTTCGTGACGCCCGAACTGGACGGCGGACCGGCCATCCTGCAGGCGCGCCTTGCCGTGGCGCC
>JBBQWY010000041.1:0-27997 GCA_038210215.1 Steroidobacterales bacterium
GTCGCGGTGCTGGGCGCCGCAGTCGTCGCGTTCCTGTATTTTCTGCCGCGGTTCGCGCCGCAGGCGGCGCTGTCCGTGTCGGGTCAGACCACACTGCCTCCACCCAGTGTCGCGGAAGTCGAGGCCGCCAAGACGGCAGCGCTCGAGACCCTGCGTGGCGAAGTCGAGCAGCTTCAGTCTCGGTTCGCAACGCGTCTTGCCTCGCTCGAGTCGCGCGCGGCCGCCGTCTGGGGCGGACCGCTGTTTGCTGCGGCCAAGGCCCTCGGCGCCGATTCCCAGGCTGCCATGCGCGCGCAGCAACTCGAGCTCGCCAAGGACCGGATCGAGACCGCATCGCGGCGACTTGAGCGCGTCGAATCCGAAGCCGCGGCGGTGCTCGAGTCGCAACTCAGTGAAGCTGCGGCGGCGCTGCAGGCCGGCAACACGGCGCAAGCGCGGCAGGCCTACGAACTGGCGTTGCGTATCGATCCAGAAAATACCGCGGCCCGTGCTGGCTTGCAGCGGGCCGGCGGTCTGGATGAACTGCTACCCGTGTTGACCGCGGCCGACAACGCCGCAAATGCCCGGGATTTCGCGCGCGCGATTCAGCTCTACCAGGAAGTCCTGAAGTCCGATCCCGAGAATCTGTCGGCCCGCGGGGGGCTTGCGCGGGTTTCGGCGGCGGCCGGCGGCGATGCTTACGCGCGTGAGATTGGCGCCGCTTTCGAAGCACTGCGCACCGACCGGCTGGACGCGGCGGAGTCAGCCCTGGCGCGCGCGGCGCAGCTGCGGCCCGCTGGCGCCGAAGTGGTCGCGGTGCGATCCGAACTCGGCTCGCGCCGTTCGGCGCGCGATCTCGGCGCCAGCCGCCAACGCGCAACTGAGTTCGAGAGCAGCGAACGCTGGAGCGAAGCGCTCGCCGAGTACCAGTCGCTGCTGCAGCAGGATGCCTCCCTCGGCTTCGCGCGTGCAGGCGTGGCACGGAGCACGCCGCGTGCGGAACTCGCGGCACGGCTGCAGGGTCTGATCGATGAGCCGGCGCGACTGGTTGCGGCGGAGGTTCGGGATGAAGCCCGCGCACTGAGCGCACGCGCGGCGGCGATCGACCCATCGGGGCCGGTATTGCGTTCGCAGCTTGCGCGACTGGGTCTGCTGCTGCCGACCTTCGAGCAGCCGGTCAAGGTGCGGATTGACTCCGACGGTTTGACCCGGATCGTGGTGCAGCGGATGGGGGACTTCGGTGAATTCGTGAACAAGGAAATCGAACTGCAACCCGGCCGCTACACGCTGATCGGTACCCGGCCCGGGTTTCGCGACGTACGGCGCGAGATCAATGTGACACCCGTCGCCGAGCCGATGGTGGTGGATCTGCGCTGCGTCGAGCCGATATGACGCCGCTGGCCTGCGACGCGTGAGCGAAATCGTTCACGAGGCTGACGCGCCGGCGCTGCGCGTCACCGAACCCGCCGGCGAACGCGCGCTGAGCTTGCCGCTGTCGATCGGCGGTGCCGGTGCGACCGTGCTGGTCCCAGGCGTTGCAGCGGGCCAGGCGACGCAACTCGATTGTCGCGATGGGCTTTGGTTGCTGACGCCGCACCCTGGCTTCAGCCTGCGCGTCAATGGCGCGCTACAGCGCAGCGCCGCTGAGCTGCGCCCCGGCGATGTGTTCACGATCGGCGACGCCGTGTGTCGACTGGGCGGCACAGCCGTGCGGCCGGCATTGCAGGTCCGTCATTCGGTTGCCAACGAGACGCCGCCACCGCTTGCCACGATCGGCGCTGATTCCAGCGGCGACGAAGACCACGATCAACAGATCAGCGCGGCCCCGCTGGGCCAGGCACCCCGCGCGCGCTCGAGTGAGCGGCGCGCGGCGTCAGCGGCAGGCCGCAAGCGTCGATGGGCAGCAGTGGCCGGGGTCTTGCTGGTCGCGGCAGGATCCGCCGTGTTGCTGGTATCGCTGCAGCGCATCGCGGTGGTCGCGGATCCCACCGACGCGCGTGTCCGCTCCGATCGATTCCCGTCCTGGCATTCAGGGACGACGCTGTTCGTATTGCCCGGTGCGCATCGTTTGCGCGCCGAGCGCGCGGGCTACACGCCGTCCGAGCGCGAAGTCCTGGTCGAGCGTGAGGTGCCGCTGCGGGTCGATTTCCAGCTGGAGAAGCTCCCGGGCATCGTCAGCGTCGATACCGGCGGTGTCGCGGCGACGGTCACGGTCGACGGCGCTGAAGTCGGCAGCGTTCCCGGCGAAATCGCGGTCGCCGCGGGTTCGCGCACGTTGACGCTGCGGGCGGAGCGGTATCTCGATGCCATCAAGACGCTCGAGGTCGACGGAGGGGGTGTGCGGCAAGCCCTGCAGGTCACGCTGCAACCGTCGTGGGGCAGCGTCGCGATCACTGCAGCGACGGCCGGGGCCCGGGTCACAGTGGACGGTGGCGCCGCGCAGGCGCTGCCGGTGACGCTCGAGTTGCCGGCGGGGGTGCATAGACTGCAGATCGAAGCTGATGGCGCCCGCGCCTGGCAGAGCAGCGTGCTCGTCAAGGCTGGCCTGACCACGACGGTCGGACCAGTGGCGCTCGGCGCGCCGGACGCGCGCCTACAGGTTCGCTCCACGCCGGCCGGTGCAGAGGTTGTCGTCGCCGGCGTGTTTCGCGGCCGCACTCCGCTGGAAATTGCGCTGCCACCGGGAACGGTCTACCCGGTCGTCGTATCGCGCGCCGGCTACGCGTCGTGGAATCGCGAGATCGGACCCGCGCCCGGCGAGCGGCTGACGCTCGACGCGCGTCTGGCCGCGCGTCTGGCAGCACTGACGATCAGTGGTGAGCCGGCTGATGCGGAAGTGCTGATCGATGGCAGCGTCAAGGGTCGCACGCCGTTGACGACGGAAGTGCTCGCGACCCGTCAGAAGATTGAAATCCGCAAGGCCGGTCTGCAGAGCTTTACAACGGAACTCGACCTCAGTTCCGGGCTGGAGCGCGCCTTGAACTATCAGCTGGTGCCTGCAGGACGCGCCGCGGACTGGCAGCCGCCTGCGGCGCGGATTGCCACACGCACGGGGCTGACGCTGCAACTGCTGCGCGCTGGCAAGTTCGAGTTCGGCAGCCCGCGGCGCGAACCGGGCCGCAGACCCAATGAATCGCAGCGCACGGTGACGCTGCAGCGGCCGTTCTACATCGCTACGCGCGAGACCACCAACGGCGAGTTCCGGCGCTTCGAAGCCCGCCATGCGGCCGGTGTCGTCGACGGGCGGACGATCGATCTCGACTCGCAGGCCGCGTCGCGCCTGACCTGGGATGAAGCGATCCGTTACTGCAACTGGTTGTCCGAGCAGGAAGGACTGCCGGTCGCCTATGAGCTGCTGCCGGGTGGCTGGCGACTGAAGTCGCCGGCGCCGACCGGCTATCGCCTGCCGACCGAGGCCGAGTGGGAGTTTGTCGCGCGCGTTTCGGCGAGCGGCACGCGCCGCTATGAGTGGGGCAATGCGCTGCCGGTGCCGGCAGTGGTCGGCAACCTCGCGGGTGGTGAGGCGCGCAGCGCGGTCACTGCCTTGCTCGACGGCTATCAGGATGAATACCCGGCCGTTGCGCCGCCGGGCCGCTATCCGGCCAATGCGCTGGGCATCTTCGATCTGACCGGCAACGTCAGCGAGTGGGTCAACGATCGCTACTCCTCTGCGGCGAACAGCAGCGCGCAGACAGACCCGCTCGGGCCCGAATCCGGCGACGCTCGCGTCATCAAGGGCAGCAGCTGGCGCACCGGAACCTTCGCGGATCTCAGGCTCGCGTGGCGCGAGTCCGGCGATCCGGCCAATACGAAAACCCAGGATCTTGGCTTCAGGATTGCACGCTATGCGGAATAATCGATCGATCTGGCGCTGGATCGTCGCAACGGTCGGGCTGTCGCTGGTGGTCGTCGGCGCAACCAGCATCAGCCTGCGCGCGCTGGCGCAGCAGCAACCCGCCGATGCGCCTGCCGCCGACCCGCCCGCGGTCGAGTCCAACGAGATCGCGCCGGATCCCGACGCGCCGCCAGCAGCGTCGCAGGATGACACCGAGCTGCCGCCCGAGCTGCGCGATTCAGCCGACAACAACCTCAGTTTCCCGGTGGACATATGAAGACCCGACTCCCGAACGAGTTCCTGTTCAGCATCCTGTCGCTGGCGATCGCAGTCGTGATCGTGCACTCGCTGTACGTGCTGCACATCCGGCCGGCAGCCTCCGCGATCCTCGCCGAGCAACAGCAGCTGATGGCGCGCGATGCCGACTTTGTCGGCGAGCGTTCTTTCTATGTACTGATCAAGGATTACGAACAGGAAGCCACGATCATCCTGATGCTCTGGGCCCTGTCGATCATGGGCTACAAGACCCTTGCCCAGACCCGAGAGCGCGAGGCGCTGGACGCCGAGCTGCTGAAGCTCGGCGACGGCATCAAGATCCTGCCCGAGGACACGCGCGAGTTTGCGCGCCAGATCGAAAGCCTCGCGCCCGAGCAACGCGGCCTGATCGTGCCGCGCGCGCTGCTCGCGGCGCTCGCCCGCTTCGGCGCCACCCGCAATGTGCAGGACGCCTCGACAGTGGCCCATGGCATCTGCCAGTCCGAGGCCGATCGTCTGGATTCGGAGCTGTCGATGCTGCGCTATATCGCCTGGGCGATTCCGGCCATCGGCTTCATCGGCACGGTACGCGGCATTGGCGATGCGCTGTCGCAAGCGCACAAAGCCGTCGGCGGCGATATCTCCGGTGTCACGGAGGGCCTTGGCGTCGCCTTCAATTCCACGCTGATCGCACTACTGCTGTCGATCCTGTTGATGTTCCTGCTGCAGCAGCTGCAGCTGGTGCAGGAGCGCTTCGTGCTCGATACCGAGACGTATCTGGACCAGAAGATCATCCGCAACCTGCAGGTCCGCTGATGCTGGGGCTGCATTTACTGGACTCTGGAGTTGCCATCGCCCGCGATGGCGAGGCGCTCGGCCCGAGCCCGAGCCCGAGCCCGAGCCCGAGCCCGAGCATTGTGTTCGGGGTCGGGACGCCGCAGCCGGGGGCCGTCGCACTCGACAGTTACCGGGCGCGGCCGCGCGATGTGTCGACGAATCATTGGGCGCGGATCGCCACGGACGGCGCGGACGCGCCCGAAGCACTCGCCGTGGCGTCGGCCGAACTGCGCGTGCGCTTCGGCGCGCTGCCGGAAGCGGTGCGCACGGAACCTGTGATGGTGGCGGTACCGTCAGGGTGGGGCGGCGGCGCGCTCAGCGTCGCGCTGGGCCTGCTGCGTCAATCCGGTGCGCAGGTCACCGGGTTCATTGATGCGGCGCTGCTCGCTGGCCTGCGCAGTGCCGGTGAGGCGTCGCTGCTCGTGTTCGAGATCGGCCTGCATCACTTCACGGCGACCCGCATCGATCGCGATTCGGGACGCTGGCACCGTCGCGGCAGTCGCACGACGCGGCGCTTCGGATTGCTTGCGCTGCAGGACGTCTGGTTGCAGCTGGTCAGCGAGGCAATGGTGCGTCGGACCCGTTTCGATCCGCTGCACGACGCGGCGACGGAGCAGGCACTCTTCGATCAGCTGCTGGCTGGTGCGGCGGCAGCGGCCCGCGACGGCCAGGCGGAAATCCGAATCGAGGGCAGGCAGGACGCGGCGTCTCAGCCGTTCGCGGTCACATTGACCCGCGACCAGTTCGCGGCGCGTGCGACCGAGATCTATCGGGACTGGCTGCGCTGCGCGCATGCGCTGCGACCGGCCGGCATGCCGATGACTCTGGTTGTGCCGGCGCGGGTCGAGGCCTTGCCCGGGTTTGCAGCCGAACTCGACAGTTTTGCCGGTTGTCAGCTGCACGTGCTGGGTTCGGATGAGATCGCCTCGGCCGCATCGCGCTGGTCGACCGCAAGCGAGACTGAGGGCGACGGCAGCCTTCAGATGCGGCGCCAACTGGATTCGCGCACGCTCGCGGGACTTGCCGACGGGCTTGCGAGCACCGCGGAACGCGAGCTCGCGGCAGTCCGGGGCGGCGCGGCGCCGACGCATGCGCTGTATGCCGGCCGCGCCTGGAGCCTGAGATCGACGGTGCTGGAGATCGGGCGCGAGGCGGCCGGCGGCATCGTGGTTCCGGACGGCGCAGCGGGCGTATCGCGACTGCACTGCAGCCTGATCGACGAAGGCGGTGACATCGTGCTTGTCGATCACAGTCGGTATGGCTGCTTCGTCAATGGCGAACGGGTGGCGGGCCGGGCAAGACTGCGTGCGGGCGACACGCTGCGGATTGGCGATCCCGGCATCGAGTGCACGCTGATTGCGGTGGGCAGCGGGTGAAGCGCCGCCGTGTCGAAGTCTTCAGCATGTCGTTTCTCGACTGCATCTGCTGTGGCTTCGGCGCGGTGATCCTGTTCTACACGATCATCAGCGCGCAGGCCGGGGTCGAGCGGATTCGCAAGACCGAGGACCTCGCGGCGCAGGTCAGTCGTCTCGACGAAGAAGTGCTCGATGGCACCAAGAATCTGGCAGTACTGCGGAATACGCTCGAGAAGACCCGCAGCGACACCATCAGCGCGACCTCACGCGCCACCCGGTTGCTCGAGGAGCGCGAACAGAAGCTGATCGAGAGCGCGAGCTATGAGGAAGAAAGTCTTGCGCGCCGCGAACGCATTGAACAGCTCAAAGCGGATTTGCGGGCGCTCGACGAGGCCAACCGTCGCCTCGAAGCGAGCGCACCGACGGCTACTCCGCGCGCCGAGCTGGCGGGCACACCGAGAACCCTTGCGGACCGGCGTTACATCACGGGACTGAACCTGAAAGGCAGGCGAATCCTGATCCTGCTGGACCGTTCGGCGAGCATGCTTGATGAGGACCTGGTCAACGTGATCCGGCTGCGCAACTCGCCGGAACCCGCGCGGCGTGCGGCACAGAAGTGGCGCCGCGCGGTGGAGGTCACCGGCTGGGTCACGTCGCAGCTGCCACGCGGCGCGTCCTATCAGGTCTATGGCTTCAACACCCAGGCCGCGGCGCTGTTGCCTGCGACAGCGGGCAAGTGGCTGGCGTCAAACGACGCCAACCAGCTCGATCAGCTCCTGCGAGCCCTCGATGACACGACGCCGCTCGAAGGCACGAGCCTGCTGAACGCGTTCCGGGCAATTCGCGAGCTGTCGCCGGCACCAGACCAGATCGTGCTGATTACCGACGGACTGCCGACTCAGGGTGCCTCGCCGCCCGCCTTGAGCCGCTACATCGGCATCCAGGCGCGCGCCCGTCTGTTCGATGAGGCCGCCAAGGCGGTCGGTCGACGCACGCCGGTGGACGTCGTGCTGTTGCCGATGAAGGGCGATCTGCTGGCCTCGCATCGCTTCTGGAATCTCGCTCGCGATACCGGTGGCGCATTCTTGATGCCGTCGCGGGACTGGCCATGAGGCTGCGCCGCCGCGACACCGAAACCTTCAGCCTGTCGTTTATCGACTGCATCTGCTGCGGATTTGGCGCTGTGATCCTGCTGCTGGTACTGGCCGAGTTCGGTGAGCCGATTGCGCTCGAGCGCTCGCGCGAGGATCTCGGCGCGCAGGTCAAGCGCCTGCAGGAGCAGCTGTTCGAGATCCGCGGTGAGACCACGGTGCTGAGTCGCGAACTGCAGGGCCGGATCGATACGCTCGAACGGGAACGGCTGAATCTGGCGCGCGCGAGTGGCGACATCAGCAGCATTCGCGGCCAGTTCTCGGCCTCGCGGCAGGAAGCGGCGGTGACCAACACGGTCGAGTCCGAGCTGCTGTCAGCGTATCGCGAGTTGACGGCCGAGAACACCGCGGCGCTCGCGACCGCCCGCGCCCGGCGGCGTCTGCCGACCGAGGCGGTCGGTGGCATTCCGGTCGACAGCGACTACGTAATCTTCCTGGTCGACACTTCCGGCAGCATGCAGGGCAGCCATTGGGAGACGGCCAACGAGGTCATGAAAGAGATCCTGGACATCTACCCGCGGCTCAAGGGCGTGCAGATCGTCGACGACAATGGCAAGGAGATGTTCGAAGGTTCGCGCGGCCGCTGGCTGACGGACACGCCGGACCTCCGACGCCGGATCGTCGAGCGGATGCGCAACTGGCGCGCGTTCAGCGATTCGAATCCCGCCGACGGCATCGAGATCGCGATCCGCAACTACTGGTCTGCCGATCGGCGCATCAGCATTTACGTGCTCGGCGATGAGTTCACCGGCGAGACGCTGCAGGGTGCGCTGGACGCGGTCAAGCGCGTCAATCGGCCGGATGCCAGTGGCCGGCGGCGGGTGCGCATTCATGCGATCGGATTTCCGGAAGGTCCCGGCTACGCGCCGTTTACAAACATGCGGTTTTCCGCCCTAATGAGGGCCATGTGTGAACAGAACGATGGCACCTTTGTGGGGCTCACGAACACCAAGGCCTGTGCGGCCACGATCGAAGTCTTCGGTCGCCGCCAGTGCGTGGGCGGCTAGGAGTCGCTTTTGCGCGCGTTCACGCTGCTTGGCGCGTCCCTGATCCTGGCGGGCTGTGGCGGGGTGCAGATCGCACCCACGCCCGAGTTGCCCCGCGCGCTGATCGAACCGATTGCAGCGAAAGTCGGGCTGGTGGTCGCAGAGGACATGCGCAATTTCACGCACACCGAGACCCGCGGCGGCGTGCAGTGGGTCGTGCAGCTGGGCGCCGGCCATCAGAAGCTCGTCAACGCGCTGCTGAACGCGGGCTTCCGTGAAGTCATCGAATTCGCGTCGCTCGATGCGGCGCGCGCGGCCGACGGCCTGCAGGCGATCTTCGAGCCGCGCGTCGAGCAGTATTCGTTTGCGACAGCCCGCGACACCGGTGGCGACTACGTCGCCGCCACGATCCGCTACCGCATCGGTGTCTACGCGGCAGACGGGCAACTGGTCGACACCCTGACGCTGACGGGCTACGGCAACAGTCTTGCAGGCGGCATGAGCAGCAGCGCACCGATCGAGATGGCGAGCCGCCTTGCGATGCGCGATGCCGCTGCAAAATTCCTGACCCAGTTTCCGCAGCAGCCCGTCGCAAAAGCACTGATCAGAGGCGAGGCCCTGGTGGCCAAAGCCGGCGCGGCGGGTGCCGCGGCGCTCGGCAGCCAGGTGGTCGATATCGCGGCCGTGCCGATCGTCAAGTCGCGGCGCAGAACGACGGGCGGGACTTAACGATCCGTGTCGGGCGCGCTGGCGCGCTTGACCAGCACTCGCTCCCGCAACCGCACCTCCAGTGTTTCGACAGGCTCGCCGTTCTCGAGCCTGGGTGCATAGCGCGCCTTGCGTACCGCGAACAACACGGCCCGTTCGACCGCCGCCGGCGCATCGGTGGCTGCGGTTTCGACGGCATCGAGCTTGCCGTCGGTGCCGACTGTGAATCTCGCCTCGACGAAGCGTTCTTCGAAGTCTTCAGGCTTGTTGGGACTGGCGCGGGCGATCGAGGCTGACGGAGGCCGATAGGCGAGTCGCCGCGGCGCGCTGAGCGTCCGGGTTGCCTCCGGGCCCAGCTGCGCAAGCTCGGTCCAGCCGTCCCGATAGGCGACCAGTGCCTTCGCGGTGGCGCCGCTGATCAGGTACCAGTCGCCGAGTTCAATCAGCGTGTCGCCGGTCTGCCTGCGATCCGGCGCTGCAGCGGTCCCGAGCGCCTCGAGCGCAATGCGCAGTGCGCGCTCGCCGTCCGGGTTCAGGCGGGACTGGTCGCCTATGGAAGGCGTGGAGGCTGCGGGCGCAAACGGGTCGGTGCCAGCCTCGGGGTCCTCGGGTCCGTAGATGAATTCCAGATAATAGGTCCGGGCGAGTCCGCGCAGGGCATCGACCGACTGCACGGCACGCAGGCCGAACCTCTGCTCGGAGAGCTGCAGTGCGCGGGCGTGCAGCCCGCGTGCGGTCGTGTAGCGGCCGACGTATTCATACCAGCGCGCGAGGCGATCGAGGGGTTCGAGCAGACGCGGGTCTTCGCGGCCGAACGCGAGTTCCGCGACGCGGAAGCCGTACTGGTTCTCCTTCTCGGCTTCGGCGAGCTGGTCGAGCGCGACATAGCACTCGATCAGCGGATCGAGGCTGTCGAGCTGTTCGACATTGAACAAGCCATCGAGGTTGCGCGACAGGTCGACCGCGCGCTTGAACGCGACCGCCGCTTCGGCATGACGCCCGGTGGCGAGCAGCGTTTCACCGAGGCCCTGCAGCGGCCGGATCAGTTGTCGATCGGCGCCGGCGTTCTTGCCGTCGATCAGTGCCAGGCTGCGCTGGAAGCTGCTGGCCGCGGCGTCGTAGTCGCCAAGGCGATACTGGGTCGCGCCTAAGTTGCTGAGCGGATTGACGAGCTCGCGATCGCTGTCGCCGAACGCCGCTTCGGACAGCGCCACGACTTCACTGGCAAGCGGCAGTGCCGCCGTATAGTCGCCGCGATCAAAGGCCGCGCGAAAATCCTTGAATACGGCGAGCCGGCGCGCAGAGCCCGATACAGCGACCGTGCCCGCCTCGTCTGCAGCCGGCACCTGGGCCGACGCCTGGGCCGACCCCTGGGCCGACGCCTGGGCCGACGCCTGGGCCGACCCCAGCGCGACGGCCAACGCGAGGACGGTCGTTGCGCCGAGCGTTTTCAGCGTGCTGCGCGTTCGAACAGGTAATGCGACACGATCCATTCGCGGCCCTCGCGGAAACCCCACAGCTCCGCACAAGACATGAAGAACACCCGCCAGTAGACCCACCACTTCGTGGCCTGCCCCGCACCGTAGGTGCGCTCGAGGATCGGCATGATCTCGGCGCGACGGGCGTCCATGTTCTGCAGCCAGGCTTCGCCGGTCATCTGGTAGTGGCGGCCATCGACCTGCCAGTGATCGACCAGCGTGACATCGCGCTGGAAGTACAGCAGCAGGTCATCGCTTGGCATGATGCCACCGGTAAAGAAATACTTCGCCATCCAGTCGCTCTCGTCACGAACCTCGAACGGGTAGGCGAAGCGGTGGTGGGTGAAGATATGCACGAACAGCGTCGCATCGGGCGCCATCCAGCCCGCCACGCGCGCGAGCAGTGTCTGGTAGTTGCGCATGTGTTCGAACATCTCGACCGACACGACCCGATCGAAGCGGGTGACCGCGTCGAAGCTGAGCTCGTTGACGTCGCAGGTGATGATCGTAAGGTTGCGCAGGCCGCGTTCGGCCGCGCGGGCGTCGATGAACTGCTTCTGGGTGCGCGAATTCGAGACGGCCGTGATGCTCGCAGCCGGAAACTTCTCGGCCATCCACAGCGACAGCGAACCCCAGCCGCAACCGAGCTCCAGGATCCGGTCGCCGTCGCGCAGGCGGGCGCGCTCTGCGGTCAAGGCCAGCATGCGCGCCTCGGCAGCAGCGAGCCCGCGCGCGGCCTCGATGCTGTCGAACGAATCGTAGTAGCAGGCGGAATACTTCAGATGACGACCGAGCACCTTGAGGTAGAAGTCAGTCGGAATTTCGTAGTGCTGTTCATTCGCGGCCGCGGTCTCGATCGCGACGGGGCTTTCCCGCAGGCGCCTGATCAGTGTCATCAGGTGGGCTTGCTGGCGGTCCGGATCGCCTTGATCCTCATCCCGGAGCCGCTGCTGCAGCAGCGCACGGATCCGCTGGCGAATCAGCCAGTCCGGCACCCGATCCGCTTCCAGCAGTCGCATCGAGAACGAAGCATCAGTAGACGCAGCCGTGGTCGTATTCATGTCGGGTCCGGGTCCGTCTTCGCCATCGAGCTTGCGGCGCGTCGCAGCAGCGGCACGCAGATTTTGTAAACAAGGTAGATCGCGAATGGTCCGATGGCGAGCCATCCAATGGCCGCGTGCACGATCGCATCCCACAGTAGCACGATCGCCTGCAGCGCGCCGTTCTGCAGTAATTCCAGGCCGGCAGTCACCGTCAGAGGCTGCGGCGGAGCGCCAAGCAGGGTCTCTCCGACCCGCACGAACGGAATGATCAGCAGCAGTTGCAGCGGTGACACGAGGTAGTTGACCAACTGGATGGCTGGCAGGTTCAACCGCAGCCAGAGCGCCAGCACCGTCAGTAGCGGTGTGGGGACGCCGAGCACCGGAAACACGCCAATGACGCTGCCGAATGCCAGCGACTGGCCGAGCTTCTCCGGCGTGATGCCCATGCGCAGCAGCGCCAGCAGCGGGTCAACCACCCGGCGACGCAGGAACGCGCCGACGCTCACGATCGAATCAGGATATTCGCGACCGGTTCGCCGGGCTTGAGTCGGGCGAGCTGCAGCAGCACGTAACCAGCCATCGCCATATTGCCGAGCAGCATGATTGCGACGAACCAGCCAAGCCGGCCGGTCGAGGTGGTTTCCTTGTAGAACACCCAGACATAGAAAGTGATGAAAGCGTAGTACGCGTCGATCAGCGTCGCGATCGTCCACCATCGATCCGGCGGGTTGATCAGGCCCTGCCACTCCCACAGCGGTTGCTGGGTGCTCGCCCACGATGTGTAGCCCAGCAAGGAAAGAAAGATGAAGCCAAATAACAGCCGCAGGACAGTCTTGTTCATGGCCTGAAGCCTAGCAGGTCGGCGCCGTATTCTGATGGCAGCAACGGCTAGCCCGCGCGTGCTTTTCCGTCAACCAGATGCAGCAGCGCTGCGCCGAGCAACACCATGGCAATGTCGGTCGTATCGGCGATCCGTCCGTCGAGGAAGCGGTGCATGACTTCGCCGCCTGCGGCGATTCCGAGCAACAGCAGCGACGTCAGGCCGAGCCCGAGCGCCGTCCGCGAGCCAATCCAGAGCGCGCCCAGCAGCACGAACGCGCGCTCAATCACATGCCGGTAGTCGCCATCGAGCAGACCTGAGCCCAGACCGCTCAGGGGTGACCAACTGAATGGCGTCGACGTCCCGAAGTCCCATGGCGCCGTGGCGGATACCAGTAGCGCCACGCTAATCACGACCAGCGCGGGGGTCAGGGCCGCGCGGTGATTTCGGCCGCGGAGCCCGACGATGATCGGCAGGGCGACGACCAGGCCGAGCAGTTGAGCGAGGGCCAGCTGCTGTTCGACAAACATCAGGCGTGCGCCGAACGACAGCAGCACGATCTGAATGAACAACGGCCAGAAGCTGTCGCGCCTTACGACCGCACGCAGGATGGTTGCCAGCACGATCGCGCTGGCGACATGCAACGCGAAGGCCTGCGGGTCGAACTGGAAATCCAGCAGCGGCTGCAGCGATTCCCTGACGCGGATCCAGCGTGTGCGGGGCAGGAAAGGCGCCGCGTGCGCGCTGATCCACAACACGCTGAGCAGACCGAGCGTCAGGCCGATGTCAGGGCGGCGCAGGCGGGCTGCGATGGGCCGCAGGGGCAGGACCCGCAGGCTGGGCCAGAGCAGTGCGCCGAGCAAGGTGCTGACGACGTTGTAGGAGAAGTCCGCGAGACTCGGCACGCGCACCGGCACGAAATGCTGCGCCAGTTCGATCGTCAGCGACCCGCCTGCGCCGATCGCCACGGCGAGCGTTGCGGCCATCGCAACCCGGCGTTCTGCGGCCAGCAGCCCCGTCAGCAGGAATCCGATCGGCACGTAGGCGATCAGGTTCACGATCAGGTCCCGGCGGGTCGGGTCGCGCCAATTCATCAGGCCCGACGCGCCGGCGGACAGTGCGGCCCAGCCGGCGCTGATATCCAGCGTAAACGGATACAGGGATGCGCAGGCCACCAACGCGATGCAGGTCAACAACGAGCCGCGCAGCAGGCCGCGCGTGGTCGCGTCGTAGGGCGCGTGAACGCTATGCCTCAATCTGTGACCTGCTTCTCACGAGGTATCGGCTCGCCATCGCTGCGCCGCGGAATATAGTGAAACGCGCCACTGCCGTGAGTAGCAGTCTATCGTTAAATGGGGCGATCTGGCCGCCGCGCCGACTTGCACAGTTCTGATCGATGCCCACTGCGGATCCATCAATCGTCGCGACCCGGGCCTCCCCGCGGCTGCTGCTCTATCTGGGTGCAGTGCTCTGCGCGTTGCTGCCCGCAGCGGTCTTGCTGGCGGTGGTCCTGTACTCGACTACCCGATCTGCCGACGCGCGAGCACCGGAGCGGGCACTGCTGGCGCGTGCGGCAACGGTTGCGGATTCGATTGCGGCACGACTCGATGCAGCGGATCGGGTCGCGCGGACGCTGCTGTCTTCCGGCGCGGCGCTGTCAGACCGAGAGCTGCAGAGCGAGGCGCAGCGCACCGGCATGTTCCGCGATGTGCTGGTGACCCGCGAGACCTCGGTGCCCGGATTGCCGATGGCGCAGCTGGTCAGCGCTGACGGCAGCCGCGGGGAGCTGATATCGCTGAGCACACGCCGTGACATCGTCACGATCTACCTGGTGCGGCGCGCAGAGCCAGAGCGTGCGGCGCGGCTGGCCTACTTTGAAATCGATGCCAGCTGGCTATGGCCGCGCAACCTCGGTGAACATTCCGATGCGCTGGTGCTCGACGCGCGCGGCGCAATGCTGCGAGCTCCGGCGCAGCTGCCGGCGCACCTGGCCGGGATGGCGAGCGCGATCGTCGGCGGCGCCGAAACCGCAGCCCGTGGCGCTCCGCGCGCGGCGCTGTCCTGGCATGCCGACAAACAGATCTGGGTCGGTGCGGTCCGAGAACTGTCGTTGCCGCCTGGGCTCGCGACCGCCAACCGCTGGCAGGTGCTGGCTTTTGCAGCGCCGGCGACGGCGAGCCGCACTTCATTTGAGATCTGGGGCGCTTTCGTGCTGTTCGGGGCAGTGTTGCTCGCCCTGGCTGTGGCCAGATTGGAAGCGAAGCGCCTCAGCGCGCTGCAGCGGCTTGCCGTCGCCAGGGTCGATCATCTCGGTCAGCGCGTCGTGCCGCGCGACGCCGGTGAGCTGCAGAGTCTGCCGCAGCTTGATTTCGCACTTGCGCGCGCCGATGAACGCATCACGGCGACGATCGATGCCCTCGAGGCCTTCGCCGAGATCGATCATCTGCTGCTGACTGTCACGGAGCTCGAGCCTGCGCTCGAAGTCATTCTGGCGCGCGTTGTCCGACTGATCGGTTGCGACGCCGTCGGTATCACGCTGCTGGAGAAGGACGGGTCGGAGCTGGGTCGCGTGTTCGTCGCGACGATTGCCGGACAGAGTCTGCCGGTGACGCGCGTGGAGCTCGACAATGAGATGCTGTCGTTGCTGCGGGGCTCGCCGGAACCCATCACGGTTGCCCGCACGGAGCAGCCTCGACACAGCTTTCTGACGCCCCTCAGCGCGCAAGGCTCGCAGTTCTTCTGGGTCTGGCCCGTGACCTCAGCGAGTGGCCTGGCGGGCATTCTCGCGCTCGGCTTCCGCGCCGACCCGGCGCTCGATCCCGTGTGCGCGCGGCACGGCGCGCAGTTCGCGGCGAGAATGTCGGCGGCGGTGTCGAAGACCGCTCGCGACGAGCGTCTGTATCGACAGGCGCACTTCGATCCGCTGACCGCGCTGCCGAACCGTTTGTTGTTTCGCGACCGGCTGGCGCAGGAACTCGGGCGGGCGGCCGAGACAAATTCGCGCGGTGCGCTGCTGTATGTGGACCTCGATCATTTCAAGCGCGTCAATGACAGCGTCGGCCACGCGGCCGGCGACCAGCTGCTGACGATCGTCGCGCAGCGGCTGCGCGCCTGCGTCAAGGATGGCGATACCGTGGCGCGGCTTGCCGGCGATGAATTCACGGTAATCCTGCGCAATGTTGCGGATCCGGAGGCGGCATCGCTGGTGGCCGAGCGCATCATCGAGTCGCTGCGGCTGCCCGTGAGTCTCGCCGGGCGCGATCACCATGTGCAGGCGAGCATCGGCATGGCCCTGTTTCCGGACGATGGCACGACGAGCGACGATCTGTCCCGCGCCGCCGATGGCGCCATGTATCGCGCCAAGGAACTGGGGCGGGGGCGGGCGGTTTTCTTCGACCGACGGCTGATGCAGAACCGCTTCAACACAACGCATAGCGGTCTGTATCGCGCCTTGCGGCGCCGGGAGTTCTCGCTGTTCTATCAGCCGCTGTACCGGGTCGACGACGGCAGCCTGGTCGGCGTTGAAGCGCTGTTGCGCTGGCAGAGCCCGCGCGAGGGTATGCGGGAGCCGGCTGATTTCATTCCGGCGGCCGAGTCGACCGGCCTGATCGTCGACATCGGTGGCTGGGTCCTCGAAGCGGCGTGTGCTCAGCTCGCCGTCTGGCGCGAGCAGGGTATCGCGCCGCAGCGCTTGTCGATCAACGCCTCGGTACAGCAGTTGAAGTATGTTGATTTTCCGCGCAACCTGCGTCGCCTGCTGGACAAGTATGGCTTGCCTCCTGAGCTGATCGAAGTGGAGATCACCGAGTCCGTGTTTGCAGATGAAGTGGCCGGCGATGCGATGCGGCAGCTCGCGAAAACCGGCATCAGCATGGCGCTCGATGATTTCGGCACCGGCTATTCGTCGCTGAACTCCCTGCGTCAGCATCCGATTCGGGTCGTCAAGATCGACCGCTCGTTCCTCGAGGAAGCCCCCGCGAACCCCGCCTCCGCCACGCTGGTGGAATCGATCATCACGATGGCGCACGCGCTCGGCAAGATCGTGGTCGCAGAAGGCGTGGAGACCGCTGAGCAGCTCGATTTCCTGCGCGAGCGTGGCTGTGATCTCGCGCAGGGGTATTACCTCGCGAGACCCATGTCGGTCACGCAGATTTCGGAGCTGTTGCAGGCTGCCCGGCAGGGCCAGGCTCCGGCGCTGCTGCAGGACGTCGGTTAGCGATGCTGCGTGCGCTGACGGCGCTCGCAGTGCTGGCCATCAGCAGTGGTTGCGCCACGCGGCCGCCGGCGCCCCATCCGATCGAATCGCCCGTCGAATTGCCCCCCGAAGCACCAATAGAACGCAGCGACCGCCGCGCGCAGCTCGTGCAGCTTGCCTCGCAGCAGCTCGGTGCTCCGTATCGATACGGTGGTGCGACACCGGCGGGTTTCGATTGCAGTGGTCTCGTGCAGTTTGTGCATGCGGAGCTCGGTTTGGCGTTGCCTCGGACCGCAGCGGCGCAGTTTGCGGCAGCGGCACCGCGCCGTGCCGCCGAGCTGGCGCCGGGCGACCTGGTGTTCTTTCGCGGCGAGCGTGGCCGGATCGACCATGTCGGTATCTATGCGGGTCATGGACACTTTGTGCATGCGCCGCGTGAGGGCAGACCGGTGAGTGTCGAGCGGCTGGACGACGACGGCTACTTCGCGCGCCGCTTTGCGGCGGGCGGCACGTTCATACCTGAATGATCGGCTTCGAGTTATGTCGCATCGTGCCGACAAACTGCCGTGCTTTTGCGACGGTTTGACTTGACGACGATTCGAATCGAATCGACACTCAGCGCGTTCGTTGAAGGCAAACCTGCCGTGAGGCGGGGACGCAAAGCCTCCGGTCCATGCGACCTTGTCGTGTGCGATAGCGGGGTTGCCGCAGTAGCTGTCGCTACCGCGTCGCGCGCTCCCGAATCCGTCACGGCGAAGCTGCCCGAACGCGAAGGACATACAGCGGAGCGTTCATGACACAACCGACTCATTCGACCACGCCGGTCGCGGCACAGTCGGGCGAGCTCGTCATCAATCTGTGCTCGTCGACGACGCCAATGGCGCTCGTCAAGCCGACGGCACCCGAGCTCGCGCGGTTCACGTTCTTTGTCAGCCGCCGCCGCGAAGAGGGTCGCGAGCGATTCCGGCTGCACATGGGCTATTTCGACACGCGCGAAGAAGCCGAACACATCCTGACCGCCATCCGCGATCTGTATCCGGCCGCTTGGGTCGGTGACGCGCCCGGCAAGCGCTTGAAGCTGCCGCAGCGCCCTGACGTCACGGCGACCAGCCCGACGCCTTCGCCTTCGCCCGCGCCGGTGGCGCGGCCTCCACCGATGGCACTGCGCAATGGCTCGAACGTCCGCGAAGTGCTGGCAGAGCTTGCGGCCGCTCCGACAGCGACGAGAGCACTGCCTGCTGCGGCCTCCTTCCGCCCAGCGGCTCCGCCCGCGCCACGCGTTCCGTCACCGCCCGGCACCGCGCCAGCTGCCGCGGCTCGCAAGGCCGCGATCGGCGCAGCCGATCCTGCGCTGGCGCGGATCCGTCCCGTCCGTGACGGCAGCGACCTCTCGGACAGCCAGGTCCTCAAGGTTCTCGAGCGACGCCGCAGTGCGGCGCTTGCCGCCGCACCGTCTGGCTCGGAGCCGGCCTCAGCCGCAGCGGGTCAGATTGCGATCGTCGGTCCCGAAGACACCCAGACCTGGCGCGACATCAAGGCTCAGCTGCGGCGCGATGCAGCGGTGCATTTTGCCGTGCAGCTGAACTGGTCGGTGACGCCGATCGATCTGGCGAAGGTGCCGGGCCTCGCGATCTTCAATGCCTACACGCTCTACAAGATCGAAGGCAATCGCGACGGTCGCAAGTGGTACGGGCTGCGGCTGGGCTTTTTCAGCGACGCGCTCGCAGCCAAGCAGGTTGCGCTGTACGTCCGCTCGGAGTTCACCTCGGTTGCGGTGGTGCCGGTCAGCGCGACCGAACGCGAGCAGGCGAAGGTCATCGGCGCGATCGATCTGCCAGCGGCGCCGCGGGCATCCCGCTCCGCTGGCGATGATGATCCGATCAGGTTGATCGATGACGACACGCCGGCAAGACCGTCAAAGCCGGCGGTTGCAGCGCCGCGTGCTCAGCTTCCCGAGCCGGATCCGGATCCGCGGCGCCAGGCGGGCGGGCCGCGCGGCCCGGCGCAGTCACTCGAAGAAACGTTGGAGATTCTGGGTGCGAGCCAGCTTGCGATCGACGACGGTCATGGTGAGCGTATCAATCTCGATGTACGCGCCCCGGCGGCATCGCGCAGCACCTCGACATTCTCGAAGTTGCTGGACCGCCTGACCGAGCGGCTGCGCTCTTAAGGTTGCTTTCCGAACAAACGATCCAGTTCGGATTTGGCTTGGTCGATGGCCGCCTGGTCGCCGGGCTGCCACGCATTCGCTCGCGGCTTGAAGTGATCGCAGAAGTTCGCATGTTCCTTGTCGCGAACTTCTTCCGCGGTCGGTTCACGACAGTGCTTCGCAACCCTGGTGTCGTACTCGACACACATCCGGCAGACATGCAGTTCGGCGCGGCAGTTGCGGCATTCCTCGCGACGCAGCAGCGGCAGACTCAAGGCGGCGAGACTGGCGCCGCATTGCCAGCAGACCAGCGAATGACTCATCCGGTCAGTGTAGCCCGGCTGGCCCACAGCGCCGCAAGTGCTGCGCCCGTGTGTGAGCCTGTTGCGATCCGCGCGAGTTGCTGCGGTGCGCACTGCGCGACGACGCGACCACCCGCGGAGCCGGCTTCGGGGCCAAGATCGATGACCCAATCGGCCGCCGCGATCACGTCCAGGTTGTGTTCGATCACGACCACTGTGTTGCCCGTGTCAACGAGCCGCTGCAGTGCACGCAGCAGGCGCTCGACGTCTGCCATATGCAGTCCAACCGTGGGTTCATCGAGCACATAAAGCGTGTGCTTCGGGCGCTGCGATGCCGGTCCCCGTAGCGCCGGACGCACCTTGGCAAGTTCGCTGACCAGCTTCAGCCGCTGGGCTTCCCCGCCAGACAGCGTGGGGCTTTGCTGACCGAGCGTGAGATAACCGAGCCCGACTTCCTCGAGCAGCGCCAGGGTGTGCTTGAGTTTCGGGTGGGCGGTGAAGAACTCGAGCGCGGCTTCGATGTTCATTGCGAGCACGTCGCCGATGCTGCGGCCACGATACAGAACGCTCAGCGTCTCAGCCCCGAAGCGCTGGCCGCGGCAGCGGTCGCAGAGCACTTTCACGTCTGGCAAAAAGCTCATCTCGATCGTCTGCACCCCCTGGCCTTCACAGCTCTCGCAGCGCCCGCCGGCAGTGTTGAACGAGAACCGCCCTGCGGAGTAGCCGCGCAGCCGCGCCTCGGTCGTGCCGGCATAGATTCGCCGGATCTCGTCCCAGATTCCGGCATAGGTGGCAGGGCAGGAGCGCGGCGTCTTGCCGATCGGCGACTGATCGACCTGCAGCACGCGATCGATGCCTGCAAGGCCGCTGAGCTGCGCGCAGCCGATGGCCGCGCGCGCGCCAGCCAGCTGGGCCCGCGCGCTCGTGTACAGCACGTCGTGCGCGAGCGTTGACTTGCCCGAGCCGCTGACCCCGGTCACGACAACCAGACGAGCGAGCGGAATCCGCGCGTTGGCGCGCCGCAGATTGTGCAGGGTCGCATGTCGGACCTGCAGCGACGGCGTCGAGCGCACCACCGGGCGTTGCGGCACTGCAGGCGGTTGCAGCGGGTGGCGCAGCATCCGACCGGTGACCGAGTCGCGGTGTTGCATCAGCTGCGCCGCGGTGCCCGCCGCCACGACCCGGCCGCCACGCACGCCGGCGCCTGGTCCGAGGTCGATCACATGATCGGCCGCGCGGATCGTCTCTTCATCGTGTTCAACGACGATCAGCGTATTGCCGCTGGCGGCGAGACCCGTCAGCGCATCGAGCAGAATGCCGTTGTCGCGCGGATGCAGACCGATCGTCGGTTCATCGAGCACATAGCAGACGCCGCGCAGGTTGGAGCCGAGCTGGGCCGCGAGCCGGATGCGCTGTGCCTCGCCACCCGACAGTGTCGGCGCACCGCGATCAAGCTGCAGATATCCAAGTCCGACGCGCTCGAGGAACCCGAGCCGCGCGCGCATTTCGGCGAGCAGGTCGCGCGCGATCGTCGCGGCGCGCCCATCCAGTTGCAGGGTGCCGACCATCTCGGCCGCGCGCTGCACGGGCTCGCAGGTGATGTCGCTGATGGAGCGCCCATCGATCCGGACCGCCCGGGCGATGCGATTGAGTCTGCTGCCGTTGCAGGCGCTGCAGGGCGCGGCGCTGGCATCGTCGCTGCCCTGCGCGTCCGTCAGCGCATTCTCCTCATCGAGCCCCGGCAAGCTCAGACCCGTGCCAAAGCACTGACCGCACCAACCCTGGCGCGAATTGAACGAGAACAGGCGTGGATCCAGCTCCGGATAGCTGTTGCGGCATCCGGGGCAAGCGCGCTTGGTCGAATAGATCTGTGTGTCGCTGCGGCCCTGGACCTGCACCTGCACGAAACCTTTGCCGTGTTCCAGCGCGCGCTGCAGCGCCTCGTACAGCGCTGCGGATTCGCGTTCGGCGACGGTGACATTGGCAACCGGCAGCTCGATCGTATGCTCGCGAAAGCGATCGAGCCTGGGCCAGGGCCTGGTCGGTACCAGATTGCCGTCGACCCGCAACGTTCCAAAGCCACGATCGCGCGCCCACTTGGCCAGAGCGGTGTATAGCCCCTTGCGTGCGGTCACGAGCGGTGCAAGCAGCGTGAGCTTTCGGCCGCTATAGCGGCGCAACAGCTCGGCAGCCAGCGCCGCCGCTGACTGCGGCTCGATAGGCAGATCGCAGTCGGGGCAGAACTGCGTGCCGAGCTTGACGAACAGCAGACGCAGGAAATGCTGGATCTCGGTCAACGTTGCAACCGTGCTCTTGCGGCCACCGCGGCTGGTGCGCTGTTCGATCGCAACGGTTGGTGGGATGCCGAGGATCGCATCGACTTCCGGCCGGGCTGCAGGCTGCACGAACTGGCGCGCGTAGGCATTCAGCGATTCCAGATAGCGTCGCTGGCCCTCATTGAAGATGATGTCGAAGGCCAGCGTCGACTTGCCCGAACCCGAGACGCCGGTGATTACCGTGAACTTGTCGCGCGGGATATCGACGTCGATATCCCGCAGGTTGTGTTCGCGGGCGTTGCGCACGCTGATCATCGCCGGCGCAGCCGCTGTCGTTGCGTGGTGCGTTGGCGGCTCATTGATCTGCAGCGCGGCATTCGTACCCAGCAGAGTCTCGTACTCGGCCAGCGCGCGTCCGGTGTGCGAGGTCTTGTGGCGCCGGAGCTGCGCTGGAGTGCCCGCGGCAACCAGCAGACCGCCGCCACTGCCGCCCTCTGGTCCGAGATCGATGATCCAGTCGGCACTGCGGATCACATCGAGGTTGTGTTCGACAATCAGCAACGAATGACCCGCGTCGAGCAGCTTGCGCAGCGCGCCGAGCAACTTCGCGATGTCCTCGAAGTGCAATCCCGTCGTCGGTTCGTCGAACAGGAACAGCTTGCGACTCGCAGCCGACTTCGCTGCGGCAGAACGGGCCGCGGCAGCAGAACGGGCTGCAGTGTCTGCCAGATGCCCGGCGAGCTTCAGTCGTTGCGATTCGCCGCCCGAGAGTGTCGGCACCGGTTGCCCGAGACGAACGTACTCGAGGCCAACATCTGCCAGTGGCTGCAAGCGCACGGCGAGCTCCGGCACATCGGCAAAGAATGCCAGTGCCTCGGTGATCGTGAGCTCGAGCACATCGGCGATGCTGGCGCTGCGCCCATCCGCCGCGGTGCAGGTGATCTCCAGCGTCTCGACGCGGTAGCGACGGCCGTTGCAGTCGGCGCAGCGCAGATACACGTCGGACAGGAACTGCATCTCGACATGCTCGAAGCCACTGCCGCTGCACAGGGCGCAGCGCCCCGTGCCGGAGTTGAAGCTGAAGGTCCCTGCTGCGTAGCCGCGTTCGCGGGCTTCGGGCTGCTGCGCGAAGCGCGCGCGGATCACATCGAAGGCGCCGACATAGCTGGCCGGGTTCGAGCGCGTCGTCCGGCCGATCGGTGACTGATCGACCATGATCACTTCATCGATCTGCTCCGCGCCCAGCAGCGCAGCATGTGCGCCGGGCGTGTCGCCCGGCAGGTTCTTGGCCTTCAGCAGCGCCGGGTAGAGCACGTCCTGGACCAGCGTCGATTTGCCGGAGCCTGAAACGCCGGTGAGGCAGACGAAGCGTTGCAAGGGGATGCGAACATCAATGCCCTGCAGATTGTGCTGACGCGCGCCGCGCAGCTCGAGCCACTGCGTTGCCGCGCTGCTCGCATTGGCTGCGAGGGGCAGCTCGACGCGCCGCTCGCCGCGCAGGTAGGCGCCGGTCAGGGAGTCGCGGTGCGCCGCGACGCGTTCCGGGGTGTCGAAGCAGACGATCTGGCCGCCGCGTTCGCCGGCGCCCGGGCCCATATCGAGCAGTCGATCGGCCTGCAGCATGATCTGCGGGTCGTGCTCGACCACGACCAGTGAATTGCCGGCGTCTCGCAGCCGCCGCATCACGCCGATGACACGCTGCATGTCGCGCGGATGCAGACCAATCGACGGTTCATCGAGCACGAACAGCGTGTTGACCAGCGAGGTACCCAAGGCGGTCGTCAGGTTGATGCGCTGGACCTCGCCGCCCGACAACGTCCTTGATTGACGATCGAGCGTCAGGTAACCCAAGCCCACTTCGCACAGGAAGTCGAACCGGGTGTTGATCTCGCGCAGCAGCAGCTCGGTGGCCTCATCGAGTGCACCCGGAAGCCGCAGCGCACGGAAGAACTCCCGCGCGCGATCGATTGGCAGCAGCATCAGCTCGTGGATGTTCATCGCAGGCGCTGCGCCGAGTCGCCACAGCAAGGACGCCGGTTTCAGGCGCGCGCCATTGCAGGCGCTGCAAGGCGTGTACGACCGATAGCGCGACAGCAGCACGCGGATGTGCAGCTTGTATGCGCGGCTCTCGAGCCACTCGAAGAAGCGGCGCGTGCCGTACCAGACGTTCCTGGCCCACTTGCCTTCGCCGGCCATGACCCAAGCGCGCTGCGGGTCGCTCAGGTCTCGCCACGGTACATCGAGCGGGATGCCGCGCTTGCGCGCCAGCCGTTCCATGTCCTGCTGGCACTCGCGGTAGGCATCGGTCTGCCACGGTTTGATGGCGCCGTCGCGCAGCGTCTTCGATTCGTCAGGAATCACCAGGCGGTAATCGACCCCGATGACCCGCCCAAAGCCCTTGCAGGTCTCGCAGGCCCCGAGCGGTGAATTGAACGAGAACGCACTCGGCGTTGGCTCGGCGTAAGTCAGGTCGCAGTCCGGGCAGTGCAGGTCGGTCGAGTAACGCCAGGTGTCGACGATCTTCTCGTCGGCGAGCACCTGCACGTGCATGCGGCCCTGACCGACGTGCAGGCTCGCTTCGATCGCCTCAGCCAAGCGCTCCGGCGCCTCAGCCTCCACCCGCAGTCGGTCCTGGATGACCTCGAGCGAAGCCTGGCCCGTCTGCTGGATACGCGTGTAGCCCTGACGTTCGAGCAGCGCCCGGATCTCGGCTTCCTTGAATCGGGCCGGAATCGCGACCGGAAAGCAGATGTGCAGCCGCGGGTTATCCGCTGCGGCAGCGCGAGCCGTGATGTCGCAAAGGATGCTTTGCGGCGAGTCGCGCTGCACCGGTTTGCCGCAGCCGCTGCAGTACAATTGCGCCGCGCGCGCGAACAGCAGCTTCAGATGATCGTTGAGCTCCGTCATCGTGCCGACCGTCGAGCGCGAAGTCCGCACCGGGTTCGTCTGGTCGATCGCGATGGCGGGCGGCACGCCGTCGATCGAATCGACCTGGGGTCGGTCCATCCGATCGAGGAACTGCCGCGCGTAGGGAGAGAACGTCTCTACGTAGCGGCGCTGACCCTCGGCGTACAGCGTGTCGAACACCAGTGATGACTTGCCGGAACCCGAGACCCCGGTGACGACAACCAGCTCACGCAGCGGGATATCGACTGAGAGGTCGCGCAGGTTGTTCTGGCGAGCGCCGCGAACGGCGATCGCCGCAGAGGAGGGGGCGGGCATGCTCTCATTCTAGAAGAGTCGGGCCAAAAGAAAGGCCCGCATCGCTGCGGGCCTTCTGATCAAGCAAATGACCGTGGGTAACTACTGTTTGTAGGTGACCATCAGCATGAACTCGCGCGGTGGCAGCAGCACGGCTCCGCCCAGGAACCCGCGACCGGAGCTGATCGTGATCTTGTCCTTGTCCTGCAGGTTCTTGACGTTGAAGCGAAACTCCCAGTTGTCGCCGACCGAGTAGCCGACCGTGGCGTTAAGCCGGTCGTAGGCGGTAACGAGGAAGTCGTTGGTCGCTGCGGTGATGTAGTCCGCCTGTCTGAACCAGTCGGCGCCGATCAGCACGCGGCCACCCTCGGGCCCGACCGGTATGTCGAAGCCATAGTCGAAGCCGAGCGTGAACGTGTAGTCCGGCAGCTGCGGAGGCGTCGCCGTGCCGCCATTGAGGAACAGGGTCGAGGCCTGCGCCGGTGCGCTGGTCGGGTCCAGGTCCTTGTACTTGCCGTCCAGGAACGCTGCGTTCAGGAACAGCGTCAGGTTGTCGATCGGCACGAGCGTGGTTTCGACCTCAAGACCCTGGACCTCGACCTTGCCCGCGTTCTGGACCGGGAACGCCGACGTGCCGTTCGGCAGCGGCACCGTGGCGTTGAACGTTGCGTCCTTGATGTTCGCCTGGAACAGCGCGGCGTTGATGCGCGCGCGGCGGCCATAGAATTCGGTCTTCAGGCCGAGCTCGAAGGTCGTGTTCTCCTCCGGGCCGTACGCGATGCGCGCAATGTCGTTGTTGGTGATGTTGATGCCATTGTAGCCACCGGACTTGAAGCCGCGGGCGGCCGAGGCGTACAGCAGCATGCTGTCAACGGCGTCGGATTCCACCGTGTAGTCCAAGCCGAGCTTCGGCGTGAACTTCGTGTAGTCGTTGCGCAGCGCCACCGGGCCGAGCGGATCCGGAACCGGGTTCGGGCCGAGGAACAGGAACTGGAAGGTTTCGTCGAACTGTTTCTCGTCCTTGGTCCAGCGGCCGCCGAACGTGACCTTCAGCTGGTCCGTCAGCGCGTAGTCGCCCTGGCCGAACAGCGAGTAGGACTTCGTCTTCGCCTCGATCTGGTTGGTCGAGGTGGCGCCGATGTTGAAGAACGGGCGGGTAATGTTCCAGCCAAAATCCTGCTTGCCGGTCTCGTCGAGGTAGAACAGGCCGACGAGGTAGTTCAGCTTGTCGCTCAACGCGGTGCCCTGCAGCTGGAGTTCCTGGCTGATCTGGCTGGCCTGCGGCGTCGAGGCGCCGATCACCTGGCCATCCCCGCCGAAGTCGGTTGTGAAGAAGTCGTTTGTGAACACGTAGCCCGTGATCGACCGCAGCGTCACGGCACCGAAGTCATATGAGGCATTGATCGACGCGATCGTCTGTTTGGTCTTGCCCTCTGGCTGGTTCGAGATGATCGACGGAAGGCGTGCAATGTCCGGCGTGCTGACCTGCCGCGACGGCAAAGTCAGCACCATTTCATCCGACGTGTAACGGCGGTTGGCAGCGACGCCGGGAGCCGTAAAAGGGAGCAGCTGCAGCGCATCGTTGCGGCTGTCAGAGTGAGACAGCGCGAACGTCACATCGAAGTTCTCGATGCCGGTGTAGCGCAGCTTGGCGCGCGCTGCCCAGTTGCGTTCGAGGCCGCGGTCCTCGCCGGTGGTCCGGTTGAAGTATTGCCCGTCCTTGTTGTTGATCTGCGCGGCGAATGAGCCGGCCCAGGCGTCGGCAATGGACCCGCCGGTGCTGACGCTCGCGAGGTACTGGCTGTCGTTGCCGGCGCCGACCCTGACGTTGAGCCAACTTTCTTCACCCGGGGAGCGTGTCACAAACTTCAGCGCACCGGCGAGCGTGTTGCGGCCGTATAGCGTGCCCTGAGGACCGCGCAGTACTTCGACGCGCTCGATGTCCGACAACGTGACGTTGTTGCCGTTCAGGCGACCGATGTAGATGTCGTCGACATAGATGCCGAATGGGGATTCGGCGACGACCAGTGATGCGTCCTGTTGCAGCGAGCCGCGCAGCGACGGCGACAGGTTGGTCGGCGAGGTGATGTTGTTGGACATTTTGAGGCTGGGCACGAAGCGCTGCAGGTCGCGCGACTCTGTGATCTGCAGCTTGTCGATCGCGTCGGCCGTGATCGCACTGACCGCGACCGGCACCGACTGCAACGACGCCTCGCGCCGCTCCGCGGTAACCACCACTTCCTGCAGTCCACCGGCATCCGCCGTGGAAGAAGAGTTCGACTGGGCAAATGCCGCCGACGCGCAGAGCGCTGCCGAGGTGGCAAAAACCAACACGCTGTTCTTCGACATAAGCAATCGTCCCCTGGGTTTGATTCGTGACGATCCGCTCGGATCGCCGTGCGGACTTTAATTCGGGTCGGCCTTTGTTGGCAGGAAACAACAAACGGACTCAGCGCTGCCTTGGACGCCCCAGCTTACTAGCGATTCCCACGGTATAGTCAATTTCGGCAACGGTCATTGCGTTTTCCGATCTACTTCTAGAGCGATCCGTGCAGGAAATTCACCAGTACCGCGAGCGCCTCGAGCAACTGGGACTCAACCCGGGAAGCTGTGTGCTCATCGAACAGCCGTGGCCGATTGCGCTGGTGCGCGTGTCGTATCCATCCGGTTCGCTGGCGCGTGCACCCTTGCCGTTCCATGACCTGTTTGCGGCCCAGCGGCACTGCCTGTTGCGCGAGCATCTGAACCCGCGGCGGCGCGACTACGAGTTTCGTCGCGGAGTCGTCGGCTTCACGCCGGCCGGCAGCCGCTGGACGATCTCGTGGACCGGGGTACTCGAAGGGGTCGGTATCTGGATCCCGCGCGAATCGCTGGCGCACGGAGCAGAGTTTGCGGGCGTTGCGAGCCCCACGGACCTGAACTGGCGCCTCGCGCTTGCCGATCACGCGCCGGCGATCGCGCACCTGGCGATCGAGCTCGCGCAGCAGGCGCTCAGCGATTTCCCGTATGGACGCGGCTACAGCGAGCAGCTGGCTGCGACCTTGCTGACAATGATTGCCCGGCGCTATGCGACGGGCGCGCGCGCTCAGGCGCTGCGGCCCGTTGCGCGCCACCCACGGCTGGCTTTGGCGCTGCGCTATATAGAGGAGCACCTGGACGAACGGATCTCAGCTGAAGACATCAGCCTTGCGGCGGGCGCGTCAATTCCGCATCTGAACCGCTGCTTCCGTGCCGAGGTCAGCAGTTCGATCTGGCAGTACGTGCGCACGCAACGCCTGGAACGTTCACGACTGCTGCTGCAGTCCACGTCTCAGCCGGTTACCGAAGTCGCGCGCGCCAGCGGCTTTGCTTCGGCCTCGCACTTCGTGACCAGCTTCCGGCGCGTCTATGGCGTGACGCCGCAGGTGTTTCGCGAGACCCATTCGGC